>NZ_JOCQ01000123.1 GCF_000720725.1 Streptomyces rimosus subsp. rimosus
GGTGTGCCCGGTGGATTACCGGGTGGCGCGGCGGCGTACGGCGTAGGTGGCGGCGCCGCCCGCCGCGATCAGGCCGGCGGCCACGCCCGCCAGCGCGCCGGCCGGCGTCGAGGCGCCGGTGGCCGCGAGCGATCCGCCCGTGCCGCCGACGGTGCTCGCGCTGCCGCTGCTGAACGACGCCGTACCGCTGCCGGACGAACCGGCCGAACCCGCACCCGAGCCCGACTCCGAACCCGGACCGGACTCCGGGCCCGAGCCGGTGCCGCCCGCCGGGAGCTGCGCGTTCGGGTCGACGGAGACGGTGGCCGTCACCGGGTCGAGGGCCTGGCCCGCCTGGTACATGCTCTCGAACGCCTTGGAACCGGCGGCGGTCAGCGTCGCGGGCACATTCTTGAGGGTGACGACACCGTTCTTGGCCACGAGGGCACCGGCCGGGACCTTGAGGTCGGCGAGCGCCATGCCGGGGGTGTTGGTGACCTTGCCGGTGGCGCGCGACTTCGCCGAGACGTCCGCGACCAGCGTGCCCTTGGTGCCGCCGGCCTTGACCTTGAGGTTGCTGAACTTCAGGTCGAGCGCTCCCTCGTGGCCGGTGAAGCGGACCGAGCCGTTGAAGTCCGCGGCGAGGGCGGACTTGGCGCCGTCGAACGTGCCGTGGCCCTTCGAGAAGCGGTATCCGGCGGCAGAGGTGGCGGCACCGCCCGCGAGTTCGGCCTTCCCGTGCGCGATGGGGCCGGTCACGTAGTCACGGAAGGACTTCTTGACGCCCCAGTCGAGGGTGCCGTCGACGATCTTGTCGGAGGCGGCGGAGGAGGAGGACGTGGTGGGCGAGGAGGAGCCGGCGCTCTGCTTCTTGTCAGAGGTGCCAGGGCTGTCAGAGGTACTAGGGGTGCCGGAAATACCGGAGGTGCTGGTACCGGCATCAGAACCACGGCCGGAGCCGGTCTCCGGCTTCCCCGGCTTCCCCGGCTCTTCCTGCTTCTCCGGCTTCCCCGGCTTCCCGGGCGTGCTCGCCGGTGTCACCGACAGCGTGGCCGCGTCGAGCTCCTGCCCCTCCTTGTACATCCCGTTGAACGCCTCGGCGCCCTTGGCCGTCAGTTTGACCGGGATCTTCGCGAACGTCATCGCGCCGCCCGCGCCGCTGCCCGGCCGTACCCCCGACAGGTCGAGTGAGGCCAGCGCCACGTCGTCCTGGGTCTTGCCCGCGGCCGTCACGTCCGCGGTGATGGCCCCCGTCTTGCCCTGGGTGGCCACCTTGAGGTCCGCCAGTTTGATGTCGAAACCGTGCGCCTTCGAGGTGAAGCGGACGCTGCCCTTGAAGGTGGTGGCGACGGCATGGGTGCTCATGTCGTACGTGCCGGTGCCGCCCGTGAAGGTGAACGGACCGTTGTCCGGGGCCTGCCGGGCGCCGTCGGCGGTGGTGATGTCGCCGAGCGCCATGCCCTTGACGTACTTGCGGAAGGACTCCTTGACGCCCCAGTCGAGCGTGCCGTTCTTCAGCTCCAGTTTCGGTGCCGCCGCGTCGGCCGCGGGGGCGGCCGTGGCGGTGGTCGGCAGGCACAGGGCCGCGGTGGTGGCGGCGGTGGCGATGGCTGCCGCGAGGGCGAGCGGGCGGCGTATGGCGGCCATGGTCGGTGGCTCTCCTTGGGTGGGGGTGCGGTGGGGTCGGGCGGGGTCAGTCCTGCGGGGGCGCCGTGGATGCGGTACGGCGGCGGGCGCGCAGGACGAGGAACGCGGCGACGGCGACGAGCAGCACGCCGGCCACGACGAGGAGGGTGACGGTGCGGGCGGAGACGGGGGTGGAGTCCGCGGCCGGTGCGGCGGACGGGGCCTGGTCCGCCCGCTTGCCGTTCCCGGCGGCGGCCTTCGGGTCGGTGCCGAGGTCGGGGAGGGCGGGGAGCGCGGCCTTCTTGTCGACGGCCACGGCGAGCGAGACGGGGTCCATGCCGGTGCCCGCGCTGTACATGCCGCCGAACGCCTTCGCGCCGTCGGCGGTGAGCTTCGCCGGTGCCTCGGTGAGGGTGATCAGCCCCTTGTCCGGGGTGAGCCGTTCCGCCTCGAAGGTGGCCAGCGGGGTGTGCTCCGTACGCGTACCGCCGCTGGTGACGTCGGCGGCCAGCGTGCCGCGGCCGTCCTTCACCACGACCGAGACGGCGGACAGGGTCAGGTCGAGGTCCTTGCCGGTGAAGCGGAGGGTTCCGGCGAATTCCGCGTCCAGGGAGCCCTTTTCGGCGTCGTACGTGCCCTTGCCGCGCGGGAAGCGGAACAGCGCGCCGCCGTCCTGGGCGCCGTCGGTCAGGCGCCACGAGCCCTTGGCGATGCCACCGGTGACGTACTCGCGGAAGGTGCGGCGCACGCCCCAGTCGACGGCGGCATTGGTGAAGGTGCCGTGCGACGCGTCAGCGCTCTCGTGCTCACCACTTTCGGACGGCGTGGGCGTCGGGCTCGGCCCGGCAGCCGCCGCCCCGGCCCGTACGTCCGCCGACAGGCTCACCGGATCGAGCTGGGTGCCCTCCGTGTAGTACCCCGCGAAGGCCCGCGCGCCCTGCGCGGTCAGCTTCGCCGGGATGTTGGTGAGCGCGATCGGCGTGCCGCCGCCCCGGGTGTCGAGGCCGCCGAGTTCGAGCGTGGCCAGCGGCACCCGGGCGGCCGTGGTGACGCGGCCGGTGCCCTTCTCCTTGCTGGTCATGTCGGCGAAGAGGGTGCCGCGGCCGTCGGCGACGGCGACCTGCGGGCGGCTGATGGTCAGGTCCAGTTCGTACGAGCCGTCCGGCTTGCGGTGGCCGGTGAAGTGGACGCCGCCGGAGAAGCCCGCCGTCAGGGCGCCGCTGTCCGGGTCGTAGCCGCCGGTCGCGGAGTGGAAGCGGAACCGGCTGTCGCCGACCGTGGCGGCGCCGCCGGTCAGGCTCCAACTCCCGTGGGCGATGGGCCCGGTGACGTAGGACTGGAAGGAGGATTTGATGCCCCAGTCCAGCCGGCCGCCCGCCACCGTACGGGCCGCCGCCTGCGCGGTGTCCGCGGGCAGTGCGGGGAGCAGCGTGCCCAGCAGCGCCGCCAGGAAGGCGGCGGCGAGCACGCGGGTACGGCCGCGCACGCGGCCGCGGGCCGGTCTGAACGGCAGCATCGGGGACCCCTCCAGGGCTAGCGATTAAGGTAAGGCTAACCTAAGCTAAGCGTGGCTGAATACGGAACCCCGGGAACGGCCCCGAGCCCCCTCGGTACCACCGGCCCCGCACCAACTGGCGTACGAGGAAAGGCGGGACAGTGACAGCAACCATCCGGGGGCCGGTCCGGCCGCGCCCGTCCCGGGAACCGGTTCCGGCCCACCGTCGCCTGTCACGCCCCGTCGCGGCGCTCGCCGCCACCCTGGCTCTCGCCCTGGCGCTCACCGGCTGCGGCGGCGGCACGGACGCCGCCGCAGCCCCGGACCGGCCCGCCGCCGAACCCGCCGCCGACCGCGCCGAGCCGCTGTCCGGCCCCGCGCCCGGACCCGAACTGCCCGCGACCGTACGGTCCGCCGACGGCCACGACGTGACGGTCCGCGAGGCCGGCCGGATCGTGCCGCTGACCGGCTCCCTCTCGGAGATCGTCTTCTCCCTCGGGCTCGGCGGCCGGGTCGTCGCGCGCGACATCACCGCCACCTTCGACCAGGCGAAGAAGCTGCCCGTGGTGACCCGCGCGCACGACGTGTCGGCGGAGAACGTGCTCTCGCTCAAGCCGGACGTGGTGCTGGCGGACACCTCCACGGGTCCGGCGGAGGCCATCGGCCAGATACGGGACGCCGGGGTCCCGGTCATCACGTTCGAGCCCGCGAAGCGGCTGGCCGACGTGGACACCCGTATCGACGCGGTGGCGGCGGCCCTCGGCGTACGGAAGGCGGGCGAGGCGCTCAAGAAGCGCACCGACCAGCGGATCGAGGCCGCCCGCAAGAGCGTTCCGCACGGCGGCGCGGCGGCCGGCCGGCCCCGGGTGGCCTTCCTCTACCTGCGCGGCTCGGCCTCCGTCTACCTCATCGGCGGCGCCGGGTCCGGCGCGGACTCGATGATCGAGGCGGCGGGCGGCGTCGACGCGGGCAAGGAGTCCGGCCTGAAGAAGGACTTCACCCCGATCACGAGCGAGGCGCTGGCGAAGGCCGCGCCGGACGTGATCCTGGTGATGCGCAAGGGCCTGGAATCCGTCGGCGGGGTCGACGGACTGGTGAAGATCCCCGGTGTGGCGCAGACACCGGCCGGAATGGACCGGCGGGTGGCCTCCATCGACGACGGGGTGCTGCTCAACTTCGGGCCGCGGACGGACACGGTCCTGCGCTCCCTGGTCCAGCAGATCCACGCCAAGGGGAAATAAGATGACGGCACTTCCCCGCACGGACGCGCCCGCCACCACCGGCACCGCCACTGCCGCGTCTCCCCCGGCAGTCCCCGACGCCCGGCCCCGCCGCCCCCGCAGCCGCACCGCCCTCCTCACCACCGTCCTCGCCCTCGCCCTGCTCCTCGGCTGCCTGCTCTCTGCCGGACTCGGCGCGTACCGCATCCCGCTCGGCGACGTCCTCGGCTCACTGCTGCACCATCTCGGCCTCGGCGAAGCCGAGTTGGACCGGGTGGGCGAGAGCGTGCTGTGGAACGTGCGGCTGCCGCGCGTCGCCCTGGCGCTGCTCGTCGGCTCCTCGCTCGGCTGCGCGGGCGCCCTCATGCAGGGCGTGTTCGGCAATCCGCTGGCCGAGCCGGGCGTCATCGGCATCTCGTCGGGGGCGGCGGTGGGCGCGGTCGGCGCCATCGCGCTCGGGCTCGGCTTCCTCGGTACGTGGACGGTCCCGGCCTGCGCGTTCGCCACCGGCCTGCTGACCGTACTGATCGTCTACGCGCTCTCCCGCTCCGGCGGCCGCACCGAGGTCGTCACGCTGATCCTCACCGGTATCGCGGTGAACGCCTTCGCGGGCGCGCTGATCGGCCTGTTCCTCTTCTTCGCCGACAACGCGCAGCTCTCACAGATCACCTTCTGGCAGCTCGGCTCGCTGTCCCAGGCCGTGTGGCCCAAGGTGCTGGCGGTCCTGCCGTGCGCCGTCGCCGGGCTGGCCCTCGCACCCTTCTACGCCCGCAGACTGGACCTGCTGGCGCTGGGCGAACGCCCGGCCCGGCACCTCGGTGTGGACGTGGAACGGCTGCGCGTCGTCCTCATCCTGGTCGTCGCCCTGCTCACCGCAGCGGCCGTGGCGGTGGCCGGCGTCATCACCTTCGTCGGCCTGCTCGTACCGCACCTGCTGCGGATGGCGGCCGGTCCCGGACACCGCTTCCTGATCCCGGGCAGCGCCCTGGGCGGCGCGCTGGTACTGGTCGTCGCCGACCTCGCGGCGCGCACCGCGGCCCAGCCCGCCGAACTGCCGCTGGGCGTCCTGACCGCCCTGTTCGGCAGCCCGTTCTTCTTCTGGCTGCTGCGCAGGACCCGTCGCAAGCAAGGGGGCTGGGCATGAGCCTCGGCCGGATTCCGGTGTTGAGTACGTGGTTCGCCGGGCGCGCCCGTGCGCTGCCGGAGCCCGTACCCATGGGTACGGCGTACGCGCGGGCCGACGGGCTGGGCGTACGGCTGGGCGCCCGCACCGTCCTGGACGGGGTGGACCTGGAGGTCACCGCGGGCCAGGTGCTGGCGCTCGTCGGGCCGAACGGCGCGGGCAAGTCCACCCTGCTCGCCGCGCTCGCCGCCGACCTGCCCGCCGCCACCGGCGCGGTACGTATCGACGGCCGCCCGGCCACCGGCTGGACCGCGCCCGAACTGGCGCTGCGCCGGGCGGTGCTGCCGCAGTCCGCCGCGCTGTCCTTCCCGTTCACCGTGGAGGAGGTCGTACGGATGGGCCGGGCGCCCTGGTCCGCTACGGAGCGCGCGGACGAGGACGAGGCGGCCGTCGCGGAGGCGATGGCGGCGACCGAGGTGACCGGCTTCGCGGAGCGGCCGTTCTCCGCGCTGTCCGGCGGCGAGCGGGCCCGGGTCGCGCTCGCGCGTGTCCTGGCGCAGCGCGCCCCGCTGCTGCTGCTCGACGAGCCGACCGCCGCGCTGGACCTGCGCCACCAGGAACTGGTGCTGCGGCTGTGCCGGGAGCGGGCAGCGGCGGGTGCCGCGGTCGCGGTGGTCCTGCACGACCTGGGGCTGGCGGCGGCGTACGCGGACCGGGCGGCGCTGCTGCACGACGGGCGGATCGCCGCGCAGGGCCCGCCCGCCGAGATGTTCGAGGCCGGGCTGCTGAGCCGGGTCTACCGGCAGCCGGTCGAGGTGATCGGCCACCCGCGCACCGGAACACCGCTGGTCATGCCCTTGCGGGAACCATGACCCTTACCTTTACCGGGACATTGCCCTTCCGTGTCCATACCGCCGACCATCCGTGACGGGCCCGTGGCCGGTGAGAGCGGAATCACCGGGCAGTACGGGAATCGTTCAGGTAAGCCTCGGATAAGTTAGGGCGTCCTTAGTGGCCGACCGCCGTTCCTCCGCACGCCTGGAGCCCCGTATGCGAGCCCTCCGCTCTGCCGCCCTCACCGCCGCCGTGGCCGCGGCCCTCACCACCGTCTCCGCCTGCGCCCAGAAGAGCGACGCGGCGGCGGACGGCGGCGCGCAGGACGGCGCGGTGCAGGTGACGGCGACGGACGACGGCTGCGCGGTGTCGAAGAAGGAGTTCCCCGCCGGGCACCTGCGGCTCGCCGTCAAGAACAGGGGCAGCAAGGTCACCGAGGTGTACGTCTACGCGCCCGGCGACCGCATCGTCACCGAGCGGGAGAACATCGGCCCCGGCACCGGCGCGGACATCGTTGCCGAGATCGCGCCCGGCCCGTACGAGATCGCCTGCAAGCCCGGCATGAAGGGCGACGGCATCCGGCAGAAGGTGACCGCGACCGGCAAGAGCACGGCGCCGGCCCGCGACCCGAAGCTGGACCGGGCGGTGGCCGCGTACCGCACGTACGTCCAGGAGCAGGCCGACGGGACGCTGCCCGCGGCACGGAAGTTCGCGGACGCGGTGAAGGCCGGGGACATCGAGGCCGCGAAGAAGGCGTACGCCGTCTCGCGCACCGGCTGGGAGCGCACCGAGCCGGTCGCCGAGTCCTTCGGCGACATCGACCCCAAGGTCGATGTGCGCGCCGACGGCCTGGAGGACGGGCAGCAGTGGACCGGCTGGCACAAGCTGGAGCAGGCCCTCTGGGAGAAGAAGGAGATCACCGCCGACGACAAGAAGCTGGCGGACCGGCTGATCACCGACCTGGAGGACTGGCAGAAGCGCGTCGGCAAGGCCGAGATCACCCCGACCAGCATGGCCAACGGCGCCAAGGAACTCCTCGACGAGGTGGCCACCGGCAAGGTCACCGGCGAGGAGGAGCGCTACAGCCACACCGACCTGAGCGACTTCCAGGCCAACGTCGAGGGCGCGCAGAAGGCTTACGAACTGCTCAAGCCGGTCGCCGCCGCGAACCGCCCGGCGCTCGCCAAGGAGCTGGACAAGCAGTTCGCGGCGATCCGCGCGCTGCTGGACCGGCACCGCGACAGCGGTTCGCCCGACGGCTTCGCCGCGTACGACACCGTCGGCAAGGACGAGCGCAAGGAACTGTCCGACGGCGTCAACGCGCTCGCCGAGCCGCTGTCGAAGCTGGCCGCCGCCGTGGCGACCGCCAAGTAACGCGGGGGGGCGGAGCGTCATGACGAACGGCGAGACCAAGAAGAGCGCTGCGGAGGCGGAGAACGCCGCGGAAAACACGGCGGATGCGGGGACGGCAGCCGCTGCGGAAGACGTGGCGGCGCCTGAGGACGGGAAGGCCGGGGCCGCGGCGCCCCGTACGCCCTCATCCCGTACGCCCTCGCGCCGTGCGCTGCTCGGCTGGGGCGGTGCCGGGCTCGCGCTCGGCGCGGTCGCGGCCGGCGGTACGGCAGCCGCGCTGCGCACCGGGAGCGACGCGGCGCCCGCGGCGGCGGCCCGGCCCGCCGAGGCCGTGCCCTTCCACGGCCCGCACCAGGCCGGTATCGCCACCGCCGTCCAGGACCGGCTGCACTTCGCGGCGTTCGACGTGAAGACCGACGACCGGGCGGAGCTGATCGCCCTCCTCAAGGAGTGGACGCAGGCCGCCGCACGGATGACCGCCGGGTCCCAGGTCGGCTCCGGCGCCGTCGGCTCGCTCGCCGAGGCGCCGCCGGACGACACCGGCGAGGCGCTCGGCCTGCCGCCCTCCCGGCTCACCCTCACCTTCGGCATCGGCCCGACGCTGTTCGAGGCCGGGGGCAAGGACCGCTTCGGGCTCCGGGACCGGCGGCCGGCGGCGCTGGTGGACCTGCCGCGGTTCCCCGGCGACAACCTCGACCCGGCGCGCGGCGGCGGCGACCTGTGCGTACAGGCGTGTGCCGACGATCCGCAGGTCGCCGTGCACGCGATCCGCAACCTGGCGCGGATCGGCTTCGGCAAGGTCGCCGTGCGCTGGTCCCAGCTGGGCTTCGGCAAGACCTCCTCGACGACGCCGGACGCGCAGACCCCGCGCAACATGTTCGGCTTCAAGGACGGCACCCGGAACATCGCGGGCACCGACGCCGGGGCCCTGGAGCGGCATGTGTGGGTCGGCGCGCGGGACGAGAAGGGCGGCGGCGCGTGGATGGCCGGCGGCTCGTACCTGGTGGCGCGCCGCATCCGGATGCACATCGAGACCTGGGACCGCACCTCGCTGCGGGAACAGGAGGACATCTTCGGGCGGGACAAGGGCGAGGGCGCGGCGGTCGGCCGCAAGAACGAGCACGACGCGCCGCACCTGCCGTCGATGCCGCCGACCGCGCACGTACGCCTGGCGCACCCGGACTCCAACGACGGCATCCGCATCCTGCGCCGCGGCTACTCCTTCACCGACGGCACGGACGGGCTGGGCCGGCTGGACGCGGGCCTGTTCTTCCTCGCCTACCAGCGGGACGTGCGCCAGGGCTTCGTCCCCCTCCAGCAGCGGCTGGCGCGCCACGACGCGCTCAACGAATACATCCAGCACGTGGGTTCGGCGCTCTTCGCGGTCCCGCCGGGCGTCGGCGGGCCCGACGACTGGTGGGGACGCGGGCTGTTCGCCTGACCGCGGCGCCGGAAGAGGAAGGGAAGGGACCGCCGTGTTCGGCAACTACTTGATCGGTCTGCGCGAGGGCCTGGAAGCCAGCCTGGTCGTCTGCATCCTGATCGCCTACCTGGTCAAGACCGGCAGGCGGGAGGCGCTGCGGCCGGTGTGGCTGGGCGTGGGCATCGCCGTCCTGCTGTCGCTGGTGTTCGGCGCCGCGCTCCAGTTCGGCTCGCAGACGCTGACGTTCGAGGCGCAGGAGGCGCTCGGCGGCTCGCTGTCGATCATCGCGGTGGGGCTGGTGACGTGGATGGTCTTCTGGATGCGGCGGACCGCGCGGCACCTGAAGAAGGAGCTGCACGGCAAGCTGGACGCGGCGCTGGCGATGGGCACGACGGCGCTGGTCGTCACCGCCTTCCTGGCGGTGGGACGCGAGGGCCTGGAGACGGCGCTGTTCATCTGGGCGGCGGCGAGCAGCGCGGACGACGGCTGGCGCCCGCTGGCCGGCGCCCTGCTGGGGCTGCTGACGGCGGTGGCCCTGGGGTGGCTGTTCTACCGCGGCGCCGTCCGCATCAACCTGGCGAAGTTCTTCACCTGGACCGGCGGCATGCTCGTGGTGGTCGCCGCGGGCGTGCTGGCGTACGGCTGCCACGACCTCCAGGAAGCGGGGCTGCTGCCCGGCCTGTCCACGAAGGCGTTCGACCTGGGCGACGCCTACGCGGCGGACAGCTGGTACGGCACGCTGCTCAAGGGCGTCTTCAACTTCCAGCCCGACCCGACCGTCCTCCAGGTCACGGTGTGGGCGCTGTATCTGGTCCCCACGCTGGCCCTGTTCTTCGCCCCCGGTAGGGTGGCGCCGAATCGCGCCACCCCGGCGGCCGCCCAGGCCGCCCCGGCCCCGGTCGCCCCGAAGGAGCCCGAGCCCCATGACACGCAGGTCGCCGTTCCGGGTGCCCGTAGCGCTGACCGCCGCGAGCGCGGCGCTGCTGACGCTGAGCGGGTGCATGACCGTGCACGGCGAACGGGAGATGCTGCCGGCGGTGTCGAAGGCTGAGGCCGCCAAGGCGCTTCAGCAGTTCGTCGACGGCTTCAACACCTCCAACCGCAAGCTGGACCCGAAGGTGAACCCGACCTACGAGACGGATTCGCTGCTCGCCGTCGACCAGGCGCTCACCAAGGCGGGGCACGCGGTCAGCCCGCAGGGCAACCCCAAGTTCCCGCCGCTGACGCTGACCAGCCCGCACTTCACCGTGCCCAGGCAGGCGGGCTGGCCGAAGATCTTCCTCGCGGACGTGGTCAGCAACCGCAACAACACCCGGTGGTTCCTGGTGTTCACCCGCGACGCGGTGGGCGCCAAGTGGAAGGCGAGCTACCTCTCCGCGCTGGGCGACAACCAAATCCCGCAGTTCAAGACGGACCGGGACGGCTACGCCGAGGTGGTGCCGGCCGACGCCGAGGACTCCGGGCTGAAGATCGCCCCGGGCAAGCTGGGCAAGGCGTACACGGCCTACCTGAACACCGGCAAGGGCGAAGTGTTCGCCCCGGGACCGCACACCGACCAGTGGCGGCAGCTGCGCGAGCAGCAGGGGCGGCAGCCGGGCTCCCGTATCCAGTACGAGGACCAGCCGTCCGATTACGCGCCGGTCGCGCTGCGCACCAAGGACGGCGGGGCGCTGGTCTTCTTCTCGACGTTCTACCACCAGCAGAAGACCGTCTCCGAGGGGTCGCGGATCAACATTCCCGCGGAGATAAAGGGGATCATGGACGGTCCGGCGAAGGAGTCCAGCCGGATGACCTTCACGACCCTGTCGGAGCAGGTGGTGAAGGTCCCGGCCGCGGGCGCCGCCGAGAAGGTCGCCTTCCTCCACCGGCTGGAGGCGAAGACGTCCGCCAAGTCGCTGTAGGCACGTCGCTGTAGGGCGGCAGACGGCGGTGCGTGTCGCGCTCCGGCCGGGTCGGGCCGGAGCCAGGGGTCAGCGGCCGATCGGCCAGGCCGCCGCTTCGTGGTCGTGATCGTGCTGGTCGGCGTACTCCGCGCAGGCGTCGGTGAGCATCCCCAGCAGGGTCAGCGGGTCGGGCACCGGCCGCTCGGGGCCGCGCAGCCAGGACACCGCGGGCTGGTCGCCGGACAGCCGGGAGGGCGGCAGGAGGACGTAGCTGCCGCGGCAGTGCCAGCGCAGGCCCGGATGTTCGTCCATGGTCTCCGGATGGCAGTCCAGCTCGCAGGGCCACCACTCGTCCTCGTCGTCCGGAGTGCCGCGGGTGGCGGTGAAGAACAGCATCCGGCCCTCGCCGTACGCGGCGCCGCTCAGCGCGACCGGACCGACCTCGACACCGGCCGCCTCCAGGCGCTCCAGCGCGCTGCGGCCCGCGTCGGCGGGGACGTCCAGCACATCGTGGGCGATGCCGGTGGCGGTGATGAAGTTGGCCAGCGGATACGCGCGCGCCCAGGCGGCGACCTTCTCCCGGTCGGTGCTGGCGACGGTCTGCCAGCCGAAGGAGACGGGGTGCCGGCCGGGCGTGGGACAGCCGATGCGCTCACAGGAGCAGCCGTAGCCGGAGGGGTGGGCCGCCGGGGCGAGCGGGAAACCCGCGTCGGCGACCGCCAGCAGCAGGTCCTCGCGGCTCTGCGCCGCTGATCCCGTGTCCGTATCGCCGCCGTCCGAACCGCTCTTCGGCCGGCGAAGCCACTGGGAGAACCTGCTCTTGCGTTCCATCTATCCCCTCACTTCGAGCGGTGGTCTGGGATCAATGCTGCCACCATCCTCCTCCTCGGGTGACCGGAGTACCGATCCGGGGTGGCCGGAGAACGGGCTAATGCCACCATTACGCCCGATATCCACCCCGATTCGTTCATCTTCCTTTACCTTCCACTCCCCCCGCGGCACCCCCGCCCCTCATCCGGGTGTGCAGCTGCGCATGCATCCGCACATGCCGGGCCCGGTGCCCGACGCGCGGGGCCGCCGCGTCAGGGGCGGGGCCGCAGTCCGGCGAGGACCAGGTCGACCAACGTGTCCACATACGCGTACGTCAGCTCGCCGGTCCGCATCAGCCAGCGCTGCGAGAACGGGCTCAGCACCATCTCGGCCGCCACCCGCACATCCACGTCGGGCCCGATTTCCCCGCGCTCCTGGGCGGCCCGCATCCGGTTCACATAGACCCGGATGCCGGGCTCCAGCAGCCGCTCGACGAACCGGGCCGACAGCTCCGGGTCGTTCGCGCCGGCCGCCGCGAGGGCGCGGTAGGGGGCCTGCCACTTCTGGTCGTTGAACTCGTCGGCGGTGGCCCGCAGGACGAACTTGAGGTCGGCGGCGAGATCGCCGGTGTCCGGCAGTCCGGCCTCGTACCCCTCGACGTCCTGGGTGAAGGCGTCCAGCAGGACGGCGGCCTTCGAGGGCCACCAGCGGTAGATCGTCTGCTTGCCGACGCCGGCGCGGGCCGCGATGCCCTCGATCGTCAGCTTCTCGTAGCCGACCTCGCCGACGAGGACGAGGGCCGCGTCGTAGATGGCGCGGCGGGAGCGTTCGCTGCGACGCGTGGAGTCGGGCGCTGTCTTGTTGGCCATGGGGCAAGCCTACCGATGATGAGGCGAGACGTATCGTCTTGACAAGACGCAGCGTCTCGCTGCAGACTCCCTATCGAACGAGACGTAACGTCTCGCCAGGTAAGCGGCGCCGGACAAAGGAGATGACCCATGAGCAAGGGAAACGCGGGCAGCATGCTCGGCGTCGGCGGCACCCGCAGCAAGCTCTCCCGTGGCGCGCTGCGCGGCGGCCGGGGCGGCGGCGGTGCGGTCGGCGGTACGGACCCGATGGCACAGCGGCGCGCCCTGTTGCGCAGGCTTCAGGAGCAGCGCGGCGACGGGCAAACCCGTCAGGGGTGAAAACCACCCGAACGGATCACTGCGGAACGGCTCCTCCCGGTGGACGATTTGAGCGCGTACGTGTCCCGTACGCATCCCGCGTCCCGTCCACCGTGAGGAGCCTTCCTTGCGCACACCCCGGCGCAGCGCCCGTCCCCGGCGCTACCTGATGTGCCCGCCGGCCCACTTCCGGGTCAGCTACTCCATCAACCCCTGGATGGACCCCGACAAGCCCGTCGACCTGCCGCTGGCGCTCGCCCAGTGGGAGGTGCTGCGCGACCGCTACCGCGCGCTCGGCCACACCGTGGAGGAGCTGCGGCCCCGGGCCGACCTGCCGGACATGGTCTTCGCGGCCAACGGCGCCACCGTCGTGGACGGCCGGGTGCTCGGCGCGCGGTTCGCCTTCGAGGAGCGGCGCGGCGAGGCCGCCGTACACGCCGCGTGGTTCCGGGACCACGGCTTCACCGAGGTCCGCGAGCCGGAGAACGTCAACGAGGCGGAGGGCGACTTCGCGGTCACCGCCTCCTGGCTGCTGGCCGGGCGCGGCTTCCGCAGCAGCCCGCTCTCGCACGCCGAGGCGCAGGAGTACTTCGGCCGCCCGGTGATCGGCCTGGACCTCGTCGACCCGCGCTACTACCACCTCGACACGGCGCTGTGCGTGCTGGACGACGCGACGGACTCGGAGGTCATGTACTACCCGGGCGCCTTCTCCGCGGGCAGCCGGGCGGTGCTGGCGCGCCTGTTCCCGGACGCGCTGATCGCCTCGCGGGCCGACGCGGAGGCGTTCGGGCTGAACGCGGTCAGCGACGGCCGGCACGTCCTGCTCCCGCAGGCCGCGGTGGGGCTGTTCGAGCCGCTGCGCGAGCGCGGGTACGAGCCGGTCGGCATGGATGTGACCGAGCTGCTCAAGGGCGGCGGCAGCGTCAAGTGCTGCACGCAGGAGCTGCGGGCGGCGCCGGCGTAGGGGCGGCGGTCAGCCGGCCGGCTCCCAGGCGTCGCCCCACTCGGCGTCACGGGCGGCCTTGTAGCGCTCGCCGTGCCGCTTGGTGACCGTGTCGCGCCGCAGCCCCTGCTCCGTACAGAGGTCCAGCAGGACCTGTCCCTTGCGGAGCTGGGGCTTGCGGACGATACGGGCCGGGGCGGCACCGGCCGCCGTATCACCCGCGCCCTCCACCGCCTCCGGCCGCACCGCCGCGACATAGCTGAACTTCTCGTCCTCGTACGGCAGCGAGCCGCCCTTGACCTGCCGGTGCAGCGAGGAGCGGGCCACCCGCGCGGACATGTGGCACCAGTCCTCGCCCGGCACGATGGGGCACACGCCGCTGTGCGGGCACGGCGCGACGACGCGCAGCCCGGCGTCCGTGAGCTGTTCGCGCGCCTCGCGGATGCGCAGGTAGCCGTCCGGGGTGCCGGGTTCGATCAGCACGACGGCCTGCGCCGCAGCCGCCGCGGCGACGACGGCCCGGCGGTCCTCCGGGCGCAGCTCGCCGAGTACGTACGAGACGGTGACCAGGTCCGTGCCCTCGGGGACGGCCATGCCCGCGCCGATCACCCGGCGCTGCCAGTCGGTGTCCGGCAGGACGCCGTCGGCCAGCTCGCGGCCCAGCTCCAGGGCCGGTTCGGCCCAGTCGTAAACGGTGGTGCGGTGGCCGGTCCAGGTGGCCGCGACCGCCCAGGTCGCGGCGCCGGTGCCGCCGCCGATGTCCACATGGGTGGCGGGCGACCAGCGCGGCAGCCGCGCCGCGAAGGCGTCCAGGGCGTGGCGCACGGCCTCGAAGGTCGCGGGCATCCGGTAGGCGGCGTACGCGGCGACGTCCGCGCGGTCCCGGAGCACCGGGGCGTCGGTCGGGGTCCGGCCGCGGTAGTTGGCGATCAGGCGGTCGACGGCCCGCGCGGCCTGCGTGGGCGGCAGGCCGTCGAGCAGGCCGGCCAGTGCGGCGCGCAGTTCGTCGTGCATTCCGGCAATTTTACGGGGCCGGTGTGACAGCTGTGCCGCACCGCGCGTACGCCCCTATCCGAACGCCCGGCTGCCCGCCCGTACCGCCCGCGCCAGCCGGGTCGCGGCCGCCGCCCGGGGCGCGCTGCCCGCCGCGCGCCGCCGCGGGTGCACCGTGTTGGCCAGCAGCACCAGGAATGTGTCGGTCGCCCGGTCCAGCACCAGGCTCGTCCCGGTGAATCCGGTGTGCCCAGCCGCGCCGCGCCCCGCCAGCTCGCCCATGAACCACGGCTGGTCCACGCCGAAGCCGAGTCCCGGCGGGTCCAGCAGCAGCGCCACCGACTCCGCGCCCAGGATGCGGGCGGTGCCGTACGCGCCCCCGCTCAGCAGCGTCCGGCACAGCACCGCCAGGTCCTGCGCCGTGGAGAACAGCCCCGCGTGTCCGGCGACACCGCCCAGCGCCCACGCGTTCTCGTCGTGCACCGCGCCGCGCACCATGCCGCGGTCCGCCTTGGCCCACGGCCGCCGCTGGTCCTCGGTCGCGGCCACGCCCGCCGGGGCCAGCGGCCCGTACGAGGTGCTGGTCATGCCCAGCGGGCCGGTGATCCCCTCGGCCACCAGGGCGTCCAGCCGCTGCCCGGTGAGGCGTTCCAGGATCAGCTGGAGGGCGATGAGGTTGAGGTCGGAGTAGCGGTACGGGCCGCCGGGCGGCGCGGCGGGCGCGGCGGCCTCCTCCCACAGCAGGGCCAGCTGGGCCGCGCGCCCGCGCCGCTCGTAGAAGGGGAGTTCCGGGCGCAGTCCCGAGGTGTGGGTGAGCAGGCGGCGGACGGTGATCCCGGCGGCGAAGCCCGGCAGCCACCGGCCTGCTTCGGCCTCCAGATCGAGGCCGCCCCGCTCGGCCTGCTGCACGGCCACGATCGCCGTGCACAGCTTGGTCAGCGAGGCCAGGTCGAAGACGGTGCCGGCGCGCACCGGCTCCCAGCGGTCCCGGGGCAGCTCCACACCCCGGTCGCGCTCCGGGTCGTAGCCCGCGTAGCGCAGCGCCCAGCCCGCCGCCTCCTCGGCGGCGACCACCGGGCCGCGTCCGGCCAGCACCACCGCGCCCGCGCACCAGGGGTCCGGCCCCTCGGTCGCCTCCCGTACCCCCTGGACGAGGCGGTGCATCCAGGCGGGATCGAGCCCCGCGCGGGCGGGGGTGCCGTGGCGCAGTCGCGTCGCGTTCAGAGCCTGGTCCTCTCGCCGGTCCCGGTGGCGGTCTCCTCCCTACGCTGCCACGGGCGGCACATTCCCAGGAAGCTCAGCAGCGCCAGTACGCCGCAGGAGAGCTGGACGACGGCCATCGGTACGGCGGTGTGCTCGCCCGCGATGCCGACGAGCGGCGAGGCGACGGAGCCCAGCAGGAAGGTGGAGGTGCCCAGCAGGGCCGAGGCGGAGCCCGCGGCGTGGCCGGAGCGCAGCAGCGCCTTGGTGTTGGCCGACGGCATGACCAGGCCCATAGCGGACATCAGGACGAACAGCCCGGCAGCCATCGGCCACAGCCCGACCTCGCCGAAGACGCCGCCCGCCATCAGCAGCAGCGCCGCCGCGGCGGCCGTGATCAGGCTCAGCCCGATGCCCAGCACGACGTCCAGGCTGACCCGGCCGACCAGCACCTTGCCGTTGATCTGGCCGACCAGGACCAGGCCGACGGAGTTGACGCCGAACAGCAGGCTGAAGGTCTGCGGGGAGGCGCCGTAGATCTCCTGGATCACGAACGGGGAGGCGGAGATGTACGCGAACAGCGCGGCGAAGGCGAACGCGCCGACGATCAGGTAGCCGGAGAAGGCGCGGTCGGCGAGGAGGGAGCGCATGGTGCGCAGGGCCTCGCCGAGACCGCCGGAGTGCCGCTTCGCGGGCGGCAGCGTCTCGTGCAGCCGGCGCCACACCAGCAGCGTGAGCAGCACGCCGACCACGGTGAGCACGACGAAGACGCCGCGCCAGTCGGTGATCCGCAGGATCTGCCCGCCGATCAGCGGTGCCACGACGGGCGCGACGCCGGAGATCAGCATCAGGGTGGAGAAGAACCGGGCCATCGCCACACCGTCGTACAGGTCGCGGACGACGGCCCGCGCGATGACGATGCCGGCCGCGCCCGCCAGGCCCTGGAGCAGGCGGAAGGCGATGAGCAGTTCGGCGTTGGTGGCCAGCGCGCACAGCGCGGTGGCGACGATGTAGACGATCATGCCGATGAGCAGCGGGCGGCGGCGCCCCCACTTGTCGCTCATCGGCCCGACCACGAGCTGCCCCAGCGCCATGCCCGCGAGGCAGGTGGTCAGGGTGAGCTGGACGGTGGCGGCCGGGCTGTGCAGCACCTCGGTGACCTCCGGCAGCGCCGGGAGGTACATGTCCATGGAGAGCGGCGGCACCGCGGTCAGGCCGCCGAGGATGAGGGTGACGAGCAGGCTGGTACGGCGGGACGCGGCGGGCGGCGCCGCCACGTCCCGCCCGTCTATCGGAACGCTGTCCTGGGTGTCCGTCGTTCCGGTACCGGGGTCCGTCATGAGTGTCTCCATGGATGATTGATGTCTTGACCATGGTGTCATGCACGGAACCGCTTCCGGCGCCCTTTCGGCCAGGACCTTGGGCGGAATCCGGGAGCGTGGAAGGGGGACCGCGGACCTAGGACCGGCCACGGACCCCCGCCCCACGCGGATCAGGCCGGCTTCAGCCCCGGGTCGCCCGCCTCGGACACGAACGACCCCGCCGTGATCACCGGCGCCCCCGGCTTCGTCACCGCCGACACCGTCCGGAAGTCGGCCCGCGCCTTCTCCCGGTCCAGCGTGACCGTCACATAGCCGCGGCGGCCGTTGTAGAACTTCATGTGCGGGTTGGCGGCCATGTAGGTGCCCCAGTTGGCGGGCTTGTCCGCGCCGTCCTCACCGCTCGCGATCGAGGTGGTCACGAACTCCACGCCCACGGTGCGCGACTTCTCGTTCCCGAAGTCCCGCTTCACATCGAACGCGTAGTGCACGTGCACGTCACCGGTCAGCACGACCAGGTTGTCCACGCCCGCCGCCTCCGCGCCCTTCAGCACCCGCTCGCGGGACGCGGTGTAGCCGTCCCAGGAGTCCATGCTGAGCTTGTAGCCGGGGCCGGTGGCGTTGCGGCGCTCGGAGAAGGTGACCTGCTGCGGCAGCACGTTCCACAGCGCGGAGGACGATCGCCAGCCGTCGATCAGCCAGCGCTCCTGCTTCGCACCGGTCAGGGTGCGCCTGGGGTCGGTGGACTCGGGGCCCGGGGTGCGCCAGCCGTCGCCGTACGCCTGGTCGGAGCGGTACTGGCGGGTGTCCAGCACATCGAACTGGGCCAGCTGCCCGAAGTGGATGCGCCGGTAGAGCTGGGCGTCCGGGCCGTGCGGCTGCTGCGGGCGGCGCAGCGGCTGGTTCTCCCAGTACGCCCGGTAGGCGGCGGCCCGGCGCAGCAGGAACTCGCCCTTGGGGGCGTTGTTCTCGCTGATGTCGTCGGCGTAGTTGTTCTCCACCTCGTGGTCGTCCCAGGTGACGATGAACGGGTGCGCGGCGTGCGCGGCCTGGAGGTCGGGGTCGGACTTGTAGAGCGCGTACCGCAGCCGGTAGTCCTCCAGCGTCACCGTCTCGCGGTTGAAGCGCGCGGGCAGCTTGCGGTCGGTGTACTTGCGGGCGCCGCCTACGGCGTCCACCGGGTACTCGTACAGGTAGTCGCCCAGGTGGAAGACCACGTCCAGGTCCTCTGCGGCCAGGTGCCGGTGGGCGGTGTAGTAGCCGTCGTGGTACGCCTGGCAGGAGACGACGCCCAGCCGCAGCTCGCTGTTCTTCGCGCCGCGCGCGGGGGCGGTGCGGGTGCGGCCGACCGGGCTGATCCAGCTGCCCGCCCGGAAGCGGTAGAAGTAGACGCGGTCCGGGGCCAGGCCGGTGGCCTCGATGTGCACCGCGTGGTTGAACTCCGGGTGCGCGTCGGCCTTCCCGCGCCCGGCCAGACGCCGGAATCCCTCGTCGTACGCGATTTCCCAGCGCACCGTGACCCGGGCCTTGGGCATGCCGCTGCCCGGCTCGTACGGCTTCGGCGCGAGCCGGGTCCACAGCACGACGGAGCCGGGCAGCGGGTCGCCGGAGGCCACCCCGAGCGTGAACGGATTCTCGGTGATCTTCCGGGCGTCGGCCTCGGCCGCGGCGTACGCGACGCCGGTGCCCGGCAGGTTGACCGCGAAGGCCAGCGCCGCGGCGGCCCCGGTGCCGGTGAGGAAGCGGCGCCGGGCGAGCTGTGCGGCGGCGTCCCGCAGCTCCGGGCCGTGCGGCGCGCCCTGGGGCCCCTGTGCGGGCCGCGCGTCCTGCTCGTACTGACCTTGACGGGCCATCTGCCCCTCCCTGGACCGGTGTTGTCACCAGCGATTGGAGGGGCGGAGGACGGCGTACCGCTGTCGCATGCCCGACGCACACATGACAAGCCGGTGATCTCTGCGCCCGGTTCGGACGCCGCCGGACAATCACCGCGGAACCGCACGAGCCCTACCGTCTTCCACCGGCCCGGCCGCTCCGTAGGATTCGGGCATGGCTGAACTGATGGGGCGCGACGGCACGTGGGCCTTCGACGGCGAGCAGGTGCGGATCGTGCCGGGGCGGGAGCGCGGCGTGCACCGGCTGCGGCAGGACCTCGGCGAGATCTGCGTGCCGCTCACGGCCCTGGCCGGTGTCGCGTACGAACCGGCGCGCAAGGGCGGCCGGTTGCGCCTGCGGCTGCGGGACGGCGCCGACCCGCTGCTGTACGTCACCGGCGGCGGCCTCCCGGACGACGCCAACCCGTACCAGGTGGCCGTGGACCCGGACCGCACGGGCGTCGCCGAGTACTTCGCCGACGAGGTGCGCCAGGCGCTGCTGCTCGACCAGGTGGACACCGGGCCCGCCGACCGCTACCTGCTGCCGGGGCCCGCCGTGCCGCTGTCCGCGTCGGGCGTGGACGGCACGGCGACCTTCGACGGTGAAGTGGTGCGCGTCGAATGGCGTTGGAACACCACCGAGAGCAAGAAGCAGGCGGGTGCCCGCACCTACACCCTCGCCGATCTGGACGGGGTGGAGTGGCGCCCCGCCGTCGGCCTGGAATCCGGCTATCTGCGTTTCCGCCCGAAGGGCGAGGTCCCCAAAGCGAAGCCGGAGTACGACCCGAACGCCATCGAGCTGTGGGGCTTCAAGAAGGAGAGCGGACAGACGGCGCTGCTCGCGGCGGCGGTGGCGGTGCGGCTGGCGCATCCGTCGGGTGGGAGCGCGGTGCCGGACGTGACCCCTGTTTCGGAGAAGACGGCCGGTACGGGCGGCGGCAGCGGCGGGGAGGACACCGATGTCCTCCTGCGGCGCCTTCGGGAACTGGGCGAACTTCACAAGGACGGCATCCTCACCGCCGAGGAGTTCGCCACGGCCAAGGCGGCGGTGCTCAAGGGGTTCCAGGGGGCGGGCTGAGCCGTACGGCCGCAGGGACAGGGTGAGCCGTACGCCCGCGCCCTACCCTGCCGCCATGACGACACCCGAGGTCCCCCACACCACCCCCGCCCCGACCGCCCTGATCACCGGCGCCGGTTCCGGCATCGGCCGCGCCGTCGCGCTGGCGCTCGCCGGGGCCGGCTGGTCCGTGGCGCTCGCCGGCCGGCGCGCCGACGCGCTCCAGGAGACGGCCCGCCTGGCCGCGCCCGCCGCGGAGGAGCCCGCGAGCCCCGCCACCCTGTGCGTACCGTCCGACGTGTCCCGTCCCGACCAGGTGGACGCCCTGTTCGCCGCCGTACGCGACCGCTTCGGCCGGCTGGACCTGCTGTTCAACAACGCCGGTACGTTCGGCCCGCCCGTACCGCTGGAGGAGCTGTCGTACGACGACTGGCGCACGGTCGTCGACGTCAACCTCACCGGCGCATTCCTGTGCGCCCAGGCCGCCTTCCGCACGATGAAGGAACAGGACCCGCGCGGCGGCCGCATCATCAACAACGGGTCGGTCTCCGCGCACGCGCCGCGCCCGCACTCCGTCGCGTACACCGCCACGAAGCACGCGATGACCGGTCTGACCAAGTCACTGTCCCTGGACGGGCGCCGGTACGACATCGCCTGCGGACAGCTCGACATCGGCAACGCGGCGACCGAGATGACGGGCCGGATGCAGACCGGCATCCTCCAGGCCAACGGCACCACGGAGGTCGAGCCGGTGATGGACGTGGCGGACGTGGCCCGTACCGTCCTGCACATGGCGCAGCTGCCGCTGACGGCGAACGTGCAGTTCGCGACGGTGATGGCGACGGCCATGCCGTACATCGGCCGCGGCTGAGAGCCACGCGCATCGCGTCGGCCACCGGCCGCCTTCCGGACTTCCCCGCGACACGCTCCTGACAGACGGCGCGTCCGGTGGGACTCTTCCTGACGCACGTCCATCCGCACCGCTCATCTGCCGGGCCGCGGAACCCGCGGCCTGTAGTCGACGGCCGCGCGGTTCGCCACGCGGCCCCGCAGAAGGAGTCACGCGTGAGACGAATCGTCAGCACCTCCCCCGGCGCCCGTCGGCGCGGCGCGTCCCGTGCCGTCGCCGGTGCCCTGACCGCCGCCGGCGCCCTGCTCGTCTCGGCTCTGCAGACCGGTCCGGCCGGAGCGGTCGGTACGCCGGCGGAAGCCCCGGCCCAGCCGTCCTCCCGGTCCTCCGCATCCTCCGCGTCCTCCGTGGCCGACTTCTGGACGGCGGAGCGGATGCGCGAGGCCACCCCGCTCGACCTGCTGTCCACCGGGACCGAGGCATCGGCGCCGCGCTCCGGCAAGGCGGCCGACACCGCCTCCGCGTCCGTACGGCGCGGCCCCGAGCGCACCGTACGCCCCACCCTCCCCGGCACCACCGCGGCCGCACCCGCGCCCAGGTCCTTCCCGCAAGCGGGTGGCCCGTGGACCGGGAGCGGCGCCGTGTCGAAGACCGCGGGGCGGGTGTTCTTCACGTACCAGGGCCGTACCGCCTCCTGTACGGGCAACGCCGTCACCAGCGCGAACAAGAGCACGGTGATCACCGCTGGGCACTGCGTGAAGCTGAACGGCGCCTGGCACACCGACTGGGTCTTCGTGCCCGGCTACCACGACGGCCAGGCCCCGTACGGCAAGTGGGCCGCGTCCAAGACCCTCTCCACACCGCAGTGGACGGCGAGCGAGGACATCAACTACGACGTGGGCGCCGCGGTCGTCGCGCCGGTCGGCGGGCAGCAGCTGACCGATGCCGTCGGCGGCCAGGGGCTGGCCTTCAACACCGGCTACAACAAGCCGATGTACGCCTTCGGCTATCCGGCCGCCGCGCCGTACGACGGCAGCAAGCTGATCTACTGCAGCGGCAACACCATCAAGGACCCGCTGTTCTCCACGGACCACGGCATGTCCTGCAACATGACCGGCGGCTCCAGCGGCGGCCCCTGGTTCACCCAGTTCGACGAGGCCACCGGTGCGGGCCTGCAGTCCTCGGTGAACAGCTTCGGCTACACCTTCCTGCCCAACACGATGTTCGGGCCGTACTTCGGTGACGATGCCGAAAACCTCTACAACGAGGCGCAGTCGAGCTGACCCGCCCGGACCGTGGCGCGCGCACGCGCCGTCCGGAGGGCCGGGCCGTCGCCCGGCCCTCCGGACGGCAGGCACCGCACACGGGGGTTGTTCCCCGGGAACTCTCGTTTCCGGGGACGGCTCGACCATTGACGCACACATTATGCAGAGCGCGATATACCCCGGACTTTCTTCTCACCCTTTTCATGCTCTTCTCATGGGAAACTCATCGGCGCCGCACCGCCGGTCACCATGACGCGAACGGGCCCCGCTCCCATCGATCTTGAATTCCCTGTCCGGTTCCTTTCCTTGCGGAATGGAAGACGCCCGTTCCGTCCTTTCCGGTGCTAGCGTCCAGGGAGCAGAAGTGCACTCGGTGCACACCGGGTGCTTGCGTCCTTCTGATTCCTTGTCCGACCATCCGTCGCCGAGGGGACTTCCATGACAGTGGCTGACAACGGCACGAGCGGCGCCCCCGCACCGGCTCCCGAAGAAGTCGGCGCCATGTACGACCGGTACGGCGAACTGCTCGCCATGGTGCTCGGCAGCAGCGCCCTGCACGTCGGCATGTACGTACCGCACGGCGAGCGCACCCCCGTCACCTCCCTCCTCGAACTGTCCGACCTCGCCCAGGACCGGCAGACCGAATTCCTCGCCGACGTGCTGACCGGCGACGGCCTCCCGCCGGACGCGCGCCTGCTCGACATCGGCTGCGGCACCGGCGGCCCGGCGATCCGGCTGGCGCAGCGCACCGGCGGCCGGGTCACCGGCATCACCGTCAGCAAGGCCCAGCTCGCCCGCTGCGAGGAGCGGCTGAGCACCTCCGGCCTGGCCGGGCGGGTGGACTTCGCGTACGGCGACGCGATGCGGCTCGGCTTCGCGGACGACTCGTTCGACGCGGCCTGGTCGATCGACTGCTTCCCGCACCTGTCGGACCGGCCCGCCGGCCTGCGCGAGGCCCGGCGCGTCCTGCGCCCCGGCGGCCACCTGTTGCTGACCGAATTCGCCCGGCGCGGCACGCCCGACAGGGAGGAGGTGGACGCCTTCACCCGGCTGTGGACCTCCCCGCCGCCCACCGCCTTCACGACGCTGCTCGGCGAGATCGAGGAATCCGGATTCCGCGTCGTACGCGTACAGAACATGACATCGAACGCCGCACTGTGCGGTGAACTGATGGCCGTCCTTTACAAAGAGCAGCGCGACGCCATCCAACAGCGTTTCGGAAAGGAGGCGACCGACCACACCGATCCGCTGATGGAACCGTTCCGCACGTTCTGCCAGAAGCATCTGGACTATTACCTGCTGCTGCTCGGCAACCCGGAGAACTGACCCGCCCCCGGCACTCCCCCTTTCACCCCTCACCTCCGCACCGATCCGAGAGCTGACTTCCCCATGGCCGCCAAACCGCCCTTCAGCCTGCCTGTTTTCTCCGCCTCTCGCGTCTCCCCCACCTCCCCCACCTCCCCCACCTCCCCCACC
>NZ_JOCQ01000124.1 GCF_000720725.1 Streptomyces rimosus subsp. rimosus
TAGTGGGGCAGAGCGGGGCTTGGGGGGGAGAGGGGTATTGGGCGGAGGGAAGCTGCGGGCCGCCGGAGGATTTCCGGGCGCGGGGATGCTTCGGCCGGGGCGGGAACCCAGTGCTGGACCAGACCGGGAGCCCAGCCCAGGAAGGAGGCTGGAGATCGGGGAGGGGTTAGAGATCGGGAGAGGGCTGGAGAGCGGGAGGGATATCGGCAGAGGGAAAGAGGTCGACAGCGGAAAGGAGGTCGACAGCGGGCAAGCGCTTGGGTTTCGTGGCTTGCCTCGTTGGTGGAGGGGGTCTTCTTGGCGCAGGGAGCCTCCTTGATCCGAGGAGCCTCGTTGGTGCGCAGAGCCTTGCGCGGAGTTTCCTTGGTGCGGGGAGCCTCGTCTCCGGGAACGGCCTCGTCCTTGGGAGCGGTCTCGTTCCTGGGAACGGCCCCACCCCCGGAAGCGGGCTCGGCCCTGGAAGCGGCCTCACGCCTGGATGCCGTCCCGCGTCTGCGGCTCGTGTCGGCGCCAGCGCCAGGCCGTACGCCGTACGCCGTATACGGGGCCGTCGCGCCTCGGGGAACTCGCACACCCTGGGGCACTGTCCTGCCGTGCGGCCCCGTCTCGTCTACGGGCGCCGACCTACCTCCGGTCACCGGCCTGCCTCTGACGGCTGCGTCCCCTCCGAAGGTCGCCCCGCCTTCGGATTGCGGGCCGTCGGCGCATCGTCTGCTGTCTCCGGGCCACCGCATCCCGCCACCGCGCCCGGCGCCGCCGCCAAAAGCCGTACGGGCATCCGGAGCCGCCCTGCCACCGCCCCCGCAGAGCACTGTCCCGTCCGGCCCCAGCCGATCCGCCCGCGCAGGTCGATCAACGCAGCCTGCCCCTCCAAGACCCTCCGCCGCGGGAACGGTCGACCTGCGCCCGTCCCCTCCCCCGGGCACGCCGCCATCCCTACTTCAACGCGCGCTCCACCGCCTGGGCCACCTCTGTGGCCGACGCGTCCGACAGCGGCTCGCCCTTTTCGTTCGTGACGTAGAACGCATCCACCGCGTTCGCTCCCAGCGTGCTCACGTGGGCGCTGCGTACGGTCACGCCCGCGGCTTCCAGCGCGCGGCCGATGCGGTGCAGCAGCCCCTGCGCGTCCTGAGCCCGTACCTCGATCACGGTCGCCAGCTGCGAGCTTCCGGGGGCAACCGTCACCCGGGGCGGCGGGGCCTGCACCCCGCGCGAGCGGCGCGCGTACGCCTGCTCGCGCTCCGCCAGCCGGGCCGGTACGTCCAGCGAGCCGTCCAGGGCCCGTACGAGGTCCGACCTGAGCCGTACGGTCTGTGGGAGCGAGCCGTAGTCGGCGGCCACCCGCCAGCTCAGCAGCAGGACCGGGCCCTCGCCGATGGGGTCCACGCTGCGCAGGTCGGCGACGCGGACGGTGAGGCGGTGCATGGCCAGGACGCCGGCCGCGGCCGGGAGCACACCGGGCTGATCGGGTACGGCCATCAGCAGTTCGACGCCCACCGGCTCCGGCTCGGGCACGATGTCCGGACCCGTGCCCGTGTAGGTGCCGGCGTCTTCGTCCGCACCAGCGGCGCCGGAGGCATCCTCCGTCTCCGCCTGGCCCTCTGCCCGTGTGTGCAGGGCCAGCACCGGACTGCCGCTGCGCCACGCCTCGACGGCCAGACGTTCCTGCTCGGCGGTCGGCCCGTCCGCCGTGTGCCCCTCCGGCGGGGCCTCCCCCGCCAGCCGCGCCGTGACACGTTTCACCAGGTCCGCGACGAGGGACCCGCGCCAGGCGCTCCAGGCCGCCGGGCCGGTGGCCAGCGCGTCGGCCTCGGTCAGGGCGTGCAGCAGTTCCAGCGTGCCGATGCTGCCCACCGTATTCGCGACCGCCTCCACCGTCGCCGGGTCTCCCAGGTCCCGGCGGGTGGCCGTCTCGATGAGCAGCAGATGGTGCCGTACGAGCGTGGCGATCACCGCCACGTCCCGGGCGTCGAAACCGATCCGGGCCGCCATGTCCCGGGCGATGGTCTCGCCGGAGACGGAGTGGTCGCCGGGCCAGCCCTTGCCGATGTCGTGCAGCAGGGCCGCGATCAGCAGGAGGTCGGGCCGGTGCACGCGGCGGGTGAGCGCCGAGGCGCGGACGGCCGTCTCGATCAGGTGCCGGTCCACGGTCCACCGGTGCACGGCGTTGCGCTGGGGCCGGCAGCGCACCCGCTCCCAGTCGGGCAGCAGCCGGCCGACGATCCCCTCCGCCTCCAGCGCCTCCCATACGGGGACGGTCTGGGCGCCCGCGCCCAGCAAGGTGATCAGCTGTTCCCGTGCCTCGGCCGGCCACGGCACGGGCAGCGGGCGGATTGTGGCTGCCGTGCGCAGTCGGCGCACGGCGTGCCGGGACAGCGGCAGCCCGGCCTGAGCGGCGGCGGCAGCGGCGCGCAGTGGCAGGACCGGGTCGTGTTCGGGGCGGGCTGTCCGGGCCAGTACGACTTCGCCGTCCAGCTCGACCACGCCCTCGGCGAGCGGCGACCGTTCGCCCCGGCCCGTTCCGCCACCGGCCGTACGGCCCTTCAACAGCCCACGCAGGACGGGACGGACGGAGCGGGACCGCAGCACCCGCCCGACTTCGCGCCAGGTGACATCACTCGCGTACGAGATGGTGCGCGCGGATTCGTAGACCTGCCGCAGCAGTACGTCCGCGTCCAGCACGCCCAGCGCCTCGGCCACCTGGTCCTGTTCCTGGAGGGCGAGCCGATCGGTGGCACGGCCGGTCGTCAGGTGCAGCGCGTCGCGGACGTCCAGCAGGCGGGTGCGGGCCGCCTCCAAGCCCTCGCGCGGCGCGTCGGCCAGCCAGGAGGCAGCCACCGCCCGGAGCGCGGTGGCGTCCCGCAGTCCGCCCCTGGCCTCTTTCAGGTCCGGCTCCAGCAGGTACTGCAACTCACCCTGGCGATACGCGCGTTCGCGGCACAACTCGTGCAGCTCCGGCAGGCGCTTGGGGGCCTGTTCGCGCCAGTCGGCCAGCGCGGTGCCGCGCAGGGCGCTCGTCAGGTCCGGGTCGCCGGCCAGATGGCGGGCGTCCAGGAGACCGAGCTGGACCTTGAGGTCGTCGCGAGCGGCCTTGCGCGCTTCGGAGGGTGTCCGTACCGAGTGGTCCAGGGCGAGGTTCAGGTCCCAGACCGGATACCAGAGCTGGTCGGCGAGGGCGGCCACCGTCCGTGCACCGGCTTTGCCGTCGTGCAGCAGGAGCAGGTCGAGGTCGCTGCGGGGGGAGAGTTCACCGCGTCCGTAGCCACCGACGGCGACGAGTGCGAGGCCGGAGGCGGCACCGGCTCCGCCTGCCGCGCGGCGGAAGAGGTCGGCCAGCCAGTCGTCGGTGAGGCGGGCGAGGGCGGACCGGCGCTCGGGACCGCCCGGCCCGGGGGGCTGGCCGTCCGTCCCGGGGGGCTGGAGGAGTCGCAGCCGGTCGGCAGAGTAGCCGCTCTCCGGGCCGGGGGGGCTGCCTTCGATGTCTGGGCAGGGACTGCCCTCGGTAGCGGGATGACCGCCCTTCATTGCGGGGTGACCGCCCTCGGTTCCGGAGTGACCGTCCTTGGTGCCGAGGTGGCTGTCTTCAGTACCGAGAAGCGCGGTAGACGCCTCCTCGTCAGCCGTCGCATCGGCACCGGCCTCGCCGGTCGCCGCCCCACCCGTACCGGCCCGGCCAGCCTCCAAAGCACCAGTACCCACACGAGCCCCCGCAACCGCGCCACCACTGGTGCCGACACCCGCACCATCACCCCCAATGGCCTCGCCCGACCCCTCGACCTCAGTCGTCTTATCCACGCTCTCCGTCAACTCAGGCGCTCCTTGGTCGCGTCGGTCCTCGGGTCCCGCCCCTGTTCCGGCCCCCGCCCTCGCGGTCTCTTTCGTCTGCGGGCGGTGGTACGGCGGCGTTGCCGTACCGCCTCGGCTCCGCCCCGGGGCCGCTCTTGTCCGAAGCGAAGCCGGGAGACGCCGGGCCCGGGGGCCGCCCGCCCCGGACCGACCGCACACCCGCCCCGCGCCTACAGCGCGTCCGGGCCCCGTTCGCCCGTGCGGACGCGGACCGCGTCGTCGACGGGGACGCTCCACACCTTTCCGTCGCCGATCTTGCCGGTACGGGCCGCCTTGACCACGATGTCCATCAGTTCCGCGGCGTCCGCGTCGTCCACCAGCACCTCGATGCGGACCTTCGGCACCAGGTCGACGGTGTACTCCGCGCCCCGGTACACCTCCGTGTGTCCGCGCTGCCGGCCGTATCCGCTGGCCTCGGTGACGGTCAGGCCGTGTACGCCGAACGACTGCAGGGCCTCCTTCACCTCGTCGAGCCGGTACGGCTTGATCACTGCCGTGATGAGCTTCACGCGTCCACCTTCTTTTCCTTGCCGGAAGCCGACGTCTTACCGGAAGCCGAGGTTTTACCGGAGGCCGGGGCCGTCGCCCGGGCCGGGGCCGCGCCCGCTCCCGCGCCCGGGCGCGCCACCGCGCCCCCGCCCGTACCGCCGAAGTCGTACGCCGTCTCCGCGTGCGCGGCCTGGTCGACGCCCGCGACCTCCTCGTCCTCGGAGACCCGGAAGCCCATCACCAAATCGATGATCTTGGCCAGGACGAAGGAGACGACCAGGGAGTACAACAGGACACAGACAACGCCCACGGCCTGCTTCCCCAGCTGTTCCAGTCCGCCGCCGTAGAAGAGGCCCTTGGCGTCGCTCTGCACGCCGCCGGTCGCGAACAGGCCGATGAGCAGGGAGCCGGAGACGCCGCCGACGAGGTGGACACCCACCACGTCGAGGGAGTCGTCGTACCCGAAGCGGTACTTCAGGCCGACCGCCATCGCGCACAGCACGCCGGCGATGGCGCCCACCGCGATGGCGCCGAGCGGGCTGACCGCGCCGCACGCCGGGGTGATCGCGACGAGTCCGGCCACCGCGCCGGACGCCGCGCCCAGGGTGGTGAAGGAGCCGTGCCGCAGTTTCTCGTACGCGAGCCAGCCGAGCATCGCGGCGGCCGTGGCGACCTGGGTGTTGACGAAGGCGACGGCGCCCACCCCGTCGTCGTTGTTGAGCCAGGAGCCCGCGTTGAAGCCGAACCAGCCGAACCAGAGGAGTCCGGCGCCGAGCATCACCAGCGGCAGGCTGTGCGGCCGCATCGGGTCCTTCTTGAACCCGATGCGCTTGCCGACGACGAAGATCACGCCGAGTGCCGCGGCGCCCGCGTTGATGTGGACGGCCGTGCCGCCGGCGAAGTCGATGACGCCCAGGTCGAAGAGCCAGCCGCCCTCGGCCCACACCCAGTGCGCGACGGGGAAGTAGACGACGGTGGCCCACAGGGCGATGAACAGCGCCCAGGCGGTGAACTTCACCCGGTCCGCGAGGGCGCCGCTGATCAGCGCGGGGGTGATCACCGCGAACATCAGCTGGAAGACCGCGAAGACGTAGACCGGGATGGTGGTGGTGCCCCACAGTTCGGTCAGGCCGATGCCGCTGAGCCCGGCGAAGTCTCCGCTCCAGCCGAGGAAGCCGCCGTTGTCCTGGCCGAAAGCCAGCCCGAAGCCGTACAGGACCCACAGCACGGTGACGATGCCCAGGCTGATGAAGCTCATCATCAGCATGTTGAGGACGCTCTTGACCCGGACCATGCCGCCGTAGAAGAAGGCGAGCGCGGGGGTCATCAGCATCACCAGTGCGGTGCAGATCAGCATGAATCCCGTGTTGGCCGGGCTCAAGGCGGCCTTGTCCGCCGCGAGGGTCATGATGCCTGGGGGCATCGGCGTCTCCTGTCGTCGATGCGGCCCGTGCGGGTGTGGTTCCGGGTGGGCCGACTTTCGCCACGAGACTTCCGCAGCACCGTTTCGGCCATGACCCGCCGGTGTTTCCCCCCGGTGACGAAGCCTGCGTCCGTGTTACGCCCCGGTGAACCGGGAAATCAGCCCGCCACGCCCGGCGCCCCTCCGCAACCAGCCGAAACGACCACTCCGGGCCCCCGCCCCAGCCACCCCGACCGTCCCGCACCGGATACCCGCCACCGGCACCGCCGCCCCGGCCGACCGCACCGCACCACCCCGCCCGGCCCGCACCACACAGCCGACCGCGACCATCACCCATATGACCTGGCGTGGGGGAGCCGAGTCGAGCTGTACGGGGCGACGGCCGCGGCCGGGGTCTGTGGGAGTGCGGTCAGACGGCCTCCGCGCCGGTCTCCGGCAGTTGCTCGGCCAGTTCCTCGCTGAGCTGGATCACCTCGGCAACGTTCTCGAAGTTGCGCGCGGCCGTGTCCACGGTCTTGCGCAGCCGGGTGTTGACCCGCTCCGAGCGGACCTTCTTGGCCAGTGGTATGGCCTGCTGCGCCAGGACCGCGCACTGCTCCGGCTCCTTCTGGAGCAGGTGCACCGTCGCCATCCCGATCAGGTTGAGGGCGTAGGAGCGCTGGTGCTCCGCGTCCTTCGCGAACAGTTCCACCGCCCGCTGCATCACCGGATTGGCGAGGGAGGCGTAGGTCGGGCTGCGCCCGGCGACGTAGGCGAGGTCGCGGTAGGAGTGGGCGTTCTCCGCGTTCAGCTCGGCCTCCGAGAAGAAGCGGATCCAGTCCGGCTCGGGCTCGCCCGGCGCCACGTCGGAGTAGGTGTCCTCGGCCATCCGTACGGCCCGCTTGACCTTGCCCGGCTGGCCCATGCTCGCGTACGCCCGCGCCTCCATCGCATACAACATCGCCTGCGTGCGGGGCGTAGCCGATTCGCGGCTGCCGTACTGCGCGAGGTGGATGAGTTCCAGCGCGTCGTCCGGGCGGTCGAGGTGGATCATCTGGCGGCTCATGCTGGAGAGGATGTACGAGCCCAGCGGGCGGTCGCCGGCCTCCTTGGAGGCGTGCAGCGCGAGCACGAAGTACTTCTGCGCGGTGGGCTGCAGGCCGATGTCGTAGCTCATCCACCCGGCGAGCTCGGCCAGTTCGGCGGCGACCTTGAACAGCCGCTTGGCGACCTCTTCGCTCTGCGGTTCCTGCAGCAGGTCGGTGACCTCGTGGAGCTGGCCGACCACCGCCTTGCGGCGCAGGCCGCCACCGCACTGGGCGTCCCACTGGCGGAACATCACGGTCGTCGACTCCAGCAGATCCAGTTCCGGTTTGGACAGCCGGTTGGAGCGCCGGGAGCGTTCCTGCGCGGCCTGCTGGGCGGCGGCCGCCTGGCCCGGTGAGACCGGCACCAGCCAGCGCTGCATCGGCTCGATGAGGGCGGGCCCGGCGGCCAGCGCCAGGGAGGTGCCCAGGAAGCCGCGCCGCGCCAGCATCAGGTCGCTGCGGGAGAACTCGCTGATCAGGGAGACCGTCTGCGGGCCGGCCCAGGGCAGGTCGACGCCGGACACCGAAGGAGACTGGTGCGCCGAGCGCAGCCCGAGGTCCTCGATGCCGACCACGCAGCCGAACCGCTCCGAGAACAGCTCGGAGAGGATGCGCGGGATCGGCTCGCGCGGCTGCTCACCGTCCAGCCAGCGCCGTACGCGCGAGGTGTCGGTGCTGATGTGGTGCGCGCCCATCTGGCGTGCGCGCCGGTTGACCTGTCGTGCCAGCTCGCCCTTCGACCAGCCGCTGCGCACGAACCATGAGCCCAACGGTTCGTTGGGGCGCTTGTCAGCGCCGGTGCCGCCACTGCCGCCCACTGGAACGCCCCCATTCCGATTGCTGCCTTGCTTCACTGCGCCGCGCCATCGCTTCGCATCGCCGCTCTTCGTTGCTTCCGGTTTTCGTGAACTGGTGTGCCGTTTACGGTTCGTACCGCGCCGGTGCCGCGCCGCGCCGGTGCGGTGTGGCTGCCGCGGTCATCGCCCCGAGCGGTGCGGTACGGAATGTGCCGCGCCCTCGGTGCCCCGGCCGCGCCGTGGCCGCCGCGGCCTTCTGCTGCCGCCGCGCCCGCCGTTGTGGTGCCGTTCGCCGGTGACGGTGCCAGTACTGCTTGTCCGGCCGCTTCTCCGGCTGGTACTGATCGTTGCGCTCGTACTGCGGTACCGCGCCTTCGTCTTCTTCTGCTCATCCCGAACGTTCCGCTCGTCCGAACGTTCTGCTCGTCCGAAGGTTCTGCTCGTACCGAACGTTCTGCTCGTCCGAACGGGTGCCGCTTCTTCCGCTTACCGGTACCGCCGCTTACCGGTACCGCCTCTTCAGCCGGGGCCTCCTTCTCGCGCCGGCCGCTTCTCCGGCTCGCTCCTGCTTCGCCGCCCGGTATTCGTTCTCGGCCCGGCACCGGTTCCCGGTACGGCGCCGGTTCGCTGTTCCGTCCTGCCTTCTCCTGCTCTACCTGCGCTTCTTGTGCACGTCCTACGCTTCTTCCGCTCGCGCCGCGCTTCTTCCGCTTGTCCTACGGATCGCGCCGGTACGGCTGTATCCGGTTGTGCTGCCGCTGTTGTGGTGCCGCGCGCTGCCCGTAAGTGCGGGGCCGCTCGCCCTGCCGTCGCTCGTCTTCGCGTCCGCTGTTCGTCGTCGCTGCTCTTCGTGACACTTCGCTCTTCGTGACACTTCGCCGGTTGCCGCTTCGCCGCCGTGCGTGGCGCCGTGTGCGTACCCCACGGGGTCGCCGCACCGCTTCGCACGGCCATATTGCCGCTGTGCGCCGCGGCCGTGTCCCGTGAATCTCCCACAGCATGCCGTCTGTTGCGGCGACCGGTACGGGGTGGATCTACCCGAACACGGAATCCGGCCAACCCGATTCGGGAGGGTTCACCCGCCGGTGCGTTGCCTCCGGCATAACCGCGCCCCCGGCGCTCATCCCCAGGTCGCGCACTGAAAGTAATCCTACGATCACGCCCGCGGCGAGGGCGATCCGCTAAACGCCACCATTCGCCACCCCTTTGAATGAACTCCCCGACCGGTCCTCGCGATTGACTTGACACAGGTCGAGAGGGGACGGACGGAAAGGAGCACGCGGAGGCGCGCGCCGCGCGTCGCACCACCCGCCGCACCACACTGCACCACGGACACGAGCCCCTCCTGACCGAGTGTCACGATCGCACTCCGGCACGTAACCACTGGCAGACACCACCCGTTGGAGGAGGCATGGGCTTCACGATCGGCGGCATCCGCGACATTCGGTCCGGTTCACGGCGTCGCGCCCGCTCGACCGAGAGCACGGCGGTGGCGGAGTACACGGGACTGTGGGGCTGGGACGTGGTGCCCGGCGCCCGCGCGGCCCGCGTCGGCAGCGGGCGCACGGTCTGTTCGTGCGGCGCGGACGACTGCCCCTCCCCCGGCGACCACCCGCTGGCCTTCGCGGACGGCCTGAAAGCCGGCGCGACGCTCGAAGAGGCCGCCGCCGCATGGGCCAGGACGCCCGGCGCGGCCGTGCTGCTGCCGGTGGGCCGGACGTTCGATGTCCTCGAAGTGCCGGAGGCGGCGGGGCGCAACGCGCTCGTACGGCTGGAGCGGATGGGGCTGCCGCTCGGCCCGGTGGCCGCCACGCCGACGGGCCGCGCGCTGTTCTTCGTGGCGCCCGGCGCCGCCATCGGCCTGCCCGGTCTGCTCTACCGGATGGGCTGGGACGACGCCGCCCTCGACCTGTGCTCGCGCGGCCCCGGTGATCATGTCACCGCGCCGCCGTCCAACCTCGGCGGGCTCGGCCCGATGCGGTGGCTGCGCCCGCCCACCCTCGACACGGCCGGGCAGCCGCCGCAAGCCCGGCTGCTGCTGGGCACTCTCGCGTACGTGTGCCACCGGTCGGCGGCGTGACGGACGGGGCCGGGGCCACCGCCCGGACACGCCCCGGACCCCGGACCCCAGCCACCCGACCACCGCACGCCCCGGGCTCCGGCACCCCTTGAAGCACGCCGGCCCCCTGGAAAGCGCCACCCCCGCCGCCCAACCAAAAAGCCCTGCCTAAAGCCCCACCAAAAACCCCACCCCACCAAAAAGCCCCGCAGCGCCGAAACACGCTGCGGGGCTCTTCTTCCGAACCTTCCGAACCTTCCGGACCACGCCCGTAAGGCCAACCGTGCCCGTAAGGCCATCAACGCGGCCTAGTCGCCGATCAGGGCGTCCACGAAGGCTTCCGGCTCGAACGGCGCGAGGTCGTCCGCGCCCTCGCCGAGGCCGACCAGCTTGACCGGTACACCCAGTTCGCGCTGGACCGCGACGATGATGCCGCCCTTGGCCGTGCCGTCCAGCTTGGTCAGCACGACGCCGGTGATGTCCACGACCTCCGCGAACACCCGGGCCTGCACCAGCCCGTTCTGGCCGGTGGTGGCGTCCAGGACGAGGAGGACCTCGCCGACCGGGCCGTGCTTCTCGACGACCCGCTTGACCTTGCCCAGCTCGTCCATCAGGCCGGTCTTGGTGTGCAGGCGGCCCGCCGTGTCGATGAGGACCACGTCGGCGCTCTCGGCGATACCTTCCTTCACCGCGTCGAAGGCGATCGAGGCCGGGTCGCCGCCCTCCGGGCCGCGGACCGTACGGGCACCGACCCGCTCGCCCCAGGTCTGGAGCTGGTCGGCCGCGGCGGCGCGGAAGGTGTCCGCGGCGCCCAGGACGACCGACTTGCCGTCGGCGACCAGGACCCGGGCCAGCTTGCCGGTGGTGGTGGTCTTGCCGGTGCCGTTGACGCCGACGACCATGACGACGCCGGGGATCTCCTGACCGTCCTTGCCGACCGCGTTGTCGGTGGCGACCGCGCGGTCCTGGTCCGTGCCGATCAGCTTGAGCAGTTCCTCGCGGAGCAGGCCGCGCAGCTCCTCGGGGGTACGGGTGCCGAGCACCTTCACGCGCTCGCGCAGCCGCTCGACCAGCTCCTGCGTGGGCGCGACGCCCACGTCGGCGGTGAGCAGGGTGTCCTCGATCTCCTCCCAGGTGTCCTCGTCGAGGTGCTCGCGGGACAGCAGGGTGAGCAGGCCCTTGCCCAGCGAGTTCTGGGAGCGGGAGAGCCGGGCGCGCAGCCGCACCAGGCGGCCGGCGGTCGGCTCCGGGACCTCCACCTCGGGCGCCGCGGGGGCGGGCGGCGCCTCGGCCGCCGGCTCCTCGACGGGTGCCTCGACAGGCGCCTCGGCGGGCGGCAGGTCGACTTCTTCTATGGTGCGACGGGTTTCGTCGCGGGGGGTCTCGGCGTCCTCACCGACCTGCGGTTCCGCAGGAGGCGCGGTGACGGACGGGGTGGTCGGCGGGGCCGACGGCAGCTGCTGCTTCTTTCTGCGGCTGCTGACGACGAGCCCGCTGATCGCGCCGAGCGCGACCACAGCGATGACTACAGCAAGGATGACGATTTCCATAACCCACCCAGTATCGGTCACACCCCGCCGTGCGGGACCGCACACGCCGAATCTGGATTTGTAATATCCAGGTTCAATCGCCGCGGGTCCGTCCACGGGGCGCCGGGAGGGGAATCCGGCTGTTCGACGTCCTGATTTCGGGTGGCGGGTTCGCGGGGGTGCGGAGCGCGGCCGGCGCCGTGCGGCTGCTGCGCGAGTACGGCGCCGAGCGCTCGGCCGGACTGCTCACCCCGGGGCCCGGCCTGGTGCCGCGCCCGCGCCTGTACGAGCCGGAGCCGGGACGGATGCGTGTCCCCCTCGACCGGCTCCTCGGCCCGGTGGGCGCCAGCACGGCATCGGCACGCTCAACAGCGCGGTGACTCTCGATGATCATCTGCACGCACTGCCCACTGCCGGGCGCGCCCGCCGGGGCGAGCCGATTCACGGCGGTCGTCGTCGGTGCGGGCTTCACCGAGCTCCGGCAGTCGGCGTGGGGCGCGGCGACGCGGCGCGACCCGCGCGCTGGACGGCCTGCGGATCGAGCGCCGCCTCGGTGTCTCCGTGACCCGCGTGGCCGAGCAGGCCGTCCGCCTCTCCGACGGTACGGAGATCACCGCCCGTACAGCCGTGTGGGCCGCGGGCGTGCGGGCCGACCCGCCGACAGCGCAGAACCCCGCGGAGCACGACGGGCCGGGGCGGCTCGCGGTGGCCCCGTATTCCCGGGTGGCCGGTGTGCCCGGCGTGTACGCGGCCGGGGCACCGCGGCCGGGGCGGCCGAGGACGGCCGCATGGTCACGCAGAGCTGCCGGCACGCCGTACCGCAGGGTAAGTTCGCCGGTCACCACGTGGCGGCCGAGCCGCTCGGGCTGCCGCCGGCCCGCTTCGCGCCCGATCCGTACGCGTCCTGTCTCAACCTCGGCAGCGCCGGGGCGGTGGCCACGACCGGCCGGGAGTGCGCGCTGCGGCAGGCGCCCGCGGGCTTCGCCGAGCGCCTCAAGCGGGAGATCGACGAGACGTGGATCCGTCCACCGGTCGATGACGCGGAGGCGTTCCTGCGGGACGCGGAGTTCCGGGTTTCCCAGCGCCGGCCGGTGACCGGAGCTCCCGTACCGGCCGCCGGACGCACCGCCTGACCTGCGCCGGTGCCGACCGCCCCGGATACTCGGACGAGATGAGGGACGCCCCACGGTCATCAGTGGACACAACAAGGCGCAATAGCCGAAGTTGGATCAAAGTACGATAGCTCTCGGCTGCGCAACGCGCGTAGAGTCCTGGCAACCCCCTCCCCTTCGCCAGGCATCACAGCCGCTGCCTGAACCCGCACGGAGACACCTGCACCATGGGCACCACGTCCACGGACACCCTGTCCGCTCCTGAAACCGAAGGCGCCGTCGAGCAACGAGGCATCGAGCCCGTCCCCGACCACGAACGCCACGGCCGCGTCCGCGAGCTCTTCCCCACCTGGGTCGCCGCCAACATCAGCGTGTTGCTGCTCACCATGGGAGCCTCCCTGGTGATCACCAACGGCCTGAACTTCTGGCAGGTCCTGATCGTGGCCGCCATCGCCTCCGTCGTCTCCTTCGGCATGGTCGGCGTGCTGTCGGTCTCCGGCAAGTGGGGCGGCGCGCCGGGCGCGATGCTCTCCCGCGCGGCCTTCGGTGTGCGGGGCAACTACTTCCCCGGCGCGATCCTGTGGGTGGCCCGCTTCGGCTGGGAGACCATCAACGCGGTCAGCGGCGCGTACGCGGTGCTCACCGTCCTGAAGCTGCTGTTCGGCATCGAGGCCAACAACGTCCTCACCGTCGTCACGCTGCTGCTCTTCGTCGCCACGACGTTCCTGGTCAGCGGCATGGGCCGGAAGGCGCTGAACCTCTGCAACAAGTACTCGACGTACCTGTTCAGCGTTTTCAGCATCATGGTGCTGGTCTACCTGGTCGCCAAGATGCCCTGGTCGAAGATCTTCTCCCAGTCGGCGGGCAGCACCACCCTGATGATCGCCGGTATCGGCACCATCGCCGCGGGCGGCATCAGCTGGGTGCCCACCGGCCCGGACTTCGCGCGCTACCTGCCGCACGCCGCCTCCGGCAAGAAGATCGTCGGTACCACCATCTCCGGCGCGGCCCTGGTGCTGGTGCCGATGGTGCTGATGGGCGGCATCATGGCCGTCTCCAAGCCGGAGCTGGCGAACCAGAACACCGACCCGATGTCGTTCCTCGGCGAGGTGCTGCCGAACTGGCTGGCGGTGCCGTACCTGATCACCGCGCTGGTCGGAATGCTGCTGATCAACAGCCTGTCGATGTACTCGGCCGGTTTCACCGCGCAGACCATGGGCGTCAAGCTGCCGCGCGCCCTGGCCGTGAGCATCAACGCGGTCATCAGCCTGGTCGGCGGCGCCTTCATGATGCTGGTGGCCAAGGACTTCATCGGCCAGTTCATCACCTTCCTGACCCTGCTGGCGGTCTCCTTCTCCGCGTGGATCGGCGTGTACGCCGTCGACATGGCGCGCCGCCGGAAGATGGCCGTGCGCTACGACGGCGACAGCCTCATGGACGTCAGCCGCACCAGCCGCTACTGGTACGCGGGCGGCTTCTGCTGGCAGGCGCTGACCGCCTGGGCCGCGGCGCTGGTGGTGGGCCTGTGCCTGACCAAGGTCACCTGGTTCACCGGTCCGCTGGCCGACACCTGGCCGGGCCGGAACGGCCTGGGCTGGGCGGCCACGATCCTGATCGCCGCGGTGGTCTTCGCGGTCCTGCCGAAGCCGAAGGAGACGGTGCCCGCGGGCGCCGCCGCCCCGGCGAAGGAGCCGGCGCCGGTCGGCTGATTCGGCTCCCGCGCCCTTCTCACCTGATGTGACGTCAGCTAACGTCCCCTTCGCCAGCCGGGCCACCGCCCTCGGTGAAGGGGACGTTCGTCATGCCCGTAACGGTCCTGCGCTTCAACCTCGCCGACCCCTCCCCCGACCCCACGTCGCTCGCCGCCCGCTACCGGGCCGCCGTGGAGATGGCCGTCTTCGCCGACGAGCGGGGCCTGACCACCGTCCAGACCGAGGAGCACCACGCCACGGACACCGGCTGGATGCCCGCGCCGCTGGTCTTCGCCGGCGCCGTCCTCGGCGCCACCCGCCGGCTCACCGTCACCGTCTCCGCGCTGGTCACCCCGCTGCACGACCCGCTGCGGCTGGCCGAGGAGATCGCCGTACTGGACCTGCTGAGCGAGGGCCGGCTGGTCACCGTCGCGGGCATCGGCTACCGGCCCGAGGAGTACGCGGCGCACGGCCGGGACTGGCAGTGGCGCGGCAAGCTCCAGGACGAGGTGCTGGAGACGCTGCTCGCCGCCTGGACGGGGGAACCGTTCCGCTACCGGGGCCGTACGGTGCGCATCACCCCGCGCCCGTACACGCAACCCCACCCGCTCCTGCTGGTCGGCGGCGCTTCGCGGGCCGCCGCGCGCCGGGCCGCGCGGCTGGGCCTGCCGCTGTTCCCCAGCGCGTATCTGCCGGAGCTGGAGGCGTACTACCACGCGCGGCGCGCCGCGTACGGGACCGAGGGCTGGGTGCTCCAGCCCGCCGAGCGGACGTGTCTGCTGCATGTGTCCGAGGATCCGGACCGGGCGTGGGCCGAGTACGGCGGCCATCTGCTCCATGAGGCGCGTACGTACGCGTCCTGGCAGGCCGCCGGGGCCCGGTCGGCCGTACGGTCCGCCGCCGGGGACGCCGAGGCGCTGCGCCGGGAGGGGATCTACCGGATCGTGACGCCCGAGGAGTGCGTGCGGCTGGCGGCCGGGGCGGGGCCGTCGGAGTCGCTGATCCTGCACCCGCTGTGCGGCGGGATGCCGGTGGACGAAGGCTGGCGTTCCGTACACCTGTTCGCGGAGCAGGTCGTTCCGCGTCTGAAGGGCGGCCCGGGCGGCGGCCCGGGAACAGCGAAGGGCGGCTGAGGCGGCACCGCGGAAAAGGTTGAAGCGTCCACCGCTCCACGATTGCGGTACGGAACGCCGCACGGCGGGAAATGGGGCGCCGCGGAAAAGCCCCCGTAATGAAGGAGCTGCCCCGATCCGCAGGACGGACCGGGGCAGCTGCCCACAACTGAGGAGAAGGGCTGGCGGGGGGTGTTAGCCCATCTCCTCCAACGCCTTGCCCTTGGTCTCCTTCACGAATTTCAGCACGAAGGGGATCGAGAGCAGGGCGAAGACCGTGTAGATCACGTACGTACCCGAAAGATTCCACTCGGAAAGGCTCGGGAAGCTGGCCGTGATGGCCCAGTTGGCGATCCACTGCGCGCAGGCGGCGACACCGAGCGCGGCGGCGCGGATCTTGTTCGGGAACATCTCGCCGAGGAAGACCCAGACCACGACGCCCCAGGACAGGGCGAAGAAGAGCACGAAGGCGTGGGCGGCGATCAGGGCGACGGTGCCCTGCGCGGTCGGCAGCGTGTCGCCCGTCTTCGACGAGAAGGCCCAGGCCTCCAGGGCGAGCGAGACGGCCATACCGGCGGAGCCGATCAGCGCCAGCGGGCGGCGGCCGATCTTGTCCACGAAGATCATCGCGATCACGGTGCCGATGATGTTGATGATCGAGGTGGTGAAGCTGTAGAAGAACGAGCTGCTCGGGTTGATGCCGACGGACTGCCACAGCGTCGAGGAGTAGTAGAACGCCACGTTGATGCCGACGAGCTGCTGGAAGACCGACAGGCCGATGCCGACCCAGACGATCGGCAGGAAGCCGAACTTGCTGCCCAGCAGGTCCTTGAAGCTGGACTTGTGCTCCCGGCGCATGCCCTCCTTGATCTCTTCGACCCGGTGGTCCAGGTCGACGCCCCGGCCCTCGACCTCGGCCAGCACCTCCTTGGCCTTGTCGGTCCGGCCGACGGAGATCAGGAAGCGGGGCGACTCGGGGATCGCGAAGGAGAGCAGACCGTAGAGCACGGCGGGCACGACCATGACGCCGAGCATCCACTGCCAGGCCTCCAGGCCCGCCAGCTTGCCGCGCTGGTCGCCGTCGGCGAGGTTGAGGATGCCCCAGTTCACCAGCTGCGAGACGGCGATGCCGATGACGATCGCGGCCTGCTGGAAGGAGCCCAGCCGGCCCCGGTACGCGGGCGGCGCGACCTCGGCGATGTAGGCCGGGCCGATGACCGAGGCCATACCGATCGCGATGCCGCCCAGGACGCGCCACATGGCCAGGTCCCACAGGGCGAACGGCAGTGCGGAGCCGATCGCGCTGACGGTGAACAGCGCCGCGGCGATCTGCATGACACGGATGCGGCCGATGCGGTCGGCGATGCGGCCGGCCGTGGCGGCTCCGATGGCGCAGCCGATCAGCGCGATGGCGATCACCTGGGCGAGCCCCGCGGGGCCCACCTCGTAACGGCCGCGGATCGCCTCGACCGCGCCGTTGATCACGGAGCTGTCGTAGCCGAAGAGGAAGCCGCCCATCGCGGCAGCCGCGGTGATGAAGATGACGTGGCCGAGGTGGTCCGGCTGGGCCTTGCGGCCCTCCGGAATCGTCGGCTGCGCGGTGCTGGTCAACGTGTACTCCAGTGCCCGGCTGCGCTGCCGGGCGTAGGGGGCTGGCCCTTCCAGTGGCGCATAGGTTGGGGGTACCCACCACTTGAAGGTAAAAGCAACGTTGCAGACCCTATGCCTTCAAGTTTCGAAGTCAATAGGTCGTGATGAATTTGTTTCGGCGCAACTTCAGGGGCATTGCGTTCAAGTTATGAACCGTAGCGGGCGGTAGTAATCGTGTATGTCACACCGAGTACCCGGCGCCGCACGGGCTACGCGGCCCGCGCTCAGCGCAGCCGCTGGCTGATCACCTTCGAGACGCCGTCGCCCTGCATGGACACCCCGTACAGCGCGTCGGCGACCTCCATGGTCCGCTTCTGGTGCGTGATCACGATCAGCTGGGAGCTCTCCTGGAGCTCCTCCATGATCCCGATCAGCCGCTGCAGGTTGGTGTCGTCGAGCGCCGCCTCGACCTCGTCCATCACGTAGAACGGGCTGGGGCGCGCCTTGAAAATCGAGACCAGCAGGGCCACCGCGGTCAGCGACCGCTCGCCGCCGGACAGCAGCGACAGCCGCTTGACCTTCTTGCCCGGCGGGCGGGCCTCCACGTCCAGGCCGGTGGTGAGCATGTTGTCCGGGTCGGTCAGCACGAGCCGCCCCTCGCCGCCCGGGAACAGCCGCGCGAAGACCCCCTCGAACTCCCTGGCGGTGTCCCGGAACGCCTCCGTGAACACCTGCTCCACGCGCTCGTCGACCTCCTTGACCACCCGCAGCAGGTCGGTCCGGGTCTTCTTCAAGTCTTCAAGCTGCTCGCTGAGGAACCGGTGACGCTCCTCCAGGGCGGCGAACTCCTCCAGTGCGAGCGGGTTCACCTTCCCGAGCTGCTGATACGCCCGCTCGGCGGCCTTGAGCCGCTTCTCCTGCTCGGCCCGTACGTAGGCCACCGGCCGGTTGCGCGGGTGCTCCGGGTCCTCGGGCAGCTCCTCGCCCTGCGCCGCGGGGGACGGCGGTACGGGCTGGTCGGGGCCGTACTCGGCCGCCAGCGCGGAGGGCTCGACGCCCAGCTCCTCCAGCGCCTTGGCCTCCAGCTGCTCGATGCGCATGCGCTTCTCCGCGCCCAGCACCTCGCCGCGGTGCACCGAGTCGGTGAGCTTGTCCAGCTCGGCCTTCAGCTCCCGGCTCGCGTTGCGCTCGGCCACCAGGGCCTGTTCGCGCTCCTGTTTGGCCAGCTCGGCGGCGAGCCGCTCCTCCTCGGCCCGGACGACCGAGACCTCGACGTGTGCCAGCAGCTGGCGCGCCCCGGAGGCGACCGCCGAGGCCACCGCGGCCTCGTGGCGGGCCCGCGCGCGCCGCTGTTCGGCCCGGGCGCGGGCCTCGCGTTCGGCGCGCGCCGCCCGGTCCAGACCGTCGGCCCGGCCGGCGAGCCCCTTGACCCGCTCCTCGTGCGTACGGACCTGGAGGCGCGCCTCCATCTCCGTCTGCCGCGCGTTGGCGCCGTCCGCGGCCAGCCGGTCCCGTACGGAGGTGTCCGGCTCCTCGTCGCCGGGCTCCTCCTCTGCCACCTCCAGCCGCGCGGCCAGCTCCTCGGCCTCCTCGGCCGCCCTGGCGAGCGCCTCCTCGGCCTTGGCCGCTGCGGCGGCCGAACGCTCCGCCTCGTCGGCGGCGCCGCGCGCCTGCCCGCCGAGACGGCCCAGGTCGCCCGCGACCCGGGACTTCTCGCGGTCCGCCGCGGTCCGCCGCTCCCCCAGCTCCCCGGCCAGTGCGGCGCACGCGTCGCGCCGCTGCCGGGCCGCCTCCTGAGCGGCGGTCAGCTCGGCGCAGCGCTCGCCCAGTTCCGCGGCCTCGGCCGCCGCCTCGTCGACGGATGCCTGCACCTCCAGCAGGCTCGGCGCGCCGGCCGAGCCGCCCTGCGCGAAGTGCGCCCCGAGGACGTCGCCTTCAGAGGTGACCGCCGTCAGTTCCGGCCGGGCCGTCACCAGTTCCTCGGCGTCCTCCAACGTGGCGACGACCACCGTGTCGCGCAGCAGCCACCGTACGGAGCGCAGCAACTCCTCGGGGCCCTGGACCAGTTCGGCCGCCAGGGGCAGGCCGCCGGTGTCCGCGTCCCGTACCGTCCCGGCCGCCGGGCCCGCTCCCAGCACCATGGCCGCGCGCCCCGCGTCCTCCTTGCGCAGCAGGCGAATCGCTTCGGCTGCCGTGGCGGGGTCGGCCATCGCCACCGCGTCCGCCGCCGCGCCGAGCGCCGCCGCCACCGCGACCTCGTGGCCGGGCGCCACGGTCAGCAGCTCGGCGGCCGGGCCGAGGAGGCCGGTCAGCCGGCCGGCCGCGCCGAGCAGCGCGCCGGTCCCGTCCTTGCGGCGCAGCCCGAGAGCGAGGGCGTCGTGCCGGGCCGAGACCGCCGCCCGCTGCCGCTCCGCGGCCGTCAGCGCCTCCCGGGCGGCGGTCAGCGCGGCCTCCGCCTCGGCCAGGTCCCGCTTCGCGTCCTCGTGCTGCCGCGACAGGTCGGCGTCGCCCGCGTCCAGCCCGTCGACCTCGGCCTTCAGCGCCTCGTACTGCTCCTGGGCCTGTGCCGCGCGCTGCTGCGCCTCGTCCCGGGCGGCGGCCAGCCGGCCGATCTCGGCCTGGGCCGACGCGGCCCGGCCGCGCGCCGCGGTGACCTGCCCGTGCAGCCGCGCCAGCCCCTCCCGCCGGTCCGCCAGGGCGCGCGCCGCGTCCCGAAGCCGCCGCTCCTCGTCCTGGAGCTGCCGCTCCAGCTCGGCGCGGTGCTCGGCGGTGTCCTCCAGCGCCCGGCTCGCCGCCTCCAGCGCGGCTTCCAGCTCGGCCTCCTGCTCACGGACCCGGGCCGCCTCCCGCTCCAGGTCCTCCGGATCGCGGCCGCGCCGCTCCTCGGGAGGGGCGGTCGTCGCGCTCTTGATCCGCGCGTCGGCCAGCGAGACCGTACCGCGCACCCGCTCGGCGAGCTGCGACAGCTCGTAGTACGTCTGCTGGGCGCGCTGGAGCCGGGGCGTGAGCGTGCGTACCTCTTCCTCCAGGGCGGCCTCGCGCCGCGCCGCCTCCTTGAGCCGTTCCTCGGCGGCGTCCTTGCGCTGCTTGAGCGCGGCCTCGTCGGCGATCTCCGCGCGCAGCGCCTCGCGCAGCGTCACCAGGTCGTCGGCGAGCAGCCGCAGCCGGGCGTCGCGCAGGTCGGCCTGGATGACGGCGGCGCGGCGGGCCACGGCGGCCTGCCGGCCCAGCGGCTTGAGCTGGCGCCGCAGTTCGTCGGTGAGGTCCTGGACCCGCGCCAGGTTCGCCTTCATCGCCTCCAGCTTGCGCAGCGCCTTCTCCTTGCGCTTGCGGTGCTTGAGGACGCCGGCGGCCTCCTCGATGAACGCGCGGCGGCCCATCGGGTCGGCGTGCAGGACGGAGTCGAGCTGGCCCTGGCCGACGATGACGTGCATCTCCCGGCCGATGCCGGAGTCCGACAGCAGTTCCTGGATGTCCAGCAGCCGGCAGGTGTCGCCGTTGATCTGGTACTCGCTGCCCCCGTTGCGGAACATCGTGCGGGTGATGGTGACCTCGGCGTACTCGATCGGCAGCGCGCCGTCGGCGTTGTCGATGGTCAGCGAGACCTCGGCGCGGCCCAGCGGCGGCCGGCCGGTCGTCCCGGCGAAGATCACGTCCTCCATCTTGCCGCCGCGCAGCGACTTGGCGCCCTGCTCGCCCATGACCCAGGACAGCGCGTCGACGACGTTGGACTTGCCCGAGCCGTTGGGGCCCACGACACAGGTGATGCCGGGTTCGAAACGCAGTGTCGTGGCGGAGGCGAAGGATTTGAATCCCCGCAGTGTCAGGCTCTTGAGATGCACGCCGTTGGACTCTACCGGCCGGTCGCCGCCGGATACCGCCCGGCACGAGGGCCCGGGGCGTGCGGCCCGGGGGGCGCACCCGGCGCGGTTCGCGGGCCGTGGACGGGACTCCCGCCCCCCTCACACCTATTCGATTTCGGTTTCGCCGCTGAAGGCGCAGGGCACATCAGACGGTGAGGGTGCCGCGGGACGGAAGATGAAACGGCGAAAACGACGAAGGGACGCCGAAGCGTCCCTTGAAGATCTTGCTAGCGGTGCCTCAAGCGGCTGGCGAACAGCCCGTCGGCCCCGGGGGATGGGGTCAGGTGAGCGCGGGCTCCGCCTGGGGTACGTCGATGCTCTCCAGCATCGAGTCGTCGTGACGTGCGGCAGCGGACAGCATGTCGTTCTCGGCCTGCATCCGGATGAGCTCGGATTCCAGGTCCTGGACGCGCTGCTGAAGCCGTCGCATCTCGGAGAGGACTCGGGGGTCGGAGCCGCCGACGTAACCGAGAAGCGCCTTTGCCATGATGGATGGTCCTCCACACTGAGTGACCGACCGAAGCGGTGTGGGTCGTGAGGGATTCGCACCCGCGGTGCTTGTCATTATCCTGCGAGCTCAATGCCAAACAGCTAAGGTGCGCGGGGCTTCCAGAGTCTCACCAAAAGGTTTGAGGGTCAACACGATCACGCCCCGTATCCTTGGGCGCCCGGGAGCCCGCGGCCGCGGCAACGCCGGACCGGCTCCCCAGAAAAGCGCCTCGGGGGCGTGGAGATCATCCTTACAGCGGCAGCCTTCCATGGGTCGGCCCAGTTGGCAACCACCAGGTCATGACTGCATTGTGCATGTGACGGGGACACGCGAAACCGACCCGCGGGCCGGTACGCGTATCCCCCGCGCCAGAGCGGGTCAGCGGATCGCGAAGCCGTCGTAACCGCCGCGCGGAGTGTCCCAGATCTCAGTCACCCCTTCGACACGCCCGGGTGTGTCGCCGGTGCGCAGCCACTCCAGGAGCTCTTCGCAGCGCTCGCGCGTGCCCTCGGCGACGACCTGCACCCGGCCGTCGCCGAGGTTGGAGGCGAAACCGGCGAGCCCGCCGATGCGCAGGGCGTTGGCCCGGGTGAACCACCGGAAGCCGACACCTTGGACCCGGCCGCGCACCCAGGCCGTCAGGCGGACATCTTCGTTCATGTCTGCACGTTAACCGGCCAATTGCCCGGCGAGCACATCCGCCCCACACGTCATGGCGTACAGTCGCCCGGCAACGGGCTCACCCTTACGGGTGAGGCACGTTGACGCTCGTGTGGACAGAAGGAAGGCAGTGGATGGGCCGCCATCGACGCTCCGCTCCCGCATCGCCCGAAGCCGCCGGAGCCGCGGACCGGACCGGGACCCCGGCCGCCGCGCACCCCGCATCCGCCGGCCGCCACCGCGGCCGGCGCTCCGCGCCGGACCGGCGCGCCGCTCCGGTACGCACCGGACTGCTCGGCGCCTCGGCCGCCGTGGCGATGGGCGCCGTGGCCGTCGCCTCGGGCCTGCTGCCCGGCGGCAGCCAGTACGACTGGAGCGGCAACGGCGGCGCCGGGGAACGCGTACGCGCGGGCTCCCTGCCGACCGCGCCGACGCGCGACGCGGCATCCGTGACGCCCTCGGACCGCGGCACCGGCCAGGCCAGCCGCGGCGAGACCCGCCCCGGCATCCCGGAACGGGAACACCCCACGCCGGCCGCCACCCCGTCGGCCACCCCGGCCTCCCGGCAGTCCTCCGAGCCCGCGGACACCGGTTCCGGTACCGGCGCGGACACCGGCACGGGTACGGGTACGGGCGCCGACCGGGACCGTACGGAGCGGCCGGGTCGTACGACCCCGTCCTCCGCCGCCCCCCAGAAGCGCACCCCGAGCGCCACCGCCGCGCCGGACGCCACGCCCGCGACCGCCGAAGCCCAGGTACTGGCGCTGGTCAACCAGGAGCGCGCCAAGGTCGGCTGCTCCCCGCTGACCGCCGACCCCCAACTGGCCACCCTGGCCCGCGACTTCAGCACCGACATGGCGCGCCGCGACTTCTTCGACCACACCGACCCGGACGGCCACAGCCCCTGGGACCGGGCCAAGGCGGCGGGCATAGACGGTCTCGGCGGCGAGAACATAGCCCGCGGCCAGGCCGACGCCCGCGCGGTGATGGACACCTGGATGCACAGCTCGGGGCACCGCGCCAACATCCTCAACTGCGAGTACAAAACCCTGGGAGTCGGCGCCCACTTCGGCCCCGGCGGCCCGTGGTGGACGCAGGACTTCGGCTTCTGATCCGGCACGGACGGGCGCCACTTGCCGACCGGTTGCCTCCGGTCACCCGGCCGGGGCGGCGACCGCTCGCCGGCCTTCTCCCGTCACCCGGCCGGGGCGGGGAGCAGTCGTCGGCCTTGTCGGCGGGGGCCGGTCGCCTACCTTCTCGCGTCATCCGATCAGGGCGGGGACCGCTCGCCGCCCTTCTCCCGTCATCCGGCCAGGGCGGCGACCACTCGGCCCGACTTCCCCGGCGAGCCGACCAGGGCAGCCGGGGCGGCCGACGACGGCTCAGCCTTCCCCGTCTTCGCCTTGCCCGTCCTCCGGAAGGCTCTCCCACTCCGGTCCGTCGCGGTAGAGCTCGTAGTCGTGCTCGGCGGCGATCTCCTCCGCGTGGGCGCGGCTGCGCACGGTGACCTCGTGCCGCTCGCTGACCACCTCTCCGTGTACGCCGCCCTCTTCGACCACCTCGATCGCGTGTGTCTCGTACACGACGCTGCCGGGCGCCGCCGAGCTCCAGACCAGATGCATGCTCGTCGCCATCGGATCCCAACCTCCGAAGGTATGGCCCCCTGGCTACAGGGTCGCATCTCCATCCGTACGAAAGCACGCGTATGCGGGTGGGTCGGCGTGTACAGGTGACCGCGTACGGGCGGCATGAGTGGAACGGGGCGCGCGGGCCGGGCGCGTACGTCGCCCTCGGGCGCCCGGCATCCGCGGGAGGCGGATCAGACGGCGACGGCGGCGCGGCCGGCGGCGTAGACCGCGGCCTGGGCGGCGACCCGGCGGCCGAGGTGATCGGCGGTGGCTATGTCGGCCTTGTGGACGCCGTCGGGGCCCCGGTCGCTGTCGGTCTGGGCGCCGGCGCCCAGGAAGAAGCCGAGGCGGTTGAGGTCGTTCTCGGAGCCGGTGGTGGAGCTCCAGCCGGGCAGCAGACCGAGGTTGATCCAGTGCATGCCGTGCTGGGCGGCCAGTACGGAGAAGAACTGCAGGGTGTGCAGCTTGTCGCCGCTCTTGGAACCGGAGTTGGTGAAGCCCGCCGCCAGCTTGTCCTGCCAGGCGCG
>NZ_JOCQ01000125.1 GCF_000720725.1 Streptomyces rimosus subsp. rimosus
GCCTTCGGGTCCCCGGCCGGGGGCGGAGGCGGGGCCGCCGGGGCCGGGGGCGGGGTGGTACGAGGAAAGCGGCATGGGACACCGCTACCAGCGCGGTGCCCCGGCCCGTGGCCGACGCGGCAGTACGGCACCCGAACGAGGGCGGGCCGTACGTCCGTCGAGGCCGGTGGGGAACGGGTGTACCGACCGCACGCGGGGCGGGCGCCTCCGGGGATGCGCTGTCATCGTCCGCCGAGCGCCGGAGCGGGCGCCTCTCGGGCGCACCGCCATCACCGACCGCGCGCGGGAGTGGACACCCATCGGGAACGCGCCGCCCTTCTCGGCCACGCTCCGGAGCGGCCGCCCCTCAGGAACGCGCCGCCATGGTCGACCGCGCGCGGCCCGCCCGCAGTACGTCGAAGACGCCCGGGACCTGCCGCATCGCCCGCATCAGGGACGGCAGCTTGGCCGCGTCCGGCAGGTGGAGCGTGTACGTGTGGCGTACGCGCTGTTCGCGGGGCGGCTCCACGGCCGCGGCGACCACGGCGGCCCCCTCGGCGGCGATGGCCTCCGTGAGGTCGGCGAGCAGGTGCGGCCGGGTGAAAGCCTCGGCGAGGAGGGTGACCCGGCAGCCCTGCGCGCGGTTGCCCGCGCCGCGCCAGCGGGCGCCGACCGGCTTGCGCCCGGAGGCGGCCATCCGGGCCACCACCGGGCACAGCACCCGGTGGACGGTCACTATGCCGCCCCGTACGGCGAAGCCGGTGACGTGGTCGGGGGGTACGGGGGTGCAGCAGCCCGCGAGCCGTACGGTCGCGCCGGGGAGGTCGGTGGACAGCCCGGCGGTGTCCGTCCCGCCGGAGCGGCCGGGCGTCTCGGCGGCCCCGGCACCGCGCGCCCCGCCGGCGCCACTCGGCGCGCCCGCCCCCACCGCGCTCTCGCCCTCCCCTGTTTCCGCCCCCGGATGGGCGGCCAGCCAGCGGGAGATGGCGAGCCGGGCGGCCGGTGTACGGGTGTGGTCGAGCCAGTCGGGCGAGGGTCCGGCGGCGGAGTCGGGGGCCATGAGCAGGTGCAGGCTGTCGCCGTCGCACAGGACCGTGGAAAGGGTTGCGAGGCGGCCGTTGACGCGCGCGCCGATGCAGTTGTGCGCTCCTTCGCCGTAGAGCGCGTAGGCGGCGTCCACGCAGCTCGCGCCTGCGGGCAGGCCGACGGTGGCGGTGCCGTCCGTGCCCGTACCGGCGGCGCCCGTGCCGGCCGGGCCGCTGCTGTCGCCGAAGCCCCCTTCCGCACAGAAGACCGTGATCTCGCGGTCCTGGGCGAGGTCGGCGCGCAGCGAGGTCCAGAACGTGTCCGGGTCGGGGGTGGCGCGCTGCCACTCCAGGAGGCGGCACAGCCAGCCGGGCTGGGTCGGGTCCACCCGCTCCTCCCCGTCCTCGGCGGCGTGGTCGCCCTCCGTGCCGCTACCGGCGGGGCGCTCGGCCGCGGGCTCGGAGCCGTCCGCGGGGGCGTACGGGTTGCCCAGCGCGACGACCCCGGCCTCGGCGACACGGTGCATGCGGTGCGTACGGATGAGCGTTTCCGCAATGGCGCCGTCCTCGTCCGTGACGGCGGTGTGCAGCGACTGGTAGAGGTTGAACTTCGGCGCGGCGATGAAGTCCTTGAACTCCGAGACCACCGGCGTGAAGCAGGTGTGCAGCTCGCCGAGGACCGCGTAGCAGTCGGCGTCCTCGGCGACGAGCACCAGCAGACGGCCGAGGTCGGTGCCGGTGACCGTGCCGCGCGTCAGGCGTACGCGGTGCACGGATACCAAGTGCCGGGGCCGGACGAGGACTTCGGCGGCGATGTCGGCCTCGTCCAGGACGGCGCGCACCCGTTCGGCGATCGCGGCCAGAGGGTCCGGGCGGGCCGCGTGGCCGAGGACGAGGGCACGGGTGGTGGCGTACTCCTCCGGGTGCAGGATCGCGAAGACCAGGTCCTCCAGTTCGCTCTTGAGGGCCTGCACGCCCAGCCGTTCGGCCAGCGGGATGAGCACGTCGCGGGTGACCTTGGCGATCCTGGCCTGCTTCTCGGGGCGCATCACGCCCAGGGTGCGCATGTTGTGCAGCCGGTCGGCCAGCTTGATGGACATCACGCGTACGTCGTTGCCGGTGGCGACCAGCATCTTGCGGAAGGTCTCGGGCTCGGCGGCGGCGCCGTAGTCGACCTTCTCCAGCTTGGTCACGCCGTCGACCAGGTAGCAGACCTCCTTGCCGAACTCCGAGCCGACCTGATCGAGCGTCACCTCCGTGTCCTCGACGGTGTCGTGGAGCAGGGAGGCGGTCAAGGTCGTGGTCTCGGCGCCCAGTTCGGCCAGGATCAGGGTCACCGCGAGCGGGTGGGTGATGTACGGTTCGCCGCTCTTGCGCAGCTGGCCGCGGTGCGAGGACTCGGCGAGCGCGTAGGCCCTGCTCAGGGTGTCCAGGTCGGCGTCCGGGTGGTGGGCGCGGTGCACCTTGGCGACGTGCTCCAGGGCGTCCGGCAGGCCGTCGCGGGGGGCCGGCCCCAGGAGCGCGGCCCGGCCGATGCGGCGCAGGCCGCGCAGCTCCAGCCGGGGGCGGCCGCGTTTGCGGTGCGAGACCTCGCCCAGGTCGGGCGGACCGGCCTGGACCGGCGCGACGGGATTACCAGGGTTCGTGGCCTCTGCGCTCATGGGCACCTCCGGCGGCGTCGACCGGCGGTCGGGCGCCCGCAGTCGGTCGCCCCGGGCCGGTGCTTGATGCTACCGAGCCCATCACGCAGCGCTGTCCCGCTCTCGCCCAGCGTGAACCGGATCACCCATTCGAGCGAAGTCTCAGTCGAGGGCCGTGACCAGCCACGCCGGGTCCAGCGTGCCGTGCGCGACGATCACCGCGGGGCCGGTCATCTCGACCGTGCCGTCCGGCAGCTCGGTGATCGACAGGCTGCCGCCGGGCAGGTCCACCCGGTAGGTGACGGGGCTGCCGGTGGCCGCGGGATCGGCGCCGTCCCGGCGGGCGGCGGCGACCGCGACGGCACAGGCGCCGGTGCCGCAGGAGCGGGTCTCGCCGGCGCCGCGCTCGTGGACCCGCATCGCGACGTGGCGCGGGCCGCGGTCGGCGACGAACTCGATGTTGACGCCGTGCGGGTAGACGGAGGCTGGGCTGAACGGCGGGACGCCGTACAGGTCCCCGGCGTGGTCGAGGTCCTCGACGAAGGCGACGGCGTGCGGGTTGCCCATGTTGACGTTGCGGGCGGGCCAGCTGCGGCCGCCGATCGTGACCGTCACGCCGTCCGGGAGCAGGTCGGCGCGGCCCATGGAGACCGTGACGTCGCCGTTCTCGGCCAGCCGCACCCGCTTGACGCCGGCCCGGGTGGCGATGGCGAACCCGCCCGCGCCGGCCAGGCCGGCGTGCTGGAGGTAGCGGGCGAAGACGCGGACGCCGTTGCCGCACATCTCGGCCACGGAGCCGTCGCCGTTGCGGTAGTCCATGAACCACTCGGCCTCGGCGGCCTGGGCGCGGGCCGCGGGGTCGGCGGCGGAGCGCACCACGCGCAGCAGGCCGTCACCGCCGACACCGGCCCGGCGGTCGCAGATCCGCGCCACCGCGTCGGCCGACAGGTCCAGGACGCCGTCCGGGTCGGGGACGATCACGAAGTCGTTCTCCGTGCCGTGGCCCTTGAGGAAGGCGATGCCGCGGCCGGGGCCGCCCGCGGCGGCCGGCGCGGTGTCCACTGCGGCCTCCGTGGCCAGTGCGGTTCCCGGTGCGTTGGTCATGTCTGCATCGTACGGCCCGGCAGTGACAGCCCGCTTTCCCGCCCCGGCCGGGCACGGGCGAGGGGCACCGTCACCGGCAGACCGCCACCGGCAGTCAGTGCAGCCGGGCGACCCGCCATACGGCCAGCAGGGCGAGGACGGCCACGACCGCCGCGTACGCCAGGACGACCCGCCAGTCCGGGCGGCGGCCGGAGCCGCGGGCGGGCAGGCCGGGCCAGGTGTGGCCGACCCGGCGGGCGGCCATCATGCCCCAGCCGGCGGCGCAGCCGAACAGCAGCAGGCCGAGCATGGAGATCACCGCGCCGCTGTCGCCGCCGAACTCGAAGGCGAGCGGGAAGGCGAACATCAGCGAGCCGAGGATGGCGAGGCCCACGATGGGCGCGAGCTGCCAGATGCGCAGCCGGCGCGGCGGGCGCAGTTCACGGAAGGACTCGCCGCCCTCCACGGCCGGCTCCGGGCCGTCCGAGCCGTCCAGGGACGCCGGACGTGCCGGTCCGCCCAGCGCGCCGGGCCCGACGGCATGGTCCGGGGCGGCCCCGTCGGGGCCGAAGGACCCGGGTCCGTCGTGGGTCAGCGACTCCGTCGCGTCCCGCTGTCCGTCGCCCCGACCGTCCGGTTGCTGCGGTCTGTTGCGAGGGCCGGCCTCCATCGCCACGCGCCCTCCCCACTGCTGACTGCACGCCTCGATCGAAGGTCGATGATGACACGCTCCCGGGGGCCCGGATGACGGGCGGAGCGTCCCGATGCCATGACGTGATCAGGCTGTGACCGGGGGCGCTACCAACGCCAGCGCCCGCTCCGGGAGTTCCGCGCGGTCCGCGGCGGCACCGCTGAGCCAGTGGACCCGGGGGTCCCGGCGGAACCAGGAGTCCTGGCGGCGGGCGAAGCGCTTGGTGGCCCGGACCGTCGCGTCCCGCGCCTCCTGCTCCGTGCACTCCCCCGCGAGCTGGGCGAGCACCTGCTGGTAGCCGAGGGCCCGGGAGGCGGTACGGCCCTCGCGCAGCCCCGCGTCCTCCAGCCGCCGCACCTCGTCCACCAGGCCCTCCTCCCACATCCGGTCCACCCGGCGGGCGATGCGCTCGTCCAGCTCGGGGCGGGCCACGTCGACGCCGATCTGGACGGTGTCGTAGACCGCCTCGTGTCCCGGGAGGTTGGCGGTGAAGGGGCGGCCGGTGATCTCGATCACCTCCAGGGCGCGCACGATGCGCCGCCCGTTGCCCGCCAGGATGGCGCGGGCGGCCTCGGGGTCGGCGGCGGCGAGCCGGGCGTGCAGGGCGCCGCTGCCGTGCTCGGCCAGCTCGGCCTCCAGGCGGGCGCGCACCTCGGGATCGGTGCCGGGGAAGTCGAGGGCGTCGAGGGCGCCGCGTACGTACAGGCCGGAGCCGCCGACGAGGACGGGCGTGCGGCCCTCGGCGAGCAGCCGGTCGATCTCGGCACGGGCCAGCCGCTGGTACTCGGCGACGTTCGCCGCGCGGGTGACGTCCCAGATGTCCAGGAGGTGGTGCGGGACGCCCTGGCGTTCGGGCACCGTCAGCTTGGCGGTGCCGATGTCCATTCCGCGGTAGAGCTGCATGGAGTCGGCGTTGACGACCTCGCCGCCGAGGTGCCGGGCGAGGGCTACGCCCAGATCGGACTTTCCGGCCGCGGTGGGACCGACGACGGCGATGACCCGGGGTGCGGGAACTGCGGTGTTCACCGGCCCAGTCTCGCAAACCCCCGGGCCTGATCTCGAACGAGCGACGTGACGGCTCGCCTCCGTGTTCGTTGCCTGATGCGAGGTTCCGGCCGCCGGTTCACGGACCGGAGCCCGCGGGCGGCGCAATGGGACGCTCCGGGCGCCCCGGGATTTCGCCCGCACGAGTAACGTATGGAGTGGAGTTATGGGCGTGTTTTCACGGTTTCGTCGCCGTAAGAGCGAAGCATCGACGGAGGAGGCCGCCGCCGCGACACTGACGGCGGAGCCGGCCGAGGGTGACGAGTCGGCGGACCGCCCCGACGGGGCCGCCGCGCAGGCGGAGCAGGAAGGGGCGGGTGCGGACGCGAAGCCGTCCGCCGAGGAGGCCGGTGAGGCCGCTGCCGCCGAGGGTGTCGAGATCCCCAAGCAGCAGTCGGCCGACGAGGCCGCCGACAGCGAGGCCGGGGAAGGCGCCCGCAAGTAGGACGCGGTACGCAAGGAAGGTGGCCCATGGGCCTGCTGGACAACCTCAAGGCCACGTTCGGTCCGCTCAAGGACCGGGCCGGTGATCTCGCGCGGCAGCACGGGGACCGGATCGAGCAGGGCCTCGACAAGGCCGCACGGGCGGTCGACGAGAGGACCGAGGGCAAGTACAGCCGTCAGATCGGGAGCGGCGCCGGCAAGGCGAAGGACGCCCTCGGCCGGCTGGCCGGGGAATCCCGCCGGTCCGGCGGCAGCGGCGGCACCAGCGCGCGGGGCCCGGCCTCCTGAGGCAGGCACGGGGTCCCGGGCCGGACGGCCCGCACGGCGTACGACGGCCGCGGAGCGACGCGCTCCGCGGCCGTCGGCGTGTCACCGGGGCGCGCGTGCGTGGATCCGCGCCCCGGGGCACTTCCGTACGCCCTCCGAGCGAGCCGTCGCCACAAGAGCCGCCACTGCGGCCAGGCCGCGGCCGTTACGACCAGGCCGCCACGAAGTACCCCACCCCGTACGGAGCCTCCTCGCGCAGCAGCTCGCCGCGCAGCCCGGCGCCCTCCGCGGCGCCGGCCAGGACCTGCCAGCAGACCCGTCCGGACGCCTTCAGCTCGCTCGCCAGCTCGGCGTCGAGCCCGGCCAGGGCCTCGGTGTCCGCGGCCCCCAGAGCGCGCGCCACGGCCGCGTCGAAGGCCTCGGCCCGCTCGTCGTAGTAGCCCGGCGCCTTCACCGTCCGGCAGGCGCTGCCGTCGCCCATGACCAGCAGGGCGACCCGCTCCGCCGACGCCGCGATCTCCCGGCCGACCTGGGCGCAGCGGTCGCCGGCCAGCGGCTCGCCGACGCCCAGTCCCTCGACCGGCGCGTCCGCCCAGTCCGTACGGGCCAGCAGCCAGGCGCCGACCGACAGCGACGGCGGCAGCGGCCGCTCCGGAGGCGTCTCGGCGGCGCCCAGGCTCACGTCCAGGTCCACGCCGAAGCCGCGGAAGGAGCCCACCGCGCCCTGTCCGTGCGGCCCGCGGCCCGCCTGTTCGGCGGGGCCGACGACGACCAGCCGGTCGGGCCGGGCCGCGGCGAGCACGCCGACCGCGTCGAGCGCGGCGGCCCGCAGGCCGTCCAGCTCGGGTGCGGCTCCGGAGGCGACGTCCGGGACGAGGACCGGCGGACACGGGCAGACGGCGGCGGCGACAAGCATGGCTGGAACCCTAGCAAGGCGGCCGTACAGGGCAGGGCAGCCCGACGGCGCGACCGCGCCGCGCGGGGAGCCTCTGCCCCGCCCGTTCCGTCAGTCGCAGCCGCAGCCCGCCGCCGGGGCCGGGCTCGGCGCCGGGGCGCCGATCGTCGGCAGGCCCAGCATGACGCCCGCCGGCTTGGCGGCCGGGGCGGCGTTGCGCTTCTCCCAGGCGTCGCCCGCGCGCGTACGGCGGACGGCCTTGGCGGGGCCCTCGGCGAGCAGGTGGTGCGGGGCGGCGTAGGTGATCTCGACGGTCACCATGTCGCCGGGGCGCACCGGCTCCTCGGGGCGGGTGAAGTGCACCAGGCGGTTGTCGGGCGCGCGGCCGGACAGGCGGCGGGTGGCGTCGTCCTTACGGCCCTCGCCCTCGGCGACCATCACCTCCAGGGTGCGGCCGACCTGCTTCTTGTTCTCCTCCCAGGAGATCTCCTCCTGGAGGGCGACCAGCCGCTCGTAGCGCGCCTGGACGACCTCCTTGGGGATCTGGCCGTCCATCTCGGCGGCCGGGGTGCCCGGGCGCTTGGAGTACTGGAAGGTGAAGGCCTGCGCGAAGCGGGACTCGCGGACCGTGTGCAGGGTCTGCTCGAAGTCCTCCTCGGTCTCGCCGGGGAAGCCGACGATGATGTCCGTGGAGATGGCGGCGTCCGGCATCGCGGCGCGCACCTTCTCGATGATGCCGAGGAAGCGCTCCTGGCGGTACGAGCGGCGCATCGCCTTCAGGACGGTGTCCGAGCCGGACTGCAGCGGCATGTGCAGCTGCGGCATCACGTTGGGCGTCTCGGCCATGGCGGCGATCACGTCGTCGGTGAAGTCGCGGGGGTGCGGCGAGGTGAAGCGGACCCGCTCCAGGCCCTCGATCCTGCCGCAGGCGCGCAGCAGCTTGCTGAACGCCTCGCGGTCGCCGATGTCGGAGCCGTAGGCGTTCACGTTCTGGCCGAGCAGGGTGATCTCGGAGACGCCCTCGTCGACCAGTGCCTCGATCTCGGCGAGGATGTCGCCGGGGCGGCGGTCCTTCTCCTTGCCGCGCAGGGCGGGGACGATGCAGAAGGTGCAGGTGTTGTTGCAGCCGACCGAGATGGAGACCCACGCCGCGTAGGCGCTCTCGCGGCGGGTGGGCAGGGTGGAGGGGAACGCCTCCAGCGACTCGGCGATCTCGACCTGGGCCTCCTCCTGGACGCGGGCGCGCTCCAGGAGGACCGGCAGCTTGCCGATGTTGTGCGTCCCGAAGACCACGTCGACCCAGGGGGCCTTCTTGACGATGGTGTCGCGGTCCTTCTGGGCCAGGCAGCCGCCGACGGCGATCTGCATGCCCGGGCGCGCGGCCTTCTTGGGCGCGAGCTGGCCGAGGTTGCCGTAGAGCCGGTTGTCGGCGTTCTCCCGCACCGCACAGGTGTTGAAGACGACGACATCGGCCCCTTCGGCGTCCTTGGGCGCAGGGACGTATCCGGCGTCCTCCAGCAGGCCCGACAGCCGCTCGGAGTCGTGGACGTTCATCTGGCACCCGTAGGTGCGCACCTCGTATGTCTTCGCACTCATCTCAATCGACCAGGGTACGTGTTCCCACCGGCACCTCGCCCCTCCCGTTCCCGGTACGGGACTGGCAGGATCCCGCCATGGTTTCCGTACTCCCCCGCACCGGCGGCCGCCGGGTGCTGCTCGCGGCCGCTGCCGCGCTGGGCGCGCTCGGTCTGCTGCTGTGGTGGCTGCTGCCACTGGGCGGCCCGCCCACGCCGTCCGGGCAGGTGACGCTGACGACCGGTGTGCGGTCCGGGGTGTACGCGCGCTACGGCGAGCTGCTCAAGCAGGATCTGGGCCGGGACCTGCCGCGGGTCGACGTACGGCTGATGAACAGCGCGGGGTCGCTGGACAACCTGGACCAACTGGCGAACGGAAACGCCCAGTTCGCCATCGCCACCGCGGACGCGGTGGCCGAGCAGCAGCGCCTCGACCCGCGGGCGGGGGCCCGGCTGCGGGCCTGCGCGCGGCTGTACGACGACTACATGGCGTTGGTGGTCCCGGCCGGCTCCCCCGTCCGCTCGACCCGGGACCTCAGAGGGCTGCGGGTCGGCGTGGGCGGGGACGGCTCCGGCGTCCAGCTGGTCACCCGGCATCTGCTGAAGGCGGCCGGGCTGGATTTCGGCCATGACATCGAGGCGGTACGGGTGGGTATCGACCGGATGCCGAAGCTGCTGGAGGAGAAGGAACTGGACGCCTTCTTCTGGTCGGGCGGGCTGCCGACCTCGGCCGTGCAGCAGGTGGCCCGGCGGATGCCGGTACGGCTCGTCCAGCTCGGCGACCTGATCCCGGCGCTGCACCGGCAGGGCGAGACGTCCCGCCACTACCGGGCGGCCGTGATGCCGGCCGACGCCTATCCGCAGGTGCAGAACGGGCAGGCGATCAAGACGGTCGCGGTCGCGAATCTGCTGGTGACCACCGACCGCGAGGATCCGGTACGGGTCGAGGCGATCACCCGGACCGTCATAAGGAGCCGGGACCGGATCGGGACCGAGGTGCACGCCGCGCAGAAGGTGGATCTGCGGACCGCGGTGTTCACGGATCCGCTGCCGCTGCACGAGGGGGCGCGGCGGTATTACGTGTCGGAGAAGCCGTGACCCGCGCGTGGGGCGCCGCGGAGAACCGGCGTGGGGCGCCGCGGAGAACCGGCGTGGGGCGCCGCGGAGAACCGGCGTGGGGCGCGTACCGGTGCCGGAGAGGCCCGGGCCGGTGCCGGGCACGTACGGACGCCGGAGAGACCGCGGGAAGCCCGGCGCGGGGCGCGTACGGACAGCCGTGCGCGCCCCGGCGCGTGTCAGGCCTGCGGACGCGGGGTGCGCGGCCCCTTCGGGGCGCGCGAGGGGCGCCGGGCCGGACGGGCGCCGTTCGCCGCGCCCGCCCCGCTGCCCGCGGAGCCGCCGGAACCACCGGAGCCGCCGGAGCCGCCCCGACGCGGACGCCGCCGCCGGCCGCCCCCCGCGGGCTTGGGCCGGTCCTGCTGCCGGTCCTGCTGCGCGGGCACGTCGAGCACGACCGGCTGTCCGGACGGGGCCTGCGCGCCGGTGATGCGTATCAGCGCGCCGTCGCCCGGCCGGACCCGTGCCGTACCGGGGGTGATCTTCGCGCGCGCCATCAGCCGGTTCATGTCCCGGCGCTGGCCGGGCGTGACCAGGGTGACGACGGTGCCGGACTCGCCGGCCCGCGCGGTGCGGCCGCCGCGGTGCAGGTAGTCCTTGGCCTCGGTCGGCGGGTCGACGTTGACCACGAGGTCGAGGCCGTCGATGTGGATGCCGCGGGCGGCGACGTTGGTGGCGATCAGCGCGGTGGCCCGGCCGGTGCGGAACTGCTCCAGGGTGCGGGTGCGCTGCGGCTGGGACTTGCCGCCGTGCAGCGCCGCGGCCCGTACGCCCTGGGCGAGCAGGTGCTTGGTGAGCCGGTCGGCGCCGCGCTTGGTGTCCACGAACATGATCACGCGGCCGTCGCGGGCGGCGATCTCGGTCGCGGTGGCCCGCTTGTCGGTGTCCTCCACGTACAGGACGTGGTGCTCCATGGTGGTGACCGTCGCGGCCGACGGGTCCACGGAGTGGGTGACGGGGTCGGTCAGGAACCGGCGGACGAGCTTGTCGACATTGCGGTCCAGCGTCGCGGAGAACAGCATCCGCTGGCCGTCCGGGTCCACCTTCTCCATCAGGCGGGTGACCTGCGGCAGGAAGCCCATGTCGGTCATCTGGTCGGCCTCGTCCAGGACCGTGACGGCGACCTGACCGAGGGTGCAGGCGCGGCGGTCCAGCAGGTCGGCGAGCCGGCCCGGGGTGGCGACCAGGATCTCGGCGCCCTTGCGCAGCGCGGCGATCTGGCGGTTGATCGAGGTGCCGCCGACGACCGTGGTGGTGCGCAGGCCCACCGCCGCGGCGTACGGGGCGAGCGCGTCGGTGACCTGGGTGGCCAGCTCGCGGGTGGGCACGAGCACCAGCGCCAGCGGGCTCTTGCTCTCGGCGCGGCGCCCGGCCGTACGGCTGAGCATCGCCAGCCCGAAGGCCAGGGTCTTGCCGGAGCCGGTCCGGCCGCGGCCCAGGACATCCCGGCCCGCGAGGGTGGCGGGCAGCGTCGCGGCCTGGATGGGGAACGGCTCGGTGACGCCCTGCGCGCGCAGCTCGGTCTGGAGGGCCGGTGCCAGCGGCAGCTCGTCGAAGGAGACGGCGGGCGGCTGGGGTGACGTCTGCGCGGACGTCTTCGGTGCGGCGCTCTGTCGCGGTGCGGTCGCTCGGGTCACTGAAAGCCCTTCTGTGGCGGGGAGATGCCGTGCGGTCTGCGGACCGCGGGTACGGGGGTGCGCCCGCGGGTCGTACGGCCGGGCGGCGCGTACGGACGCGTACGCATACGGACGGGGCCCGCACCGGCCGGTGCGGGCCCCGTCCGCTGACGCGGGCGTCAGGCGGGGATGATGTTCTCCGCCTGCGGGCCCTTGGGGCCCTGGGTCACGTCGAAGTTGACCTTCTGGCCTTCCAGGAGCTCACGGAAGCCCTGGGCCTGGATGTTCGAGTAGTGGGCGAAGACGTCGGGGCCGCCGCCGTCCTGCTCGATGAAGCCGAAGCCCTTTTCCGAGTTGAACCACTTCACGGTGCCGGTGGCCATGTTTTTCTCCTTCTGGAGGCGCAAACCGGAGACCGCACTGCGCGGCCTCCCTGTCGCCGAGATGATCGCCACACACCGGAGTAAGGTCCGGAAAACAAGGAACGCCCGGGGCTTCAGCCACCGGGCGCGCACAAAGTTCATGGGTACCACAACTGCAACGCCGTCAACGGTAACACACGTCCATTCCGGCGCCGGGTGGTGCGGGACGGTGCCCGCGCGCGGGCGGTCAGGGCGCGGTGCGCGGCATCTCCACGGTCACCCGCAGCCCGTGCGGCCGGTGGGGCGCGAAGGAGAGGGTGGCGCCCCCGGCGGCCAGCAGTGCGCGGGTGATCGACAGGCCCAGGCCGGAACCGGAGACGTTCTGGTGGCGTCCGCTGCGCCAGAAGCGGTCGCCGATGCGGGTCAGTTCGTCCTCGGTGAGGCCGGGCCCGTGGTCGCGGACGGTGATCCGTACGCGTTCGCCGTCCGGTGCCGCGCCGACGGTGACCCGCTCCCCGGCGGGCGTGAACTTCAGGGCGTTGTCGACCAGCGCGTCCAGGGCGCTGGAGAGGGCGACCGGGTCCGCCCAGCCCGTGACGGCCCGCTGCCCCTCGTAGGACAGCAGCACCCCCTTGTCGTCGGCCAGCGGGCGCCAGGAGTCGACGCGTTCGGCGGCCAGCGCGGCGACGTCGGTGAGCTGGAGGTCGGCGGCGGCGTGTTCGGCGAGCGCCAGGTCCAGCAGGTCGTCCAGGACCCGGGCCAGGCGCTTGCCCTCCGTACGGACCGAGGCGATCTCCGCGTTGCCCTCGGGGAGTTCCAGGGCGAGCAGCTCGATGCGCAGCAGCAGCGCGGAGAGCGGGTTGCGCAGCTGGTGGGAGGCGTCGGCGACGAAGGCGCGCTGCTGCTCCAGCACGTCTTCGACGTTGTCGGCCATCTCGTTGAACGAACGGGCCAGGCGGCGCAGTTCCGGCGGCCCGGAGGCGGGGGCGACCCGGGAGTTCATCCGGCCGGTCGCGATGTCGTGGCTCGCCGCGTCCAGGATGCGCACCGGGCGCAGCACCCAGCCGGTGAGCCGGAAGGCGGCGGCCACCGCGACGAGCATGGCCAGGCACTCCCCGGCCACGATCAGCAGCCACCCGTGCAGGATGCGCGAGCGCATCTGCCCGGTGGGCGAGTCGGTGAAGACCACGGCCACCACGTCGCCGTCCCGGATGACGGGCGAGGCGACGGGGATGCGGCCGCCGTCGTCCCAGGGCAGGATCTGGCGGGGGTCGTGGCTGCGGCGGCCCGCCAGCGCCTCGCTGAAGGCCCGCGCGCCCTCCCCCTGCTCCGGTACGCGCCAGCCGGCGGGGGCCGCCGCCATGGGCGTCCCGTCGCGGAAGAAGACGCCCGCGCGGATGCCGTACAGGTCGTGGTAGCGCCGCAGCTCGGCGCCGAGGGTGGACTGCCGCTCGTCCTCGTCGGGGGTCTCGCGGCCGGTGCCGGGCCGGGCGGTGACGTACTGCGCCAGGGAGGCGAAGCGCGCCGCGTCGTCGATCCGGTCGACGACGACCCGCTGCTGTTCGACGGTGGCGGTGATGCCGGCGAGCGGGAAGCCGAGCGCGAGCAGTACGCCGGCCAGCAGGACGATCAGGAGCGGGAGGAGTCGGGTGCGCACGGTGCGGTGCCGGGGCCGTCAGGAGGCCGGGCCGGCCGGTGACACGACGGCGGGCGGGGCCACGAGCCGGTAGCCGACCCCGCGCACCGTCTCGATCAGCGCGGGCATGCCCAGCTTCGCGCGCAGCGAGGCGATGTGCACCTCCAGCGTCCGGCCGGTCCCCTCCCAGCTGGTGCGCCACACCTCGCTGATGATCTGCTCCCGCCGGAAGACCACGCCGGGCCGCTGAGCCAGCAGGGCGAGCAGGTCGAACTCCTTGCGGGTGAGCGGTACGGCGGCGCCGCCCACGGCCACCTGGCGGGTGGGCAGTTCGATGGTGACGGTGCCCAGCCGCAGCGCCTCGCGCGGCGCGGCCTCGTCGGCGGGCGGCTCGCCGCCGGCGGCGGGCGCGGAGGTGCGGCGCCGGCTGACGGCGTGGATACGGGCGAGGAGTTCGCCGGTGTCGTACGGCTTGACCACGTAGTCGTCCGCGCCGAGGTTCAGGCCGTGGATCCGCGAGCGTACGTCGGCCCGCGCGGTCACCATGATCACCGGGGTGGTGCCGAGCCGCCGGATCCGGCCACAGACCTCGAAGCCGTCCTGGTCGGGCAGGCCGAGGTCGAGCAGGACCACCCCGAAGGGCTCCCGGCCGCCGGGGAGCAGGGCGTGCAGCGCCTCCTCGCCGCTGCGCGCATGGGTGACGTCGAAGCCGTGCCGGGCCAGCACGGCGGACAGGGCGGCCGCGACATGGTCGTCGTCCTCCACGAGCAGCAGCCGCACCGGCCCCCTCCTCACGATGTCCGCCCTGCCGCGCATATCCGGACGCGCGGGTGCATAGGTGTACGCCCGCACGCGGGCGCGTACGAGGCCGGGCCGCCCGCCGGGCGGCCAAAAGGCATCTACGGCGATGGACGGTACGCACGTCAAGGGGGTATTCCCGGAGGGGCGGTTCCGTTATGCAGCCGGTACACCGGGCGCCGGGGCCGCGCGACCCGTTCACGCCGCGTGGTGCCCCGCGGCCGTATCGTTATGCTCAAATCCCGCTCAGATGTGATGACGCTGGTCGCGGGGCGTCATTAGGGTCCTCCCCAACCGAGGAGGACGGAGCTGTACGCCGATGAGCGAAGTATCGGTGACCAAGAGCGACAAGGGTCCCGCGCCGGCGGGCGACCCGCTGGTCGTGCTGGACAACGTGAACAAGCACTTCGGCGCGCTGCACGTACTCCAGGACATCGACCTGACCATCCGGCGCGGTGAGGTGGTCGTGGTGATCGGGCCCTCCGGGTCCGGCAAGTCGACCCTGTGCCGCACGATCAACCGGCTGGAGACCGTCGACTCCGGTTCCATAGCGATCGACGGCAAGCCGCTGCCGCAGGAGGGGCGCGAGCTGGCCCGGCTCCGCGCCGACGTGGGCATGGTCTTCCAGTCCTTCAACCTCTTCGCGCACAAGACGGTGCTGGAGAACGTGATGCTGGGCCAGACCAAGGTCCGCCGCACGGAGAAGAAGGCGGCCGAGGAGAAGGCCCGGGCCCTGCTGGACCGGGTGGGGGTCGGCACCCAGGCGGACAAGTACCCCGCCCAGCTGTCCGGTGGGCAGCAGCAGCGGGTGGCGATCGCCCGGGCCCTGGCGATGGACCCCAAGGTCATGCTTTTCGACGAGCCGACCTCGGCCCTCGACCCGGAGATGATCAACGAGGTGCTGGAGGTCATGCAGCAGCTCGCCCGGGACGGCATGACGATGGTCGTGGTCACCCACGAGATGGGCTTCGCCCGCTCGGCCGCCAACCGCGTCGTCTTCATGGCGGACGGCCGGATCGTCGAAGAGGCCGAGCCGAACCAGTTCTTCAACAACCCGCGCAGCGACCGGGCCAAGGACTTCCTTTCGAAGATCCTCCACCACTGACCCCGCGGCCGGTCATCATGATTGCCAACTTCCGCTGAACCGAAGGATGTTCACCATGAGGATTCGTAAGACGGCCGCGGCGGGTGCGGTGGTGCTCGCGCTGGCGGCGACGGCGACCGCATGCGGCGGCGAGTCGGGCACGGCCGGCGACAAGGCGTCCGGCGGGGATGTCTACAGCGGGACCTACCCGGTCAACGACAAGGCGAACGTGAACTCGCCGGCCTGGAAGAAGGCCAAGCAGGCCGGGAAGATCACCATCGGCGCCAAGGCCGACCAGCCCTACCTCGGCTTCCAGGACACCACCGGCAAGCGCACCGGCTTCGACATCGAGATCGCCAAGATGATCGCCGCCGACCTGGGCTTCTCCGAGAAGCAGATCGAGTTCAAGACGGTCGACTCCAACGTCCGCGAGACCGCGATCTCCAAGGGCCAGGTCGACTACTACGTCGGCACGTACACGATCAACGACGAGCGCAAGAAGCAGATCGACTTCGCGGGCCCGTACTACACCGCGGGCGCGGACCTCCTGATCCGCCGGGACGACACGTCGATCACCGGCCCGGAGACCGTCAAGGGCAAGAAGGTCTGCTCGATCGTCGGCTCCACCCCGCTCCAGGAGATCAAGAAGCCGAAGTACGGGGCCACCACCACCGAGCTGGCCAAGTACTCGCTGTGCGTCAAGCAGCTCCTCGACGGCCAGGTGGACGCGGTCACCACGGACGACGCGATCCTCAAGGGGTACGCGGCCGAGCGGCCCACGAAGCTGAAGGTCGTCGGCAAGCCGTTCACCAAGGAGCCGTACGGCGTCGGCCTGCAGAAGGGCGACAAGGCGCTGCGGGACGCGATCACCGACGCGCTGGAGAAGCACATCAAGAACGGCGACTACAAGAAGGCCTACGAAGGCACCCTCGGCAAGTCCGGGACCAGCTTCGTCGCGCCGCAGACGCCGCTGCCGCGCGGCTGACCCGCATCGCACCACCCCTGCCCGCTGCCGCACGCCCCGTACGCCGCCTCGGCGGGCGTACGGGGCGTGGGTGCCTGAGGAACCGCGCGCCGGGACGCCCGTGCGCACGCGGGCGCGAACCCTTGCCGCGCCCCCGTACGCCCATCCGTACACCGCGTACGGAAGCGTCCGCGGGCCCGAGCACGTCCGTACCCCCGCACCGCGCACACCCCGCGCCGGGCCGTCCACCCGTCCGCCGCTGACCCTGACCGCTACCGCGGAGAACCCATGAACGTACTCCTCGACTACCTACCCGAGTTCCGCAACGGGTTCCTCGGAACCGTGTCGCTGACCGCGGCCAGCGCGGCGCTCGCCATCCTGCTGGGCCTCCTCATAGCCGGTTTCCGGGTCTCGCCCGTGCCCCCGCTGCGCGCCTTCGGGACCGCCTGGGTGACGCTGCTGCGCAACACCCCGCTCACCCTGCTGTTCCTGGTCGCCTTCTTCGTCGTCCCGCAGGTCCTCTTCCCGGGCACCAGCCCGTTCGTCCTGGCCACCCTGGCACTCGGCTTCTACACGTCCTCGTTCGTCTGCGAGGCCGTGCGCTCCGGCATCAACACCGTGCCGCTGGGACAGGCCGAGGCGGCGCGCAGCATCGGCATGACCTTCATCCAGACGCTGCGCATGATCATCCTTCCCCAGGCCACCCGCACCGTGCTGCCGCCGCTGAGCAGCATCCTGATCGCGCTCACCAAGAACTCGGCCATCGCGGGCGCCTTCAGCAACACCGAGCTGTTCAACGTCTCCAAGCTGCTCAACGACCAGGGCCGGCCGATCGGCTGGATCTTCCTCTGGATCGCCCTCGCCTACTTGATCATCACGTTCGCCATCAGCGGCATCTTCCGGCTGCTGGAGCGCCGCCTGGAGGTGGCCCGATGACCAGCGTCCTCTACGACGCCCCGGGGCCCAAGGCCAAGGTCCGCAACCGCGTCTACACCGTCGTGGGCGCGCTCGCCGTCGTCGGCCTGCTCGTCTTCGTCGTGCTGCGGCTGGCCGCCAAGGGCCAGTTCGCGCCGGAGATGTGGAACATCTTCAACAACGCGGGCGTACGGACCAACATCCGCAACGGCGTCCTGACGACCCTCCAGGTCTTCGCGGTGGCCGCGGTGCTCTCCCTCGTGCTCGGCGTGCTGCTCGCGGTCGCCCGGCTCTCGGAGCACAAGCCGGTGCGCTGGCTGGCGACCGGCTTCATCGAGGTCTTCCGGGCCGTCCCGCTGCTGATCACGATCTACGCCCTGTGGGTGATCCTGCTCTCCTACAAGGAGGAGCTGGGGCTGACCGGCGACTCCCCGCAGTTCTGGGCGCTGGTCGTGGGTCTGACCGTCTACAACGGCGCGGTGCAGGCGGAGGTGCTGCGCGCCGGTATCAACGCGGTGCCCCGGGGCCAGCGCGAGGCGGCCTACGCGCTCGGCATGAGCAAGACGCAGGTCATGACGACGGTGCTGATGCCGCAGGCCATCCGGGCGATGCTACCGACGATCATCAGCCAGCTGGTGGTGACCCTCAAGGACACCTCGCTCGGCTACGTCATCACCTTCGAGGAGCTGCTGTACACGATCCAGCAGATGGCCAGCACCATCGTCGTCAACGACGAGAACCCGTACGTGCCGATGATCATCGTGGCCGGCGCGATCTACGTGGTGATGTGTCTGGCGCTGTCCGCGCTGGCCACCTGGATCGAGCGGCGCGGCCGGCGGTCCAGGACCGGCATCGCGGTCGCCGGGGTGGCCGAGCCGGTCACGGCGTCGGACGCGCTGGAGGGCGCCGACGGCACGCTCGGCGGTCCGGTCGACACCCGGCGGCCCCCGGACATCCCGCCCGTGGGCGGCGGGGGCGGCGCCGGGAACTGACGGCGTGACATCGTGGACGGGGGCAGTGCCGCGCGCGCCGCTGCCCCCGTCACTTGACGCGGGCGCCCGCAGTGGGTTGCATACGCTGTGTGATCGCGCACCGGGCTCCAACTGCCAGTTCCCGTACGTCCCGTAAGTATCCGCGCACCGGGGTGGCCACGCCGTGGACCCGGTGATCGTCGTCGGGGCCGGCCCGGTCGGCCTCGCGCTCTCCCTCTCCCTCGCCCGCCTCGACGTTCCGTGCGTCATCCTGGACGAAGCGCCCGGCGCCACCGATCCGCGGCCCGCCCGTACGGTCGTGCTGCGCCCCGACACCACCGCGTTCCTGACCCGGCTGGGCTGCGGCCCGGCCCTGGACTCGGCGGGCACGCACTGGACGGCCTGGCGCGCGGTGCGCCGACGGCGCCTGCTGGAACGGGTCGAGTTCGGCCCGGAGAACCCCTCCCCCCTGCACATGCCGCAGCACGCGCTGACCAGGGCGCTGCGCACCGCGCTCGCGGGCGAGCCCCTGGTCCGGATCGTCGCGGACAGCCGGCTCGACGAGCTGAAGCAGGACGCGTACGGCGTCAGCGCCCACACCCGCGGCCACAACGGTGCCTGGTGGCGGGCCAGTTATCTGGTCGGCTGCGACGGCCCGCGCTCGACGGTCCGCAAGCTGCTGGAGGTGCGCTTCCCCGGCCGTACGGCGGTCGAGCGGCATGCGGTCGCGGCGTTGCGTACGGAACTTCCCTGGCCCGGTGAGGCGTTGCTGCACCGCTCGCCCGCCCGGCAGGGCGGCGGCGGATCCGGCGGCGAGGTGACGGCCCGGCCGCTGCCCGGCGGGCTGTGGCGGCTGGACTGGCTGCTGCCGCCCGGCCGGGACCTGGTCACCCCGGACGCGCTGGTGGCCCGGATCCGCGATTCGCTGGCGGTGTGGGGCGCCGAAGCGGCGTCGGGGGGCCTCGGGGCGGGGGACGGTCCTGCGGGGTCCGGTGCGCAGGGTCCTGCGGGGTCCGGTGCGCGCGTCCCCGCGGGTTCCGGTGATCCGCGCGTTCCGGCCGTACCGCCGTACGAACTCCTCGACACCGGCGTGCACACGGTGCACCACCGCCTGGCGCGGCGCTGGCGGCGCGGGCGGGCCTTCCTCGCCGGGGACGCCGCCCACCTGCTCGGCGCGCTCGGCACACAGGGCCTGGACGAGGGGCTGCGGGACGCCGAGAACCTCGCGTGGAAGCTGGCGCTGGCCTGGCACCAGGGCGCCTCCGAGGCCCTGCTGGACAGCTACCAGGCGGAGCGCCGCGGCGCGGTGACGGCCCGGCTGCGCGCGGCCGACCGGGCGCTGCCGCTGTTGCGCGACGGCGAACGGGGCGGCCGGTGGCGCGCGGTGCTCCCGGGTGCGGCCCGCGGCCACACGGCGATGCTCACCGACGGCCACTTGGGGCGCGGCCCGCTCGGCGCGCCCCCCACGTACGCCCGCTCTCCCCTCGCCCCGGTCACCGATCCGGCGGGGACGATTCCGGTGGCGACACCGGTCGGCGCGCCGGTCGCGGACGTCCCGGTGACGGCGCCGGACGGGTCCCTGGTGCCGCTGCGCACGCGGCTGGGCCGACGGCTGCTGGTGGTGCTGGTCGCGCCGGGTACGGGCGTGTGGGAGCGGCGGCACTGGAAGTCGGCGGGCGTGATGCCGCGGCTGTCGAAGGCGGTGGCGGCCCTGCCGATGCGCGCCGAGGTGCTGGTCGCCGAGGCCTATCCGGGCGCGGTGGCGCACACCGTCCTGGTCGTACGCCCGGACGGACACCTGGTCGCGGCGATGGGCGGCGTACGCCCGGCGGAACTCTACGCGTGCGCGGACGCGGTACGGGGCGGGGGAGCCGGGGCCGGTTCGGGTGGGTCGGGCGTGGGCGGTGCGGATGGAGTGGGTGGAGTGGGTGGAGAGGGCGGAGAGGGGGGCGATACCGGGGGGCGGTCTCGTATGGACGCCGAAAGGGCGCGCCCAGGGGATCGGCCGGACCCTTATCCGGCCCCTTATCCGGATGCGCGATCGGGAGCACACCCGGAACCGCCTCTGAAACCGCACCCGGAATCACATCCGGAACCGCACCCGGAACCACACCTGGGATCGCACCCGGAACCACACCTGGGATCGCACCCGGAACCACACCTGGGATCGCGCCTGGAACCGCGCTCGGACAGGGGCCCGGAATCCCGCCCGCCCGGCGGGCCGACCCCCGTCGACGGCACGTTCTCGCAGGCGGGCGGGGAGGCGCCGGGGGGCGCACCGGGCAACGTGCCGCGGGACGTACCGGACGGCGTGTCCGAGGCGCAGGTCCGGTCGGTCGGCGGTTGACCCTGTGGGAAACCCCGTGCTTCACTCCGGAACGTGACGGAAAGCGGTTCGCGATTCTGGCGGAGGGTCCATCTGGACCTGGTCCGCTACGCGGGCTGCGTGTGTCGTCCGTCCTGCTGATCCGCATCCATGCCCCCGCGCGCCGCCGCGTTCACCGCTGCCCGCGCGCGTCTCTTCGCGATCACTCAGGACGGTTCCTGTGCCCGATGTACGTACCCCTGCGCGCCCGCGCCCTGCCGCCACCGGCGGCCCCGGCCCCGGCGCCGCCGAACTCCTCGACTTCGTCCGCCGTACCGCCGCCGACGCCCCGCTCGTCGCCTCCCTCCCCCTCGACCCCGAAGGCCGCACCTGGATCCGCCTGGAGGGGCCCGGCGGCAGCGAGGCGTGGCTGATCGGCTGGCCGCCCCGTACAGGTACCGGCTGGCACGACCACGGCGGCTCGCACGGCGCGTTCGCCACCGCCGCGGGCGAGCTGACCGAGCAGTCGCTCGCCGCCCAGCTGCCCACCGAGGGGTGGAAGACCCTGGAACTGGCGGACGGCGTGGACCGGCAGCGGACGCTGGCCGACGGCCGCGGCCGCGCCTTCGGCCCGCACCACGTCCACCAGGTGCTCAACCTCTCCCCCGAGACCCACGCCGTCTCGGTGCACGCCTACTACCCCCCGCTGCCGCTGATGCGCCGCTACAGCCGCACCGGCCCGGTCCTGCGCCTCGAAGAGGTCGAGCGCCCGGAGGACTGGCGGTGAGCGCCGTCGACGCGCTCCTGGAGGCGGCGCGCGCCGGGCTCGACCGGGTGACGCCGCACCGGGCCGCGGAGGTCCAGCGGGACGGCGGACTTCTGGTGGACATCCGCTACGCGGCGCTGCGCGAACGCGACGGCACCATTCCCGGCGCGCTGATCGTCGAGCGCAACGAACTGGAATGGCGCCTGGACCCCACGGGCGCCCACCGCGCCCCGGAAGCCACCGGCCACGACCTGCCGGTGGTGGTCGTCTGCAATGAGGGCTACGCGTCGAGCCTCGCGGCCGTGTCCCTGCGGCAGCTGGGCCTGTACCGGGCCACCGATCTGGTGGGCGGCTTCCAGGCGTGGCGGTCGGCCGGGTTGCCCGTACGGGGGTGATACGGGGGTGGTACGGAAGTGAAGGGACGGCGGGCCTGCCTGGGGCGGGCCCGCCGGTCCGGGGTCGCTGTCCGGCCCGGTACAGCTGTCCGGCCCGGCGCCGCAGTCTGGTCCGGCGCCGCTGTCCGGTCCCCCGCTCAGGGTCGTACGGCGTCGAACTGCCGCACCACCAGGGGCAGTGCCGCGCGCACCGTCCCGTTGTGATCGAGGTCCCCGACATCCGTGAGCCGGTTCACGGCCCCGTTGGCGGTCAACTGGCGCTGACAGTGACGGGCGTTCTCGAAGTCCACGTCCTTGTCACCCGTGGCGTGGTACAGGTGCACCGGCACGTCCGGGTGCCAGTCACAGGTGGTGTCCAGCGCATTCAGCCGCTGCGCCAGCTTCCCCGTGGGGTTGCGGACCCTGTCGAGGAATTCCCGGGTGAACAGGTCCTTCGAGGACGCCGGCAGAGCGGCGGCTATCTCGGACGCCTTGTGGTCCCCGTCGAAGAGAGTTTCCACCGTCTTGTCGTACGGGGCGCGGAACGCCTGCCCCGGCGTGTCGTACAGGCCGTACAGCCGATTCCACGCGGTCGCGAAGTACGCCAGGTAGAGCGACGACCGGACCACCTTGTCGTTCGCCGCGGCGGCCTCGAAGGCGCTCAGGTCGAAGGGGCCGGCGACCGGGGCGAGCGCGCCGAGTCGGAAGTACGGGTCGGCGCCCTGCTGAAGGGCCCGCCCGACCATCATGGTGGCGGGCCCGCCCTGGGAGAAACCGCTGACCAGGACGTGTCTGCCGAGGATGCGGCGATCCTGCCGCGCAAACGCGCGGGCCGCACGCAGCGCGTCGACCGAGGCGGTGACGGTCGCCCGCGGGTCTCCGTACGGATGGGTGCCGGGGCCCACGCCCAGGCCTAGGTAGTCCGGCGCGGACACGGCCCGGCCGGTGGAGGCGAAGAGCAGGGCCGCGGCCCGGTCGGTGGACGCGTCGTTCACCGAGGCCACGTCGCCCCGGTACACGGTCGTACCGTGCAGCCAGGACACGACCTGGAGATCACGCTTGCCGTTCCGGGGCATGACGACCAGCTGGCTGGCCGTGGTGGGCCGCCCATCGGCGCCGCGGGTGCGGTAGACGATGCGATGGGCCCGTACGCCGTAGCGGACCTGGTCCGCGTCGATGCCTGCCTTCTCCAGCCGGGCCACGACCTCTTTCGCGTCAAGATCGGCGACGAGGGTGACGGAAACAACCGAACCGGCACCCGAGCGCCGCTCGGCCGTGGCCGGGGAAGGGCGGGAAGCGGCGGACCAGGCATCGGCCCCGGCCGCCCCTGCCGTCGTGGCTGCTGTCCTCGGAGCCGTAGCTGTAGCCGTAGCCGTTGCTGTAGCCGTAGCTGCTGCCACGGCCGGAGCCGTGACCGTGGCCAGTACGACCGCGGCACAGCCCAACGCGAGGGCAGCGCCGCCCGGTGAGGTGGACCGCCCACGGAATCGATTGAAGATCATGGCCTGAACTCTGCCGTCCACGACAGACAGGGCACATTGCGGCCAACCTCCGTTCCGGCGGGGGGCTTTCCCCCGGGTGAGGCCCCGGGGGACGCCCCGGGCGGGGCCCGAGGCGGGCCCCGGACGAGGCCTCGGGCGGGGGCTTCCACCGGGTGAGACCCGAGGCGGGGCCCCGGACGAGGCCTCAGGTGGGGCTCTCCCCCGGGTGGGGCCCGAGGGGCCAGGTGAGGGCCGCCGGTGGAGCTTCCCCGGATGGCGCTTCCCTTGGTGGGGGCCTTCGTATTTCCTCGGTGCGGGCGGGCTGTCCTACTTTCCCCGGGTACGGCGGGCCCGCATCGTTAACCCCAGGTGCGGGCGACCGGATCGAGTTCCCAGGTGCGGGGACCGAATCACGTTCCCGAGCGCGGGGACCGAATCAAGTCTCCTGGTGCGGGGACCGAACCATGTTCCCGGGTGCGGGGGCCGAATCGTTCCCAGGCGCGGGCGGCTGCATCGCTTCCCCGGTACAGACGGCCGCTTCACTCCTCCGGGAGGCGGGAGCCCCATCGTTTCCCCGGGGCGCGGGGCACCCATTGCTACGTTCCCTCGGCCACCCAGCCGTCGCCAACCACCTCGCCGCCTGAAACGCGACGCGTTCGCCACCTGCCACGGGCGGCCCGGCCTCCGCGCGGCCGCGTAGATGCGCGGCGCTTCGCGCTCGCAGGGCCAGACGCCCCGCCCCGTTCCGAGCGCTTCTCTCCCTTCCCCCCCGCCCGCCCTCCCCCAC
>NZ_JOCQ01000126.1 GCF_000720725.1 Streptomyces rimosus subsp. rimosus
CGTACGCCGCGCCGCGCACCTCGAACGGCCGCGGCCCGGCCAGCTGCCGCGGCAGGTCGGGCGGGCACAGCTCGTCGAGCCGGCCGAGGCGGGCCGCGCTGCCGGTGGGCGTGGCCAGGTCGGACAGCGCGCTGAGCCGGGCCGCCGTCGAACGCAGCGGCAGGCGGCGCGCCAGCAGGTTCTGGGCGAAGCCGCGCAGGCCGGGGCCGATCCGGTCGCGGGCGGCCTCCGGCACCCGCGGCAGGTCGATGCCGTGCTCGTACAGCCGGCGGCGCTGTTCCGGGGGCAGTCCGACGCCGTCGCCGTCGCGGAGGGTCTCGGCGACGGTCTCGCGGTAGGCGGCCAGTTCGCCGGCGGCGGCGTCCAGGCTCTCGGCGAGGTCGGCATCCCCGGCCGGGCCGCGCAGCAGACCGCCCGCGCCGCGCTGCCGTTCGTATGCCTCCTCGGCCTCGTCCAGCGCCGCTTCGCAGGCCCGGAACCGCTCGTCGGCCTCGCCGCCCGCGCGCCGCCACTCCGCGCGTTCCACGCTCCGCGGCATTCCGGCGCCGACCAGTGGCGCCAGCGCGGCGGGCACGCCGCCCGCCTCCGGGTCGGCGACCGAGATGCGGCCGCCGGGGTCGTCCTGGCCGACCAGGTCGGCCAGCGCCTGCCGCCAGACGCGGGCGCGGGCGGTGGGCGAGATGTCGTGCTCCAGGACGCGCAGGGCGGGCACGGCCACCCCGTCGGGGATCTCCGAAACGGCGTGCAGGACGGCGTCGAACACGGCGGGGGCCGCGAGGAGTTCGAGGAGCGGGCGGAGCGCGCCCGCGTCCTCCTCCGGCGCGGGGCCGACGGCCGTGCCGCAGTGCGGGTCGAGGATCCACAGCACCCCGACGGCGGGCGGGCGCAGCGGCGAGGGCCGGTTCAGGGCCCAGGGGGTCGGCGCGGGCGGTACGGCGATGCCGTCGCCCGGTTCGGCGGGCGGGGCGCCGACCGCGACGCACAGCGCGTGGCCGGGGCCGTAGGCGAGGACCTGTTCGTAGGTCCGCTGGTGGCGGGCGAGGCCGTCGGCGGTGTCCACGAGCAGGAACCGCTCGGCCGGCCGGCCGGCGGCACCGTCCAGCGCGGCGCGGACAGCGCGGTGCAGCCCGTCCACGCCGGCCAGGTCCCCGGGGCCGTCCCGCAGGTCGAGGGTGACGACCGGTTCGGGGGTACGGGAGTTCACAGCAGGTCCTCCTCCCTCGGCTCCTCGTCCCACGGGTCGGCCCACAGGCCGTTGTCGGTACGGTCCGCGGAGCGCGCCGTCCCCTCGGGCTTCGGCCGCGGCTCGTGCGGTCCGGCCGCTGAGGGTTCGTACGGGTCGGCCGCCTGCCGGGGCTGCGGCTCGTACGGGTCGGCCGCCTGCCGTTCGGGCCCGTGCCGTCCGCTGTCGTACGGACCGGCCTGGTACGGATCCGCATCGGCCTGGTACGGATCGGTCCCGTACGGCCGGGTCCCGCGCGCCCGCTCCTCCCCGGCCGGTTCGTGCCCGTTGGCCCGGTGCAGCCGGTTCGGTGCGCCGCCGCCCTTCCGCTGCTGTGCCTGCGCCTGCGCCAGGGCGCGCAGCGTGGGCCGGTTGGCCCGCAAGCCGCGGGGGAAGCGCAGTTTCAGGGCACCGTCCAGGGTCGTGGTCCAGAAGTGCCGCAGCGGGTCGATCCAGTCCTGGTCGTCCGCGTCCAGGTCCTGGGCGCGCTGCCGCAGCCGGGCGGCCTGCGCCGGGGCCACCTCGCGCAGGAACGTCCAGAACAGCGGGTCCGGCTCCCTGGGTGTGGTGCTCAGTCCCTCCGGCAGGGCCTCCATCAGCACCGAGCAGAAGTCCTTGACCGCCGATCCGGCGTCCAGCAGCGCCCAGCGCTCGTACGCCCGCAGCAGGTCGGACCAGCTGGAGACGTCCCGGTCGTACGGCTGGAGGGCCAGCGTCATGGTCGCCGAGTCGCCGCCGCGCAGCCGGAAGCAGACGCTGTCCGGAGAGAGCGGATCGCCGGTGACCTCGACCCGGCCGTTCCACATCGCGCACAGCATGCGCTGGAGCACCCGCTGCCGGTCGGCCTCCGTGCTGGCCAGCCAGGAGTCGCGGTAGCCGGTGCGCTGGCGCCACTGGAGGTAGTCCTCGCGGCCCTCCCGCTCCCTGGCCCGGCCCCACAGGCGCAGCACCTGCCGCACCTCGGAGATGTCGGTCAGGCTCATCTCGCTGCGGAACAGTACGACGGTGATGGACTCGGTGGGCACGCCGCGGAACTCGGTCGGCAGCCGGTTCTCGTCCCGCGGCAGCAGCAGCGTCTGCTCCAGGAAGCGGTCCACGCCGGCCTTGTCCTTGACCCGCGGGCGCACGATGAGCGTCTTCAGCTTTCCGGTGCCGTCCGGTGTGAACCCGGCCGGCAGCAGGCCCGCGAGCTGGGAACGGAACTGTGCGAGCCACTTCTCGTCCACCGCCTTGGCGGCCTCCTCGTCGCCGGACGCGGCCGCGAGCAGGTCGCCCAGGGACGGCAGCAGCGGCCGTTCCTGGTGGACCCCGGCCTCCCCGAACAGCTTCTTGATGCGAGCCTCCAGGACCTGTTTCACCTCCTTGACGGCGGCGCGCGGCGAGCGCTGCACGGCTTCCAGGGCGTGTTCCCAGTGCTGCGGTTCGACGATGCGGACGAGCAGCGCGGCCTCGTCCTGGTGGTCCGGGAGGTCCACGCCCTGGAGGAGGCGGGTCAGCACGTCGTCGTAGAAGGCGTCGAGGGTGTCCTGCGGCGGGAGGAGGTACGAGACGCCCGTGTGGTCCTCGCGGTACAGCTCACGGCGCCGCTCGCGGAACAGGCCGTTCTCCTCCTCCTCGTGGTCGCGGAAGGCCCGTACGAGAGCGGTCAGTTCCTTCATGGACCGGTCGGCGAGCGGGCGCCAGCGGTGCTCCTGCTCCTTCCAGCGGCCGTGCCAGACCCGGCAGGCCGCCCAGCGGTACCAGGTGTCCTGCTCCTGGAGGGCGGCTTCCACCTCGGGGTCGCCCCAGCGGGCGGGCACCACGCCGGCCATCCGGCGGTGGATGCGCGGCACCGGCGGCGGGCTGGTGTCCACGCCCTCGGGGCGCTGCGGGCGGTTGCGCCGGTTGTCGAGCATGCCGGAGAAGCCGGCCTGCGCGACCCGGTCGCGGTCGCCCGGGTTGCCGGTGAACACCCGCTCCAGGCGGAACGGATCGTGCTCCTTGAGCAGGGAGAGCAGGCCGCGGCGCGGGTTGAAGCGCTCCGCCAGCTCCACCGAGCGGCGGTCCAGCTGCCGGTCGAGCTGGGCGAGCTGGTCCTCCATGTCGCCGACGCGGTCGCGCAGCGCCTGGCTGATGGCCCTGGCTCCCGTGGGCACCGGGTCGGGCGCGGGCACCTCCAGCGCTTCCCGGGTCCACACGTCCTCGACGCCGGACTCCTTGAACGCCTCGGCGACCAGCTTGCGCTGGTCGGCGCCGCCCTGCCGGGCCCGGTCCACCAGGCCGCGTACGGCGCAGGCGAGCATCCGGGCGGCGACGATCTCGGCGAGTTCGTCGACCGGCACGGTCATGGAGGCGGCCAGCGCGGTCGACATGCCCTGCAGTCCGATGCCGGTGGCGGCGGGGGCCGACCGGACGTTGCCGCTGTTGACGAAGCTTTCGGCGAAGGTCTGGAAGACGTCGTCGGCGCGGCCGCGGGCGTTCTCCTCGCCCAGGTCGGTGCCGATCAGTGAGGTGACCATCGCGGTGATGGAGCGGCGCAGGTCGTCGGGGCGCATGCCGGCGGTACGGCTGAACAGGAGTGCCGTCTGGACGGTGGAGGTGCGCAGGCCGACCGGCGCCATCTCCGGGTACTTCACGCTCAGTGAGGAGCGCTGTTCCACGTCGCCGAGGGTCTCGGTGGCCTCTGCCGCGTTCTGGTCGTCGACCAGGTGCGAGAGGTCGACCAGGGCGCGGGCGGCGTTCAGTTCGGCCTCCCGGCCGCCGCCGGACTCCGGCGGGAACGCCGACGGCATCACGACCAGCGGGTAGATCTTGGCGCCCGGCAGGTTCACCGAGTGGAAGACGTGCCCGAGCAGGTGCAGGAAGTCGTAGAAGATGCCCGCCCCGGTGCCGCCCGCGACGGAGAACGCCACGAACACGTCGTAGCCGCGGATCCGCCCGCCGCCCAGTTCCTGGAGGTCCCCCGCCGCCTTGCTGAGCGCGTCGACCGCCGCGCGCAGCGGGCCCAGCACCTGTTCGGGGCCGTGCCGCATGGTGGCGAACAGCGCGGCCCGGCCGACGGTGGGCAGCTGTCCGGCGCCGGTGTGCAGCGGCGAGACGCGGGGCTCGTCCACTCTCGGCGGCAGCCAGCCGGCGGTCTCGTCGTGCTGCGCGATGCGCAGCATGCGGGTCATCTCGGGCGAATTGTCGTAGGTGGGCAGCAGGTTGTGCACCGCCCGGGAGGTACGGGCGAACGCCGCCGCCTCGGGACCGCGGGCGCCCAGGTGCGGCAGCCGGCCCAGCTCGGCCTCGCTGAAGTCCGCGTAGACGAACTGCAGGCAGTCCGGCAGCTGGAAGGGGATGCGCTGCTTGCTGTGGCCGACCAGGTTGGTGCCGTCCGGTCCGCACAGTTCGCGGCGCAGGTTCCGCTCCAGCTCGGCGCCGATCCGGGCGCCGGTGCCGCCCAGCCCCACGAACAGCATGGGCTGGTAGATCTTCATGGTGTCGCTCCCCTCGTCCGCCCGTCGGGGGCGGCCTGTGCTGCGAGATGTGGTGCTGCCGGGGGTCCGGGCGGCGGTGTGCGCGGGCCGCCGCCCGGTGGCGCGGACGTCTCAGAACGCGCCGTCATAGTCGGCCGATCCGCTCGCCCCGCCCGAACCGCCGGCTCCGGCCGGGCCGGACTGCCTGCCGCCGCCGTTGGCGGAAGCGCCGGGCGCGGCGCCCCGGCCGAACCGTCCGGTGAACCGCCCGGCCGTGTTCCGGGCGCCGGCCGCCGTGCCCGGCCTGCGCCCCTGTCCCGTACGCTCCCGGCCCGTCCCGCGCCCGCCACGCACGAACAGCTCCAGGTCGTGGTCGAGCGATACGGGCGCGCCGCGCGGAACCGGCTGCTCGCCGCCCCTGGGGGCACGCAGCCGCAGCCCGTCGCCCCTGCGCTGGAGCCGGTACGCCTGTGCCGCGCCCGGGTCCCGGCGGCGCAGGCCGGGGCGCGGCGAGGACGGGTTGTCCACCGCGAAGCAGAACGTCCGGGTCCGGGCGCCGCGCACCTTCAGTTCGCCCAGCGTGGTGCCGCCCCGGCGCAGTTCGAGGACGAGTCCTTGCAGTGATTCCTGCCTGCGCGCGGTGACGGCGCGGATGACGATGACCGCGGCCGCCGCGAGCAGCAGTCCGGCGCCGCCGACGACCGCCCACCACCAGCGGTCCCACCAGGTGGGCGCCGGGGTGACGGTGACGGTCAGGAAGGCGGAGCCGACCTCCCGGCCGCCGTCGGTCCGGTCGGTGACGGTGATCCGGCCGCCGGCGTCGCCCGGCGGGGCGCCCGGACCGAAGGTCACGGTGAAGGGCACCGGCTGCTGGGCGCCGGGCGCGACGGTGACGGTGGCCGGGCTGATGCGCAGGGCCGCCGCCGTAGACTGGTCGGCCAGGCCCAGCCGCAGGGTGTGCGGGCGGCTGTCGTTGTTGCGGGCGACGAGCTTGCCGCCGACCGTGCCGCCGGGGTGCACGTCGTGGCCCTCCAGCGTCACTCCGGCCGCCACCGGCGCGGCCCCCGAGGAGACGCGGGTGTCGTACGGCCGCCGGTCGCCGGTGACACCGGGCGCGGCGATCGCGCCGGTCAGCCGCAGCGCGCCGGTGGCCGTCCTCGGCACCGTGACCGTGGCGCCGAACAGCACGTCACCGGCCTTCCCGTCGGGCCCCCGGCCGTCGTCGCGCAGCGGCACGTCCACCGGCTCGAAGCCGTCGCCGGACAGCTGGGCGGCGGCCCGCAGTCCGGCGAGCTGCCCGGGGTCGGTGATCACCACGCCGCGCCGGGTCTGCAGCCGCATCCGTACGACGACGTTCTCGCCGGACCGGGGCGCGGACGGCTCCAGGGTGACCGAGGACCGCAGCACGCCCTGCCAGATGGCCCGTACGGTCGCGGGCTGGTCCCGGTGTCCCTCGGGCGCGGACAGCTTCACCCGCCACTTCCCCGGCAGCGGGTCCTTGACCCGCAGCGCCTCGACCGGCCCGTCCTGGCCGCTGACCTCGAAGCGGGAGCCGTCGAACTCCCCTTGCAGGGGCACCTTGCGGCCCTTGGGGTCGTAGTAGGTGGCGGTCACCCGCGGGTCGCGCTTGGTCACCGTGATCGAGCCGTCGGTGGCGATCGGCGGGATGGTCACCTCCAGTTCGCCGGGCGGCTTGCCGCTGGTGCCCTGCTCGACGCGGGCGCAGCGGGCGGCGGCGAACGCGTCCTGGAGCGCCCGGTCCACGTCCGCCGCGCCGTCCACGACCTGTGGCCGCGGCCGGGCGCCGGGCAGGTCGGCGCAGCCGTTGCGGTAGCCGCCGTCGGCCATCTGCCGGAGGGCCTTCTCGTCGATGCCCTTGCCGAAGCCCAGCGGCCAGATCTGCACGTGTTCGCGGCGCGCCTGGTCGAGCACCTCGCGCAGCCGCTTCTCGCCCTCCTGGCGCCGGGCGGCGGGGTCGGCCCCGTAGGCGGGGCTGTCCTCGACGTTCAGCTTGCCGTCGGTGAGCAGGAAGATGACCTTGGCAGCGCCTTCGGTGCCGCTCTCGCGCAGCCGGGTCAGGGCCTGGGTGAGGGCGGCGGGGAAGTCCGTACCGGGGCCGAGGCCGGAGTCCGCGCGGTCGGTGAGGCGGCGGGCGCAGTCGCTGATGCGCTGGCGGCCCGCGGCGTCCACGACGGTGGGCGGACAGACTTCCCGTACGGGCTGCTGGCCCTCCTTCTCCGCGCTGCCGAAGCCGATGACGCCGGCGCGGGAGCGCTCGGAGATCTCGCCCTGGCCGATCAGCGCGGCGGCCTCGGCCTCGCGGGCCAGCGCTTCCTTGTTGATGCTGGCCGAGGCGTCCACGACGACGGAGAAGTCGACGGGTGCCGGGCCCGCCGCCGGGGCGGTGGGCGTGGGCGCGGCCCAGGCGGGCGGCGGGCCGAGCGGTACGGCCGCGCAGAGTGCGGTCAGGGCCGCCACGACGGCGCGGCGTGCTCCGCACCGCGTCCGTACGGCGGCCGGCCGGGTCCGGTGCGCCGCGCTCACCACAGGCCTCCGGCCAGCGCGCAGGAGCCCCCGGCGGCCAGGCAGCCGACGCCCCAGCGCAGCCAGCGGTACTTGGCGCCGAGGATGCGGCCGAGGGCGCACGCCTGCTCGACGGCCCACTGCCCGGTGTCGCGGCCCGCGAGGGCCACCCGCGGCAGCAGGGTTTCGGCGGACGCGCCCCTGGTCAGCTGCGGGAGGAAGGTCAGGCAGCCGTCCGCCGCGGTACGGGTGCGGGGCAGCACCGCCGCGACGAGCATGGCTATGCCCAGGGTCCAGAGCACCGTGCCGGTGATCAGCAGGGTGGCGCGGACGGCGGGCATCGCCAAGAGCTGTCCGTCCCGGCCGAAGAGCAGGACCAGCGCCGCCGTGGCGCCGGTCATCATGACGGACGCCTTGGTGTCGGCCCGGCTGATCTCTTCGCGTACGGCCTTCAGCAGGCGCTCGGCCACGAAGTCGGGGCCGGATGCGGAGGCAGGGCAGGTGCAGGCCCCATGGGCGGGGGCCGGTGCGGATACGGGCGCGGGCGGAGCGCAGGTGGTCATTCGTCCCCCCAGTCCAGGCCCCGGCCGCGGCGCGGCGCGGGCTTGTCACGGTGGTCGTCGCGTTCGGCGGCGGGCTGGACGCGATCGGGCTCGTAGACCCGGCCGCGGTCGTTCTGCTCGTACGGGGAGTCGCCGCGCTCGGTGGCGTACCCGCCGTCGGCGCCGTACCGGTCGTCGCTGCCGTACCGGTCGTCGTCGTACGCCGGATCTCCGTCCGCCGGCTCCCGTCCGGGCGCCGGCGCGGCGTCCGGATCGGGTTCCTGCGCCCAGTCCATCCGCTGCCGCTCGCGGACCCGTTCGCGCTCGGCGCCGCGTTCGCCGTCCTCCAGCGCGCGCCGCCGCGGCTGCTCCAGGAAGGAGTCGGCCGCCCGCCCGACCACCCCGCTCGTCGTCGAGCGCAGGAAGTCGATGGCGGCCAGCGTCTGGTCGTTGAGGTCGTGCCGTTCGATCAGGCCGCCGTCCACGAAGCGGAACACCGTCTCGATGGACAGGGCCCGCTCCTCGCGGCGCTCCTGGAGGATCGCCTGGTGGATGTCCCAGGCACGGGCCTTGTCCCGGGCCATGAACCACGCGATCCGGCTGTCGTCGCTGCCGCTGAGCATCTCCTGGAGCTCCGCGGCCCGCATCCGGGTCAATTCCTGTTCCCGCCGTTCCTTCTTCAGTTCTTCCGCGTGCTGCCGCCGCGCGAGGTCGCCCTCGTGGTCGATCTCGGTGCGCTGCCGCTCCGCGCTGATGCCGCGTTCGCTCAGGTCGATCCGTACGAACACATCGGTCTGCAGGCCCAGTTCCTCGCCCGGGCGCAGGTCGGCCAGCTCGGCCTCCACCGCCCGGTCGGCCCGCTCCGCCTCGCTGATCCGGTAGCGCCTGGTCACCCCGCGCAGCGCCTTGAGCAGTACGGGTGAGAAGTACCCGGCGAGGTCCCAGACGTTGGCGCAGACCGCCGCGTAGGCGTCGACGACGCGCCAGCGCACCTCCACGGACGCGCGGAAGGACTCCGCGTCGCCCGCCGCGGGCAGTTCGGTGCGGAACTCGGTCGTGTGCCATCCCATCCGCACCTCCATGACCCGGAACGGGCCGCGGAAGAGCGGTTTGTTGACGTCCTCGCGGCGGTCCGGCCACACCACGCTGTAGCCGCCGTTCTCGTACCGGAGCACCGCCGCCACCTGCATGCTGGGCCGCCGGAACCGGCCGGCCGACTCGTACTCCTGGACCAGCGGCCCCCGCACCGCAGCTCCGCCTCCCGGCCCCTGCCCCGCGGGCGCGCCCGGCTCCGGCCCGTGGCCGTGCTGCGCGCCGTTCCGGCCGTCTTGCGTCATCGTCGTCCCTCTCCTTCCAGCACCGCCCGCATCCGCGCGGCCGCCCGGGGGGCGAGCGGTTCGTCACTGTCCCGTTCCAGCCGGGCGACGAGCAGCAGCAACCGGTCCCGGTCGCGCCGCTCCTCCACCAGCCGGGGCAGGAATGCGCACAGCACGTCGAGCTGCCGCTGGTCCTTGGCCGCCCGCCGCATCCAGCGGCCCGTCTCCTCCTGCGCCGCGGCGCCCGACCGCGCCGTGCCGAGCGTGGTGTGCACCAGGTCCGCCAGCCAGGGCGCCCGCTCCGGGTGGGCCGCCAGCAGCGCCGCCACCAGCGGCCAGGAGCCGTACGGCTCCAGCGCGGGCCGGTCCTTGAGCCCCCACAGGTGGGAGGTGCGGGTGGCCAGCGCGCGCAGCACCACCATCAGCGCGAGGTTCTGCCGGGCCTGCCGCCGGTCGCCGAGCCAGCGGGCCAGCCGCCTGAGCACGACGTCCGGTTCGGGGCCCGCCAGCAGCCGCACGATGCTGTACGAGGCGGCGTCGACGGACTTGCCGTCGTCCTCCCGGGAGCCGATCCGGCCCAGTTCGTCCAGGGAAGCGGCGACCGAGCCGGCGGCGAGGCCGTACCCGTGGGCGAAGGCGGCCGTCTCGCGGGCGGCCCGGTCCTCGCCGCGCGCCCAGTCGCGCAGCAGGCCGCGCACGGCGGGCTGCACCTCCGGGGCGCGGGACGCCTCGGCCAGCGCGGTGGCCGCCGCCATCTGCTGCACCGGGCTGTCGGCGCGGGCGAGCGGCAGCAGCAGTTCGGAGAATCCGTAGAGATAGTCCCGGGCGCACAGCGCGCCCGCGGTGATCGCGGCGCGCACCCACATCTGGGGGCGCTGGTCGTCGCACAGGGACCGCAGCCAGCGGGTCAGCGGGCCACGTGCGTTGTGGTAGCCGTCCCATGCCTCGTACAGGACGGCGGTGGCCAGCCTGCGCCCCTGGTAGCGCGCCACCCGTACGGGGATGGCCGCGTCGCCCAGGTCCTCGACGCCGCGGCCCGGTACGGCGCGGGCCGCGGCCAGCCGGGCCGCGGTCTGCGCGGTGAACAGGGAGCGGCCCGGGGCGTACTGGGGGTCGAGGGTGACCGCCAGCTCCCAGGCGAGCAGTTCGCCGGCCTCGGTCACCAGGCTCTCCGCGGAGCCGTTGAAGACCGCGAGCGACAGTCGCAGGGCCGCGGCGCGCAGGGCGGGCAGTGCCTCGGGGAGGGTGCCGGGCCGGTCCGCTCCGGCGAACCACTCCTGCGCCTGACGCGGCGCGAACCAGGCGCACTCGGCTAGGAGTTGGGCATCGTCGGTGTCGCCCTTGGCGTGCGCGGCGAGGTGGGTGGCGAGCAGGGCCGCCTCGCCCGGCCGCAGTTCGTCCAGGCCCAGCGCCTGCCGTACGTCGGGGCGCCGGGCGTTGGCGTGGGCCAGGTGCCGCAGTTCCAGCGGCGCGTCGGCGAGCAGGTCGGCCACATGGCGTTCGAGGACGTCGTCGGCGGGCGGGGGCACGCACAGCGCGCCGTAGCGGCCGCGCACCAGCCGGTCGGCGAAGTCGCCGCTGCCCACGACCAGGACGCCGTACGCGCCGCGCCCGGCGAGCAGGGCGCTGAGCCGGTCCAGGTGCAGTTCGGAGGGCCGGTGGCCGGCCCCGTCGCCCTGGTCGGAGCCGCGGGCCGCGCCGGGCACGGCTACGGCGTCCTCGGCGGGCAGTTCGAGCAGATAGCCCCGCCCGGACTCGAATTTGTCCTGGTCGACGCTGCCGAGCGCGGTGGACGGATCCAGGCGGGACACCTCCGGGGCGATGTCCTTGAGGAGGGCGAGGCCGGTGGTGGTACGGCCGGTGCCGGGCTCGCCGCAGAGCGCCAGCAGGTGTGTGCGCTCCAGCCGGGTCCGCATCGCGTCGTAGCCGGGAGCCGGGCAGTAGATCCGGGACAGGTGCTCCAGCTCCTCGTCCGGCACCGGCCCGTCGACGAAGACGGTGTCGGCGCCGACACCGACGCGGATCTGGGTCTGGTAGAAGGTGTTGCCGTCGTAGATCTGGCTGTCGCCCTCGACGTGCAGGTTGGTGCGGGCCTCGCGGGCGGTTCGGGCGCCGCCCGCTTCCCCGGCACCGCCCAGCGGGCTGCCCTTGGGGGCGTCCAGCCGTGGCTTCTCCTCGGGCTGTTCGGGGGTTTCCGCCCGGCCGTCCTTGGCGCCCTTCGCGGCCTTCGCGGCATCGTCGTCCTTGGCGGGCTTGCCTTCGGGCTGGGGCGGGGGCTGCTCAGCGGCCGGTGCGGCCCCGTCGTCGACGTCGGTCACCGGGCACCGCCTTCGGGTCCGGTGCCGACCTCGGCGCTGTCCTCGGTGCCGACCTCGATGCCGACCTCGGCGCCGTCCGTCGCGGACCGTCGCGGTGCGGACTGTTCCGGTGCGGACCGTCGCGGTGCGGGGTCGCCCTGTACCGCGACGGCATCGCCCTGCCGTACGCCCGTGAAGTCCCCGTTGAACGTGTTGCCGTCGTAGATCTGGTTGCTGCCGCCGATGTGGTCGAAGTGGTACTTGGTGGCGTACCCGGCGGGCTGCGGCGCGGGGGCCGGGGCCGTACCGGCGGCCGGCCCGGGCCCGGAAGCGGGCGGCGGGACCGTACCCCCATGCCCCGCCCCGCCGCCCTGCTCCGGCGCCGGGCCCTGGGCCGCGCGCACCCCCGTCGCGCACGGCCGCTCCCGCGCCCGCACCGCCGCGTCCGGCGGTGCCTCCTGTGATGTCACGTCCGGCAGCGGCGGAAGCGGCAGCCGGGGGACGTGGAACCACGCCTCCTCGTCCGTCTCCTTCTCCGACACCCGCGCCTTGCGGTAGTGCTCCGGCTCGATGCAGATGCCGCCTTCCGCCACCACGTCGCGGTACAGCGAGTCGGACACCACGAACAGCAGCGGCGCCCGGTCCGCCAGGCGCATGACGCTCCTGGCCGTGTCGCTGTCGCACAGCCGGCAAGCGAGGTCCACGGCCCGGCCCGCCAGGCCCCGGCCGTCCCGGACGACCGGCCCGGCGTGCATGGCGACGCGCAGCCGCAGCGGCTCCGCGCGCCCTTCGTTGACCTGCCGCAGCCGCTGGTAGACCCCTTCGAGCCAGGGCCCGACCAGCTGGGCGGAGGGTACGTGCGGGTCGAGGGCCACCAGGACGCCGTCCCCGCGGTCCTCCAGGTGGAAGGACTCCTCGGTGACGCCCACGGCGGTGAATCCCGCCTCGAAGACGTCGTACATCGTCTCGCGCATCCGCAGCTTGGCACGCAGCCCCAGCCGTCCGGATCCGCAGACGTCTCCGCTGACGACGAGTCGGTGCAAGGCTTCCGTGCTCACTGGACCTCCAGGTTCGTGCCGACGTGCAGCAGCATGGCCGGGGCGGGAGAGGGTGGCTGTAGCCGTTTACACAGCCGGCGGGGATTCCTCGGGACGTATGGACCCGCCGGGGCGTACGGCCCCGCCGGCTGCCCGTCCGCCGACCGCGCGCCCCTCGGCGAGCAGCCGCAGCAGCGCGAGGTCGAGCACGGCCAGCCGCCGCGGGCCGGTCCGTACGACGCCCTGCTCGCGCAGCAGCCGCAGCGCCTTGGCCACCGCTTCGCGGGTGGAGCCGACGGCCGCCGCGAGGTCGTGCTGGGGCAGCGGCAGATCGACGTCGACGCCGCCCTCCCCGGGGTGCCCGGTGCGCTCGGCCAGCTCCACCAGCCGCGCCGCGAGCCGTTGCAGCACCTTCTCCGAGGCCAGCGACCGCCGTTCGCCGTCCGAGCTGCGCAGCCGGGAGCTGAACTGCCGCATGATCAGTACGGTCGCGACGGGCCGGGCCGCGAGGTAGCCGCGGAACCGGTCACCGGGTACGACCACCCCGTCCAGCGGGCCGAGCGCGGTGACGGTGGCGCTGCGCGGGCGGTGGTCGACGGCGGCCTGGTCACCGACGACCTCGCCGCTGCCGCGCAGCGCGAGGATCAGCCGTACGCCCCGCTCGGTCTCCAGGGAAACGCTCGCCCAGCCGCTGACGATCGCCACGACGAAGGTGGTGGTGTCGTTCTCCCTGAGGACGACCTCGCCCGGCGCGTAACCGCGGGCCCGGCCGAGCGCGAGCAGCGCCCGCCGGTCCTGTGCCGGCAGCGCCCGCAGAAAGGGCCTGCCGTCCTCGAAGAGACTCATCCGTCCCCTCCCCCGATGTTGCGCTCACCGCGTCCCCGGACGCCCGGGGCCCACTGGATGTGCGCTCTTGTGCATGTGGTCGCCCTGGGGCCCCGACCCGGTTCCTCAGCGTGGCGGAGAAATGGGCTCGTCTCTGATTTCGACCGTTACCGGCGAGGTTCTTACGTGAATCGATCGAGCTGCGCTCGGTTGAGTTACAGAACAGTAGGGATCTGACCAGACCACGTCAACGCTCGTCCGTCACTCAACTCGGTTGCATCACAACGTCGTTGACCTCACCGAACATGCGTACCTCGACACGTCCGACCGCACACCGGGGACATCTCGGCGACGCACACCCCGAGTACTGTCGCCGCTACAGAGAGGGTGCGCCAATTGTCAACTTGCGTACGAATGCGACCCGTTGCTGAGTGATTAAAGCGAACTGCGCTTTGAACCAACACATTTGCCGACTTTGAGGCTTGATGCCCTCCAACCGGTCCGGGTGCGAGGCGCGGCGAAATGCGGGGCCGACGAGAAGGCCCCGCCGCGGCGGATGATCAACCCGGCGACACCTCCGGAACGGCGCGGCCCGCCGGCTTCCCCTCCATGGAGCGGAAGCTGCGGCACTCGTGTGGACATCTGCGTGGACATCTGCACGAATTTGCGCATGAATCACCCCAGCGCCCCGCGCCACGGCTGGCCGAATACGGTCGGGCCGGCGTGGACGAAGTTGTCGTCAACACCGCCGGCGTGTATTCCGAGCATGGTCATCCGGATGCCGTACGCGGCCTCCGGGACATCCTCACGGCGCGCCGGGAGCAGCATCCGGCACCGCCACCCGCCCCCTGACGGACCCACGGTCCGGCCGGGACCCCGCCCGGCCACCCGCAGACAGGAGACGCACCACGGTGCCCGACGACATCGCGCGCTGGCTCACCGAGCACGCCAGGCCGCTCGACACGCTGGAACCGGGCACGCCCCACCGGGATCTGGGGCCGCTGGGCGACGCCCTGCGCGGTGTCCGCATCGTCGGCCTCGGCGAATCCACCCACGGCACGCACGAGTTCTTCCGGCTCAAGCACCGGCTGGTGGAATTCCTCGTGCGCGAGGAGGGCTTCACCGTCCTCGCCATGGAAGCCAGCGCGTCCGCCGCCCGCGCGCTGGACGCGTACGTACGCCACGGCACCGGGGACCCCGGGCGCCTGATCAGCCGGCTGGGGTTCTGGACCTGGCGCACCGCGGAGATGCTCGACCTGGTCGAGTGGCTGCGGGCCCACAACGCGGGCCTGCCCGAGGAGCGGCGGGTGCGATTCGTCGGTACGGATCCGCAGCGCTGCGCCGATTCGGTCGCGGCGGTCACCGCCTTCCTGGGCCGGGTGGCACCCGAGCGGGCGGCGGAGGCACGCGACCTGGAGGTGCTGGCGCAGGCCCGCCCCGCGTCCCGGCCCGATCTTCGGCAGCCCCTCGTGCACCGCGCCGAAGCACTCGCCGACTTCATCGCCGAGCACCGGCAGAAGTGCGCCGAGCAGCCCACGGCGGCCGATGAGGACGGCTCGCGGGAGCCGGCAGCGGCGGTCGACGACGCGTTGGAGCACGCGCGCATCCTCGTCCGCGCCGCCGACCTGGTGACCCGCTCCCCCGGCCGGCCCACGGGCGAGGACAGCGTGTTCGCCGTACGGGACCGCTACATGGCCGACGCCGTGGCACGCCTGGTGGACACCAGCCCGCAGGCGCGCGTCATGGTCTGGGCACACAACGGGCACATCGCGAAGGGCACATACGGCGCGGGGGTGCCCGCGCTCGGCAGCAGGCTCCGCGCGCGCTACGGCGACGCCTACTACGCGCTGGCCCTCCTCTTCGGCAAGGGCTCCTTCCTCGCCCGCCGCGGCACCGACCTGCACGGCCCACCGCTCCGGCACCGGATCGGCACCGGAACCCGGCCGGTCGAAGCGCGGTTCGCCCACGCCGTGCCCGGTGACTTCTATGTCGACCTGACCGCCGACGGCTCGCCGACGGAAGCCGCGCGGTGGCTGCGGTCGGCGCAGGCCCAGCGCAGCTTCGGCGCCAACGTGCCGCGGTTCGCCTACCGCTTCCACGTGGCGCCGCTGGTACCGGCCGAGGACTACGACGGCATCGCGTTCATCGCCCGCTCGACGTGCTCCCGGGTCCTGCCGGCCGGGGAGCGCTGAGTCAGAGTGCTATCGGCCGGGGAGCGCTGGGTCAGAGTCCTGCCTGCCGGGGAGCGCTGAGTCAGAGTCCTGCCGGCCGGGGAGCGCCGCGCCGTCGCGTGCCGATCGGTACCTGGTTCTCCAGAGGCGTGCCGTCGGCCCGCCGTACGCCGCATACCGGCCATTGGCCGGGCCCGGCCGCTCCCGGCCGGGCCCGCTCCGGCCTTACAACCGCGGATCCACCGGCTCCGACTCCAGCGCCAGCACGGCGAAGACCGCCTCGTGCACCCGCCACAGGGGCTCGCCCTCGGCCAGGCGGTCCAGTGCCTCCAGGCCGAGTGCGTACTCGCGCAGGGCGAGGGAGCGCTTGTGGCCCAGGTGGCGGACGCGCAGCCGCTTCAGGTTCTCCGGGCGGGTGTACTCCGGGCCGTAGATGATGCGCAGGTACTCCCGGCCGCGGCACTTGACGCCGGGCTGCACCAGCCGCCCGTCGCCCTTGCGCACCAGCGCGCCCAGCGGCTTCACGACCATGCCCTCGCCGCCGGCGGCGGTCAGGTCGAGCCACCACTGGACGCCCGCCGCGACCGACGCCTCGTCCTCCGTGTCGACGGTCAGGCGGCCGGTACGTCGCAACAGGCCCGTACCGTCGTGTTCGACGAGGCGGTCCAGCCAGGCCAGCTGCTCGTCGTGCGGTACGGCCGCGAGGCTGCGGCCCGGTGCGGCCAGGATCTGGAACGGCGCGAGCCGTGCGCCCTCCAGGCCGTCCACCGGCCAGCAGTAGCGCCGGTACGCCTCGGTGAACGCGGCGGCGTCGGCGGCCCGTTCCCGCTGGCGCGCCAGCAGGTCCGGCACCTCCACGCCACGGGCCGCGGCGGCCTCCAGCGCGTCCAGCGCCCCGGGGAAGGCCGCGCCGGACGCCGCGCCGACCGCCGCGTACTGCCCGCGCAGCAGCCCGGCCGCCTTCAGCGACCACGGCAGCAGCTCCGCGTCCAGCAGCAGCCAATGCCCGGAGCTAGATGCCGTGGGGTCGGCCAGCTCCTCCCACAGGCCCGCGCCCTCAGCGGCTTCCCGTACGGACTTCAGCACCTGCTCGGTGACGGCCGGGTCGTCGAAGAACGGGCGGCCGGTACGGGTGTAGACCGCGCCGCTCACGCCCGCCGCCGCGCCGAACCGCTCCCGCGCCGCCGCCTCGTCGCGGCACACCAGCACCACGGCCCGCGAGCCCATGTGCTTCTCCTCGCACACGACCTCCCGCACGCCGTCCGCCCGGTACGCGGCGAACGCCTCGGCCGGGTGCTCCAGGTAGCCGTCCTCCTTGGAGGTCGCGCAGGGCGCCATCGTCGGCGGCAGGTACGGCAGCAGGCGCGGATCGGCCGCGAACCGGCTCATCACCTCCAGGGCCGCCGCCGCGTTCTCCTCCTTGACGGCGACCCGGCCCATGTGGCGCGTCTCCACGACCCGCCGCCCGGCGACGTCGGCCAGGTCCAGCGGGCGCCCGTCGGCGCCGCCCGGCGCCTCGTTGGCCAGCGGCTTGGCCGGCTCGTACCAGACCCGCTCGGCCGGTACGTCGACCAGTTCGCGCTCCGGCCAGCGCAGCGCCGTCATCCGGCCGCCGAAGACGCAGCCGGTGTCCAGGCAGATGGTGTTGTTCAGCCAGCTCGCGCGCGGCGCCGGGGTGTGGCCGTAGACCACTGCGGCGCGGCCCCGGTATTCCTCGGCCCACGGGTAGCGCACCGGCAGCCCGAACTCGTCGGTCTCGCCGGTCGTGTCGCCGTACAGCGCGAAGGACCGCACCCGACCGGACGTACGCCCGTGGTACTTCTCCGGCAGCCCGGCGTGGCAGACCACCAGCGACCCGCCGTCGAGCACGTAGTGGCTGACCAGGCCGTCGATGAACGCGGCGACCTCGCCGCGGAACGCCTCGTCCTCCTGCTCCAGCTGGGCGACGGTCTCGGCGAGCCCGTGGCTGTGCTGCACCTTGCGGCCCTTGAGGTAGCGGCCGAGCTTGTTCTCGTGGTTGCCCGGTACGCACAGCGCGTGCCCGGCGGCGACCATGCCCATCACCAGGCGCAGCACACCGGGGCTGTCCGGCCCGCGGTCGACCAGGTCGCCGACGAAGACCGCGGTACGGCCCGCCGGGTGGCGGGCGTCCACGAGGCGGCCGAGCGTGTCCCGCTCGATCTCGTACCCCAGCCGCCCGAGCAGCGTCTCCAGCTCGGAGCGGCAGCCGTGGATGTCGCCGACGATGTCGAACGGGCCGGTCAGGTGCCGCAGGTCGTTGAAGCGCCGCTCGGTGACGAGTTCCGCCGCCTCGATCTGCTCCACACCCTTGAGCACATGCACCTTGCGGAAGCCCTCGCGCTCCAGGTGGCGCAGCGAACGCCGCAGTTCGCGCTGGTGGCGCTGGATGACGCGGCGCGGCAGCCCGGCCCGGTCGGCGCGGGCCGCGTTGCGCTCCGCGCACACCTCCTCGGGCAGGTCCAGGACGATGGCCACCGGCAGCACGTCGTGCTCGCGGGCCAGCTGCACCAGCTGGGCGCGCGCCTCGCGCTGCACGTTCGTGGCGTCGACGACGGTCCGCCGCCCGGCCGCGAGCCGCTTGCCCGCGATGTAGTGCAGCACGTCGAAGGCGTCGCCGCTGGCGCTCTGGTCGTTCTCGTCGTCGCTGACCAGCCCGCGGCAGAAGTCCGAGGAGAGCACCTCGGTGGGCTTGAAGTGCCGGGCGGCGAACGTGGACTTGCCGGAGCCGGTGGCGCCGATGAGCGCCACCAGGCACAGGTCGGGGACACCCAGCGGGCGGCGGACGGAAGGGGAGTCGGTCATGCCTGGGCCTCCTTTGCCGGGGCAGGGGTGGACGGGGTGGGCGGGGTAGATGGGGCTGGTGCGGTCGTGGGTACGGAAACGGGTCGGGCGGGCGCGGGTACGGTTGCCCGCTCCGCCGCCAGGCGGAAGTGCGCCAGCTGGGTCGGCGGCCCCACCTCGGGGTCGTCCGGACCCACGGGCCGGAACTCCACCTCGTACCCGTGCCGCTCCGCCACCTCCCGGGACCAAGCCCGGAACTCCTCCCGCGTCCACTCGAAGCGGTGGTCGCGGTGGCGTACGTGCCCGGCGGGCAACGACTCCCAGCGCACGTTGTACTCGACGTTCGGCGTCGTCACCACGACCGAGCGGGGCCGGGCCGCGCCGAAGACCGCGTACTCCAGCGCGGACAGCCGCGGCGGGTCGACATGCTCGACGACCTCGCTCAGCACGGCCGCGTCGTACCCCTTCAGCCGGGCGTCGGTGTACGCCAGCGAGCCCTGCACCAGGCGCAGCCGCTCGGACTGCCGCTCGGGCATCCGGTCCAGCCGCAGCCGGCGCCGCGTCTCCTGGAGCGCGCGCATCGACACGTCCAGGCCGACGATGTCGGTGAACCGCGGCTCCTTGAGCAGCTCGCCCAGCAACTGGCCCTGGCCGCAGCCCAGATCGAGCACCCGCGCCGCCTTCACCTCGCGCAGTACGCCGAGGATCGCGGTCCGCCGCTGTACGGCCAGGGGGACGGGCCGGCTCTCGACGTCGGCCGCCTGCTGCGCCGTGACCTCGGCCGACTCCGGTGCGTCCGCCGCGTCCGCCGCTTCGGTACCGGGCGTCTCCTCCGCCTCGGTTTCCGCCGACTCCTCCACCGCGTTGTCGATCTCCTCGGCGGCCGTGTCGTCCGCCTCGGCCAGCCGGGCCAGCTCCAGCCGCTCCAGCGCGTCGCGCGTCAGCGACCAGCGGCGGGCCAGGTAACGGCCGGTGATCAGCTTCTGTTCGGGGTGGTCCGCCAGCCAGCCCTCGCCGGCCCGCAGCAGCTTGTCGACCTCGTCGGGCGCGACCCAGTAGTGCTTGGCGTCGTCCAGCACCGGCAGCAGCACGTACAGGTGCCGCAGCGCCTCGGCGACCGTGTGCTCGCCTTCCAGGCCGAGACGTACGTACCGCGAGTCGCCCCACTCCGGGAACGTCGCGTCCAGCGGCACCGGCTCGGCCCGTACCGTCCACCCCAGCGGCTCGAACAGCCTGCGCACCAGGTCGGCACCGCCGCGCGCGGGCACCGCGGGCAGGTCGAGGCGCAGCGGCAGCGGCTGCGCGGGCAGCTCGGGGCGCGCCTTGCACTGCCCCTTGAGCGCGCTGGCGAAGACGGTGCTCAGGGCCACGGCCAGCAGCGAAGAGGCCGCGTACGGGCGGTCGTTGACGTACTGCGCGAGCGCCGAATCGGGGGCGCCGCCCCGGCCCTTCCCCCGGCCGCGCCGCACCAGCGCGACCGGGTCCACCTCCAGGAGCAGCGCGGCCGTGCACCGGCCGTCGTCCGCTTCCGGGTAGAACACATGGGCCGTGCCGTACGCCGTCGAGAACGCCTGCGCCTTGCCGGGGTGCTTGTGCAGCAGGAACCCGAGGTCGGTCGCGGGGCGGCCATGGCTGCCGGTGGTGGTTATCGTCAGGAACACGCGTACGAGTATCGCCTGGTCGGGACGTATCCGACAAAGCCATTTCGCGGGTGGGGGCGGGGGTGGGGATCGGGCCGTCCGCGTACGCGTACGGCGGTGCCCCTCGCAGCGTCCCCCTTGGTGCGCTTGGTGCGCTTGGTGCCCCGTTGGTGCCGTGCCTGGTTCCGGCGCCCGGTCCCGGTGCCCGGTTCGTGCAGGCAAGATGGGCGGCATGGAACTCCGGATCTTCACCGAGCCCCAGCAGGGGGCCACCTATGACACCCTTCTCCGCGTCGCACGGGCCGCCGAGGACCTGAACTACGGCGCCTTCTTCCGTTCCGACCACTACCTGCACATGGGCAGCGCCGACGGGCTGCCCGGTCCGACGGACGCCTGGATCACCCTGGCCGGGCTGGCCCGGGAGACCACCCGCATCCGGCTGGGCACCCTGATGACGGCCGGTACCTTCCGCCTCCCCGGTGTGCTCGCCATCCAGGTCGCCCAGGTCGACCGGATGTCCGGCGGCCGGATCGACTTCGGCCTGGGCTCCGGCTGGTACGAGGACGAGCACAAGGCGTACGGCATCCCCTTCCCCAAGGAGAAGTTCGGCCGCCTGGAGGAGCAGCTGGCGATCATCACGGGGCTGTGGAAGACGCCGACCGGCGAACGCTTCAGCTTCGACGGGAAGTTCTACCAGCTGACCGACTCGCCCGCGCTGCCGAAGCCGGCCCAGCCGAAGGTGCCGGTGCTCATCGGCGGGCACGGTGTCAAGCGCACGCCGGCGCTCGCCGCCGAGTACGCGGACGAATTCAACATCCCCTTCGCGTCGTTGGACGACACCGAGCAGCAGTTCAAGCGGGTACGGGCAGCCGCCGAGCAGCGCGGCCGCAACGCCGACGACCTGGTCTACTCCAACGCCCTGGTCGCCTGCGTCGGCAGGAACGACGCGGAGGTCAGGCGCCGCGCGGACGCCATCGGCCGCGAGGTCGAGGAGCTGAAGGCCAACGGCCTGGCCGGCTCCCCCGCCGAGGTCGTCGAACGCCTCGGCCGTTTCGGGGCTGCGGGGTCCCAGCGTGTGTATCTTCAGATGCTCGATCTGACCGATCTCGATCAGTTGGAGCTGATCGCTTCCGAGGTCATGCCTCAGGTGGGGTGATCATCAAGGCCGGGGGGGCCGGGGGGGCCGGGGGCCGGGGAGCCGGGGTCAGGAGACCGGGCTCGGGAGACCAGAGGTTCCGGGGTTCTGGACGCGGGGCTCACCCGGCGGGTACGTCCCCGCCCGGCCCCCAGGGGCCCGGAAGCCACTCCACGAGCAGCATGGTGGCGTCGTCGCGCAGCTCGTTGCCCTCGTCGCCGACGATGTAGTGGATCAGGCGGCGCAGCGTCTCGAAGGCCAGCTCGCCGCCCGCCGTCGCCCGGATGATCGTGTCCGTGAAGCGTTCCAGGCCGAAGAGCCTGCCCTGCGAGTCGCGCGCTTCGGTTACGCCGTCGGTGTACATCAGCACCCGGTCGCCGGGCTCCAGATCCGCCACGTGGACCGTACGGGGGTCCGGGGACAGCGCGGCGGGCAGGCCCAGCGGCAGCTGGCCGGGACGCTCCAGCGCGCGGTCGAGGACGGTGTGCCGGCGGATGAGCAGCGGCGGCGGGTGCCCGCAGTTGACCCAGCGCAGCCGCCCGTCGTCCAGGTCCAGCTGGAGGAAGACACCGGTGGCGAACCGGTCGGGCAGCCACTCGGACAGCGCCTGGTCGACGGTGTCCACCGTCTCGCGCAGATCCGCCCCGGCGCGCCGTCCGCTGCGGCAGCCCGCCAGGGCGACCGAGGTAGCCAGGCCGGCGGCCAGGTCGTGGCCCATCGCGTCGATGATGGCGGCGTGCAGCGTGTTCTGCGTCATCGAGTGGTCGAACGCGTCACCGCCCAGCTCGTACGCGGGCTCCAGCACCGCGGTGGACACCGCCTGCTCGTTGCCGATCGTGCGCGGCGGCAGGAAGGCCCGTACCATCTCCGCGGGCAGCTGCATCGGCTGCGTACGCGCCTGCCGTACGAACGTGTCGCTGTAGGCCCGCTTCGAGGTGATGATGGGGGCCAGCAGCGCCGCCAGCGTACGGCAGCGGCGCAGGCGCTCACTGTCCAGCAGATCGGTGTGCGCCTCCAGTACGCCCAGCCGCTCCACCCCGTCCACCAGCGGCAGCCAGATCCGGATGCCGCCCTCGGGGCCTTCCACGTCCTCCACCCGCATGGCCAGGGTGCGGTACGTCCATCCGGCGTGGGAGCCGTCCACGGCGAGCGACGGCTGCCCGCTGCCCAGGGGGCACAGCTGCCGCTGCTGGATGTCGACCAGGTAGAGGCTCACGCGCCGCAGGCCGAGGGCCGTGGCATGCCGGTTCACCAGGTCGGGCATGTCCGTCGGCGCCGCGCGCTGGGCGTGCTCCAGCAGCGTTTCGAGCATTCCGTAGCCCTCGGCGCCCGGATAGGCGTCCGCAAAGGCTTCCCCGGCCATGGTGCTCACCTCCTCCGGCAGTCTCGCACCGCGCCCGCGGGGCCGCTGTCCGGAGAATTCGGGGTCGGGGCGGGCGTCCGTTACCGCTACCGGGTTCGCCACTGATGATCGGGGAGGAACCGCACACCGTACCGCCGAGGTACGGTCGCGCACTCTTCCGCCTCCGGCACGACGGGCTCACCCGGCAGGCGGAGCTTAGGAAACCTCGTACCGGTACGAAACCGGCAACCCGACGGTCGGGCACCCTGACGATCGATGCGTAAGGCACCCTGGCATACCCGCGCCACCAGCCCGCGCTACGAAGCCCGCCCCCACCGCGAGGCCCCGCTTCCCCCGGTGCAGCTCTTGCCTGCTGGAACAGAGGCCCAACCACGTCCCTGGCTCCGCCTCCGCCTCCGCCCGGCAGCGACTGATCCGCCGTACCGCGAGAGGCGAAAGCTCCCACCGGCAAGCCGAATGCTTTCTTCAAGATCTGTAACACCAACTCGCCGAACGCATCGGCCATGAAGCGGTCAACACCCTCCGCAAAACCCGCGAAACCCCCTGGGGACCGCCTCCATACACATAAACGCACTTCGGGCCCACATCGCCCCAACACCGCGTCTCACTCTTTCGGCTCAACCGGCCCGTATCGCACACCCTCGACGACATCCGCACGTTGATCGGTAAGTCGGAGTTACGACTTACCGAAAGAGGTATGACGTGCAATATCCCGCCACCCGCACAGCCGCCATCTCCACCACCGCGCTGACACTGGCCAGCGCCCTCACCATCACCGCCGCTTCCGCCCTGGACCGCCAGGACCGCCACGTCGCCCCCAAGCACCTGACCGCGATGGCCCATTACGGCTCCTTCGACGTCCTGACCCGCCAGACCAGCGGCATCAAGGCGAAGTTCACCGAAGCCGACGGCACCCCGGTGGCGGGTCTGCCGGTCAAGTTCACCGTCGCCGGAGAAAAAACCCTGCTGTGCGAGGCCACCACAAGCACCAGCGGCTACGCCGAGTGCAAAACCCCCGCCCTCCCGCCCCGCCCCGCATCCGCCCTCAAACTCCTCACCACCGGCTACGACGCCACCACACCCAGCACCCCCCACTACGCCCCCACCACCACCCACAACACCATCGCCCTCACCGCCCCCTGAACCACACCCCC
>NZ_JOCQ01000127.1 GCF_000720725.1 Streptomyces rimosus subsp. rimosus
GGGCGGGCGTGGGCGCGGCGCCCGGCCGGGCACCGTACGGCTGCGACGCGAAGCGGTCCGGGGCGAAGCGGTCCGGGGCGAACGGCAGGGCCTCCTCCGGCAGCGGGCCGCCGGTCAGCGCCGCCGCCAGCACGTCGCCGGTGACGGGCGTCAGCAGCACTCCGTTGCGGTGGTGGCCGGTGGCCAGCAGGAGGCCGGGCAGCGCGGTCGGGCCGAGCAGCGGCGCGTTGTCGGGCGAGCCGGGGCGCAGCCCGGCGCGGGTCTCGACCAGCGGCAGCTCGGTGATACCGGGCACCAGCTCGTGGGCGTCCCGCAGCAGTTCGTAGACCCCGCCCGCGGTGACCGTGGTGTCCCAGCCGAGCTCTTCGGTGGTGGCGCCGACGACCAGTTCGCCGTCCTCGCGCGGTACGAGGTAGAGCGGGCCGCCGCGCACCACGGCCCGTACGGTGCGGGACAGAAACGGTACGCCGCCGGGCAGCCCGCCGGGCATGCGCAGCCGCAGCACCTGGCCCTTGACCGGCCGGACCGGCGGCAGCACGTCCTCGGGGACGCCCGCCAGCCGCCCGCTCCGGCTGCCCGCGGCGAGCACGACCTGCCCGGCCGCGATCCGGTTCCCGTCGGCCAGTTCGGCGCCGGTGGCACGGTCTTGCCCGACGGTCAGCCGCTCCGCGGTGGTGCGGTGGAAGGCGACCCCGGCCCGCTCGCAGGCGGCGAGCAGCGCGGCGGCCAGCCGGCGCGGGTCGACCTGGTGGTCCCCGTCCACGCGCAGTCCGCCGCGCACGCCCGGCGCGAGCATCGGCTCCAGGCGCCGGCACTCGCGCCCGCTCAGCCACTCGGAGTCCAGCCCGCTGCGGCGCTGGAGGGCGTGCAGATCGCGCAGGTAGGCGCGGTCGTCGGCGTCCAGCGCGACGGCCAGCGTGCCGCACCGGCGGTAGCCGAGGTCCCGGCCGCTCGCCTCGGACAGCTCCGCGGCGAAGTCCGGATAGCGGCGCGCCGAGGCGAGGTTGAGGCCGAGCAGTGTCTGCTCGCCGTAGTGCAGTTCGGTGACGGCGGCCAGCATGCCGGCCGCGACCTGGGCGGCGCCGCCGCCGGGCGCCGGGTCGGCGACGGCGGTGCGCAGCCCGCGCTGGGCCGCCCGCCAGGCCGTGACCAGGCCGATGATGCCGCCGCCGATGACGAGCACGTCCGGGGACGCCGGTACCGAAGTGGGCACCGAGGTCCGTACAGACGGCTGTGCGGATGGATGCATGGGCGTCCAGCCCCTCCCTTCGCCGGCATGACCCGGATCAGGTTCGTACGGTCGGAGGCCGCAGCAGCCTCCCTCTCAGCCCGGTGCGTCCGGGCTCCCGCGAGTGCGTTCCCCGCAACCCTAGTACGGGCCGCCGACGCGCCGTAAGGGACCGTCGGGCCGGGGAACGGGGGCCGGATCACGGGTGGCCGCCCGGCCACCCGAGGGTGACCGGCCGTGACGTTGTGTCATAGATCTCGTTGCGCGGATCTCGGGGTCGCGCGACACGCCGTCCTACAGTGATCGGGTGACCGAGCAGACGCAGCCACAGGACCCCGCCCGCGCGCGCCGGGACGGCGAACCCGCCGAGCGCGCCGCCGAACGCGCCCGGCGCGCGGTCATCGTCGGCGCCGGCCTGGCCGGTGTGCAGACCGCCGTAGCCCTGCGCGAACAGGGCTGGCGCGGGGTGATCACGATGCTCGGCGACGAGCCGCACCGGCCGTACGACCGCCCGCCGCTGTCCAAGGCCGTACTGCTCGGCAAGGCCGACGGTTCCACCTTCGACGTGGACTTCGAGGCGCTCGGCATCAACCTGCTCCTGGGCCGGCACGCCACCGGACTCGCGGCCGCCTCGAAGGTGGTCGAGACCGAGGCCGGACCGGTCCCGTACGACCACCTGGTGATCGCGACCGGTGCCGAACCGGTCACCCTGCCCGGCTGTGACGGCCTGCCGGACGTACATGTGCTGCGCACCATCGACGACGCCGAACGGCTGCGTCCCGTGCTGGCCGGACAGCGCGAGGTGGTGGTGGTCGGCGCGGGCTGGATCGGCGCGGAGTTCACCACCGCGGCCCGCGAGGCGGGCTGCCGGGTGACCGTCGTCGAGGCCGCCGACCGGCCGCTCGCCGGGGCGCTGCCCGCCGAGGTCGCCGCCCCCATGGCGGCCTGGTACGCGGACAGCGGCGCGCAGCTGCGCATCAACGCCCGGGTCGCCGCCCTCACCGAGGGCACGGTCACGCTCGCCGACGGCGCGACGCTCGACGCCGACGCGGTCGTGGTCGGCATCGGCGCCCGTCCCGCGACGGCCTGGCTGGCCGGCTCGGGCGTCGAGCTGTCGCCCGAGGACCGCTCCGTGCTGGCCGACGAGCGGCTGCGCACCTCGCTGCCCGACGTGTACGCGGTCGGCGACTGCGCCTCCTTCCCGTCCGCCCGCTACGGCAGCCGCCTGCTCGTCCACCACTGGGACAACGCCCTCCAGGGCCCGCGCACGGTCGCCGCCACCATCGCCCGCGGCGAGGCCGAGGGCCCGGTCTACGACCCGGTCCCGTACTTCTGGTCCGAGCAGTTCGGCCGCTTCGTGCAGTACGCCGGGCACCACACCGGCGCCGACGAGACGATCTGGCGGGGCGACCCGGAGAGCGCGGCCTGGTCGGTGATCTGGCTGCGCGACGGCGTGCTCGTCGCGCTCCTGGCGGTGGGCCGGCCGCGCGACCTGGCGCAGGGCCGCAAGCTCATCGAGCGGGGCGCGGCGCTGGACCGGCGGCTGGCCGCGGACGCGTCCGTACCGCTGAAGTCGGCGGCGGTCTGAGGCCCGGGGACGGGCTCGGCCGGGGGCTCGTGCGGCGGTCCGGCCGGGGTCTCGTACGGGTGCCTGCCTGCACCGATGGCGATGCCCCGCTACCGGCTGTCAGTGGGAGGTGGCAGGCTTGTCCCGTGACCGAGATTGACGCAAAGATCGATGGACTCGTTCCCGCCTGGCTCACCCTCCCCGACATCGCCGAGCTGATCGGTGTCGAGGTGACGCGTGTGCGGCAGCTGGTGAAGGAGGGCCAGCTGATCGCGGTGCGCCGTGGCGAGAACCGTGCCCTTCATGTGCCGGCCGACTTCATCAAGGACGGCAAGGTCGTCAAGGGCCTCGTCGGGACGCTCACGCTCCTGCGGGACGACGGCTTCGCCGACGAGGAGATGCTGGAGTGGCTCTTCACCGCCGACGAGACCCTGCCCGGCACCCCCGCCCAGGCCCTGCGTGAGAACCGCGGTACGGAGGTGAAGCGCCGGGCCCAGGCGCTCGCCGTCTAGCCGCACACCTGCCGCACACGGCCGCTTGGCGCGGCCGTTCGCCGTCGCCGCCGCACCCGCGGCAGCGACCGTCTTCGCACCATGAGGGCGTACGGGCCGGAAGGCCCGGCCCGTACGCCGAGACCTGGGGGGACCCGCCCGATGACCACCGCACGCCACGCCCTGTCCGACGCCCGGCTCTACCTGTGCACGGACGCCCGCAGGCGCCAGGGCGACCTCGAACCGTTCCTGGACGCGGTGCTGGCCTCGGGCGTGGACATCGTGCAGCTGCGCGACAAGGGCATGGAGGCCGGCGAGGAGCTGGCCCACCTGGAGGTCTTCGCGGACGCCTGCCGTCGGCACGGCAAGCTCCTCGCCGTCAACGACCGCGCCGACGTCGCGCACGCCATCGGCTCGGACGTGCTGCACCTGGGCCAGGGCGACCTGCCGGTGCCCGCCGCCCGCGCGATCCTCGGCGACGACGTGCTGATCGGCCGGTCCACCCACGCCGAGGCCGAGGTGGACGCCGCGCTGGCCCAGCCCGGCGTGGACTACTTCTGCACCGGCCCGTGCTGGCCCACCCCCACCAAGCCCGGCCGCCACGCCCCCGGACTCGACCTCGTCCGGTACACCGCCGCCCGGCGCCCCGAGCGCCCCTGGTTCGCGATCGGCGGCATCGACGCGGGCAACCTGGACGAGGTGCTGGCCGCGGGCGCCCGCCGGGTCGTCGTCGTACGGGCGATCACCGAGGCCGAGGACCCGGGCGCCGCCGCCGCCGACCTGGCGAAGCGGGTGCGCGCGTACGGCGGGTGAGCACCCCGGCTGGACGCGAGATGGCCGGCCGGTGTCCAAGGCGTGGACCGGAATGCGGCTATCCGGGCATTTCGTCGGGGCTGGTTGGTGTGCGCCGCACCGGTGGATAATCTGCACGTATGGCCCTTGGCACAGCTTCCACCAGGACTGATCGCGCACGGACCGTGCGTGACCTGCTCGCTTCCGGCAAGCAGTCGTATTCGTTCGAGTTCGCCGCCCCGAAGACGGAGAAGGGCGAGCGGACGCTGTGGAACGCCATCCGCCGCATCGAGGCCGTCGCGCCGACCTTCGTCTCGGTGACCTACGGCGCGGGCGGCACCTCCCGCGAAGGCACCGTGCGCGCCACCGAGCGGATCGCCACCGACACCACCCTGACCCCGGTCGCCCACCTGACCGCCGTCAACCACTCGCTGGCCGACCTGCGCAACATCATCGGGCAGTACGCCGACGCCGGCATCCGCAACATGCTCGCGCTGCGCGGCGACCCGCCCGGCGACCCGATGGGCGACTGGATCCAGCACCCCGAAGGCGTGCTGTACGCCGCCGAACTGGTCCGGCTGATCAAGGAGTCCGGCGACTTCTGCGTCGGCGTGGCCGCCTTCCCGGAGATGCACCCGCGCTCGACGGACTGGGACACCGACGTACGGCACTTCGTCGACAAGTGCCGGGCCGGTGCGGACTTCGCCATCACCCAGATGTTCTTCTACGCCGAGGACTATCTGCGGCTGCGCGACCGGGTCGCCGCGGCGGGTTGCGAGACGCCCATCATCCCGGAGATCATGCCGGTCACCAACGTCCGCCAGATCGAGCGGTTCGCGCAGCTCAGCAACGCGGCTTTCCCGCCCGAGCTGGCCGAGCGCATCCTCGCCGTCAAGGACGACCCGGCGGCTGTACGCTCCATTGGCATCGAGTACGCGACACAGCTGTGCGCGCGCCTGATGGCCGAGGGAAGTCCCGGGTTGCACTTCATTACCCTGAACCACTCCACGGCGACGCTGGAAATCTACGAGAACCTGGGGCTGCACCAGCAGTCCTGACGGCGGTTTGCCGCACCACGCCGTCTGTGGAGCGGCGGAAGAGGGGCGTATATGGGCTTGGTGGTCCTGTACATCGCATTTGCCTGTGTCGCGCTCTGGCTCCTCGGCGAAGTGCTGCTCCAGTACAAGGCCCGGCTGCAGTGGCGGCTGCTGGCCTTCACCGGCTTCCTCGGCGTGGTCGTCGGTGTCGTCATTCCGTCGGTGATCGTCATAGCGGTGGGCGCGATCGCCTTCGCCGTCGGACAGACCTACGTCACGCTCTCCTTCCGCAGCGGGTACTCCGATGGCTGGGCGCTGCGCGGCAAGCGCGGTGACGCCGGCAAGCGGGGCGACAGCGGTAAGCGCGGCGACAACCGTCGGCGCCGGGCCAAGGGCGGCGGCCGGGCCGCGGCCGCCGGTCCGACGCTCCATGTCTCCGATCTGGAAGCCACCTCGGTCATGGAGAGCGCGGGAGCCGGGGGAGCGGACGGCGGCCCGGCCCCGGCGCCGGTGGCCGGCCCGGCCGCGTACGACGGCACGGACCCCTTCGCCCCGCAGGGCGGCACGGACCCCTTCGCCCCGCAGGACGGCTTCCCGGCCGGGCCGGGAGCCCACGACGGCTACGCGGGTGCCGACCCCGCCGAGGTCTACGCGCCCCAGCCGATCCCCGAGGAAACCGGCCAGTACGGCATATACAGCTCCGACGCGCGCCCGCAGCAGCCCGGTTATGCCGCGTACGACGGCTACCAGGACTACGGCCAGGGCGGCTACGGCTACGACGGCGGTTACGGGGGCGCCGCCGCCCAGGGCGGGCAGGACGCCTACGCCGACCACTACAGCGCTTACGGCACCGGCCAGGACCACAGCCAGGACCAGAGTCAGGCCCACGACCAGGGCCACAGCCAGGGGCCGGACCGGCATGGCCAGCAGGTGCCCTACGCCGATCCCTACCTGGGCTCGCAGCAGTACGCCGGGCAGTACGACCCGTACGAACAGCCCGACGCCTTCGGGGGCTCGCCGGCCTACCCGGGGCAGCAGTACACCGGCGTGCAGGACCCGGCGCAGGCCTCGTACGGCGAGACGCCGCCCGGCGGGGTGTGGGTCCCCCAGCAGCGCGGCAACGAGCCCGCCGCCGAGCAGCCGTACCCGCCCTACCAGCCCCCGCAGAACCAGGGCTTCGACGGGCAGCAGTACCGCTACTGAGGGGCCCGGCGCGGCCCGGTCACCGGGAGCCGCGCCAGTCGTCCCCGTTCACGATCAGGCCCGCGACGAGGGCACCGGACATCCCGGCATGTGCCGGCCCGCCGCCGGGGTGCGTCCAGCCGCCGACCGCGTACAGCCCCGGTATGCGGGTGCGGTTGGCGGGGCGCAGGAAGCGTCCCCCGGCACCGGCCAGCGCCGGGCCCGGCACCGACTCGCCCTCGGCGGGCGGCAGCACGGCCCGCCACAGCACCCGCTCCCGCAGCCCGGGTATCGCCGCTCCGGCGGTCTCGATCAGCCGGTCGGCGGCTGCCGCCTGTGCGGCCGTCTCCTCAACTGCCGCCCCTTGCGCGTCACTTCGGGGCTCGGCCGTCGCGGCCGGTGCGCCGGTCCCGGCCGGGGCGGGGGACCGCGCCAGGTCTCCGTACGGCGCGACCGCGGCGCTCAGCGTCACCGCCTCGTGGCCGTCGTCGGGCCGGGACGCCGGATCGTCCGGGCGCAGTACCGTCACCGTCGGGCGGTCGCACAGCGTGCCCGGGCCCGCGCCGAAGACGGCTGCCAACTCGGCGGCGGGGTCGGCCGCGTGGACCACCGTGCGGTGCGCCGCGTCCGCCGGGCGGGGGCCGCGCAGCGCGAGCGCGACCGTGAACCGTCCGGGCACCCGGCGGCGCTCGTCCGCCGAGGGCCGTACGTCGTCCGCGCCCCACGGCTCGGCACCCTTCAGGAGCGCCGTCAGCCGGTCGGGGGCGATGCCCGCGACCACCGTGTCCGCCTCGGCGCAGCCCCCGTCGCGCAGCTCGACGCCGGCCGCCCGGCCGTCCGCCTGGACGATGCGCGTGACCTCCGCGCCGAAGGTGAACTCCACCTTCCGAGCCCGGCAGCGCTCGTACAGCGCGTCCGCCAGCGCCCGCATACCGCCGCGCGGATACCAACTTCCGAAAGTCTGCTCCATGTACGGCAGGACCGCGGCGCTCGCGGGGGCGGTGCGCGGGTCGAAGCCGTACGCCACGGCGTAGCTCTCCAGGAGGGCGGTCAGCCGGGGGTCCTTCAGCTCGTGGCGGGCCACCTCGGCGAGGGTGCCGTCCGCCACGGGCCTGCGCCGTCCGAACAGGCCGCGCCTGGGCAGCGCCGGATACGGGTCGCGCCCCAGCACCTGCCAGTCGGGCCACAGGGGCTCCTCCAGCAGCGGCCGGCGGGTGCGGTCCCAGGCCTCGCGGGCGCGGCCCAGGAAGTCGCTCCAGCGCTCACCGGCGCCCGCGCCCAGCGCGCCGTCGAGCGCCGCGAGGACGCCGGCCCGGGAGGCGTTCGGCAGCGAGACGGCGGTGCCGTCCGCGAAGACATGGCGGGCGGCGGGATCGACCTGGGACAGCTCCAGCACGCTCTCCAGCGGCTCGCGGCCGGTCTTGACGAACAGGTCGCGGTAGACGGCCGGGAGGTGCAGCAGACCGGGGCCGGTGTCGAAGCCGAAGCCCGCGCGCTCGAAGCGGCGCACCGCGCCGCCGTACGTGCCGCTACGTTCGTACACCGCCACCCGGTGGCCCGCGACGGCCAGCCGGGCGGCGGCCGCCATCGCGCCCATCCCGGCGCCGATCACCGCAATCCGTGCCATGCCTGCGACTTTATCCGGCGGCACTGACAATCCGACCGCGGCCTGCCTCCGACCTGGGCTCGCGCCCCGGCGCCCCGGCGCCCCGGCCCGGGCCCGTCCGGCCGCGCCGCGGCTCAGCCCACCGGCGTCCCCGCCCCGCGCGCCGCCGCCACCCGCCGTTCCTCGCGCCGCTGCTTCCTGCGCCGCAGGAAGCGCCGTACCCGGGACCACAGGAACACCACCAGCAGGATGCCGCCGACCAGCAGCACCCCGGCGATGACCGCCGCGGCCACCGGATGGAACACCGCGAAGACGACGATGCCCGCGACCCCCAAATCCTCCAGCGTGCTCAGCACGAAGTTGCTGGCCGGTTCGGGCGAGGTGTTCACCGCCATCCGCGTGCCCGCCTTGACCAGGTGGCTCACCAGCGCGCTGGAACCGCCCACCGCGCCCGCCGCCAGCTGCGGCAGCGACCCGTCGTGACCGGCCAGCAGGGCCGCCACGACCCCGCCGGACACCGGCCGGATCACCGTGTGCACGGCGTCCCACACCGAGTCCACGTACGGGATCTTGTCGGCGACGGCCTCGCACAGGAAGAGCACCCCCGCGACGATCAGCACATCGGGACGCTGCAGGGCCTCGGGCACCTCGTCGGCGACGCCGGTCGCCCCGAGCACGCCGAGCATCAGGACGACGGCGTAGGCGTTGATGCCGCTGGCCCAGCCGCTGGTGAAGACGAGAGGGAGTACAGACACGCAGGAGATCGTAGCCAGCCGCTGCGCGTCGGTGCTCAGGTTTGAGTATCCGTACTCAGTCCCTGAGATGAGTAGGTACGCGGATGGGCCGCCACCTGGGCGGACGGAAGAGTGGGGGCCACGGAAGGGAAGCCGGGCCGGCACCGCCGACACGGGGCGGCGGAACGGCACGGCAGCCCGGACGTGACGGGGGAGCACGGGGGCTCCACATGGGGAGTGCACGGGGGTACGGGGCCCCACGGGGGAAGCGCTGTCCTGGACGGATCGCCGGGGGAACGATCCGCTCCGGGGCAGCGCGCCGGTACGACGGCGGCGGTGGCCGGCAGATGATGCCGGCCACCGCCGCTCCCGTATGCGCGGGGCGCCTACGGGTGCCCGCTCACCCGGCCCTGCAACAGGCGTGACAGGGACGCGTGCACGTCGTCGATCGACCGGTGCGGCTGGTAGGACTGCCAGTCCAGCGCCGCCACCAGCACCATCCCGAACAGCGCGGACGCGGTCAGCGGGATGTCGATGTCCTCGCTCAGCTCGCCGCCCGCCACCGCCTCCCGGAGCACGCCCTCCACGACCGTGATCGCCCGCTCCCGCACCACCATCAGCGTGGACTGCCAGGCCCGGTTGGTCCGCCACAGCTCGGCCACGTACAGCTGGGTCAGCGCCGGGTAGCGGGCGATGAAGTCCAGCCCGGCCCGGATCATCGCGTCCAGCGCGTCCACCCGGGAGCCGCCCCGGTCCGCGGCCCCGTCCGCGGCCTCCTGGAGGGAGGTGGCCAGCAGCTCGATGCCGTGCCGCAGCAACTCCTCGAAGAGTTCGTTCTTGCTCGCGAAGTTGTAGTACACGGTGCCCTTCGCGACCCCCGCCCGCTCGGCGATCTCGTCCACGGTCGTGGAGGAGAAGCCCTGTTCGGCGATGAGCGTGACCGCGGCCTCGAAGAGCTTGCGCCGGGTGGTCTGACGGCGCGTGCTGGAGCTGTCCATGGGGGTGATTGTGCCGCCCCCGGCGGCCCGCGCGCTCACAGGCTCAGCTCCGGGTGGAGGTCCTTCAGCCGTACGACCTGCTTCCCGCGCGCCGCCCAGGCGGTGAGCGCGAGCGCCGCCGCCGTGAAGGCGAGCAGCACCGCGCTGCCCTGCCACACGGGCGTCAGGTCACCGCCCGTGATGAGCCGCCGCAGCCCCTCCACGATGTAGGTCATCGGCAGGAACGGGTGGATCGCGTTGAAGAAGCCGGGACTGGTCTGCACCGGGTACGTACCGCCCGCCGACGTCAGCTGGAGCATCAGCAGCGCCAGCACCAGGATGCGGCCGGCCGGTCCGAAGCGGGCGTTGAGCCACTGCACGATCGCCGCGAAGCAGGCAGTGGCCAGCAGCAGGAACCCGACCGTGCCGGCCGCCCGCTCCATGTGGAGGCCGAGCCCGAAGCGCAGCACGGTCATGAGGGCGGCCGTCTGGAGGACCCCCAGGGCGAACACCGGCAGCCATCCGGAGACCGCGATCCGCCAGGCGCCCGCCCCCATGGCGAGCGCGCGCCGGTTGAGCGGTGGGATCAGCATGTAGGCGACCATCGCGCCGACCCAGAGGGAGAGCGGGATGAAGTACGGGGCGAAACCGGTGCCGTAGTTGGGCGCGCGGTGCGCCGCCTGGGAGGCGAGCTGCACGGGGTCGGACATGACGCGCGTACGGGCGTCCCGGTCCTGCTTGCCGTAGTCGGGGATCTGCCGAACGCCGTCGTGCAGGCCGCCGGACAGCTTCTGCGAGCCGTCCGAGAGCTTGTACATGCCGCTGTACAGGGTCTGCGCGCCGTCCTTCAGCTTGCCGACGCCCCGGTCGAGGTCGTCCGCGCCGGAGGCGGCGCGTCCGGCACCGTCGTGCAGCTTGCGGGCGCCGTCGGCCGCCTGCCCCGCGCCGTCCGCCAGCTTCCCGGTTCCGGCGGCCAGCTTGCCGGCGCCCGCGGAGACCTGATGGGCGCCCGCGTTGAGCTGGTTGATCTTCTTGACGGCGGCGTCCAGGTCGGCGCCGAGGGTCGGGCCGCGCCGCGCCAGCTCGTCCGCCAGGCGGTGCAGCGAGTCCAGGTCGCGGGCGAGGCGGTCGAGGTTCTTCTGGTCGTGTACGTAGCCGCTGATCTCCTCGGCCTTGGCCGCCGCGAGCGCCGCCTGCTCCTTGAGCTGCTTCAGCTCGGCGCAGGAGGCGTCGGGCCGGGCCGCGTCCCCGCAGCGCTGCCGGTAGAAGGCCGCGAGGTGGTCGGCCATCCCCCGGGACAGCTTGGCGCCCGCGTCGGCGGCACGCGGCAGCTTGTCCAGGTTCTCGCGTACGGCCCGGGCGCCGTCGGCGACGACCCGGGCGACCCGGCCGATCTCCTTGCCGTGCGCCCGGACGAACGGGCCCACCTCCGCCGCCACCCCGTTGACCTTGTCGGCCAGCTGCTGGGTGCCCTGGGCGACCTGGCCGGAACCGCCGGCCAGCTGGTCCGCGCCCCGAGAGGCGGCGGCCGCGCCCCGGGCGAGTTCGGCGGTGCCCGTGGAGAGCCGGCCGGCGCCCGCGTCGAGGTCCTTCAGGCCGTCGGCCAGGGTGCCGCTGCCGTTCTTCGCCGTACCGAGGCCGTCCTTGAGCTTTCCGGTGCCGTCCTGGGCCTGCCCGATGCCGTCCGTGAGCTTGCCGGCGCCGTCCGCGGCCTGCTGCGTCTTGTCGTGCAGCGTCGAGAAGGAGACGAAGATGTTGTCGTAGAAGCTGCGCGAGGACTTGGCGGATGCCGTCGCGCGCACCTCGGAGAAGACCGTGCGGGAGATCTGCCCGACGATGTAGTTGTTGGCGTCGTTCGTGCGCACCTGCAGAGCGCCGGTTTCCGGGTGGTCACCCGCACTGGACGCGACCCGCTTGCTGAAGTCCGCGGGAACGGTCAGCGACAGGTAGTACGAGCCGTCCTCGACACCCCGGTCCGCCTCCTGGGCGCTCACCCGGTGCCAGTCGAAGGTGTGGCTGTCGCGCAGCCCGTCCACGATGCTGTCACCTGCCGCGACCTTCTTGCCCTTGACCTCCGCGCCGGTGTCCTCGTTGACGAGCGCGACCGGGATCTTGTCCAGGCGCCCGTACGGGTCCCAGAAGGAGCACAGATAGAGCGCGCCGTACAGGAGCGGCAGCAGGAGGAGGGCGATCAGCGCCGCCATCGGCAGCCTGCCCCTCCCGAACCGCTTCAGCTCAAGCGCGGCCAGCCTCGGCGAGCGCATCCGCCGCCCCCTTCTCGTCGTCGCGGGTGACCGGGCCGGTGCTTTCTTTGCCGCGCGCGCCGGTACGCACCACGACCGCGCCCTCGGGCGCCTGGCTGCACACCGTGAGGACGGTCGTCCCGGACTCCGCCAGGGCGCGCAGCGTCGCCCAGATGTCCGCGCGTTCGGCGTCGGAGAGCTTCATGTCGGTGTCGTCGACGGCGAGCAGACGGGGCCTGCCGACCAGCGCCAGGGCGATCGAAAGGCGCAGCGCTTCCGCGCGCTCCAGGTCGCGTACGGCCGTCCGTACGCCCTTGGGTAGGGCCTGCACGTCCAGACCGGCCGCCTCCAGGGCCGCGTCGGTACGGGCGCGGGCCGACGCGGTACGCTCCCGGCGCGGTCGCAGCAGCGCGCGCAGGGAGTCGCCGAACCGGTGCTGGAGCAGGGTGCGTTCACGCAGGTGCTCGGCCACGGTGAGGGCAGGTTCGAGATCCGTGACACCGGGTACGTGGGCCAGTGCGGTGATCGCCCGTACCGCCGCCATCTTCCGGGGCAGCGGCAGCCCGGCGACCTCGGCCGTACCGGTGGAGGGCGTCATCCGGCCGGTGAGCGCGAGCAGCAGGCAGGTGCGTCCCGAACCGGACGGGCCCTCGACGGCGATCAGCGAGCCCGGCCCGGCCGTGAGGCCGATGTCCCGGAAGGCCCAGCCGCGGGGGCCCTCGACGCCGAGTCCCGTGGCGGTGACGGCGGCCCCGTGCGGGGTGCTGTGCACGATCCCCTCCTTTGAACTGACCAGTCAGTGCAAAAAGTATGCGCAGTCTTGTCATGTCTCCGCAAGGGGGTCCCGCCCGTCCGCCCGCTTTCCCGGGTAAGCCGCGATCTCCCCGAATTACCCGGCCGACGCAGGGAAAGAGCAGGTCAGAGCCGATTGTCAGTGGTGTGCCGCACGATGGCCCCATACGGTCCCGAACCGTGATGCGACGACAGGAGGTTCGTCATGGCAGCCAGTTCGGCCGCGGGCAGCTCCGCGGCGTACGGCCCTCCGGGCGATGTCCACCCCGTCCTGCGCCGGGCGGCGGCGCCGCCCGCCGCCCTCGACCTGCTCGCCCAGGCCCAGCGCGGTATCGACGAAGCCCGCGACCTGGAAACCCCCAACGAGCGCTATGCCACCGCCCACCTCGCCGCGCTGCGCACCGCGGCCGCCGTCCTCGCCGTGCGCGGCCGCCCCGAGCCGAGCCTGCGCCGCAGGCAGCGCATCCGCAGCGCCTGGGAGGTGCTGCCCGAGGTCGCTCCCGAACTCGCCGAGTGGAGCGCCCTGTTCGCCTCCGGCGCCCAGCGCCGCGCCCGCGCCGAGGCGGGCATAGCCGGCGCGGCCGGCCCGCGCGACGCCGACGACCTGATCCGCGACGTGGCGATGTTCCTGCGCCTGGTGGAACGGATGCTGCTCCTCCAGCCGACGCTGCCGTCCCAGCGGGCGGGGTGAGGGGTGGGGCGGTGAGGTGGCGGGCGGGGCGTCCGGTCCGGCCGGGGGCGGCCTGGTGTCCGGCCCGGGTGTCCGGACTGGACGTCCGGACTGGACGTCCGGCCTGGTCGTCCGGTGTCAGGCGGCCGGGCCGCCCCCGCGCGTCCCATTAGGGTGGTACCCATCAGTTCCATGCCCCCGTCGAGGAGCCACCCGCCGTGTCTGACCCGCTGCGCCCGCGCGCATCCCTTCGTACCGCCGTGGTCTGGGAGGTTCTCGTAGAGGCCCTGGAGCGCCGGGCCGCGGCCGCCGGTCAGGACGTCCTCGACGTCCTGGACACCGGCGGCGGTACGGGCAACTTCGCCGTGCCGGTCGCCCGCCTCGGCCACCGCGTCACGGTCGTGGACCCCAGCCCCAACGCCCTGTTCGCCCTGGAGCGGCGAGCCGCCGAAGCGGGCGTCGCCGACCGGGTGCGCGCGGTACAGGGGGATGCCCACGGGCTGTTCGACGTGGTCGAGCCCGGCGGCTACGACACCGTGCTGTGCCACGGCGTGCTGGAGTACGTCGACGACCCGGCCGAGGGCGTGCGCAACGCGGTCGGCGCGCTGCGCCCGGCCGGCACCCTGAGCCTGCTCGCCGCCGGACTGGGCGGCGCCGTGCTCGCCCGCGCCCTGGCGGGCCACTTCACCGAGGCCAGGACCGCCCTGGCGGACCCGGCGGGCCGCTGGGGCGAGGGGGACCCGGTGCCCCGGCGCTTCACCGCCGAGCAGCTCACCGGACTGGTCTCGGACACCGGCCTGAAGGTCAGCGGTGTGCACGGCGTACGGGTCTTCGCCGACCTGGTGCCCGGCGTGCTCGTGGACACCGAGCCCGGCGCCATGGACGCCCTGCTGAAACTGGAGGCAGCCGCCGCCGAGAACCCCGCGTTCCACTCGGTCGCCACCCAGCTGCACGTGCTCGCCGAGCGGGGCTGACCGTCCCGGGCCGCTCACGCTGCGCGTGCAGTCGGCCACAGGCCACCCGATCAGCCGCTTCGCCCCGTATGATCGGGGTACAACGTCCGGCATGACGGATCGGCGGGTGGGGAATGCAGGCTGCAGGCACCACCGACCGCCGTGGCGGCCCGGGCGGTGAATTGGCGTAGAGGGGCGGGTTTCACGGGGGCGATTCCCTGCCTATCCTGAAAGGGTCGCACCCGGTCGCCCCCCGCGACCGACGAGTAGGAGGACTCCGTGCCGCTCTCGGAGCACGAGCAGCGCATGCTCGAGCAAATGGAGCGAGCGCTGTACGCCGAAGATCCGAAGTTCGCGACAGCGCTTGAGGGAAGCGGGCTGCGTACGTACACCCGGCGACGGGTCTACCAAGCGGTCGCGGGCTTCCTGGTAGGTATCGCGCTCCTCATGGCCGGTATGGTCGCCCAGCAGATCTGGATCAGCGTGGTCGGCTTCCTCGTGATGCTCGGCTGCGCGGTGCTCGCGGTCACCGGCTGGCGCAAGGCGCCCAAGCCGGGAGAACAGCAGGCCACGGCGGGTGGCCGCGCGGGACCCGGTGGCGGTCCGGCCCGGCGCCAGGCCAGGCAGCGCCGCTCGATGATGGACCGGATCGAGAGCCGCTGGCAGCGCCGCCGCGACGAACAGGGCCACTGACCGGCCCACCGACCTCCTACTCGCCCTGCCACGCCCGAAAACCCGGCTATCGCGGCCGTCCGGTGTCCGGACGGCCGCTTTTCACGTTTTCGCGTCCGGTGACGGGTCGGTCGATCCCGCCGATGCCCCGGGACCGCTCCGCTCTTTGCATCCGCGGCTGCGTGCCAGGTGCCCGCCGTCAAGCCGCTGTCACCTCGGTACGCAGCCTGGCGTTTACCGTTATCCTCCGCCCTGCTCTCCTTGGCCTCCGTCCTGCTCTCCGCAGCCTCCGCTCCGCTCTCCGCGCCTTGCCGCCGTGCCCCTACGTCCGCTCCCGGGACAGCCGCAGGGCGCCCGCCGCCCTGCGCGCCGCGGTGGCCGGTGGGCTCATGGCGCAGCGGGTGAGGAAGGCGGACCAGCGGGACGAGAGGGTCCACAGGGCCCGGGCGGCGGAGCGGGGGACCAGCAGCGCGCGCAGGCGCAGATGCCGGGACGCGGCGTCGTGCAGGCCGGTACGGACGCGGCGTACCTCGTCGGCGAGGCCGGGCTCCGGGTGCGGGTGCGGTGCGTACAGCACCTGCTCCACCGAGGCCGCGACCCGGTGGGCCGCCTCCGCCGCCGGACCCCGCAACTCGCCTATCCGCACGATGCGCTCCGCAGCCTTGCGCGGGGTGAGCGATTCGTCCGGCAGGATGCCGTAGTCCCAGCCGGAATCGACCAGTTCCTGCCAGGCCGCGAGCGTGCGCGTGGTCCCGGCCGGTATGCCGCTCCGGGACTCCGGCGCACCGCCGTGGCCCCAGCCGGGGCCGTCCGGTTCGAGGTGGGCCGTGCGGAGACCCGTGGCGGCGGCGACCGGCCCCGGACGGCCGCCGCCGAGGCGCCGGGCGCGGGCCCGCAGCCGCCACAGCAGCGGCAGCACCGGCAACGCGAGCAGGACCAGGGCGCCGACGATGAACAAGGTGACGGTCCACGGCGACGGCCCGCCCTTCGCCGGGCCGTTCGCCGACTGCGCGGGCGGCGTCCAGCAGGGGCCGACGCGCCGCTCGGCGGGGGCGCAACTCTGCGCGGGGGACGGCCCGGCGGGCTCCGCCGCCGAGCGCGACGGCTGCGGTGCCGGGACGTTCGTACCGCCGTGGGACGGGGTGTCGGCCAGGGTGTAGTCGGGCAGTGTGCCCCGGCTCGGCGTCGGCTCGAAGCGCGTCCAGCCGGTGCCTTCGAAATACAGCTCGGGCCAAGCATGGGCGTCCTTGAGACCGACCGAGGTCGAGCCGTCGCTCTGCCGGGTGCCGGGGGTGAAGCCGACCGCGACCCGGGCGGGGATGCCCAGCGTGCGTGCCATCGCCGCCATGGAGAAGGCGAAGTGCACGCAGAAGCCCTCCTTCTGCTCCAGGAACCGGGCGATGGCTTCCGTGCCGCTGCCGGCCCGCACCTCCGTGTTGTACGTGAAGCCGCCGTTGAGCGAGAACCAGTCCTGGAGGCGGACGGCCTTGCCGTACGCCGTGCCGGCGCCCTTCGTCACCTGCTTCGCGGTCTCGCGCACGACCGGGGGCAGCGAGTCCGGCACCTCGGTGTACTCGCGCGCCAGCTCGGCGGGCGGCGCGGGCGCCTCCGCCAACTGGCGCGCGGTGGGCCGGACGAGCAGGCTCTCGACCTGGTACTGCACGCCGCGCGTGTTCTGCCCGCGGTCGCCGACCAGCGTGCGGCCCTCCGGCTCGAAGCGCCAGCGCCCGGCGATGTCCACCCGGGAGGCGGGGTAGGGGAGCGGCAGCCAGTTCTGCGCGTACCAAGGGGCGGTGGAAACGCTCGTGTTGACGGGGGTGACGTCCACCTCCGGGCTCAGCCCGGCGGGGGTGGGCAGCCGGTCCGGCACGTCCTTGACGGCGCGCTCGGACGGCTTCCACGCCGTGCCGTCGAACTGGTCGAGGGCGACGATGCGCAAGTACATGTCACGCGTGTCGGAGGCGGTGGTGCGGTAGTTGAGGACCTGCTTGTCCTCGGGCTGGTTCAGGCTGTTCTGCAAGGACACCAGCGGGTTCACCGCGGAGATCGTGCCGCCTCCGCCGCCCGGGCCGCGGCCGGCCACCGCCTGGCCCAGCAGCCCGCCGCCGAGCGAGGGCAGCACCGCGGGCACCACCAGGGCGACGCCCAGCACCAGCGCGCCGATCCGGCGGCCCGTACGGACCGGGGCCTGCGCCGGGCCGCCGGCCGTGCCGGCGTAACTCTGCCCGCCGGAGAACGCCGGCCTCCCGGAGCCGGTGCTCCGGCCGCCGAACACCCGGCCCCACTGCGAGAGCCGGTCCCGGCCCTCGGCCAGGAGCAGCAGCAGATATCCGGCCCCCGCGATCAGGAACCACAGCCAGCCCGCGCTGCCCTGCGAGAGGCCCGCCGCCACCGAATACAGCGCGAGCAGCGGGAGCCCGGCGGGCGCCGCGCTGCGGTACGTCACGGCCAGCGCGTCCACGACCAGGCCGACCACCAGCACCCCGCCGACCAGCAGCAGGCGGATGCCGGCCGTCACCGGAGCCGGTATGGCATACCGGCTGACATCGGCGACGCCCTCCTGCACCAGCTCGCCGAACTCCCCGAAGACGTCCGGGCCGGGCAGCACCAGGGCAATCGCCTTGTCGTGCGCGAAGAGCACGGTGAGCAGCAGCAGCGCCACCACGGCCTGCGCCGCGACCGTCAGCGGCCGCGCCAGCGGCACCCGGCGGGCCAGCGCCCCCACCCCGGACACGATCGTCAGCAGGACCGCCGCCTGCAGCATCCAGCCGACCGGGTCCACCAGCGGCAGCAGCGCGCAGGACGCGCACAGCGTCGCCACCGCCGCGCAGACCGTCAGCCGTGCCCGCCCGCTCATGTCGCCGCCCCGCTTCCCGGTGCCGGAACCGGCCCGGCGCCCCCAGCCGTACCGGAACCCGCGGCCGTACCGGAACCCGTACCGGAACTCCCGGCCGTGTCGGCCGCACCGAAAACTCCCGAGGCACTCGCCACCGGAGCGCCGCCCGCCGGCCCCCGCTGGGCTCCCGCCTGGTCCGCCTGCCGCCACAGTGCCGCCAGCGAGTCGCCGGGCCGCACCGGCAGCGCACGCCAGCCCGCCTCCTGGAGCATCCGCAGCCGCTCCTCCAGCGGCAGCCGCGGCTGACCACCGGTGGAGCGGAACCCGGCGCCCCGCGACCAGGCGTCGCCGTCCAGGACGAAAGCGACCGCGGCGCCGCTGCGCTGCCGCATCCGCCCGGCCACCGCGGCCTGCTCCTCGTCCAGATCGCCGAAGAACGCCACCAGCAGCCCTTCGTTGCCGCCGCGCAGGACGTCGTACGCCCGCGCCAGACCGGGTTCGTCGGAGTGGTCCACCACGGCCAGGGTGTCCAGCATGAGCCCGGCGGTGTCGGCGGACTCGGTGCCGCCCGCCCAGCCGCCGGTCCCGTCGGGGCCCGGCACGGACATGCCGGAGTCGGTCAGAAAACGCACCGAGAAACCGCGCTCCAGAAGATGGACGGCCGCCGACGCGGCACCCGACACCGCCCACTCGAACGCCGAGTCGGGACCGGCACCCTGATGGGCCGTGCGCCGGGTGTCGAGCAGGACCGTGCAATGGGCCTTCTGCGGCTGCTCCTCCCGACGGACCATCAGCTCGCCGTAGCGCGCGGTGGAGCGCCAGTGGACGCGGCGCAGGTCGTCGCCGTGGCGGTAGCCGCGGGGGATCACGTCGTCCTCACCGGCCAGGGCGAGCGAACGCTGCCGGCCGTCGCCGTACCCGGACGCCTCGCCCGCGAGCCGGACCGGCGGCAGCGGTTCGACCCGCGGCACGACCGTCAGCGTGTCGTGGTCGCTGAAGGAGCGGGTCAGCTCGCACATCCCGAACGGGTCGGAGAGCCGCAGCTGCAACGGCCCCAGCGGATAGCGCCCGCGCAGGTCGGAACGGACCCGGTAGGACACCTCCCGGCGGCCGCCCGCCTCGACCCGGTCGAGCACGAAGCGCGGCCGCGGACCCAGTACGTACGGCACCCGGTCCTGGAGCATCAGCACGCCGGTGGGCAGCCGCGAGACGTTCTCCACCCGCAGCCGCACCCGCGACTCGGCGGTGGCCGGCACCCGGGCGGGGGAGAGGGTCCGGCTGCCCGCGACCCGGTGGCGGGTGCGGTGCAGCACGATCGCGCACGCCAGGGGGAGGACGGCCAGCAGCAGCCCGACGCGGAGCAGGTCCGTCTGCCCGAGGGCGTACGCGCACACGGCGGCCGCCACGCCCGCCGCCAGGAAGGACCGGCCGCGCGTCGTCAGCCCCGCGAAGGCGGCCCGCAGTCCGCCGCGCTCCGGCGCGCCCCCGATCCCCCCGGCCGTCATCAGTACCCCCGCAGGCCGGGCGGCTGCGGCGCGTGGGCCCGGGGCCACTGCGCCGAGGGGTCGGGCACCGGGGTGCGGCGCAGGATCTCGGCCACGACCTGCTCGGACGTACGGCGGTTGAGCTGGGCCTGCGCGGTCGGCAGCAGCCGGTGCGCCAGCACCGCCACCGCGAGCGCCTGCAGGTCGTCCGGGAGGGCGTACTCCCGGCCGGCCAGCGCCGCGGCGGCCTTCGCCGCGCGCAGCAGGTGCAGCGTCGCTCGCGGCGAGGCGCCGAGGCGCAGCTCGGGGTGGCTGCGGGTGGCGGCGACCAGGTCGACCGCGTATCTGCGCACCGGTTCGGCGACGTGGACCGTGCGGACCGCGTCGATCAGCTTCAGTATCTCGTCGGCGTGCGCGACCGGCTGGAGGTCCTCCAGGGGCGAGGCGGCGCCGTGCACGTCCAGCATCTGCAGCTCGGCGTCCGGGCTCGGGTAGCCGATCGAGACGCGCGCCATGAAGCGGTCCCGCTGAGCCTCGGGCAGCGGATACGTGCCCTCCATCTCGACCGGGTTCTGGGTGGCGACGACCATGAAGGGGGCGGGCAGCCCGTACGTCTGGCCGTCCACCGTGACCTGGCGCTCCTCCATCGACTCCAGCAGCGCGGACTGGGTCTTGGGCGAGGCGCGGTTGATCTCGTCGCCGATCACGACCTGGGCGAACACCGCGCCGGGCTTGAACTCGAAGTCGCGGCGCTGCTGATCGAAGACGCTCACGCCCGTGATGTCCGACGGCAGCAGGTCGGGGGTGAACTGGATGCGCCGCACCGAGCAGTCGATGGAGCGGGCCAGCGCCTTGGCGAGCATCGTCTTGCCGACGCCTGGCACGTCCTCGATCAGCAGATGGCCCTCCGCGAGCAGCACGGTCAGCGCGAGCCGCACGACCTCCGGCTTGCCCTCGATCACGCTCTCCACCGACCTGCGGACCCGCTCCGCCGTGGTGGTCAGATCGCCCCGCGCGCCCGGCTCCGTCCGCGCGGGGGGACCCCCAAGGCTCGCTTGTTCGTCAAAGGTCGTCACCCGGCCCTCCTCGGCCCTTCCCCGCGCCCCGCGGAACGCGGGACACCCGACTGCGGGCGCACGTCCTCCGTACGGACCGGCCCTCCCCGTCGTGCGCCGCCGGGCCCTTCGGCCGCCGCGACGCCACGTAGGCATTCTCGCCGTCCACGCCGCTTCGCGTCATGGCCTGTGGATAACTCGCGCGCCGGGCGGCGCCGTACGGCAGCACACCCGCCCGGGGCACCACACCGCAGGGCGGCGACACCCCGGCCCCGCCCGCCGGACAGCACGAACGACAGGGCCGGACGGACGGACCGCCCGGCCCCGCTGACATGGACCCCGGCCTCCCGGCCGCGGATCACCGCCGTCCTCCCGGCGCCTACTTCGGCTCGGTCGGGTGGACCTCCCGCAGCAGACCCGTCGTCACATCGAAGACGAAGCCGCGCACATCGTCGGTGTGCAGCAGGAACGGCGAGGTCCGCACCCGCTCGATGGACTGGCGGACGTCCTCGTCGAGGTCCTTGAACGCCTCGACCGCCCAGTTGGGCCGCTGGCCGACCTCGGCCGCCAGCTCGTGGCGGAAGTCCTCGGTCAGGCTCAGCAGGCCGCAGCCCGTGTGGTGGATGAGCACGACCGAGCGGGTGCCCAGCGCGCGCTGGCTGATCGTCAGGGAGCGGATGATGTCGTCGGTGACGACGCCGCCCGCGTTGCGGATGGTGTGGCAGTCGCCGAGCGAGAGGCCCAGCGCGTCGTGCAGGTCCAGACGGGCGTCCATACAGGCCACGACGGCGACCTTGAGCACGGGCCGGGCGTCCATCCCCGGGTCGGTGAAGGCGGCGGCGTACTGCTTGTTGGCTTCGACGAGGCGGTCGGTGACCGTGCCGCCCGCGGGGGCCACGGCGCTGTCGGCGGACGGGGGCAGCGACTGCGAGGCAGGTATCGACATAGCAACACGGTAAGGGTCACCGGCCGGTAAGGCTGCACGTGAGAGCGGGGCATAGGGGGGCACTACGGCGTCTTGTGAGGTTTTCCACACGCCCCGCCGGGCGCCGCCGATCGGGTGAAACCAACCTTTTCGTCCCGATCGCGGGCTCTCGTCCGGCCCGTCCCGCGGCTCTCCCGGGCCGCTCCGAACCCTTCGCAACTCCTTCGGGACTCTTTCGGAACTCCTTCGGGACCCCTTCGAAAACCCGTCGAAAACGTCCCGGCGGCCGGTGCGGGACGCGCGGAACCGGTTGATTGACCCCGCGCGGCAGTGGACTAAAGTGGCGCGAAGTGGGAGGCGTGACGCTCTCCTTGGATCCCGAATCTTTCGCGTGCGATCTGCACGTACGGCTCGGCCTCCTCCCGCTCCAACCGGTCCACCGACGGCACTTCCCCGTCGTCGGAGGGCCACTTCCCCTTCAGAGCGGGCGGGGACCAAGCGGTACGTGCGGCATTCCCCCAGCCAGCGGCCGGGGGGACCCACCTGCCGCCCACCCCATCGGAAGGCGCATGAGCAGCAACGATCGCCACGTACCCGTCATGCTCCAGCGGTGTCTGGACATGCTCGCCCCCGCGCTCGCCGAGCCCGGCGCGGTCGTCGTCGACTGCACGCTCGGCCTCGGAGGGCACAGCGAGGCGCTGCTCGCCACGTTCCCGGCCGCCCGCCTGATCGCCCTCGACCGCGACCCGGCCGCGCTGAAGCTGGCGGGCGAGCGCCTGGCGCCCTACGGGGACCGCGCCACCCTCGTGCACGCCGTCTACGACGAGCTGCCCCAGGTCCTGGACCGCCTCGGCGTCCCGCGCGTCCAGGGCGTCCTGTTCGACCTCGGCGTCTCCTCCATGCAGCTCGACGAGGCCGACCGCGGCTTCGCGTACGCGCAGGACGCGCCGCTGGACATGCGCATGGACCAGACGACCGGCATCAGCGCCGCCGAGGTCCTCAACACCTACCCGCCCGGCGAGCTGGTCCGCATCCTGCGCGCCTACGGGGAGGAGAAGCAGGCCAAGCGGATCGTCGAGGCGGTCGTACGGGAACGCGCCAAGGAGCCCTTCACCAACAGCGCGCGCCTGGTGGAGCTGATCCGCGACGCGCTGCCGCAGGCCGCCAAGCGCACCGGCGGCAACCCCGCCAAGCGCACGTTCCAGGCGCTGCGCATCGAGGTCAACGCCGAGCTGGCCGCCGTGGAGAGCGCCGTACCGGCCGCCGTACGGGCCCTCGCCGTGGGCGGCCGGATCGCGGTGCTCGCCTACCACTCCCTGGAGGACCGGATCGTCAAGCAGGTTCTCGCGGCCGGCGCGGCCCACACCGCGCCGCCCGGCCTGCCCGTCGTCCCCGAGCAGTACCAGCCCCGCCTGAAGCTGCTCACCCGCGGCGCCGAGCTGCCGACCGAGGAGGAGATCGCCGAGAACCGGCGCGCGGCCCCCGCCCGGCTGCGCGGCGCCGAGCGCATTCGCGAGGACATCGCGTGAACCGGCCGGGGCGGGCGCGCTCGGGGCCGGGCCGGCTCTCGGGCCTGTTCGCCTCCGGCCCGGGGGGCACACCGGCGCGTACGCCGTTCGTGCTCCTCGTGGTGGTGCTCCTCGGCTCCGGACTGATCACGCTGCTGCTGCTCAATTCCGCGCTCAACCAGGGATCCTTCGAACTGAGCAAGCTGGAGAAGCGGACCGACGAGCTGAAGGACGAGCAGCAGGCGCTCCAGCAGGAGGTGGACGCCTTCTCCGCGCCCGGCGCCCTGGAGAAGCGCGCCCGCGAGCTGGGCATGGTCCCGGGCGGCAGCCCGGCCTTCCTGGAGCCGGACGGCACGGTACGGGGCAGGCCGAGCAGGGCCGCCGGCGGCGGCGTGGGCCCGATGAGCGCGCCCGGCCCGTCGCGGCTCGCCGTCCCCGCCCCGCGG
>NZ_JOCQ01000128.1 GCF_000720725.1 Streptomyces rimosus subsp. rimosus
CCGATGGTACTGCAGGGGGGACCCTGTGGGAGAGTAGGACGCCGCCGAACAATTTTTGTGGGAAGCCCCGCACCGTATGGTGCGGGGCTTTTCCGCGTTCTGGGGCACTTCCTCCGGGGCGCCGGCGGCCGCAGGTCGCTTTTCCGGTGGTTATCGGGTGGTATCCGGACAGGGGCCCCGCGGTGTGGCGAACTGTAGTGGCCAGGTAAGGTCAGGGGGCATCGTCGGTACGTTCCCCACAGGAGGCCCCCGGGTGGAGGTCCAGGAGACGCGCGTCCAGACGGATCGTGTCCTCACCATCCCGAACATTCTGAGCATGGCTCGTCTCGTCGGCGTGCCGGTGTTCCTGTGGTTGATCCTGTGGAAGGAGTTCGGCGGCCCGGACACCAAGTACTGGGCGCTGCTGGTACTGGCGCTCAGCGGCGTCAGCGACTACCTCGACGGCAAGCTGGCCCGCCGCTGGAACCAGATCAGCAGCCTCGGCCGGATCCTCGACCCGGCCGCCGACCGGCTGTACATCCTCTCCACGCTCGTCGGCCTGACCTGGCGCGGAATCCTTCCGCTGTGGGTCACCGCGGCGCTGCTGGCGAGGGAACTGATGCTGCTGATCGCGGTCGCCGCCCTCGCCCGCCACAAGTACGGCCCGCCCCAGGTGAACTTCCTGGGGAAGGCGGCTACATTCAACTTGATGTACGCCTTCCCGTTGCTGCTGCTCAGCGACGGAGAAGGCTGGCTCCACACGCTCGCTGCGATTTTCGGATGGGCGTTCGCCGGATGGGGTACAGCACTGTACTGGTGGGCAGGGATCCTCTATGTGGTCCAGGTCCGCCGACTCATCAAGGCGGACAACAAGGCCGGCTGATCCCGCCGTACCGGCACCTGGCCGAAACCAGGTGCCGAGGGCGCAGACCGATAAGTCTCACGGACGGGTGAAGTCGGCAAGACCGTCGTCTCTTTCGAGGAGGACGCTTCCGACATGAAGGCCGTTGTGATGGCCGGCGGCGAAGGCACCCGTCTTCGCCCCATGACGTCGAGTATGCCCAAGCCGCTGCTGCCGGTGGCCAACCGGCCGATCATGGAGCATGTGCTGCGGCTGCTGAAACGGCATGGACTCAGTGAGACCGTGGTGACCGTGCAATTCCTGGCGTCCCTCGTCAGGAACTACTTCGGTGACGGCGAAGAGCTCGACATGGAGCTCACCTACGCCAACGAGGAAAAGCCGCTGGGAACCGCCGGCAGCGTGAAGAACGCCGAGGAGGCGCTTCGCGACGACGCTTTCCTCGTGATCTCCGGCGACGCGCTCACCGACTTCGATCTCACCGACCTGATCCGCTTCCACAAGGAGAAGGGCGCGCTCGTCACCGTCTGCCTCACGAGGGTCCCCAACCCCCTGGAATTCGGCATCACGATTGTCGATGAGGACGGCAAGGTCGAGCGATTCCTTGAGAAGCCCACCTGGGGCCAGGTCTTCTCCGACACGGTGAACACGGGCATCTACGTCATGGAGCCCGAAGTATTCGACTATGTGGAACCCGACGTCCCGGTGGACTGGTCGGGTGATGTCTTCCCGCAGCTGATGAAGGAGGGCAAGCCGGTCTACGGCTATGTCGCCGAGGGCTACTGGGAAGACGTGGGCACCCACGAGAGCTATGTGAAGGCCCAGGCCGACGTCCTCGAAGGCAAGGTCGACGTGGACATCGACGGCTTCGAGATCTCGCCGGGCGTCTGGGTCGCCGAGGGCGCCGAGGTGCACCCGGACGCCGTACTGCGCGGACCGCTGTACATCGGCGACTACGCGAAGGTCGAGGCCGGCGCCGAACTGCGCGAGCACACCATCGTGGGCTCCAACGTCGTCGTCAAGAGCGGCGCCTTCCTGCACAAGGCCGTCGTGCACGACAACGTGTACATCGGCCAGCAGAGCAACCTGCGCGGCTGTGTGATCGGCAAGAACACCGACATCATGCGGGCGGCGCGGATCGAGGACGGCGCCGTCATCGGCGACGAGTGCCTCGTCGGTGAGGAATCGATTGTTCAGGGCAATGTACGGGTCTACCCGTTCAAGACCATCGAAGCCGGCGCGTTCGTCAACACCTCGGTGATCTGGGAGTCCCGCGGCCAGGCGCACCTGTTCGGCGCGCGCGGCGTGTCCGGCATCCTGAACGTCGAGATCACCCCCGAGGTGGCGGTACGCCTCGCCGGCGCGTACGCCACGACCCTGAAGAAGGGCTCCACGGTCACCATCGCCCGTGACCACTCCCGCGGCGCGCGGGCACTCAAACGCGCGATGATCTCCGCGCTCCAGGCCAGCGCCATCGATGTACGGGACGTGGAGAACGTGCCGCTGCCGGTCGCCCGGCAGCAGACGGCCCGCGGCAGCGCGGGCGGGATCGTGGTCCGTACGACACCCGGCGTACCGGACTCCGTCGACATCATGTTCCTGGACGAGCGGGGCGCCGACCTCTCCCTCGCGGGCCAGCGCAAGCTGGACCGGGTCTACGCGCGCCAGGAGTACCGCAGGGCCTTCCCCGGCGAGATCGGCGACCTGCACTTCCCCTCCAGCGTCTACGACTCGTACACCGGGTCGCTGCTCAGGTCGCTGGACACCGAGGGCATCGGCGAGGCGGGCCTGAAGGTGGTCGTCGACGCCTCCAACGGCAGCGCCGGCCTCGTCCTGCCGAGCCTCCTCGGGCGGCTCGGCGTCGACTCGCTCACCATCAACCCCGGCCTGGACGAGTCCCGGCCGACCGAGACGGCCGACGCCCGGCGCGCCGGGCTGGTCCGGCTCGGGGAGATCGTGGCCTCCGCGCGGGCGGCCTTCGGGGTGCGGTTCGACCCGGTCGGCGAGCGGCTGTCGCTGGTGGACGAGCGCGGCCGGATCATCGAGGACGACCGGGCGCTGCTGGTCATGCTCGACCTGGTGGCCGCCGAACGGCGCAGCGGCCGGGTGGCGCTGCCGGTGACCACGACCCGTATCGCGGAGCAGGTGGCCGCGTACCACGGTACGCAGGTGGAGTGGACGACCACCTCGCCCGACGACCTGACCCGGGTGGGGCGCGCGGACGACACCATCTTCGGCGGTGACGGCCGGGGCGGCTTCATCGTGCCGGAGTTCAGCAGCGTCTTCGACGGCGCGGCGGCGTTCGTGCGGCTGATCGGGCTGGTGGCGCGTACGCAGCTCACGCTCAGCCAGATCGACGCGCGGATCCCGCGGGCCCATGTGCTCAAGCGGGACCTGGCCACGCCGTGGGCGGTCAAGGGCCTGGTCATGCGCCATGTGGTGGAAGCCGCGGGCGACCGGTCGGTGGACACGACGGACGGCGTACGGGTCGTGGAGGCCGACGGGCGCTGGGTGCTGGTGCTGCCGGACCCGGCGGAGGCCGTCACCCATCTGTGGGCGGAGGGCCCGGACGACGCCTCGGCCCAGCAGCTGCTGGACGAGTGGTCCGCCGTGGTGGACAGCGCCGGCCGCTGAGCCCGGCCGGCCGGACGTGAGCGCGTCCGGCCGTCCCGTGGCCCCACCGGCGTGCCGCGATTCGGCACGCCGGTGGGGCCATTGGGAGACTGCGCCGCCGACGTGCGACGATGTGCGGCATGTCGCAGCAGCGCCCCGATCGGAGCACCCCCCACCAGGCCTCGCGCCCCGATGCCTCGATGTCGCTGCTGACCAACGTCATGGACCACGCCCTGGACGACGGGTACGCGGAAGCGGCGGCGCGCAAGAGCGAGGCGGGGGTGCGTGGCCTTCCCCGTACGCTGCGGGCGAAGTTGGGGCTGGCCGCGGGCCTGGTGCTCGCCGCGGTGGTGGTGACGGTCGGCGCCGCCCAGGCGCGGATATCGGCGCCCACCCTGGCCAAGGAGCGCGAGGAGCTGATCAGCCGTATCGAGCACGGCACGGCCGACGCCGACGCGGTGCAGAAGCGTGTCGACAAGCTCCGCGACGACGTGGGCGCCATCCAGCGCGAGGCGCTGCGCAAGCACGGCGGCGACAAGGCCGAGCTGCTCGCGCTGCTGTCGGGCTCGACCCAGGTGACCGGCCCCGGAGTGAAGCTCGTCGTCGACGACGCGAAGTCGGCGCAGTCCAGTGGCGGCGGCCCGCGCGAGAGCAGTGGTTTCTCGGACACCGGGCGGCTGCGTGACCGCGATCTGCAGCGGGTCGTCAACGGCCTCTGGGCGTCCGGCGCCGAGGCCGTCTCCGTCAACGGGCAGCGGCTCACGTCCCTCTCGGCGATCAGAGCCGCCGGAGAGGCCATACTGGTCGACAACAAACCGCTGGTGCCGCCGTACACGGTGCTGGCGGTGGGGGACGGGCAGAAGCTCGCCACCGCGTTCCAGGACAGTGCGGACGGTCAGTACTTGCACGTACTGCAGAAGAACTACGGGATCCGTACGAAGATTTCCGCCGAGAACGGGGTCACGCTGCCGCCCGCGCCCAGTTTGATCGTACGTACAGCACAGCCGAAGGCCGGTGCCCAGGGCGGCACCGACACAGGGAAGGGCACATCGTGATCGCCGTACTGGGCCTCATCGTGGGAGTCGTGGTCGGACTTGTGGTCCGACCCGTGGTGCCGACGGTGGTCGAGCCCTACCTGCCGATCGCTGTCGTCGCGGCGCTGGACGCCGTCTTCGGCGGTCTGCGCGCGATGCTGGACGGCATCTTCGACGACAAGGTCTTCGTCGTCTCGTTCCTGTCCAACGTGGTGGTCGCCGCGCTCATCGTCTTCCTCGGGGACAAGCTCGGCGTCGGCGCCCAACTGTCCACCGGTGTGGTCGTCGTACTGGGCATCCGCATCTTCTCCAACGCCGCGGCCATCCGCCGGCACGTCTTCAGGGCCTGATGCCGATGGGTACCGACGAGAACCCCGGGCGGGACGGTACGGCGCCGGAGCCCGGCCGGGCCCCGGAGGAGCCCCGTACGGCGCGGTCCGCGGGCACGGACCGGCCCGCCGACCGCCGGCCGATGCCGCCGGAGAGCAGCGCGGCGGACCGTAAGGCCGACGGGGGACACGCCGCGGGCGGGGCGCCGGACGGTACGGAACCGGCCACGGAGCCCGGCGCGCCCGGGCCGGCGATGACCGGACGGCAGCGTCTGGTGGCCGGTCTGTGGCCGCCGCGGCTGACCCGTGCCCAACTGATCGTCGCCCTGCTGCTGTTCATTCTCGGACTCGGCCTGGCAATTCAGGTACGTTCCACCAGTGACAGCAGTGCACTACGGGGCGCGCGACAGGAGGACCTGGTGCGCATCCTGGATGAATTGGACAACCGTTCGCAGCGCCTGACGGATGAACAGCGCAGGCTGGAAGGTCAGAAGACCGAGCTGGAGAACAGCTCGGACCAGGCCGAGGAGGCCCGTAAGCAGACCGTGGAGAAGGAGCAGCAGCTCGGCGTGCTGGCGGGGACGGTGGCGGCGCAGGGGCCGGGCATCAACCTCACCATCAACGACCCGACGCACTCCGTCGAGGCGGACAAACTCCTGGACACCATTCAGGAGTTGCGGGCGGCCGGGGCCGAGGCCGTCCAGATCAACGACGTACGGATCGTGGCCGGTTCGTACGTCTCGGACGTCCGGGGCGGCGTGGAGGTGGACGGCAAGCGGGTCGCCCAGCCGTACCGCTTCAAGGTGATCGGCAAGCCCGAGGACCTGGAGCCCGCGCTGAACATCCCGGGCGGAGTGGTGCAGACTTTGGAAAAGGAGCAGGCCACAGTGTCGGTGAGCCGTGACGAGAAGATCATTGTGGATGCCTTGCGAGAGGCGAAGCGGCCTGACTACGCTCGGTCGTCATCGCGGTGAGCGGGCCACGAATGGGTACGGCCCGGGTCGGGCATGAGGTAGCGGGGGGTCGGCGCACCGTACGGGTGGTGCGTGGTGGAAACTGTGTGGAGGCCACGGACGTTCACCGGATGTCCGGATCGGCCGGTGTGTGCATCGAGGGTTCGTCCTGCCCCACGGGCGGGTCTGTTTCGTTCAAGGGGAATCGCCCGTGAAGTTGTTTGCAAAGCTGTTCGGCAAGAGCGCACGCCAGGAGGGCGGCACCGGCTCGGCGAAGCACCGCGCCCCGCGCCAGCCCGAGGAGAGCGGCGCCGCTCAGGAGCGCCCGCTCTTCCGTGACCAGGTCGGCGCGCCCGGCGCCGGTTCTGTTGACCCCTCCGTGTCCGGCCGCATAGGTTCCCAGGGACCGTCGGCCGCGAACACGGGTGGAGGGGTTTCCTTGCCGGTCTGTACGAGGTGCGGTCACCGCAACGCCGAGGCGAGCCGGTTCTGCTCCAACTGCGGAGCGCCGCTGCGCCCCGGCGCGCAGCCGGAGCGTGCCTCCGAGACGACCTCGACCATCTCCATCTCGGGGCTGGAGGCCTACGACGCGGAGACGACGGGGCAGACGGCGATCCCGTCGCTGTCCCCCGAGGCGCAGGCGGCCGTCGAGGCGCTGCCGATGGGCTCGGCCCTGCTGGTCGTGCGCCGCGGTCCGAATTCGGGCAGCCGCTTCCTGCTGGACGGCGACCTGACGACGGCCGGCCGCCACCCGCAGAGCGACATCTTCCTGGACGACGTGACGGTCTCGCGTCGCCATGTGGAGTTCCGCCGCGGCCAGGACGGCACCTTCACCGTCGCCGACGTCGGCAGCCTGAACGGCACCTACGTCAACCGGGAGCGGATCGACTCGGTCCTGCTCGCCAACGGTGACGAGGTGCAGATCGGCAAGTTCCGGCTGGTCTTCTACGCGAGCCAGCGGGGCGTCGGCTTCTGACCGGCCAAGGAAGGCATATGCACCGCACTGGGCCGGGCGGTGCCGGGTCGGCCGGCACCGCCGCGGACGGCAAGCTGATGAGCATCGGTACGGTGCTCAACACGCTGCGCGACGAGTTCCCCGAGGTCACCATCTCCAAGATCCGTTTCTTGGAGGCCGAGGGGCTCGTCGAGCCGCGGCGTACCCCGTCCGGCTACCGCAAATTCAGCCCGGACGACGTGGCCCGGCTGGCGTCCGTCCTGCGGATGCAGCGTGATCACTATCTTCCGCTGAAAGTGATCCGCGAGCACCTCGACGCCGTGGCGCGCGGTGAGCAGGTGCAGCTGCCGGCGCCCGCCGCGCCCGCGGGGGAGCTGTTCGAGGGGCTGGGCGAGCCGGCCGGTGACCGGCCCACGGTCACCCGTATCGGCCGGGCGGAGCTGCTGGCCGCCGCGGAGGTCGAGGAGGCCGAGCTCGCCGACTGGGAGTCGTACGGGCTCATCGTCCCGGACGACGGGGGCGGCTACGACATCGAGGCCGTCACGGTCGCCAAACTCGTCGCCGAGCTGGGGCGCTTCGGTCTGGAGCCGCGCCATCTGCGGACGGTGAAGGCGGCGGCCGAGCGGGAGGCCAATCTGGTCGAACAGGTCGTGGCGCCGCTGCGCCGCCACCGCAATCCGCAGACCAGGCAGCATGCCGAGACCACGGCCAGGGAACTGGCCACGCTGTCCGTACGGCTGCACGCCGCACTGGTCCAGTCCGCCCTGCGCGTCCGCCTGACGTGAGCAATGGGTGGCCCGACTACCCAAACCGGCCGGGCACGTCCTAGGGTTGCTGTGTGAACGAGCTCGATGTCGTGGGTGTCCGGGTGGAAATGCCTTCCAACCAACCGATCGTGCTCCTACGGGAGGTAGGAGGCGACCGTTACCTGCCCATTTGGATCGGGCCGGGGGAGGCCACCGCCATCGCCTTCGCCCAGCAGGGGATGGCCCCTGCCAGGCCGCTGACGCACGATCTCTTCAAGGATGTGCTGGAAGCGGTGGGCCAGGAACTGACCCAGGTCCGCATCACGGACCTGCGCGAGGGGGTCTTCTATGCCGAACTGGTCTTCGCCAGTGGTGTCGAGGTCAGCGCCCGTCCGTCCGACGCCATAGCGCTGGCGCTGCGCACCGGTACGCCGATCTACGGGACCGACGGGGTCCTCGACGACGCGGGCATCGCCATCCCGGACGAGCAGGAGGACGAGGTGGAGAAGTTCCGCGAGTTCCTCGACCAGATCTCGCCCGAGGACTTCGGCACCAACAGCCAGTGAGCCGGGTGCGCGGAAGCCCGCCTTCCGCGCATTCGATTAGCCTTTCCCCGAGCAGGGACACGAGAAACCACTCGCAAGGTGATTATCACTCGGCGTGGCGAGCGCGGCGATCGTTGACGCACCCCGAGTGACTGCATACCGTCGATATGGCAGGTCCCGTCCGGGACGTGGAGGACGGAGGTCGGCGTGGCAATCACCGGCGACGGTACGGCGGCGGAAGGGGTGTTGCCGCTCCATTCCGGGGCTGCTGACCGCACCCCGGCACAGGCCGCCGGGGTACCGGGCGACCGCGGGGCGGACACCATCGGCTACCGCGGCCCGACGGCGTGCGCGGCCGCCGGGATCACCTACCGCCAGCTCGACTACTGGGCCCGCACGGGGCTTGTCGAGCCGAGCGTACGGCCCGCCTACGGATCGGGCACCCAGCGGCTCTACAACTTCCGGGACGTCGTCGTCCTGAAGATCGTCAAGCGGCTGCTGGACACCGGGGTCTCGCTGCAGAACATCCGCACCGCCGTCCGGCACCTGCGCTCCCGCGGGCTGTCCGACCTGGCGAGAATGACCCTGATGAGCGACGGCGCGACGGTCTACGAATGCACCTCGCCCGATGAGGTCGTGGACCTGCTCCAAGGTGGACAGGGCGTCTTCGGCATCGCCGTGGGCGTGGTCTGGCGCGACGTGGAGGGCGCGCTGTCGCAGCTTCACGGGGAGAGCGTGGACACCGGCGAGACGCTGGTCCGGCACAACCCGCACGACGAACTGGCGCGGCGGCGCAACCGGGCGGGGTGAGCGGGGGCGTACGGTGCGGGGGCGCGGGCCGAATGGTCCGGCGTGTACCCCGGCGTGTTCGGCGCGCCCCGGCGTGGAAATCCTGAGAGCGCGCCTCGTGCGCCCGTCAGGGCGGTCTCCCGCGCCTCTACGGCATCAGAAAGCGCACAGCGGCCACAGAGGCCCACGGGGTACCAAGAGCGCGCACAGGGCCCCTCAGGGGATTTCAGGCCGTGTCCGGGACCGCGCGCGACCGGCGTGACGGGGTCGGTCAGGGCGATTGTCAGTGGTGTGGGGGAGCATCGGTCATGTGAGACGTGCTCCGACGATCCTGCATCTGGACATGGATGCGTTCTATGCGTCCGCCGAACAGGCGGCGAAGCCGAGCCTGCGCGGAAAACCCGTGGTGGTCGGCGGGATCGGCCCGCGCGGCGTGGTCTCCACGGCGTCGTACGAGGCCCGGGTCTTCGGGGTGCGCTCGGCGATGCCGACGGCCCAGGCCCGCCGCCTGTGCCCGAACGCGGCCTATCTGACCCCGCGCTTCACCCTGTACCGCCGGGTGAGCGACCAGGTCATGGAACTGCTCCACGCGCTGTCGCCGCTGGTGGAACCGCTCAGCCTGGACGAGGCGTTCGTGGACCTGGAGGCGGGCGGCGTCGAGGCCGACACGGCGGCCGTACGGGCCGTGGGGGAGCGGCTGCGGCGGGACATCCGGCGCACGACGGGGCTGACCGGGTCGGTGGGGCTGGCCGGGGCCAAGATGCTGGCCAAGATCGCGTCCGAGCAGGCCAAGCCGGACGGCCTGGTGGTCATCGAGCCCGGGTCGGAGCGGGAGCTGCTGGGCCCGATGACGGTGCGCACGCTGCCCGGCGTCGGCCCCGCCACGGCCGAGACGCTGCGCCGGGCGGGCATCCACACGGTTGCCGAGACGGCGGAGGCGGGCGAGGCGGAGCTGGTGCGCCTGCTGGGCAAGGCGCACGGCACCGGGCTGTACGCCATGGCGCTGGGCCGCGACGACCGGCCCGTGGTGGCCGAGCGGGACGCGAAGTCCATATCGGTCGAGGACACCTTCGACGTGGACCTGACCGACCGGACGCGGGTGCGGGCCGAGGTGACGCGGCTGGCGGACCGCTGCGTGGAGCGGCTGCGGGCGGCGGGGCGTTCCGGCCGGACCGTGGTGATCAAGGTGCGCAACTACGACTTCTCGACGCTGACCAGGTCGGAGACGCTGCGCGGGCCCACCGACGACCCGGGCGTGGTGCGGGAGGCGGCGGCCCGGCTGCTGGACCTGGTGGACACGACGGGCGGCGTACGGCTGCTGGGCGTGGGCGTGACCGGGCTCGCCGACTTCACCCAGGAGGACCTGTTCGCCCAGCTGGCGACGGAGAAGGCGGCCGAGGAGGAGGCCGAGCGGGAGCGCCGGCTGGCGGTGGAGGCGGCCCGGGAGGCGGCCGACGAGCCCGAGCGGCCCCGGCGCTGGCTCCCCGGGCTCGACGTGATCCACGACGAACACGGCGCCGGCTGGGTGCAGGGCAGCGGCGTCGGCCGGGTGACCGTACGGTTCGAGCAGCCGTGGTCCGGGCGCGGGCGGGTGCGCACCTTCCCCGTGGACGACCCGGCGCTGCGCCCCGGTGAGCCGCTGCCGCTGGTGGGCGGACCGCCGGAAGGGTGGGGGAGCGGGGCGTACGGCGCGCCGGAGGGGTCGTCCGGTGCGCCGGCCGATCCGCCCGGAGAACCGGGCGAGCCGCCCGCCGGCCCTGCCTCCGAGAAGCCCGCCCCTCAGTCCTCCGCCCCCGCGACCCGCCCGAATTCCGTGTCGGCCCGCGCGGCGTCCGAGCCGGGTACGGGACCGGAGACGGCATCGGGGGCCGGAATGTCCAGCCGGTAGTGGTGGTAGAGCTGTAGTTCCTGCTCGGGCGAGAGGTGGCGGCCCACCCCGAAGTCCGGCGCATCCCGGATCAGCTTGCGGTCGTAGGGGACGTGCAGCGCCTCGTCGACCAGGTCGCTGGGCTCCAGGGGCACGAACGCGTCCCGGCTGAAGATCCCGGTGCGTACGGCCGCCCATTCCGGTTCTCCGGTCGCGTCGTCCAGGTACACCTCGTCGACGGTGCCGATCTTGGTTCCGTTCTTGTCGAACGCCTTGCGGCCGATCAAGCTGCGGGGATCGATATCGGTCTGCACGGTCCCTCCAAGTGGTCGCAACTGCCTTGTGACAACTACCAAAGGGCACATTTCATGCCCCGGCCACTCGAAGGAACGCCCGTTCGCCGCGCTGGTAGGCTGGCGAACGGCTGCAGACCCCATGCGGGAGAGTCCCTTGTCGATCATGGCGGGGGCGCCGAAGGAGCAACTCCTCCCCGGAATCTCTCAGGCTCACGTACCGCATGGACGAGGTCACTCTGGAAAGCAGGGCGGGCCACGGACGGGCACAGCGCCGGAACCCCTCCTCACCGACGGTGAAAGCCGGTTCCGCGCGCGGAACCGGTGAAGCTCTCAGGTTGCGATGACAGAGGGGGAGGCCGTCCGGGCACCAGCGCCGTGGTGCCCCGCAGAGGTCGAAACGACCAGGAGGCCCCCGCAGATGACCACCAACCGCATCTCCTTGACCGAGCTGGAACGCGGTACCCCGTTCGAGCAGCGGCACATCGGCCCCGGCCCGGAGGACCAGGCCAAGATGCTCGCGCAGGTCGGGTTCGGATCGCTGGACGAGCTCACCGCGACCGCCGTACCGGACGTGATCAAGAGTGCGGAGGCGCTGGGGCTGCCCCAGGGCCGCACCGAGGCCGAGGTGCTGGCCGAGCTGCGGGCGCTGGCGGACCGCAACCAGGTGCTCGCCCCGATGATCGGTCTCGGCTACCACGGTACGTTCACCCCGCCGGTGATCCTGCGCAACGTGATGGAGAACCCCGCCTGGTACACGGCCTACACCCCGTACCAGCCGGAGATCTCGCAGGGCCGGCTGGAGGCGCTGCTCAATTTCCAGACCATGGTCGCCGACCTGACCGGTCTGCCGACCTCCGGCGCCTCGCTGCTGGACGAGGGGACGGCCGCCGCCGAGGCGATGGCCCTGGCGCGGCGGGTGGGCAAGGTCAAGGAGGGCGTCTTCCTGGTCGACGCCGACTGCCTGCCGCAGACGATCGCCGTGATCGAGACCCGCGCCGAGCCGACCGGCGTCGAGGTCGTGGTGGCCGACCTGTCCGAGGGCATACCGGCCGAGGTGGCCGAGCGCGGCGTCTTCGGCGTGCTGCTCCAGTACCCCGGCGCGTCCGGTGCCGTACGCGACCCCCGCGCCGTGATCGAGCGGGCGCACGAGCTGGGCGCGATCGTCACCGTCGCCGCCGACCTGCTGGCGCTGACGCTGCTGACCTCGCCGGGCGAGCTGGGCGCGGACATCGCCGTCGGCACCACCCAGCGGTTCGGCGTGCCGATGGGCTTCGGCGGCCCGCACGCCGGATTCATGGCCGTACGGGAGAAGTTCGCCCGCAGTCTGCCCGGCCGCCTGGTGGGCGTCTCGGTGGACGCGGACGGCAACAAGGCGTACCGCCTCGCCCTCCAGACGCGCGAGCAGCACATCCGCCGCGAGAAGGCCACCAGCAACATCTGCACCGCGCAGGTGCTGCTCGCGGTGATGGCGGGCATGTACGCCGTCTACCACGGCCCCGACGGCCTCGCGGGCATCGCGCGCCGCACCCACCGCTACGCCTCCGTCCTGGCCGAGGGCCTGCGCGCCGGCGGCGTCGAGGTCGTGCACGGCGCGTACTTCGACACGCTGACCGTACGGGTGCCGGGCCGGGCCGCCGAGGTGGTCGCCGCGGCCCGCGAGGGCGGGGTCAACCTGCGGCTGGTCGACGCGGACCTGGTGGGTGTGGCCTGCGACGAGACCACCGGGCGCGCGCAGGTGCACGCGGTGTGGGGCGCCTTCGGCGTCCAGGCCGACATCGAGCGGCTGGACGCGGCCGTGGCCGACGCGCTGCCGGCGGAGCTGCTGCGCGGCGACACGTACCTGACGCACCCGGTCTTCCACCAGCACCGCTCCGAGACCGCCATGCTGCGCTACCTGCGCCGTCTGTCGGACAAGGACTACGCGCTGGACCGCGGCATGATCCCGCTCGGCTCCTGCACGATGAAGCTGAACGCGACGACCGAGATGGAGCCGGTCACCTGGCCCGAGTTCGGGCAGCTGCACCCGTTCGCGCCGGTCGAGCAGGCGCAGGGCTACCTCACCCTGATCGCGGAGCTGGAGGAGCGGCTGGCCACGGTCACCGGCTACGACAAGGTCTCCATCCAGCCGAACGCCGGCTCGCAGGGCGAACTGGCCGGGCTGCTGGCCGTACGGGCGTACCACCGCGCCAACGGCGACGAGCAGCGCACCGTCTGCCTCATCCCCTCCTCGGCGCACGGCACCAACGCCGCCAGCGCCGTGATGGCCGGCATGAAGGTCGTCGTCGTCAAGACCGGCGAGGACGGCGAGGTGGACGCCGGCGACCTGCACGCCAAGATCGAGCAGTACCGGGACCAGCTCGCGGTGCTGATGGTGACCTACCCGTCCACGCACGGCGTGTTCGAGGAGCACATCACGCAGATCTGCGCGGCGGTGCACGACGCGGGCGGCCAGGTGTACGTGGACGGCGCCAACCTGAACGCGCTGGTCGGCCTCGCCGAGCCGGGCAAGTTCGGCGGCGACGTCTCGCACCTGAACCTGCACAAGACCTTCTGCATCCCGCACGGCGGCGGCGGCCCCGGCGTCGGCCCGGTCGGCGTCCGCGCCCACCTGGCGCCGTACCTGCCCAACCACCCGCTGCAGCCCACCGCGGGCCCGGAGACGGGCGTGGGCCCCATCTCCGCCGCGCCGTGGGGCTCCGCGGGCATCCTGCCCATCTCCTGGGCGTACGTCCGGCTGATGGGCGGCGCGGGCCTCAAGCGCGCCACCCAGGTCGCGGTGCTCGGCGCCAACTACATCGCCAAGCGCCTGGAGCCGCACTACCCCGTGCTCTACACCGGCCCCGGCGGCCTGGTCGCGCACGAGTGCATCATCGACGTACGGCCGCTGACCAAGGCGACCGGCGTGAGCATCGACGATGTCGCCAAGCGGCTGATCGACTACGGTTTCCACGCGCCGACGATGTCGTTCCCGGTGGCCGGCACGCTGATGATCGAGCCGACCGAGAGCGAGAACCTGGACGAACTGGACCGTTTCTGCGACGCGATGATCGCGATCCGCGCGGAGATCGACAAGGTCGGTTCGGGGGAGTGGGACAAGGACGACAACCCGCTGCGCAACGCCCCGCACACCGCGGCGGCGCTCGGCGGCGAGTGGGCGCACCCGTACACCCGCGAGGAGGCGGTCTTCCCGGCCGGCGTCGAGGCGGCGGAGAAGTACTGGCCGCCGGTGCGCCGCATCGACGGTGCGTTCGGTGACCGCAACCTTGTCTGCTCCTGCCCGCCGCTGGAGGAGTACGACAGCTGATCCGCCGGCCCGCGCCGCTCGCGGCGGCACGGCATGCGAAGGGCCCTCGGCGTGGACGCCGGGGGCCCTGTTGTCCGTTGTGCTGAGTTGTGCGGTGTTCTGTGCCGTGTTGTGCGGTCGACCGTGGCGGCGCTGCCCGCAAAGGATCAGGCGGCGGTGGCCACGTTCGGTGTGCCCAGCACCCGGTGCGGCGCGATGACCTGGCCGTCCGGCAGCAGTTCACCGGTGTCCTCGAACAGGAGAACACCGTTGCACAGCAGGCTCCAGCCCTGCTCCGGGTGGTGCGCCACCAGATGGGCGGCCTCCCGGTCGGCGGAGTCTGCGGTTGGGCACGGCGGTTGATGCTGGCACATGGATGAGATCTTTCGCTGCGATGTGGGCTGATTCGTCCTGCGGCTCGACGCGATGCTCATGGCCGCTCCCCCGTTTCAGTAGGTCGATACCAGTGTTGCCCCACGGGCCGGATTCCGCAGGGATTTGGCTGCAGCGGCACTCACTAGATAATGACGCATCACCCGTGCGGTCGGTTCATTTCAAGTCCGGGGTGTTGCCGGGGCGTTGGGTGTCACCTGGTCGCGTACTCCGCGTGGGTGAGCGCAGCGGAGCGCCCCGCGGCCGGAAAGGGCGCGGGGCGCGATCCTGTGGAACGGTGTGCTTCTGTGCGCGGTTGCGGTGGTACGGCTTCGGCCGCTCGCCGCGGAGAACCCCCTGTGGAGCCTCAGGCCGGTGACCCCAGCAGTGGTACCGGCGCCAGGCGCAGGGTCAGCCGGGGCAGCAGATCCGCGACGCGGTGCGGCCGGTGCGCCGCGATGCCCGGCGGGGCGGGCGCCAGCGGCACGAGGACGTCGCCCGGCGCGGGCACGCCCTCGGCGCCGTCGGCACCGACGTCGTGGTGCAACCACAAAGTGAGCATGTACAGCTCCGGCACGGACAGCAGCCGTGGCTGGTACGGGGTCGGTACGGACTCCGCCTGACGCAGTGCCCGTTCGGTCGACATGACGTAGGGGCCCTCGCAGAAATGCGAGAACGCCCAGCCGTCCGCGGTGAGCATCGCCTCCGCGGTCGCCACGGCGCGTTCACCGTCGCGGATCAGGAAGCGCCAGCCGGTCAGCCGGGTACGGGGCGGCCCGGCCGGGTGGCTGACGTCGTCCAACACATGGACGGGCAGGGGGAGTTCGGGGGTGAGCGGGCCCTGGTGGGCACGGAGGGCGGGGGTGCGGGCCTCACGCACGGCGGTGGGGGAACCGAGGGCGGCGAGGACGCTGCGGAGGGCGGGCGCGGGGGCAGGGGGAACATGCAGCGGCATGGTGGGTCGCCTCTCACTTGGGAGACACGGTGGTGCTGGGCAAGTGCGGACGTCGTCGTCAGCGTCGGGGACAGAGCGCCAGTACATGGCCGATCGGGGACGTCGGCCCGGCGGGGGTCAGCCGCTTTGCCGCAGCCCCGGTGGAACACCGCGACGCTGGGCGCCAACTCTCTGCCTCGTCAGCGAAGTTTATACGACGTGTGTTCACCAAGTGTTTCGTCTAGCGGCTGCGGAGATTGTCGGCAAGGCGGAATCCGGACCGGCCCGCGAGGTGTTTTCGGCACTTTTGCGCGGCGCCCGGAGCGACTGCCTCGTATTTCGCCGTGAACACGGTAGGCCGGATCCGGACGGTCTTTTTCCGGATCTCGACGGCGTTTACTGCGCCGCGCTGATCCGGTCTCCGAACCGGACGGTATGCCCTCGGAATGTGCCAGCCTTCGTGTCTGACCGAGCCTATCGGTTCCGGCGCATGTCCAAGGCGTTATCGATCGGATTGCCGGGCATCATCGACCGTAGCGCGATCCCCTGGCGCCGCCGGGGAGACCGGCGGAACCGGACGCCGCGGCGGGCCCGGGAGGCCCGCCGGGCCGGGCCCGTCGTCACGAGGAGGGACGCTTCGATGGGGGAGAAGGTTGCGGCGGGCGGGATCGACCTCACCGACCGGCAACGCTATCGCAGAAAGCTGCGGGAGTGTCTGGCGGGATTGCGGAGACTCCTGGAGGAGAAGCGGTTCGACCGCCCCAAGAACCTGATGGGGCTGGAGATCGAATTGAATCTCGCCGGTCCCGACGGGCTGCCGCGGATGATGAACTCGCAGGTCCTGGAGCGCATCGCGAGCCGGGATTTCCAGACCGAACTGGCCCAGTGCAACCTGGAAGTCAATATCCTGCCGCACCGGTTGGCCGGACGGGTCCTCGATCAACTCGCCGAAGAACTCCGCACCGGTCTGGCCTATGCCGACCGCAAGGCGGCCGAAGTGGCCGCCCGTATCGTGATGATCGGTATCCTGCCGACCCTGGCCGCCGAGGACCTGGTCGCCTCCAACCTCTCCGAGATCGACCGCTACGTCCTGCTCAACGACCAGATGCGGGCCGCGCGCGGCGAGGACTTCCAGATCGAGCTGGAGGGCGTGGAACGGCTGGCCTCCACCTCGGCCTCGATAGCACCCGAGGCCGCGTGCACCTCCGTGCAGCTGCACCTCCAGGTCACCCCGGGCCGCTTCCCCGCCGTCTGGAACGCGGCCCAGGCCGTCGCCGCCGTACAGATAGCGGTCGGCGCCAACTCGCCGTTCGTCTTCGGCCGCGAACTCTGGCGCGAATCCCGCCCCCCGGTCTTCCAGCAGGCCACCGATGTGCGCCCGCCGGAGCTGCGGGCCCAAGGAGTGCGTCCGCGCACCTGGTTCGGCGAGCGCTGGATCGACGCCCCGTACGACCTGTTCGAGGAGAACCTGCGCTTCTTCCCGCCGCTGCTGCCGATCCACTCGGACGAGGAACCCCTCTCCGTACTGGACGAGGGCGGCATCCCGAGCCTGGCGGAACTGGTCCTGCACAACGGCACCGTCTACCGCTGGAACCGCCCCGTGTACGGCGTGGCCGACGGCGTCCCGCACCTCAGGGTCGAGAACCGGGTACTGCCCGCCGGCCCCACCGTCACCGACGTCATCGCCAACACGGCCTTCTACTACGGGCTGGTGCGGACGCTGGCCGAGGAGCAGCGGCCGGTGTGGACCCGCCTGCCGTTCGCCGCCGCGGCCGAGAACTTCGACACCGCGTGCCGCCGGGGCATCGACGCCGTACTGAAGTGGCCCCGCGGCCGGTCCGGCGGTCTCGCCGAGATCCCCGCCGTACGCCTGGTACGCCAGGAACTGCTGCCGATGGCCGCCGCCGGACTGGACGCCTGGGGCGTCGAACCGGCCGACCGGGACCACTACCTCGGCGTGATCGATGCCCGCTGCCGGCGCCGCGTCAACGGGGCGTCCTGGCAGGCCGCCGCGTACCACCACGCGCTCGGCCGCGGCCTGGGCCGGGGCGCGGCGCTGGCGGCGATGACGCGGCGGTACAGCGAGCTGATGCATTCCGGCGAGCCGGTGCACGCATGGCCCGTCGACTGGGCGCCCGCGCCGGTGGCGGCGGGGCGGGGCTGAGCGGAGCGGCCGCCGACGAGGACCGTCGTATCCGGTCGCTGTGAGCACGGTCGGATACGGCCCCGGACCGCAGCCGTCCCCGCCGCCACCGATGTGTCTCGTTCCGACACGTTCCCGCCTGCCGTCGAAGCTTTCCGGGGCGGGCAAGCGCCCCCGTACCGCCCGCCGCGCCCGGCGTCGGGCAAGCTATGACGTTCCAGCGCGGAAGCACCGACCGGCGGACCGCGGTGGTGGGATACCGCGATGGTGCGGAACGTCGTAGTGCGGAACTGGAGGCAGCTGTGCAGTCGGACGCGAGTCCCGTGACCGGTACGGGATCCCCGGGCCGGGGGCGGCAGGAGCCGGACGGAGGCCGGGGGGGCGGCGCGGACGGCGGGCTGCCGCGGCGGCTCCTGCGCAACGAGACGCTGCTCGTCCTGGCGCTCTCGCTCGGCGCCAGCGGCGTGTCCGCGCTGATCAGCTTCATCGGCTCGCTGACCAGGCCCGGCGGCCTCAAGGACCAGGCCGCGATGATGAACTCCTCGCAGGCGCCGGGCCGACCGTGGCTCGATCTGACGTGGCAGCTGTTCGGCATCGCCACCGCGCTCGTCCCCGTGGCGCTGGTGGCCCATCTGCTGCTGCGCGAGCGGGCCGGGGGCCTGCGGGCGGTCGGCCTCGACCGGCGCAGGCCCGGATTCGACCTGAGCCGCGGCGTCTGCGTGGCGGCGGTCATCGGCGGCAGCGGTCTGCTGCTGTACCTCGGCGCGCGGGCGGCGGGCTTCAACCTCACGGTCGTACCGGAGTCGCTGCCCGGCGTGTGGTGGAAGGTCCCGGTGCTGATCGCCTCGGCCGTGCAGAACGCCGTGGTCGAGGAGGTCATCGTCGTCGGCTACCTGCTGCGGCGGCTGGGGCAGCTGGGGTGGACCCCGGTGGCGGCGCTGGCGGCGAGTGCGGTACTGCGCGGCTCGTACCACCTGTACCAGGGCATCGGCGGCCTCGTCGGCAACATGGTCATGGGCGTGATCTTCGTCCTGCTGTACCGGCGCTGGGGACGCGTCGGCCCGCTGGTCGCCGCGCACGCCCTGATCGACACCGTGGCGTTCGTGGGGTACGCGCTGCTGGCGGGGAAGGTGGGGTGGCTGCCGACGGCGTGAGGACGGGACGGACGATCGGGACCGGGCCCATGACGGCCCGGCCCCGCCCTCACACCGCGTCCCCGGATCCCCGCCCCCCGTTGCCCTTCCCCCGTCCCCAGGGCATGGCGAGGAGCCTCAGGGCGCGGTGAGCAGTTCGCCGTCGATGACGGTGACGGCCGAGCCGGTCAGCAGCGTACGGTCGTCGCGCAGCGTGGTGCGGACGAGGCCGGTGCGACGGGCCGGGCCCTGGTGGCCGACGAGCGTGTCACGGCCCAGCCGGGCTGACCAGAAGGGCGCGAGGGCGGTGTGGGCGCTGCCCGTCACCGGGTCCTCGTCGATGCCGACGGCGGGGAAGAAGCCGCGGCTGACGAAGTCGTAGCCGCCGTCGGCCGGTTCGGCCGCGGCGGTGGCGATCACCCCACGGCCGCCGGGCGAGGCGAGGGCCTTGAAGTCCGGCTCCAGCGCCCGTACGGACTTCTCGTCGGCCAGCTCGACGAGGAGGTCACCGAGGTTCGTACCGGTGTCGTACGCGCCGAGGATGTCCGCGCCCAGCGCCCCGGCCACGACCGGCGGCACCTCGACCGGCGTCAGCGGGGCCGTCGGGAAGTCCATGGTGATGGCGCCGCTCTCGTCGGCCGTCGTCGTCAGCACTCCGCTGCGGGTGGCGAAGCGGACCGTGCCGGTGGCGGCCCCGGTGGTGTGCAGGACGTGCGCGGTGGCCAAAGTGGCATGCCCGCACAGGTTCACCTCGGCGGCCGGGGTGAGCCAGCGCAGTGCCCAGTCGGCCTCCCCGCCCGCGGGCAGCGGATGGGCGAAGGCGGTCTCGGAGAGGTTGACTTCGCTGGCCACCTGCTGGAGCCAGGTGGTGTCGGGGAAACCACCGGCGTCGAACAACACGACTCCGGCGGGGTTGCCGCCGAAGGGGCGGTCGGTGAAGGCGTCAACGATGCGGATCCTCATGACGGTGAGTGTAGGAGGGCCGCATCGGCCGCCAACAAGGCCAATCCCGGATAAGTGGACTGGGTTCGGAGGCGGGCGGCGGCACCCTGACGCTTCGTCTGCCGTGCCCGGCCGCCCGCTCCTCCTCTCAGGGCGCGGTCAGCGGCTCCGCCTCGTACGCCCGGTGCAGCAGTTGCAGGAAGTCCGGTGCCTCCGGTACGGACACGGAGCCGATCCGGTGTACGGCCACGCCCGGCGTCCAGGAGTTCATGACCACGGCGCCGGCCAGCGACGGCACATCGGCGGGCGTGATCTCCTGGACGCGCTGGGGGATTCCGAGCCGGTCCAGCCGGCGCCGGACGATGCCCATCGTGGTGCCGGTCAGCATCTCGGCCGCAGGCCACACCACCGAGGTGCCGTCCCAGAAGGCCAGGTTCCAGATCGTCGCCTCGCTGAGGCGGCCGCGGCGGTCGACGAAGGCGGCGTCGTCGAAACCCTGGCGGGCGGCCTGGCGGAGGAAGTACTTCTTGGAGACCTCGCCGACGTGCTTCACGGCCGGAAGGGCGCGCTCGTGCTCGACGGTGGTCAGCGCCAGCGGTCCCTCCGGGGCGGACGCGGCCGGGCCCGTACGTATGAGGACGTCGAGCCGCACATCGGCCCCGAACGCGGCGAATTCGCCCCCCGGCGCGTACACGAAGGCCATCAGCGACAGGTCGGCCGGCCCGGCCTCCAGCGCCGTCCGCAGGTAGGCCCGTACCTGCTCGTCCGGAACGGCCGTCCCGAACAGTTCCATCGAGGCGGACCGCAGCCGCTCCAGGTGGAGGTCGAGGCCCCGGACCCGGCCGCCGCGTACCTGCATGGCGGTGAAGTGCGCGTAGCCCGCGAAGGCGAGCGGCGCCAGGTCGTCGGTGGTCGCGGCCCGGCCATTACGGTGAACGGCGAAAGAGGTCATGTCCTCACTCCAGTGATACGGAAACGAAAGGGAGGGAACAGCAGTGGTCCGGTGGGATGCGACCGGCCGCGGAATGTCCGCTCCTGAACGAGACGTTAAGGGTTCACATCAATGGAAAGGTCAACTACGGATGGGACGGGGCACATGCTGATCGGGGAGTTGTCCCGGCGTACCGGAGTCAGCCCGCGCCTGCTGCGGTACTACGAGGAGCAGGGCCTGCTGGAGGCGCGGCGCGGACCCAACGGCTACCGCTACTACGACGACGACACGCTCCTCACCGTCCGCCAGGTACGCGCCTTGCTCGAAGCGGGGCTGACCACCGAGGTGATCCGCGCCGTACTCCCGTGCGCCCGGGGCGAGCAGCCGGAGTTCGAGATGTGCGTGGACGTACAGGCCATCCTGAGCCGGGCACTGGAGTCCGCGGACGAGCGCATCGACGATCTCCGGCGGAGCCGCAGCACGTTGGCGGGGTATTTGGGGCAGGGGTGAGGTGACGGCGCGAGCCGGTCATGCGGGCGTGGTGCCGGCGGCCGGCGGGGGAGGGCTGCTCACGAGGCTCTTCCCCAGGCGGGCCAGTGGGGAAAGCGCCATGCACAACGGGGAAAGCGAAAGCCCGGCGACGGTCACCAGCAGCGCGGTGCGCAGCCCCCACTGGTCGGCCAGCCGCCCGCCGAGCAGTGAACCGAGCGGGGCCAGTCCCATGCCGACGCAGTTGACCGTGGCGACGACCCGGCCCTGCACGGGCACGGGGGTGACGGCCTGGCGTACGGACATCATGGTGACGTTCACCAGCTGACTGAAGGCGCCGAAGAGGAAGTTGACGCCCACGAGGGCGAGCACCGTGACGGTGGTGGAGCCGTGCAGCGCCGGCAGGCAGAGCAGCACGCCGTCGGCGAGTACCGCCGAGCACATCAGGACGACGCCATGGCCGTACCGTTTCGGCAGCCGCGCCGACAACAGCGACCCCACGACAGCCCCCGGGCCCGTCGCGGCGAGCGCCAGGCCGACGGCCGTGGCCGGCAGGTGCAGCCCACGCGGCAAGAAGAGCAGGTAGACGGTCATCATGGCCGCGAAGAAGAACTGGAACGCCGCGGAGGCCAGGCACACGGCCCGCAACACGGGGTGACCGAAGACGAGGCGGAGACCCTCGTGAATCCGGTGCCGGACGCGGTCGGGCCCGCCGGGCCGCCCGGCGTGTCCGGAAACCTGCTCGCGGCGGCGGATACGGCGGATCGACACGAAGGACAGCGCGAAGAAGAACGCGCCGGCCGCGGCGGCGAAAGGCGCCGACAGCAGCGACGCCAGCGCCCCGCCGAGTGCAGGCCCGCCGGTCTGCGCCGCGGACCGGCTGCCTTCCAGCGCGCTGTTGCCCTGCGCGAGCTGATCCCGTCTCACCAGACGTACCAGGGATGTCTGGTACGCCACGTCGAAGAAGACGCTCAGGACGCCGACGAGGAAGGCGGTGACGGCCAGTGCCGGCATGCCGAGGACGCCGAGCAGATACGCGCCGAGGACGACGGTCAGCGCGACGGCCCGGCCCAGGTCCGCCAGCATCATGACGTCGCGGGAGCGACGGCGGTCCACCCAGGCGCCGACGAAGAGCGACAGCAGCAGAACCGGCGCCTGTTCCAGCGCGCGCAGCAGGCCGAGCCGGGTGGCGTCGGCGTCGAGTGCCAGCACGGCGATGAGCGGCAGTACCACCTGACTGGTGCGCTCCCCGAACTGGGAAGCGGTCTGACCTGCCCAGAGACTGCGGAAATCGCGGTCACGCCACAGGCCCGGCGCGGCCGGGCGACCCGGTGCGGAGGTCCGCATGGCCGTCCGTCTCGGCGCATCGGGCATGTCCGCTCCTCGGGATCGCGTGCCCGGGGAGGCTAGCCGCCGGTCCTGCGCCGCGGACAGCGATTTTCGACGGCGGGCCGCGTCACGGCCGCAGACCGGTCCGCGCCTCGCCGGTCTCCGGGGCGTACGGGTACGAGACGTGCTGGTGGATCATCTGCCACTCGCCGTCGTGAAGAACGGCGGCCGGACCTCCCCTACTCGGCAAGCAGCCGGACGCGAACCATCACGGTCCTTGTCATCCGAACAGTTCCGATATATCGTTGAAGCATCGCGAACGATCAAAGTGATGTCGCGAGAGATCAAAAATGCAACGCCGACAAGACGGCGGCACGACGAGAAAGGAGCGTTGTCATGCGTTCCCATGGACACGAACACCACGGACACGGCCGGCACGGGGGCCGAGGCGACTACGAAGGACGGTTCGAGGGGCGGCGCGCCGCGTTCGGGCCGTTCGGGCCCCCCTTCGGCGGGCCGCCGTTCGGCGGCCGGGGCCGCGGCGGCGGGCCGCGCGGCCGGGCCC
>NZ_JOCQ01000129.1 GCF_000720725.1 Streptomyces rimosus subsp. rimosus
TGCCCAGGAGAGCCGGACGGCCACTCCTTGGGAGCCACAGAAGGCAAGCACCGATCAGCCACATCCGGCCCTCCCGGGCCGCCTAACAACTTACGGAGCGCCGATGCGTCAGCCCTCGTCACCCGCCGGGCGACTCCAGCCCCAAATGCTCCATCAGAATCCGACGGAGTTCACGGGCGGCCCGGGGCGGCGAGACATCTCCCCGGTGGGCCACCGAGATCACCCGGTGCATGTCCGGGGTGGCGAAGCGGGTGACGCGCAGTCCGGAGCGTTCGGCGACCATGCTGGGCACGACCGCGACGCCCAGCCCGGCGCGCACGAATCCCAGTACCGCGTCCATCTCGCCGCCCTCGACGGTGAAGACCGGCTCGAAACCGGCCGCGCGGCAGGCCGCCACGGTGAACTCCCGCAGGTCGTAGCCGCGCCGGAACATCGCCAGCGGGTGCTCCCGCAGATCCTCGACGCGCATCCGGCGACCGCGCCCGACCGGGGCCGGGCGGTCCGGCGCCGAGACCACGACCAGTTCCTCCCGCAGCAGTTCGGCGGTGGCCAGCGCCGGGGCCTGCTCCGGGAGCGGGGTGATGATGAGCGCGAGGTCCAGTTCACCGGCTGCCAGGACCCGTACGAGATCCTGCGAACCGTCCTCGTGGACGACCAGGTCGACGCCCGGGTACGCGGTGTGGAAGACGCTCAGCACGTCCGGGACCAGGCTCGCGCACAGGCTGGGCGGCGCGCCGAGCCGCAGCCGGCCGCGCCGCAGCTGCGCCACCTCCTGCACCTCGCGCCGGGCGGTCTCGGTGTCGGCGAGGACGCGCCGGGCCAGCGGCAGCAGCGTACGGCCCGCGTCGGTGAGGGTGATGTGGCCGCGCGCCCGGTGGAACAGCTCGGCGCCCAGCTCCCGCTCCAGGGCCTTGATCTGCTGCGACAGCGAGGGCTGCGCGACGTGCTCGCGTTCGGCGGCGCGGGTGAAGTGGCGGGTGTCGGCGACCGCCACGAAGTAGCGGAGCTGCTGGAGCTGCATACGGCCGATGATAGGCGGCGATAGGCAAAGGCTATGGAGATGAGCCGTTCCATGTCTTGGACTGATGGGCCGGTCGGTCCTTACCGTCGGGACCCATGGCACTGGACACCCGGACGGAGCGGCGGCCGTCCTTCGCGGGCCTGCTGTGGCACTCGACCGTCGGCAAGAAGACCGCGATGGCAGTCAGCGGCGTGGTGATGCTGCTGTACCTGGTCGCGCACATGATGGGCAACCTCAAGATTTTCTTCGGTCCCGACGAGCTCAACGGCTACGGGCACTGGCTGCGGACCGTCGGCGAACCCTTCCTGCACCACGAGTGGTTCCTGTGGATCGCGCGGGTCGTGCTGCTGGCCGCCGTGCTGACCCACGCGGTGGCCGCCTTCCAGCTCAGCCGCCGCGACATCAAGGCGCGGCCGAGCAAGTACGTACACAAGAAGGCACGCACCAGCTACGCCACCCGCACCATGCGCTGGGGCGGCGTCATCCTGGCCCTCTTCATCGTCTGGCACATCCTCGACCTGACGACGCTGACGGTGAACCCGCGCGCCGAGGCCGGACACCCGTACCAGAACCTGATCGCCTCCTTCGACCGCTGGCCCGTCACCACGCTCTACATCGTGGCGATGCTCGCCCTCGGCCTGCACGTCCGGCACGGGTTCTGGAGCGCCGCGCAGACGCTGGGCGTGGGCAGCGCCGCCCGGGACCGGGTGCTCAAGACCGTCGCCAACCTCCTCGCCCTGGTGCTGACGGCGGGCTTCGTCGCCGTACCGGTGGCCGTCGTGACCGGAGCAGTGAGCTGACCATGACCGAGTACCGTCCGTACACCGCATACCGGACCGGGGAGCCGGTCGCCGACACCGCGGCGCCCGAGGGGCCGGTCGCCGAGCGCTGGGACACCCGCCGCTTCCGGGCCAAGCTGGTCAACCCGGCCAACCGCCGCAAGCACACCGTCATCGTCGTCGGCACCGGCCTGGCCGGCGGCTCGGCGGGCGCCACGCTCGCCGAACAGGGCTATCACGTGGTGCAGTTCTGCTACCAGGACTCGCCGCGCCGCGCCCACTCGATCGCCGCGCAGGGCGGCATCAACGCGGCGAAGAACTACCGCAACGACGGCGACTCCGTACACCGCCTGTTCTACGACACCGTCAAGGGCGGCGACTTCCGGGCCCGCGAGTCCAATGTGCACCGCCTGGCGCAGATCTCCGTGGAGATCATCGACCAGTGCGTGGCGCAGGGCGTGCCGTTCGCCCGGGAGTACGGCGGCCTGCTCGACACCCGCTCGTTCGGCGGCGTCCAGGTCTCCCGTACGTTCTACGCCCGCGGCCAGACCGGGCAGCAGCTGCTGCTCGGCGCCTACCAGGCACTCTCCCGGCAGATCGCCGCCGGCAACGTCGAGATGCACCCGCGTACGGAGATGCTCGACCTGATCGTCGTCGACGGCCGGGCGCGCGGCATCGTGGCCCGCGACCTGATCACCGGCCGGATCGACACCTACTTCGCGGACGCCGTGGTGCTCGCCTCCGGCGGCTACGGCAACGTGTTCTACCTGTCGACCAACGCCATGAACTCCAACGCCACCGCCATCTGGCGCGCCCACCGGCGCGGCGCCTACTTCGCCAACCCCTGCTTCACCCAGATCCACCCCACCTGCATCCCGCGCACCGGCGACCACCAGTCCAAGCTGACGCTGATGAGCGAGTCGCTGCGCAACGACGGCCGCATCTGGGTGCCGAAGGCCAAGGGCGACACCCGCCCGCCCGCCGGGATCCCCGAGGCAGAGCGCGACTACTACCTGGAGCGGATCTACCCCTCCTTCGGCAACCTCGTGCCGCGCGACATCGCCTCCCGCGCCGCCAAGAACGTGTGCGACGAGGGACGCGGCGTCGGCCCCGGCGGCCAGGGCGTCTACCTGGACTTCGCGGACGCCATCGCCCGGATGGGCCGCAAGGCGGTCGAGGAGAAGTACGGCAACCTCTTCGACATGTACGAGCGGATCACCGCCGAGAACCCGTACGAGGTGCCGATGCGGATCTACCCCGCCGTGCACTACACGATGGGCGGCCTCTGGGTCGACTACGACCTCCAGACCACCGTCCCCGGCCTGTTCGCCATCGGTGAGGCCAACTTCTCCGACCACGGCGCCAACCGGCTCGGCGCCTCAGCCCTCATGCAGGGCCTGGCCGACGGCTACTTCGTCCTGCCCTCGACCATCAACGACTACCTGGCCCGCAACCCCCACCACGACACGATCACCGCCGACCACCCCGCCGTCCAGGAAGCCCTGGCCGAGACCGAGGACCAGCTGCACCTCCTCCTCTCCGTCGACGGCGACCGCACCCCCGACTCCTTCCACCGCGAACTGGGCGAGCTGATGTGGGAGCTGTGCGGCATGGCCCGTACGGAAACCGGCCTGCGCAAGGCGCTCGACCGGATCCCGCAGATCCGTGAGGAGTTCTGGCGCCGTATCAAGGTGCCCGGCACCGGCGAGGAGCTGAACCAGTCCCTGGAGAAGGCCAACCGCATCGTCGACTACCTGGAACTGGCCGAGCTGATGTGCCTCGACGCACTGCACCGCGCCGAATCCTGCGGCGGCCACTTCCGCGAGGAGTCGCAGACCGCGGACGGCGAGGCCGCCCGCCGCGACGAGGAGTTCTCCTACGCCGCGGCCTGGGAGTTCACCGGCACCGGCGCAGCCCCTGTCCTGCACAAGGAAGACCTGGTCTTCGAGTACGTCCACCCCACCCAGCGGAGCTACGCATGAAGCTCACCCTGCGCGTCTGGCGCCAGCGCGACGCCGACGCCGACGGCGGCATGACCACCTACGACGTGGACGGCATCTCGCCCGACATGTCCTTCCTGGAGATGCTCGACACTCTCAACGAAGAGCTGATCCTCAAGGGCGACGACCCGGTCGCCTTCGACCACGACTGCCGCGAGGGCATCTGCGGCGCGTGCAGTCTCGTCATCAACGGCGAGGCACACGGCCCGGAGCGCACCACGACCTGCCAGCTCCACATGCGCTCCTTCCGGGACGGCGACACCATCGACGTCGAACCGTGGCGCGCGGCGGCCTTCCCCGTCGTACGGGACCTGGTCGTGGACCGCTCCGCCTTCGACCGGATCATCCAGTCCGGCGGCTACATCACCGCGCCGACCGGCGCCGCGCCCGAGGCGCACGCCACGCCCGTACCGAAGCCGGACGCGGACACGGCCTTCGAGCACGCCGAGTGCATCGGCTGCGGCGCGTGCGTGGCGGCCTGCCCGAACGGCTCGGCGATGCTGTTCACCTCGGCGAAGGTCAACCACCTCAACGTCCTCCCCCAGGGCGCCCCCGAACGCGAGGCCCGGGTGCTCGACATGGTGGGCCGGATGGACGACGAGGGCTTCGGCGGCTGCACCCTCGCCGGGGAGTGCGCCACCGCCTGCCCGAAGGGCATCCCGCTGTTCAGCATCACGCGGATGAACCGGGAGTACGTACGGGCGGCCCGCAAGAGCAGGCGGTGAAGCGGCCGCTGTCGTCCGGACCCCGGCGGGCCGCCCGCCTCGCTCAGCCGAACGCGCCGTGCCGGCGCAGCCAGGCCATCGGGTCGACGGCGGACCCGTAGTTCGGGGTGGCCCGGACCTCGAAGTGCAGGTGCGGTCCGGTGACGTTGCCGGTGGCGCCGGACCGCCCGATGCGGTCGCCGGCGTCGACGGTGGTGCCCACCGGCACCCGGATCTGCGACAGATGCGCGTACTGCGTGTACGAGCCGCTGTGGTGCCGGATGACGACCTCGTACCCGTACGCGCCGCCCCAGCCGGCCTTCACGACGGTCCCGCCACGGGCGGCGCGTACGGCGGTCCCCACCGGCACGGCGAAGTCCTGCCCCGTGTGCCCGTGCGCCCAGTGGCCTCCCCCGGCCCCGAACCCGGCGGTGAGCGTGCCGCCGCTGACGGGCCGTACGGCGCCACCGGCCGCGGCGCGCACGGCGGGCCGGTCGGCGGAGCGCGCGGCGCGCGGCTGCGGTTTCGCGGCCGTACCGTTCAGCTTCAGTTTCGTACCGACCTTGATCAGGTCCGGGTTGCCGCCGACCGCCGAGCGATTGCCCGCGTACAGCTTCGCCCAGCCGCCCTTGACGCCGTGCTTCGCGGCGATCCCGGAGAGGCTGTCCCCCGGGGCGACGGTGTACGTCCCGCCGTCCGCGGCGGAGGCGACGGACGCGCCGACGACCGGCAGCGCGAGAGTGGCGGCCGCGGTCGAGGCGCGGGTCAGTAATCGCCCCGCGCCACTGCGGCGACGCGGGGCTCGGTGGCGGCCTGACGGGGAAAACATCATGGCGAGGTTTCCTTCCGGTGGGCATCCGGGATCCGAACGCGAGAACGGTAGGGAGCCCCCGACCATGAACACAAGCACCACGGGGGAATCGGACAGCGACTGTCCCGATAGGCCCGATACGCGCGGCGGCCCGCGCGGTCACTTACCGCGCGGGCCGTCCCTGGTTACGCCCTACTTCACTTTCCAGTCACGCAGGCGCAGCGCCGCTTCCAGCAGCCCGGCCTCACGCCTGCGCAGCTCGTGCACCAGCTGCGCCATCGCGCCCAGCGGCGGAGCGACCGGTTCGCCGGAGTCCGCCATGTACGTCTCGGCGCAGGCCGCCCCGATCGCGGCGTTGTAGTCCGAGAACGGCTGCAGAAGCAGCGCCGTGTGCAGGAAGCTGGCGGCCCGGGTGGCCGTTTCCTCGTAGTACGCCTCTCCCGCGAAGCGTTCGTACTGGTGGCGCTGGGCCATGCAGTACAGGGCGCCCCAGTCCCGTACGGGGGTGTTCTCGGGCGAGACCTCGATCTGCACGTTGAGGATCCACCCGGCGTCGACGTAGAGGATCACCGCTCGCCTTCCGGGAAGGCCTGCTCGAATTCGGCCTTGTACTCCAGCGCCTTCTTCGTGGCCCCTTCGATGAACCGCTGCTTCTGCCGCCGCCGCACCACACTCTCGGTCAGTATCCCGTGCGCCAGCCGCTTGATCGCCATGCCCTGCTCCTTGGCCTCGGCGCGCAGTTCGGCCAGCTCTTCCTCGGTGAACTCAATCGTGATTCCAGGCATGTGCGCAGGCTAGACCCGCTGCCACCTTGATCACTACCAGGTTCACTACCAGGAGTGAACCGGACGTACGCCCTCTTTCGTGCGCCCCTCGGCCCGTCGAGAGCCCCCAGAGAGAAATCCTCGTCCAAGCCACAACCATCCGTTGTCCGTACCGTCGAAATGGTTGTTTGATCCCTCCGCGAGCAGGCCGCTTACATATCCCTGGTCAACGCGTAGTTGCCCCGCCATGCCTTCGAGCGCCCGCCGCCCGCTCCCCTCCGGAGGTGCCCCCTCATGCCCGATTCCTTCGTCCACCTGCACAACCACACCGAGTACTCCATGCTCGACGGCGCACAGAAGCTGCAGCCGATGTTCGGCGAGGTGGCGCGGCAGGGGATGCCCGCGATTGCCATGAGTGATCACGGCAACATGTTCGGGGCGTATGAGTTCGCGCAGGTGGCGAAGGGTTTCGACGGGATCAGGCCGATCATCGGCATCGAGGCGTACGTGGCACCGTCCTCCCGTTTCGCCCGCAGGCAGGAGTTCTGGGGGCCTGGCGGCCGACGCGCCACGGGCGAGGACGGCGAGGGGTCGAAGGACGTCTCCGGAGGTGGCCGTTTCACGCACCTGACCATGTGGGCGCGGAACGCCCAAGGCCTGCGGAACCTGTTCCGGCTCAGCACCCAGGCCAGCTACGAGGGGCAGTTCCCCGCGGGGAAGCCGCGCATGGACCGGGAGTTGATCGCCCGGCGGGCGGAGGGCGTCATCGCCACCACCGGCTGTCCCTCCGGCGAGATCCAGACGCGGCTGCGGCTGGACCAGTACGGCGAGGCGAAGGCCGCCGCCGCGGCCTACCAGGAGATCTTCGGCCGCGAGAACTACTTCCTGGAGCTGATGGACCACGGCCTGGACATCGAGCGCGAGGTCCGTGCGGGCCTGCTGCGGCTGGCCGGGGAGCTGGACATTCCCCTGCTCGCCACGAACGACGCCCACTACGTCACCGAGGACCAGGCCGACGCGCACGACAGCCTGCTGTGCATCGGTGTCGGCAGGAACAAGGACGATCCGGGCCGCTTCCGCTTCAACGGCTCCGGCTACCACCTCAAGCCGGCCGCCGAGATGCGCCGCCTGTTCTCGGAGCTTCCGGAGGCCTGCGACAACACCCTGCTGATCGCCGAGCGCGTCGAGTCCTACGACGAGGTCTTCGACCACGTGGACGAGATGCCGCGGTTCCCGGACGTGCCCGAGGGCGAGACGCAGGAGTCGTGGCTGCGCAAGGAGGTGCTGAAGGGTCTGGCGATGCGTTACGGGAGTCCGGTGCCCCGGCATGTGCTGGAGCGCTTCGAGACCGAGATGGCGGTGATCGGGCCCATGGGCTTCAGCTCGTACTTCCTCGTCGTGGCCGACATCTGCCGCCACGCCCGGGAGAACCGGATCCCGCTCGGCCCGGGCCGGGGCTCGGCCACCGGCTCGATCGTCGCCTACGCCGTCCGCATCACCGAACTGTGCCCCCTGGAGCACGGCCTGCTCTTCGAGCGGTTTCTGAACCCCGAGCGCATCAACCCGCCGGACGTGGACCTCGACTTCGACGACCGGCAGCGCGACCGCATGGTGCGCTACGTCACCGAGAAGTACGGCGACGAGTACACCGCCATGGTGATCACCTTCGGGAAGATCAAGGCCAAGAACGCGATCAAGGACTCGTCCCGCATCCTCGGCTACCCGTACGCCCACGGCGAGCGGATCACCAAGGCGCTGCCGCCGGACCAGAACGGCAAACCGGCCCCGCTCGCCGCCGTCTTCGACCCCTCGCACGAGCGCTACGCGGAGGCCGGCGGGGTCCGGCAGATGTACGACGCCGAGCCGGACGTGCGGCAGGTCATCGACACCGCCCGCGGCGTGGAGGGCCTCACCCGCGGAACGGGCGTGCACGCCGCGGCGGTGATCCTGTCCAAGACCAGGCTCACCGACCGGATCCCGCTGCACATGCGCGCCGCGGACGGGGCGAGGATCACCGGATTCGACTACCCGTCCTGCGAGGCCATGGGCCTGATCAAAATGGACTTTTTGGGGCTGCGGAACCTCGGCGTCATCGACCAGGCCATCGAGAACATCCGCGAGAACCGGGGCATCGGCCTGGCCACCGTGGCCCCGGAGGGCGACGACCCGTCCACCGTCGTGATCCCCCTGGACGACGCCGCGACGTACCGGCTGCTGGCCGACGGCAACACCTTCGGTGTCTTCCAGCTCGACGGCGGCGGCATGCGCGTCCTGCTGCGGCAGATGGAGCCGACCCGGTTCGAGGACATCGCCGCGGTCAACGCCCTCTACCGGCCCGGCCCGATGGCGGCCAACGCGCACACCAACTACGCGCACCGCAAGACCGGCCGCCAGGAGATCACCCCGATCCACCCCGAGCTGGCCGACGCGCTGGAGCCGATCCTCGGCACCACCTTCCACCTGCTCGTCTACCAGGAGCAGATCATGGCGATCGCCCGCGAACTGGCGGGCTACACCCTCGGCGGCGCCGACCTGCTGCGCCGTGCGATGGGCAAGAAGAAGCCGGAGGTGCTGGCCGCGGAGTGGGACAAGTTCCACGCGGGCATGCGGGGCAACGGCTACAGCGACGAGGCGATCCGGGCGCTGTGGGACGTCATGCTCCCGTTCTCCGGGTACGCGTTCAACAAGTCCCACACCGCGGGCTACGGCCTCGTCTCGTACTGGACCGCCTATCTCAAGGCCAACTACCCGGCGGAGTACATGGCCGCCCTGCTCACCTCCGTCGGCGACGACAAGGACAAGGCCGCCGTCTACCTCGCCGACGCCCGCAGGAACGGCGTCCGCGTCCTCCAGCCGGACGTCAACGCGTCCGTCGCCGAGTTCACCGCCGTCGGCGACGATGTGCGCTTCGGGCTGCGCTCCGTACGCAATGTCGGTGACCACGTCATCGACGCGATCGTGGAGGCCCGCCGCGAGAAGGGGACATTCGCGTCGTTCGCCGACTTCCTCGAAAAAGTGGATCTTCCCGCGCTGAACAAGCGAGCCGTGGAATCACTGATCAAGGCCGGTACCTTCGACTCCCTCCAGCACACCCGCAAGGGCCTCACCGCCGTCCACGAGGCGGCCATCGACGCGATCACCCCGGTGAAGAAGGCGGCCCGCTTCGGTCAGGAGGACCTCTTCTCCGCGCCGACGGGACAAGACGGCAGCGGGCGCGCTTCCGGGCCCGTCTTCGGGCTCGACTTCCCCGTCGACGGCACGGAGTGGCCCCGCCGGCAGCTCCTGGCCACCGAACGCGAGATGCTCGGCCTCTACGTCTCCGCCCACCCGCTGGACGGCGCCGAGCACGTGCTCGCCGGCGCACGCGACTGCACCATCGCCGACCTGCTCGCCTCCGGCCGCACCGCCGGGGACGTACGGCTCTCCGGGCTGATCACCGGCGTTCAGCGCAAGCTGACCAAGCAGGGCAACGCCTGGGCCGTCATCACGCTCACGGACCGCGACGCCGCCGTCGAGGTCCTGTTCTTCCCCGCCGCGTACCAGCTCGTCCAGCACGCGCTGGCCGAGGACAACGTCATCTCCGTCAGGGGCAAGATCGAGGACCGGGACGGGACGCTGAACGTCTTCGGCCGCGAGCTCGCCGTCCTCGACGTGTCCTCCGCCGAACACGGCACCAGGCCCCCCGTACGGCTGACGCTCCCCGAGCACCGCATCACCGAGCGGTCCGTCAGGGAGCTCAAGCGCATCCTCGCGGACCACCCGGGCGACAGCCCCGTACACCTCAGCGTGCGGGGCGCGCGCAGGACCACCGTCTATGCCCTCCGGGCCACGGTGGACCCCACGACCATCGCCTCCGACGTCAAAGGCGCCTTCGGGGCCGACGCCTGGGAGGGGACGGCGTGAGCCGGGGCGCCGCCCGGCGTCTCACCGCACCGGGTGCCCGGCCTCCCGCAGCGTCTCCTTGACCTCGCCGATGCGCAGGTCCCCGAAGTGGAAGACCGAGGCGGCGAGGACCGCGTCGGCGCCGGCCTCGACGGCGGGCGGGAAGTCGGCCAGGCGGCCCGCGCCGCCGCTGGCGATGACGGGGACGGTGACGTGCTTGCGGACGGCGGCGATCATCTCCGTGTCGTAGCCGTCCTTGGTGCCGTCGGCGTCCATGGAGTTGAGGAGGATCTCACCGGCGCCGAGCTCGGCGGCGCGGTGGGCCCATTCGACGGCGTCGATGCCGGTGCCGCGGCGGCCGCCGTGCGTGGTGACCTCGAAGGAGCCGGTTTCGGTGCGGCGGGCGTCGACGGACAGGACCAGGACCTGGCTGCCGAAGCGTTCGGCGATCTCGCGGATCAGGTCGGGGCGGGCGATGGCGGCGGTGTTGACGCCGACCTTGTCGGCGCCGGCGCGCAGGAGTTTGTCGACGTCCTCGGGGGCGCGGACGCCGCCGCCGACGGTGAGGGGGATGAAGACCTGTTCGGCGGTGCGGCGGACCACGTCGTAGGTGGTCTCGCGGTTGCCGGAGGAGGCCGTGATGTCGAGGAAGGTCAGCTCGTCGGCGCCCTCCTGGCCGTAGATCTTGGCCATTTCGACGGGGTCGCCGGCGTCGCGCAGGTTCTTGAAGTTGACGCCCTTGACGACCCGGCCGTTGTCCACGTCCAGGCAGGGGATGACTCGGACCGCCAGGGTCATGTGCTCGTGGCCTCTCTGAATGCTTCGAGTTCGACTTCGACCAGTACGCGCGAGTCGGCGAAGCCGGAGACCACGACCAGGGTCGCGGTGGGCCGTACGGCGTCGAAGAGTTCCTTGTGGGCGCGGGCCGCCGCGTCCACGTCCCGGGCGTGGGTCAGGTACATGCGGGTGCGGATGACCGCGCCGGCGCCGAGCCCGAACGGCTCCAGGGCGGCCAGCGCGTTGGAGAAGGCGACCTTGGTCTGCTCGTACGGGTCGCCCTCCCCGTACAGCACGCCGCCGACCAGTGGCATCGTGCCGGCGACCAGGACGCGGTCGCCGGCCGCCACGGCGCGCGCGAATCCGATGATCTCTTCCCAGGGACTGTCGGTCTGCGCGCGCTCGATGGTCATGACGACACGGCCTCCAATGCCTCTTCCAGGGTGAACGCCTTGGCGTAGAGCGCCTTGCCGACGATCGCGCCCTCGACGCCTTCCGGTACCAGGGTGGCGATCGCGCGCAGGTCGTCAAGGGAGGAGACGCCGCCGGACGCGACAACCGGCCGGTCGGTCGCGGCGCAGACATTGCGCAGCAGCTCCAGGTTGGGGCCCTGGAGGGTGCCGTCCTTGTTGATGTCGGTGACCACGTAGCGGGCGCAGCCCTCGGAGTCCAGGCGGGCCAGCGTCTCGTAGAGGTCGCCGCCGTCGCGGGTCCAGCCGCGGCCGCGCAGCGTGGTGCCGCGGACGTCCAGGCCGACCGCGATCTTGTCGCCGTGCTCGGCGATGACCTTGGCGACCCACTCGGGGGTCTCCAGGGCGGCCGTACCGAGGTTGACGCGCTTGCAGCCGGTGGCGAGCGCGGCCTCCAGGGAGGCGTCGTCGCGGATGCCGCCGGACAGTTCGACCTTGATGTCCATCGAGCGGGCCACCTCGGCGATCTGCGCCCGGTTGTCGCCGGTGCCGAACGCCGCGTCGAGGTCGACCAGGTGCAGCCACTCGGCGCCCGCGCGCTGCCAGGCCAGCGCGGCCTGCAGCGGGTCGCCGTAGGAGGTCTCGGAGCCGGACTCGCCGTGCACGAGGCGGACCGCCTGGCCGTCGCGGACGTCGACGGCGGGGAGGAGTTCGAGCTTGCTCATCGCGGAGGGTCCTAGAGGGTCTGGGTCCAGTTGGACAGCAGCTGGGCGCCGGCGTCGCCGGACTTCTCGGGGTGGAACTGGGTAGCCCACAGCGGGCCGTTCTCGACGGCGGCCACGAACGGCTCGCCGTGCGTGGCCCAGGTGACCTTGGGCGCGCGCATGTTGGGGTTGCCGACTTCCAGCTCCCAGTCGCGTACGGCGTAGGAGTGCACGAAGTAGTAGCGCGCGTCGGCGGGCAGCCCGGCGAACAGGCGGGTGTCCGCCGCGGGCTGGACGGTGTTCCAGCCCATGTGCGGGACCACGTCGGCCTTGAGCGGGCCGACCGTGCCGGGCCACTCGTCCAGGCCCTCGGTCTCCACGCCGTGCTCGATGCCGCGGGAGAAGAGGATCTGCATGCCGACGCAGATGCCCATGACGGGGCGCCCGCCGGCCAGCCGGCGGCCGATGACCCAGTCGCCGCGGGCCTCGCGCAGGCCCTTCATGCAGGCGGCGAAGGCGCCGACGCCGGGGACCAGCAGCCCGTCGGCGTTCATGGCCTTGTCGTAGTCACCGGTGATCTCCACATCCGCGCCGACGTGGGCGAGGGCGCGCTCGGCGGAGCGGACGTTGCCGAAGCCGTAGTCAAATACCACGACCTTCTTCGCGGGTGCGGTACTCAATTCCACACATCCAGACGGAGGATGCCGGCGACCAGGCACATGGCCGAGCCGATGCCCAGCAGGACGAGCACGCTCTTGCCCATCCCCTGCTTCCAGAAGGAGTAGAGCCCGCCGAGCAGGAAGAGGCCGAGCACGATGAAGACGGTGGAGAGGCCGTTCACAGCGCTCCCTTGGTCGAGGGGAGGATGCCGGCGGCGCGCGGGTCGCGCTCGCTGGCGTAGCGCAGCGCGCGGGCCAGCGCCTTGAACTGGCACTCCACGATGTGGTGGGCGTTGCGCCCGTACGGGACGTGGACGTGCAGGGCGATCTGCGCCTGCGCCACGAAGGACTCCAGGATGTGCCGGGTCATCGTGGTGTCGTACGTGCCGATCATCGGCGCGATGTTCTCCGGCTCGGTGTGCACCAGGTAGGGGCGGCCGGAGAGGTCGACGGTCACCTGCGCCAGCGACTCGTCCAGCGGGACGGTGCAGTTGCCGAAGCGGTAGATGCCGACCTTGTCGCCGAGGGCCTGCTTGAAGGCGGCGCCCAGCGCGAGGGCGGTGTCCTCGATGGTGTGGTGGGTGTCGATGTGCAGGTCGCCCTCGGTCTTGACCTTCAGGTCGAACAGACCGTGCCGGCCGAGCTGGTCGAGCATGTGGTCGTAGAAGCCGACGCCTGTCGACACATCGACCTGCCCGGTGCCGTCGAGATCGATCTCGACCAGCACCGACGTCTCCTTCGTGGTGCGCTCCACGCGCCCAACGCGGTTCATCGGTTCTCCTTCAGTACTGCACGGACCGCGTCGAGGAACGCGTCGTTCTCGGCGGGGGTTCCCGCGGTGACCCGCAGCCAGCCCGGTACGCCGTTGTCACGGACCAGGACGCCCTGGTCGAGGATGGCCTGCCAGGTGGCGTGCTGGTCCTCGAACCGGCCGAACTGGACGAAGTTGGCGTCCGAGTCGACCACCTCGCAGCCGGTGGCGCGCAGCTCGTCCACCAGCCGGTCGCGCTCGGCCTTGAGCTGTTCGACGTACTTCAGGAGCGTGTCGGTGTGCTCCAGGGCGGCGAGCGCGGTGGCCTGGGTGACGGACGAGAGGTGGTACGGCAGGCGGACGAGCTGGACGGCGTCGACCACGGCCGGGTCGGCGGCCAGGTAGCCCAGGCGCAGGCCCGCGGCGCCGAACGCCTTGGACATGGTGCGCGAGACGACCATGTTCGGGCGGCCCTCGATCAGCGGGAGCAGCGAGGGGCGGTGGCTGAACTCGCCGTACGCCTCGTCCACGACGACCAGCGCGCCGCCGGTGTCCGCGCGGGCGGCCTGTGCGGCCTCGTACAGCGCGAGAACCGTTTCGGCGGCGACGGCGGTGCCGGTGGGGTTGTTGGGCGAGCAGATGAAGACCACGTCGGGCCGGTGCTCGCCGATGGCCGCCACGGCGGCCTCGACGTCGATGGTGAAGTCGTCGTTGCGCGGCCCGGAGAGCCAGCCGGTGCCGGTGCCGCGGGAGATCAGGCCGTGCATCGAGTACGAGGGCTCGAAGCCGATGGCGGTGCGGCCGGGGCCGCCGAAGGTCTGCAGCAGCTGCTGGATGACCTCGTTGGAGCCGTTGGCGGCCCAGACGTTGGCCATCGTGACCTCGTGGCCGCCGGTGCGCGTCAGGTAGGCGGCGAGGGCCGTGCGCAGCTCGACCGCGTCCCGGTCGGGGTAGCGGTTCAGCTCGCGGGCGGCCTCGGTGACCCGCTCCGCGATGCGCCGCACCAGCGCCTCGGGCAGCGGGTACGGGTTCTCGTTGGTGTTCAGGCGTACCGGCACGTCCAGCTGCGGCGCGCCGTACGGGGACTTGCCGCGCAGCTCGTCCCGGATGGGAAGGTCGTCGATCTTCGTCACGTGCTCGCTCACTCGCCCTGCGGGATCTTCCAGTCGAACCTGGCCTTCAGCGCCGCGCCGTGGGCCGGGAGGTCCTCGGCCTCGGCGAGGGTCACCACATGGTGGGCGACCTCGGCCAGCGCGTCGCGGCTGTAGTCCACGACATGGATGCCGCGCAGGAAGGACTGGACGGACAGGCCCGAGGAGTGGCAGGCGCAGCCGCCGGTGGGCAGGACGTGGTTGGAGCCGGCGCAGTAGTCGCCGAGCGAGACGGGCGCGTACGGGCCGACGAAGATCGCGCCGGCGTTGCGCACCCGGGCGGCGACGGCGGAGGCGTCGGCGGTCTGGATCTCCAGGTGCTCGGCGCCGTACGCGTCGACCACCTTCAGGCCCTCGTCCACGCCGTCCACCAGCACGATCGCGGACTGCTGCCCGGCCAGTGCGGTGCTGATCCGCTCGGTGTGCTTCGTGGCGGCCACCTGGGTCTTCAGCTCGGTCTCGACGGCCGCGGCCAGCTCGGCGGAGTCGGTGACCAGGACGGCGGCGGCGAGCGTGTCGTGCTCGGCCTGGCTGATCAGGTCGGCGGCGACGTGCGCGGCGTCGGCGGTGGCGTCCGCGAGGACCGCGATCTCGGTGGGCCCGGCCTCCGCGTCGATGCCGATGCGGCCCTTGAGCAGGCGCTTGGCGGCGGCGACGTAGATGTTGCCGGGGCCGGTGACCAGGTTGACCGGGCGGCACTCCTCGGTGCCGTACGCGAACATGGCGATCGCCTGGGCGCCGCCGGCCGCGTACACCTCGTCCACGCCGAGCAGGGCGCAGGCGGCGAGGATGGTCGGGTGCGGCAGGCCGCCGAACTCCGCCTGCGGCGGGGAGGTGACGGCGACGCCTTCGACGCCGGCCTCCTGGGCGGGGACCACGTTCATGACGACGGAGGACGGGTAGACCGCCAGGCCACCGGGTACGTACAGGCCGACGCGCTCGACCGGGACCCAGCGCTCGGTGACCGTGCCGCCGGGCACGACCTTGGTGGTGACGTCCGTGCGGCGCTGCTCGCGGTGGACGATCCGGGCGCGCCGGATCGACTCCTCCAGGGCGGCCCGTACGGCCGGGTCCAGCTCCGCGAGCGCCCGCCGGAGCGCCTCGGCGGGCACCCTGACGCGCTCGATGGCGACGCCGTCGAACCGATGGGCGTACTCGATCAGCGCGGCCGTCCCACGATGGCGCACGTCCTCGCAGATGGGCCGCACCTTCTCCAGGGCGGCTTCCACGTCGAACTCGGCACGGGGCAGCAGGTCGCGCAGGGCGCCGCCCTCGGGGAGGGCGTCACCGCGCAGATCGATTCGGGAGATCACCCCTCCAGTGTCTCAGACCCGTTCCCGGGCCCGGCCGCCCGTATCAGTCGGTGATACGTCGGTGATACACAGCACGCGGACCGCGCCCGGGCCGGCCGGAGACCGTCCGGAAGCAGACCTCACGGTTCGTGTTCAGGTGGTCACGCAGCGGGAATGTGGCTCGTACGGGCGTACGGAGTGACGGGGCGGACGCGTGGGACGGCGGGCGTGCGGAAACGGCTGGACGCGGACGCCGCCCACGCGGGACCGTACGGACCCGCTCGGCAGAGCGGGGAGGCCCGGGGGAACGCGGGGATCACAGGAAAACGCGGGGAACAGCGGGGACAAGGGGGAAGACAGGTGGCCACGCCGGAGGAGGGCGACGCGCCCGCGGAACTGATGCTCAACCCGGCCGAATGGGGCATGTGGCAGGCGTTCCGCAACGGCAGCACCTGCGATCTGCGCACCGGCGACCCGGCCAGGGACGATCCGCACGGGCAGTTCCGGTGGGGCCCGGAGCGGCGGGTGCGCGCCCGGATCCTGGCGCTCCTGCTGCTGGAGGGGCCGCCCGCGCAGCCCGGCCGGGTCTCCGCGCTGAAACTGGCGGGTGCGTACATCACCGACACTCTCGACCTTGCGGGCGGCACGATCAAGCCATTCGTGGAACTGCGCGACTGCCGCTTCCAGAACGAGGTCGTCCTGCCCGAGAGCCGCTTCACCACGCTGCGCATGGTGGGCTGCGCGATACCCCGGGTCGAGGCGGCCCGCCTGCACACCGAGGGCGATCTGCACCTGCCGCGCTGTGTCGTGCGCTCCGGCATCCGGCTGACCGACGCGCACATCGGCACGGACCTGCTGCTCAACCAGACGGTGGTGCACAAGGACCGGCAGGGCCGCTCGGTGATGGCGGACGGGCTCACCGTCGCCCAGGACCTCCAGGCCGAGATGATGGAGTCCTACGGGGAGCTGTCACTGCGCGGCGCGACGATCGGCGTGTCGCTGAGCCTGCGCGGCAGCCGGCTGAGCAACCCGTACGGCCGCCGCGCCCTGAACGCCCCGCAGATGACGGTCGAGCGCACGCTGTACCTGACCGGCGCCGGGCTGGCCAACTCGCCGTTCTCCAGCACGGCCGCCACTCCCCCGTACGGCATCGCCCACACCCCCACCCGCGGCACCCGCATGCAGCGCTTCGAGTGCGAGGGCGGGATGCGGCTGGACGACGGGCGGTTCGGTGACGCCGTCGACTTCGAGCAGGCGCGCTTCATCATGGAGCCCGACCAGGAGCTGTCGCTGCGCCGCATCCAGACCCCGGAGCTGCGCTTCCTGGGCGAGCGGCCGCAGCGCGGGCGGGTCATCCTCTCCGGCGCCCGGGTCGCCAACCTGGTCGACAAGGCGGCGAGCTGGCCGGGGCTGGGCGGGCTGTGGATGGCGGGCTTCGCCTACGAGACGCTGATCCCGCGCGGGCACTTCCCGCTGTCCCGGCGGCTGGAGTGGGTGGCCGCCGCCACGCCGGAGTACGCGCCCGAGCCGTACGAGATGCTGGCCACCGCCCTGCGCCGCAGCGGCGAGGACTCCGACGCGCGCGAGGTGCTGCTCGCCAAGCAGCGGCGGCGGCGCGAGACGCTGCCGCTGGCCGGCAAGCTGTGGGGCATCCTCCAGGACTGGACGGTGGCGTACGGCTACCGGCCGGGGCGGGCCGCGGTGTGGATGGCGGTGCTGTGGGCGCTCGGCACGGTCTACTTCGCCCAGTACCCGCCCCCGGCCCTCAAGCCCGGCGAGGCGCCGCCCTGGAACCCGTACCTGTACTCCCTCGACCTGCTGCTCCCGGTGATCGATCTCAACCAGGGCGCGTCGTGGAAACCGGACGGCAGCGCCCAATGGGTGGCCGCGATCATGATCCTGACGGGCTGGGTGCTGGCGACGACGGCCGCGGCGGGCGCGTCGCGGCTGCTGCGGCGGCAGTAGGAGTGCGCGGGGGCGCGCGGCGGAGGCGCGCGCCCGGAGAGGCCGTCCGGGCGCCGTCCCGGTCGTACGGCAAGCGGGCGCCCCGGTTTCCGGCGCCCGCCTGAGGGCCGCACGGCCTTCGTACGAGGGCCGTCGCCCCCTGGCACCGGGCCCCCGGATCGCGGGCCGCGAACCACACCCGTCTCCACAGGCTCTAGGCTTACGGGCTGTGACCTCCGTGCGCCTACCGCTCTTCCCGCTGAACTCGGTGTTGTTCCCGGGACTCGTCCTCCCGCTCAACGTCTTCGAGGCGCGGTACCGGGCCATGATGCGCGACCTGCTCGCCCTGCCCGAGGACGAGCGCCGGTTCGGGGTCGTCGCCATCCGCGACGGCCGCGAGGTGGCGCCCTCCGCCCCCGGCCTGCCGGACAGTACGGCGATGCCCGCCGGCGGGCCCGGCGCCGGCTTCGGCCCCGATCCGATCAGCGCCTTCCACACGGTGGGGTGTGTGGCGGACGCGGCGACCATCCGCGAGAAGAGCGGCGCCCCCGGCTCCGCCCTCGCGTCCGACGAGGACGCCGATGCCGCGGCGGAGGGGGCGGCCCCCGGCGCCGGGCCGGACGCTCCCGGGTACGAGGTGCTGGCCACCGGCACCACCCGCTTCAAGCTGCTGTCCGTGGACGCCTCGGGCCCGTACCTGATGGGCGAGGTCGAGGAGCTGCCGGAGGTCGAGGGCGAGGGGGCCGGCGCGCTGGCCTCCGGTGTCGTACGCGCCTTCCGCACCTACCAGAAGCGGCTGGCCTGGGCGAACGAGCGCACGCTGGCCGGCGGCCAGGACCTGCCCGACGAGCCGTCGGTGCTGTCCTACCTGGTCGCGGCCGCCGCCGTGCTCGACATCCCCGCCAAGCAGCAGCTCCTGGAAGCGCCGGACACCGCGGCCCGGCTCACCCAGGAGCTGAAACTCCTTCGCCAGGAGACGGCGGTGATCGGTAAGCTCCCGTCGCTGCCCGCGGTGGACCTGACCCGGCACCCGACCAGCCCGAACTGAGCGCGCGGGGCACCGCCCCTTCTCGTACCCGTACCCCCCGATATGTCTTACGAGGGCGACGACCATGTCCAAGAAGCCGAAGCGGACCAAGCAGGCGAAGAACGGCAAGCAGCCGGCCGGCGCCGGGGGCACACCCGCGACGGTCGCCCTCACCGAGGCGGGCGTCGAGTTCACCCTGCACGCCTACGAGCACGACCCGGCGGCCCCGTCGTACGGCGAGGAGGCCGCCGAAGCGCTCGGCGTCTCCCCCGACCAGGTCTTCAAGACGCTGCTCGCCGAGGTGGACGGCGCCCTGACCGTCGCCGTGGTGCCGGTCTCCGGGTCCCTCGACCTCAAGGCCCTGGCCGCCGCGGCCGGCGGCAAGCGCGCCGCGATGGCCGACCCGGCCGCGGCGGAACGCAGCACGGGCTACGTACGCGGCGGCATCTCGCCGCTCGGCCAGCGCAAGCGGCTGCCCACCGTCATCGACGCGTCGGCCACCGCGTACGGGACGGTGTGCGTGTCGGCCGGGCGCCGCGGGCTGGAGGTCGAACTGTCCCCCGCCGACCTGCGGGAGCTCACGCAGGCGACGCTCGCGGAGATTGCGCGCGGGTGAGGGCGCGCGGGTGAGGGCGCGCGGCTGAGGGCGCGCCGGCTTCGCAGTCCCGCGCGGCCGGATGCGTCCCATACGCCCCGGCCGCCACCGTGCGGGGTCTTTACGCCTCCCGCTTCCTCCGCTACGACCCGTGGAGGAGGTACGCCATGTCGAAGAAGACCCGCAAGCGGAAGTGGCGCATCAAGAAGGGCAAGGCCAACCACGGGCGACGGCCCGCCTGAGTGACCGGGGCGGGCCCGTGCGCGTCGCGGGCCCGCGTCCGGCCGGCCGGGGCCCTTTCGTCAGCTGTCCGACGATGTCGGCGGGGGCGGTGCCTGATGCGGCCCGGTGGCCCAGTCCGCCTGCGGCGGCTCCGGGTCGCGGGGGCCGAAGAAACCGGTCACGAGCAGGTGGGTGACCATGGCGGCGACCGGCCAGGCCAGCAGCGCGCCCTTGGCCTGAAGACGCAGCGGCGCGTCGAACGCGACGCCCTTGCCGACCTCGGCAGCGCGCGCCGCCAGGTCCGACGTCGGCCCCATCCACATACCGAGCCGCCACGCCACCACTGAACCCAGCAGTCCGCCCACCGTCAGCGCCACCACCAGCGGGATGCCGCCGCCCTTGCGGTAGAAGAAGGCCGCCACCGCGCACAGCACCCCGAAGCCGAGGCCCAGCAGGACGAACGTGCCGTCCCCGCCGATGGACTCCTCGCCCTCACTGTTCTTGAGGTACACATTGCCGCTGCCGTCCGCGATCAGCGGCACGTGCGGCGCCAGCCACGCCCACAGGACGCCCAGCAGCGCGCCGCACACCGTCCCCACGATCGCGATCAGCGCCGCCTCGCGCAGTTCCCGGCGGAACTCGGCCCGGTCCTGCACGGCGGCCCCCTCGGTGGTCAAGGCGGCGTACGGCTCCTGGGCCGCCCCGGCGGGGGTGGCCCAGGGGTCGTACGCGCGCGCGGGCGGCTGGTGGTCGTGCGGCCGGCCGTCGGACGGCCGGTCATGGGGTGGCTGGTCGTTGGGCGGCGTCTGTGGTGCGGTCACCCCGTCATCGTGCCAGGTGGACAGGGTACGGTCGGCGGGAGGCCGGGGCCGCGACCGGTTCCCGCCGGTCTGCCCGGACCCGTGATCCCCCCTGCTCCCCGGGTCCGTCACCGTACGGCCGCCCGGCGGTACGCCCAGGTCGCCACCGCCAGCGACAGCACGCCGACGGCCGCGCAGACGCCCAGGTCCGCGACGACCGCCAGCCAGTCCGGGTGGGTGTCGAAGCCGCGTGCCAGGGCCTCGACGCCGTACGTGGACGGCAGCAGGTCACGCGCGTACGAGATCGGCGCGGGCAGTCCGGCGGCCGGCAGTACGCCCAGCAGCAGGGCCGCGGACATGCCCAACTGACCGCAGAGCGTGGCCAGTTCGGGGCGGGGCGCGAGCAGGCCGAGCGCGGCGCCGAGCCCGGCGAGGGCGGCACCGGCCAGCGGGATGACCGCGATCAGCACCCACAGGTTCGCCATCGGCAGCTGGAACAGCAGGCAGCCGGTCACGGCCGTGACCACGGTGCCCGGTGCGGTGAACGAGGCGTACGCGGCGGCCGCGCCGAGCACCACGGCGGCGGGCGGCACCGGCAGCGTGGCGTAGTGGTCGAGCCCGCCGCCGGCCCGGAGCTGGCCGAAGTACTGGGCCAGCAGGTTCAGCGCCACGAACGCCACGACCAGCACACTGGAGCCCGAGACGACGGCCCGCGCGGCGTCGCCGCCGTCGACCACGCCGCGCATCAGGACCATGATCCCGATGGACTGGAAGGTGGCCACGAACAGCAGCGGGATCCGGGCGACCCGGGCCCGCGACAGCTGGGCCCGGTAGACGGCGCTCAGCGCGGGGAACAGGCGTGCCCGGGGAGCCAGCGGCGCGGCGGCGACCCCGGCCTCTTCCCCGGCGCGGGTCACGGCCGGGGCCGGGGCCCGCCCCACCGTCTTCGCCGCCGTCTCCGGCACCGCGTCCGCCTCGGCGGGAACCACGCTCACGCCTTCACCAAGCCTTCCTCAGTACGGCCCCCCAGCGCGAGATACACATCTTCCAGGCTCGGCGTCGCGAGCGTGAAGTCGTCCAGCGCGGCGAAGGCCGGACCGGCCGTCACCGCGGCCACCGCCTCCCGCGCGCGGTCCGGCGGCAGGCGCAGCGTCCAGCGCCGCCCGCTGGCCCGCGCGGCCTCGCCGAGCGCGGCCACCTCGGGCACGTCCAGCGGCGCCCGCTCCCGCCACACCAGCTCCAGCCGGACCTCTTCGCCCACCAGCCCTTTCAGGCCGCCGGGCGTGTCGCAGGCGATGACCCGGCCACGGTCGATCACCGCGACCCGGTCGAGCACACTCTCGGCCTCGATCACGTTGTGCGTCACGAGCAGAACGGTGGCACCGCGTTCCGCCCGGCGGCGGTCCACGGCCGCCCATACGGCGCGGCGCGCCACGGGGTCCATGCCGGTGGTCGGCTCGTCCAGGACAAGGAGCGGACGCTCGCCGACGAGTACGGCGGCGAAGCACGCGAGGCGGCGCTGGCCGCCGGAAAGCCGCTTGAGCGGGCGCCCGGCGATGTCGTCGAGCCCCAGCTCGGCCACGACCGCGTCCCGCTCCGCGCGCGCGTCACGCGCCGCCAGGCCGCGCAGGCGGCCGGTGGTCTCCACGGCCAGCGCGACGGTCATCTCGTCCAGGGCACTCGACTCCTGGCCCAGGTAGCCGAGCAGCCGCGCGGCGCGCTCCGGGTACCGCACGAGGTCGTGCCCCAGCACGGTGACGCTGCCGGAATCGGGCCGCAACAGGCCGGTCAGCTGGCGCACCAGGGTCGATTTGCCGGCGCCGTTCGGTCCGAGCAGCCCGAAGATCTCACCGCGCCGCACCTCCAGACTGATCCCGTCACTCGCCCGGACGGCCGGCGCCCCCACCGCTCCCCGCCGCCCGCGCACCGCGGGGTACGTCTTGACCAGGTCCCGCACGGCACACACCAGCCCGCCGTCCACCCGCTTCGCACCCATCCTCACGACCCACGAGCCTACGCGTTCCTGTGGGGTGTCTCTTCTTCGGCCCCTGGGGCGGGGCGCCATGTGGGGTGTGCGCTTCGTGCACGGTTTGCGTGGTGGGGGTGCGGGTGCTTGCGCGGTCTGCTCGGTGGATGGGGCTCGGGGCCACACAGGGGTCACTCCTCGTTGCCGGGGACGCGTCCTTGTGGTCGATCGCATCCGGGGCCTCGGTCGCCTGCGGGGAGACCCCTGTATGTCCCCGAGCCCGCTCCGTTTGCGGCTATCCCGCCGCCGTGGCTGCGGCCCTCAAAAACACCGGGGACGGCTTACGCATGACGCGGAGACGCCCCCGACCTGCGCCTATACGTGCGCGAGCGTCACCACAGGGGTGGGCGCGCACCAAGGTTCTTTCCCCTCCCCCCACCGGCCCGCACTCGCCCAACCGACCGGAGGGGGCGCGTAGGGGGCCATCCCCGCAGGCAGCCGGGTGCCCTCGGTTCACTATCAACCCTTGGACGCCGTGCACGGTGCCGAGGAGTTGGCCCCCTGCGCGCCCCC
>NZ_JOCQ01000130.1 GCF_000720725.1 Streptomyces rimosus subsp. rimosus
GGCGCCGGCCGCGCAGCAGGAGCAGCCCGCCGCCGAGACCGAGCCCGCGCAGGAGGAGCCCACACGCGGCAGCCGCCGCCGGGAGCGGCGCGCGCCGTCGGCCGTGTTCCAGGCACCGGTCTTCACCGAGCCGATGTTCCAGACCCCGGAGACCGCCGCGGCCGCCGCCGCAGCCGCCGCCGAGCAGGCCGCGCCCGCCGCCGAGGAGGAGGAGCAGCCCGCGGCCGGCAGCCGTCGCCGCCGCCGCAAGGGCGGTGCCCCCGCCGAGGCCGAGCAGCAGGCCGCCGAGCAGGCGCCCGTCCAGGACACCCGGGACATCGACGGGGCCGAGGACGACACCGACGAGGAGCAGGCCGAGGCCGCGCAGGACGACGAGGAGTCGGGCGACCGCCCCTCCCGCCGCCGTCGTCGCGGTGGCCGCCGCCGTCGCCGTGGCGAGGCCGCCGACGGCGCCGACGAGCAGGCCGACGCCGGGCAGCCGGCCGCGGAGGAGGAGCCGGCCGAGCAGGCCGAGCCCGCCGCCGAGGAGGAGGACGACGAGCAGTCGGCCTCCGGCTCCAGCAGCAGCCGCCGGCGCCGTCGCCGCCGCCGTCGCAGCGGTGACCTCGGTGACGCGGACACCACGCACGGCGACGACCCGGAGCGTACGGTCGTCAAGGTCCGCGAGCCGCGCAAGAAGGACGAGCCGTCCGACGAGGTCCAGTCCATCAAGGGCTCGACGCGCCTGGAGGCCAAGAAGCAGCGCCGCCGCGAGGGCCGCGAGCAGGGCCGCCGCCGGGTGCCGATCATCACCGAGGCGGAGTTCCTGGCGCGCCGCGAGGCCGTCGAGCGGGTGATGGTCGTCCGCCAGAGCGGCGAGCGCACCCAGATCGGCGTCCTTGAGGACAACGTGCTCGTGGAGCACTTCGTCAACAAGGAGCAGTCGACGTCGTACGTCGGCAACGTCTACCTCGGCAAGGTGCAGAACGTCCTGCCGTCGATGGAGGCCGCCTTCGTCGACATCGGCAAGGGCCGCAACGCCGTGCTGTACGCGGGCGAGGTCAACTTCGAGGCGCTCGGCATGGCCAACGGGCCGCGCCGCATCGAGACCGCGCTGAAGTCCGGCCAGTCCGTGCTGGTGCAGGTCACCAAGGACCCGATCGGCCACAAGGGCGCCCGGCTGACCAGCCAGGTCTCGCTGCCCGGCCGCTACCTGGTCTACGTGCCCGAGGGCTCGATGACCGGTATCAGCCGCAAGCTGCCGGACACCGAGCGGGCGCGGCTGAAGCAGATCCTGAAGAAGATCGTTCCCGAGGACGCGGGCGTCATCGTCCGTACCGCCGCGGAGGGCGCCAGCGAGGACGAGCTGCGCCGTGACGTGGAGCGCCTGCAGGCGCAGTGGGAGGACATCCAGAAGAAGGCCAAGGCGGGCTCCACCAGCTCGCCGAGCCTGCTGTACGGCGAGCCCGACATGACCGTCCGGGTCGTCCGCGACATCTTCAACGAGGACTTCTCCAAGGTCATCGTCAGCGGTGACGACGCCTGGGAGACCATCCACGGCTATGTCTCGCACGTCGCGCCGGACCTGGCCGACCGCCTGCAGAAGTGGACCTCGGACGTCGACGTCTTCGCGACGTACCGCATCGACGAGCAGCTGATGAAGGCGCTGGACCGCAAGGTCTGGCTGCCCTCCGGCGGCTCGCTGGTGATCGACAAGACCGAGGCCATGGTCGTCATCGACGTCAACACCGGGAAGTTCACCGGTCAGGGCGGCAACCTCGAAGAGACCGTGACCAGGAACAACCTGGAGGCGGCCGAGGAGATCGTGCGCCAGCTGCGGCTGCGCGACCTGGGCGGCATCGTCGTCATCGACTTCATCGACATGGTGCTGGAGTCCAACCGGGACCTGGTGCTGCGGCGGATGCTGGAGTGCCTGGGCCGCGACCGGACGAAGCACCAGGTCGCCGAGGTCACCTCGCTGGGCCTGGTCCAGATGACCCGCAAGCGGGTCGGCCAGGGCCTGCTGGAGTCGTTCTCCGAGCCGTGCGTGCACTGCAACGGCCGCGGCGTCATCGTCCACATGGACCAGGCGTCCTCGGCCGGTGGCGGCGGTGGCGGCAAGCGCAAGAAGAAGGCCAAGTCGGGCGCGTCCGGTCAGGACCACCAGCACCACGACCACCAGCACCAGGACGAGCAGCCCGAGGCGGAGGCCGCGCGGGCCGACGAGCACCCGGAGCTGGAGCCGGTCGCGGTGACCGAGGCGGAGCTGCGGCCCGCGGTGGCCGAGGCCGACGAATGGTTCGGCAGCCCGGCCGAGGCCGAGGCCGCGGCCGGTGTACGCGGCCGGGGCCGCCGCCGCGCGAGCCGCAAGGCGACCGCTCCGGCGGGCGCGCCCAAGGCCTCCGAGGCCGCCGCGATCGTGGTCGAGTCCGAGCCCGCCCCGGCCCCGGCCCCCGAGCCGGAGCCCGTCGTGGAGGCGCCCGCCGCGGAGCCCGCGCCGGCCAGGCCGCGCCGCCGGGCCACCCGCAAGGCGTCCGCTCCGGCGGGTTCGCCGAAGGTGTCCGCGGACGCCGGTGGCGCGGTGCAGGTCACCGAGGCGAGCGCTCCGGCGGCGGAGGCCGAGCCGGTTGCCGTGGAGCCGGTGGCCGAGCCGGTCGCCGAGGTTCCCGACGGCGGTGCCGTACGTACGGACGAGGCCGTGAGCCCGGACGAGGCGGCCGCGCCGGCCGAGGAGGCCCCTGAGGAGGCCGCCGAGGAGGCGCCCGCCAAGAAGACCGCGGCGAAGAAGACGGCGGCCAAGAAGGCCACCGCCAAGAAGGCGCCGGCCAAGAAGGCGGCCACGGCCAAGAAGACGGCGGCGAAGAAGACCACCACCGCCAAGAAGGCCACGGCGAAGAAGGCCGCCACCAAGAAGACCACCGCGAAGAAGACCACGACGAAGAAGGCGGCGGCCAAGAAGACCGCTGCCGCCGAGCAGGCCCCGGCCGCGTCGGTGTCGGCTTCGACGGAGGACTGAGCCGGGCCGTGCCCCGGGCCGTACGCGGCCCGGGGCCGGTTTGACCCCCTGGTCGAGGCCCCGTAACCTTGACCCTCGGCGTCTGTAGTACGCCAAACCCCTGAGCACACACCTCCCGGTCCGCCGGGGGAGGCCGCTCGTCCGATCCGGATTCCACGGGATCGTCACGAACCCGTGAGAGCGGCTGGCATCAGTGGTCCCGTAGCGAGTGAGAGAGAGTTCCGCGTGTACGCCATCGTGCGCACCGGCGCCCGTCAGCAGAAGGTTGCTGTCGGCGACGTCATCGAAGTTGACCGCATCTCCGACAGCAAGGCCGGCGACACCGTCGAGCTCTCGACGCTGCTCGTCGTGGACGGCGAAGCGGTCACCAGCGACCCGTGGGTGCTGGCCGGCGTGAAGGTCCAGGCCGAGGTCGTGGACCACCACAAGGGCGACAAGATCCGCATCCAGAAGTACAAGAACAAGACCGGTTACAAGAAGCGGATCGGCCACCGCCAGCTGCACACCGCGCTGAAGATCACCGGCATCGACGCTCCGGCGAAGTAAGGGACTGAGGAGACATGGCACACAAGAAGGGCGCATCGTCCACTCGGAACGGTCGCGATTCCAATGCTCAGCGGCTCGGCGTGAAGCGCTTCGGCGGTCAGGCCGTCCTCGCCGGTGAGATCCTGGTCCGCCAGCGCGGCACCCACTTCCACCCGGGCACCGGCGTCGGCCGCGGCGGCGACGACACCCTGTTCGCCCTGGCCGCCGGTGCGGTGCAGTTCGGCACCCACCGTGGCCGCAAGGTCGTGAACATCGTCCCGATCGCCGAGTGACCCACCACTTCGGCATCGAGCGATAGCTCAGCAGCACCACTCCGAGGGCGGACCGCCTTACCCCGCAGCAGCGCGGGAAGGCCGGTCCGCCCTTGGCGTGTTAGTACAGAGACATTCCCGTCGTACCTGGAGGCACGCACCATGACCACCTTCGTGGACCGCGTCGAGCTGCACGTCGCCGCGGGTAACGGAGGCCACGGCGTGGCCTCCGTGATGCGCGAGAAGTTCAAGCCGCTCGGCGGCCCCGACGGCGGCAACGGCGGCCGCGGCGGCGACGTGATCCTGGTCGTCGACCAGGACGTCACCACGCTCCTCGACTACCACCACCACCCGCACCGCAAGGCCACCAACGGCCAGCCGGGCGCCGGCGACCACCGGGCCGGCAAGAACGGCCAGGACCTGGTCCTGCCGGTCCCGGACGGCACCGTCGTCCTCGACCGGAAGGGCAACGTGCTCGCCGACATGGTCGGCCAGGGCACCACCTTCATCGCGGGACAGGGCGGACGCGGCGGCCTGGGCAACGCCGCGCTGGCCTCCGCCCGCCGCAAGGCGCCCGGCTTCGCGCTGCTCGGCGAGCCCGGCGAGGCGCGCGACATCGTGCTGGAGCTCAAGACCGTCGCGGACGTCGCGCTGGTCGGCTACCCGAGCGCCGGCAAGTCCTCGCTGATCTCGGTGCTCTCGGCCGCCAAGCCGAAGATCGCCGACTATCCGTTCACCACCCTGGTGCCCAACCTCGGCGTGGTCACGGCCGGCTCCACCGTCTACACCATCGCGGACGTGCCCGGCCTGATCCCCGGCGCCAGCCAGGGCAAGGGCCTGGGCCTGGAGTTCCTGCGGCACGTCGAGCGCTGCGAGGTGCTGGTGCACGTGCTGGACACCGCCACCCTGGAGTCCGACCGCGACCCGGTCTCCGACCTGGACGTCATCGAGGCGGAGCTGGCGCAGTACGGCGGCCTGGACAGCCGGCCGCGGGTGGTCGTCCTCAACAAGATCGACATCCCGGACGGGCAGGACCTCGCCGACATGATCCGCCCCGACCTGGAGGAGCGCGGCTACCGCGTCTTCGAGGTCTCGGCCGTCGCGCGCACCGGCCTGAAGGAGCTGTCGTACGCGCTGGCCGGCATCGTCGCCGAGGCCCGCGCCGCCAAGCCCGTCCAGGAGGCCACCCGGATCGTCATCCGCCCGAAGGCCGTGGACGACACGGGCTTCACGGTCACGCCGGAGGGCGAGGGCTTCTTCCGCGTACGGGGCGAGAAGCCGGAGCGCTGGGTGCGCCAGACCGACTTCAACAACGACGAGGCCGTCGGCTACCTCGCCGACCGCCTCAACCGCCTCGGCGTCGAGGACGAGCTGCGCAAGGTCGGCGCGCACGCCGGCGACGGCATCGCGATCGGCCCCGAGGACAACGCGGTCGTCTTCGACTGGGAGCCGATGATGGCGGCGGGCGCCGAGATGCTCGGCCGCCGCGGCGAGGACCACCGTATGGAGGCGCCCCGCCCGGCCGTGCAGCGCCGCCGCGACCGCGAGGCGGCGCGGGACGAGGCCGACCAGGAGTACGAGGGCTTCCAGCCCTTCTGACGGGCGGACGTACCGTGCGGGAGGGCCCCGGGAGTCCTGGGGCTCTCCCGCGGTGGTACGAAGGCGTCCGTACGGAACCTCCCGTACGGACGGGGGACAGGCGAACACAGGGCAGGCAGGGGTAGGCAGTGGCAGGCGCAAGGCAGGACGTGACGGACGCCCGCAGGATCGTGGTCAAGGTCGGCTCGTCCTCGCTGACCACGGCGAGCGGCGGTCTGGACGCGGACCGGGTGGACGCACTGGTGGACGCCCTCGCCAAGCACCAGGACAAGGAGATCGTGCTGGTCTCCTCCGGCGCCATCGCGGCCGGCCTGGCACCGCTCGGCCTGGCCCGGCGCCCCCGCGACCTGGCCCGGCAGCAGGCCGCCGCCAGCGTCGGCCAGGGCCTGCTGGTCGCCCGCTACACGGCTTCCTTCGCGCGCTACGGACGCCGCGTCGGCCAGGTCCTGCTCACCTCGGACGACACCAGCCGCCGCGCCCACTACCGCAACGCCTTCCGCACACTGGACCAGCTGCTGGCCATGGGCGCCGTGCCGATCGTCAACGAGAACGACACCGTCGCCACCGACGAGATCCGTTTCGGCGACAACGACCGGCTGGCCGCCCTGGTCGCCCATCTCGTACGCGCCGACCTGCTCGTCCTGCTCTCGGACGTGGACGGGCTCTACGACGGCGACCCGAGCACGCCCGGCACCTCCCGGATAGGCGAGGTACGCGGCCCCGCCGACCTGGAGGGCGTCTCGATCGGCAGCGCGGGCCGGGCCGGCGTCGGCACCGGCGGCATGGTGACGAAGGTCGAGGCGGCCCGGATCGCCGCCGCGGCCGGCATCCCCGTCGTCCTGACCTCCGCCGTACACGCCGCCGACGCCCTGGCCGGCGGCCCCACCGGCACCCACTTCCTGCGCACCGGCCGCCGCTCCGCCGACCGGCTGCTGTGGCTGGCGCACGCCTCCACCCCGCGCGGCGCGCTGGTGCTGGACGACGGGGCCGTGACGGCCGTGGTCGAGCGGCACTCCTCGCTGCTGCCGGCCGGTATCGCCGCGGTGGAGGGGGAGTTCAGCGCGGGCGACCCGGTCGAGCTGCGCGACACCACGGGCCGCGCCGTCGCCCGCGGCCTGGTCAGCTTCGACGCCCGGGAGATCCCCCGCCTGATCGGCCGCTCCACCCGCGACCTCGCGCGCGAACTCGGGCCCGCGTACGAACGCGAGGTCGTGCACCGCGACGATCTGGTCGTACTGGACCACTGACGCCGTCACAGCGGGCGGACACCGACCGGGATCGGTCCAAAGACCAGCCTTTCCACGGAGACCTTCTCGAAAATGCCCCCGCGACGGGCCGCGGGCTGGTCAACTTTGTTGCGGGGACGCGTAAGGGGAGCGCCGTCCCGCGCGCGAGCGCGCGCTACGTCACAGCAGTGCCGGACCACTGCCGAGGAACCGCCCGCGACCGGGGCCCTGAGCAGCGCGACCCGCGGTGATCCGGGCCGTCCCGGCGCGTCGGCGCGTCCCGCGGCGGCCGGCACCGGTGAAGAGAACCGCATCGATCGGCTCCGCCCGGACGAGCGGAGCGATACGCACAACAGGAGGCCGCCGGTGAGACGAGGGCGCCCAGGGGCGCTGCCCCGAGGGACGGCGGAACGCGCACTGACCAGCGTCCAGGACGCCGGCCCGGCCGGCGGGACGGCGGACGGCGACCGTGCCGGGCCGGGCCCGGCCGCGCCCGGGCGGCCGGCGGGCGAACGGCGCGAGGCGTCCCGGCTGTGGCACGTCACCCTCAGCGTCTCGGGGGCCGAGGCCCCCGTACAGGAGGTCCGGCGGGCGCTCGAACAGCTCGCGCACGACCACCCCTTCCTGCTGACCAGCCGCTACGCCGGCGACCACGCCGAGATCCGCTACTGGGAAGAGGCCCGCGACCTGCACGACGCGGCGGCGGTCGCGCTGCGGCTGTGGGGCGAGCACCGCTCCTCGGCCGGGCTGCCGCCGTGGGAGATCGTGGGCCTGGAGGTCATCGACCGGGAGACCTACCACCAGCGGGTCGCCGAGGGCTACGGGCCGCCGCCCGCCGCCCGGATGGGGGTGCATCCGTACTGACGCGGGCCCGGCGGACCGCGGTGTCCTGCCGGGCGGACGGCGACGGGCCGGCGGACCGCGGTGTCTTGCCCACCGGAACGCGGCGGGCCGCGGCCCGCCGCCCGGCTAGGCTTTCCGCCATGACCAGCGAATCAGCGCACTCCTCACCCGTCATCGAGACCGCCCGGCGCGCCAAGGAAGCGGCGGCCGTCCTGGCGCCGCAGCCGCGCACCGCGCGCGACGGCGCGCTGCTCGCCATCGCCGACGCCCTGGTGGCCCGTACGGAAGAGATCGTCGCGGCGAACGCCGGGGACATCGCCAAGGCCCAGGCCGCGGGCACCGGCGAGTCCCTCGTGGACCGGCTCACGCTGACCCCGGAGCGGGTCACCGCGATGGCCGCCGACGTCCGTGACGTGGTGGCGCTGCCCGACCCGGTGGGCGAGGTGGTGCGCGGTTCGACGCTGCCCAACGGCCTGGACCTGCGGCAGGTCCGCGTCCCGCTGGGCGTCGTCGGGATCATCTACGAGGCCCGCCCGAACGTGACCGTGGACGCCGCCGCGCTGTGCCTGAAGGCGGGCAACGCGGTGCTGCTGCGCGGTTCGTCCTCCGCCTACGCCACGAACAGCGTCCTCGTCGAGGTGCTGCGGGACGCGGTGGCGGGCGTCGGGCTGCCCGCCGACGTCGTCCAGCTGGTGCCCGGCGAGAGCCGGGACTCGGTGCGCGAGCTGATGCGGGCGCGCGGCCTGGTCGACGTGCTGATCCCGCGCGGCGGCGCCTCGCTGATCCGCACGGTCGTCGAGGAGTCCACCGTCCCGGTGATCGAGACCGGCACCGGGAACTGCCACGTCTACGTGGACGAGCACGCCGACATCGACATGGCGCTGGACATCCTGATCAACTCCAAGGCGCAGCGGCCCAGCGTGTGCAACGCAGCCGAAACGGTTCTGGTGCACGCCGGGATCGCCGAGACGTTCCTGCCGCGCGCCCTGGAGGCGCTGACCCAGGCCGGGGTGATCGTGCACGGCGACACGGCCTGGCAGCAGGCCGGGCCCGGCCTGGTCGCGCCCGCCACGGACGAGGACTGGGCGGCCGAGTACCTCTCGTACGACATCGCCGCGGCCGTCGTGCAGGACCTGGACGCCGCGGTGGCGCACATCCGCCGCTGGTCCTCCGGGCACACCGAGGCGATCGTGACCACCTCGCAGGCGGCGGCCCGCCGCTTCACCCAGCTCGTGGATTCCACGACGGTCGCGGTGAACGCCTCCACCCGCTTCACCGACGGCAGCCAGTTCGGCTTCGGCGCCGAGATCGGCATCTCGACGCAGAAGCTGCACGCCCGCGGGCCGATGGGACTGCCGGAGCTGACCTCGACGAAGTACGTGGTCACGGGGGACGGCCACACCCGCTGACGGGCCGGGCGGGGAGCGCCGCACCCTACGGCGGTACGGGCGGGCAGCACGCCGGCCCGCGGCCGAATTCCCGTATCTCCCCGCCCACGACCGGCCGCCCGGGGCTAGTCTGGACGGGTGCCGGACGACGTGGGGGGCAGGCCGTTCCCGGACGGCGAGGAGCCCGACGAGCACAGCCATCCGAGCCACGGGGCAGCGGACGAGGAGTTCGCCTCCGTGGTCCTCGACGAGGACTTCGTACGGTCCGCGCGCTTCCACGAACCCACCGCGGTGGAGCGGATGCTGGCCGCCGCCCGGGCCCGCGCCGAGGCCGACGCGGCCGGCGCCCGCCCGGGGTACGGCACCGACCCGGACACCGACGGCCCGGACGGCCGGCCCCGCGGCTTCGGCCGCCGGCCCGGCCGCGGCTCCGCCGACGCCCGCGCGGCCGGCGCCGACCCGGACGCGTACGGCCCCTATGGCCCGTACGGTCCGTACGGCGGGGCGCTGCGCCCGTACCGCTCCAGCGTCCGCTGGCACCGCCCGGTGGCCTGGGTGCTCGCCGTGCTCATGGGCATCGGGCTGGTCGCGCTGGCCTTCTCCGCGGTCTACCGGGGCGCGTCCGGGGGGCGCACGCAGAATCCGACGCCACCGCCCGCGACCAGCGGCGTGGACGGCCCGCCGACCGTCCGCTCCAGCGTCCTGCCCTCGGCGTCCGCCTCCGCCGCCTCGGAGGCGCCGCCCGTACCGGCCACGCCGCGCGCGCACTGACCGCGCGGGCGCGCCGGACGGTCGCGGCCGGGCGCCCGGCGCGCCGCAAGTGGGTGGCACGGCTCCGTAACGCTCCGCCGAACTTGTCCCGTACCAGGGCGTTTACCGACGGCCCGGCAGACCTACTCTTGTGGTATGGCCGGTGCTGGTGACCCTCCCGAAGGGACCCCCGAGGGCGCCGCGGGAGGCGGAGAGGACGAATACCGATCCGTCGTCTTCGACGAATCGTTTGTACGGGCTGCACGCCTTCAGGAGTACTCCGCACGGGAGCGCATGGGGGACCACGCACGGGCCGTACGCACCCGGCACGCCTGGGCCCGGCTCGGCGGCGCCCGGCAGGCCGTCGTCCTCGCCCTGCTGATCGTCATGGCCTTCGGCACCGCGATCTACATGGGCATCCGGCATCCGTACCGGCCGCCCGAGCCGATGGCCGCGGAGCCGCTGCGGTCCACGGTCGTGCCGCTGGCGCCGGCCGGCGCGGTGCCGGGCGGGAAGGCGGCGGACCTCTTCGCGCACAGCCCCGCGGCGCAGTTCCGGGTCGGCGCGGCGGGCGTCAACCTGCCCGCCGTCGGCCGCACCGAGCACTTCTCCGACGGCCAGGTCGTCTCCGCCCTGTCCATCGTCAAGGACTACCTCGTGCGCTCCTCGATCGACCCGGCCACCCTGACGGGCGGATCCGTACGGCCGGTGGGGCTGCTGCTCAAGCCCAGCCAGCTCGACCAGTTCGACCAGAGCCTGGCGCACCCGGCCGACGACGGGCGGCACGCGGCCACCGGCTGGCTGACCCGCTTCGACCCGGACCGGGTGGAGCTGGCCGATCCCAACGTACGGGTGAACGGCACGCTTTCGGCCACCGAGGCCGGCGCGGACGCGCTGGAGGTCAGCGCCGACTTCACCTTCTCCTACGCGGTGCGCCCGGTCACCGCGAAGGGTGCGGAGGCTCAACGGGCTTCCGCCGCCTCGCTGTTCACCGTCCGCCGCGACCTGCGCTTCCGCATCACACGCGACGACCTGAACGACCACCGCCTGGAGGTGCTGCAGAGCAACCTCCAGGCCGGGCCGATGTCCTGCTCCGCCGGCGCGGCGAGTGAACTGCGCCCGCTGCTCGCGGGTCAGCGCGCCGCGGACACCGGGCCCGTGGCCACCGATCCGTATGCCCGCGGCCGGTCGAACACGGGGCTGTGCGGGAAACTGGCGACCGGCGCCCGGCCGGGCCCGGCCTCTTCGGACCGTTAGCGCCCGGCCGGCTCCGGCCCACCCGGGCCGTCAGCGCCCGGCCGAGCCCGGTCCCTCGGGGCCGTTGGCGTCCGGGCCGTCCGCACCGCCGTTGCCGTTGGCGCCGCCCGAGCCGCCGGGCCGGGAGCCGCCGCGGAAGACCGTGTCCCGCAGCTTGCCGCCCAGGTCGCCGGCGCCGCCGGCTATGTCGCGCACCAGGCCCATCAGCGGGTCCTTGCTCGTGCGCACCGACTCCGCGTAGTGCGCGGCGGACTCGCGGAAGGAGTCGGAGACGGAGGTGTCCTTGTCCTCCTCCTTGCGCGGGTAGTGGCCGTCCATGATGCGCTGGTAGTCGCGGCTGGCGGACCACTTCTTCAGCTCGGCGGCGCGCACGGTGGTGAAGGGGTGGCTGCGCGGCAGCATGTTCAGCACCTTCAGGACGGAGTCGCGCAGATCGCCGCCGGCCTCGTACTCCTCGGCCTGCTTGAGGAACGCGTCCACGTTCATCTCGTGCAGGTGGTTGCCGCCGGCCAGCTTCATCAGGCCGCGCATGGACGCCTGCAGGTCCTGCCCGACCAGCAGACCGGCCCGGTCCGCCGACAGCTCCGACTTGCGGAACCACTCGCGTAGCGCCGTCACGATCGCCATCACCGCGACATTGCCCAGCGGAATCCACGCGATCTTCAGCGCGAGGTTGGTCAGGAACAGCAGAACGGTGCGGTACACCGCGTGGCCGGACAGCGCGTGGCCGACCTCGTGGCCGATGACCGCGCGCATCTCCTCCTCGTCGAGCAGCTCGACCAGGCCGGTGGTCAGGACGATGATGGGCTCGTCCAGGCCGATGCACATGGCGTTCGGCGAGGGGTCCTGGTTCACGTACATCGGCGGGACCTTCTCCAGGTCCAGGATGTAACACGCGTCCCGCAGCATGTCGTTGAGGTGCGCGAACTGCTGGTCGCTGACCCGCACCGAGTCCGACAGGAACATCAGCCGCAGGCTGCGCTCCGGCAACAGGCCGCTGAGCGTCTTGAAGACGGTGTCGAACCCGCTCAGCTTGCGCAGGGCCACGAGCGCGGAGCGGTCCGCCGGGTGCTCGTAGGCGCGGGACGAGATGCCGGGGAACCGCCTGCGGTCCCGGCTCGGTACGCGCTCGCTGCCGCCTGGGCTCTCCGTCATTGGGGCCTCCCCCTGTTCGACTGCGTGTGATTCAGACTAGAGGACGCCACTGACAGCCATTTGGATGCCCAGGCGTACGCTGGCGAGCGCACCAGGGGCGCGCAGATGCCCACATGCCCGTACAAAAAGGGAGCGTTTCAGCCATGCCGAACACGAGCGTGCTGCTCGCCGCAGCGGCGGAGACCTCGAAGAACGACGGGCCGGGCTGGGTCCTGCGCACCGTCCTGATCGTCGGCATCCTCGGCGCGGTGTTCCTCGCGTGGGTCCTGCTGCGCAATTACGGGAAGGACGACCGGGACGGCGGCGGCGACGGCAAGGGTGACGACCGCCGCTGACCGGATGCCGCCGCGCCCGGCCGCTCGGCCACCCGTTCGCCCGCCGGAGCGGGCACCGCGTACACCCGCGCGCACGGGCGTGCGAGCGCCCTCCCGGCGGAGTCGGCGTGAGCCGCGGGCGGGCTCACGCATACGATGTGGCGGAAGTCTCTGTCCGAACCCATCCTGGATTGGCCTAGCCGACGATGAGCCTGCACACCACCGCACAGCACCTGGTCACCCTCGCCGAAGGCGGTCAGGAGGGGGGCGGCCACGAAAGCCTCAGCCCGTTCGTCACGGGTGGCGGCGCCCTGATTGTCCTGCTTCTCCTGCTGTGGATCACCACCCGCTTCAACCGGGACCGCTGAGGGCGGGCACCCGGACCCCGGCACCGCGCTGCGCCCAGTAGGGTCTGCACGCATGGGAGAGCAGACAGGGCCCGTGAAGCGGCGGCTCGGAGTGATGGGCGGAACGTTCGACCCGATCCATCACGGACACCTGGTCGCCGCCAGCGAGGTGGCCAGCCAGTTCCACCTCGACGAGGTCGTCTTCGTGCCGACCGGGCAGCCGTGGCAGAAGAGCCACAAGACGGTGTCCCCGGCCGAGGACCGGTATCTGATGACGGTCATCGCGACCGCGTCCAACCCGCAGTTCTCCGTGAGCCGTATCGACATCGACCGCGGCGGCAAGACGTACACCATCGACACGCTGCGCGAGCTGCACGACCAGCACCGTGACGCGGACCTCTTCTTCATCACCGGCGCCGACGCGCTCGGCCAGATCCTGACCTGGCACGACGCGCCGGAGCTGTTCTCGCTCGCCCACTTCATCGGGGTGACCAGGCCCGGGCACATACTCGCCGACCCCGGGCTCCCCGAAGGGGCGGTGTCCCTGGTCGAGGTGCCGGCCCTGGCCATCTCCTCGACCGACTGCCGGGCGCGCGTCGCCCAGGGGGATCCGGTCTGGTACCTGGTTCCGGACGGCGTCGTGCGCTACATCGACAAGCGCGACCTGTACCGCGAGGACCCGGCCGGCCACGACGGCCGCTGACATCTGCTGACGACGGCCGCCCACGACGACCGCCGACGGGGCTCACGGAAAGGGGCACCGGTGAACGACCGACAGGACCCGTACGTGCCGCAGGACCCGTATGCCCACCAGGAGCAGCAGGGACAGCAAGGCCAGCCGTACGCTTACGACGCCTACGGGCGGCCGGTCTACCAGGAGCCGCCGCAGCAGGTCACGTACGACCAGTACGGGCAGCCGGTGGCCTATGACCCGTACGGCGGACAGGCCCCGTACGACCCTTACGGCCAGCAGCAGCACGGCGGGCAGCCGGGCGCCGGGCCGCAGATCCCTGGGCAGCAGGGGCCGGGCCAGCCCGGCGCTGGACACCAGGGATACGGCTACGACCCGTACGGCCACCAGCAGGCGCCCCAGGAGCAGTACGGCCAGCAGTACGACGCATACGGCAACCCGCAGCAGGCCCACCAGCAGCAACAGCAGGTGCCGCACCAGCAGCAGCACCAGCAGCAGGGTTGGATCCCGCAGCAGTCTGCGCAGCCCCCGTACGAGCAGGTCTCCTACCAGGAGCCGGAGCAGCAGCCGTACGGGCAGCCCGCCCAGCCGGCCGCCCAGTCTCCCGCTCAGGAGACCGGCGACCGGGCTCCGCGCGGGCGGACGGCGGACACCACGGACCGGGCCGCGGCCCCCGGCCCCGGAGGCGGCCCGGACGCGGACTACCGCACCGAGCAGTTCTCGTTCATAGAGGAGCCGGCCGAGGACTCGGAAGACGTCATCGACTGGCTCAAATTCACCGAGAGCCGCACCGAGCGGCGCGAGGAGGCCAAGCGGCGCGGGCGCAGCCGCAAGGTCATGCTGATCGTGCTGCTGGTCCTGCTGCTCCTCGGCGGCGTCGGCTACCTGTGGTGGGCGGGCAAACTGCCCGGCCTCGCGGGTGCCGGGGCGGGCAAGGAGGGCGGGGCCGCGGGGCAGAAGCGCGACGTGCTCGTCGTGCACCTGAAGGACCCGAAGGGCAACACCACCACCGCGCTCCTGGTGGACAACGAGGGCGCCCACAAGGGCACCACCGTCCTGCTGCCCAACAACCTCGCGGTCTCCACCGAGGACGGCGGGTCCACGACCCTGGCCAAGTCCGTCAAGGACCAGGGCATCGACCCCACCAGGGAGGCCCTGAACACCCTCTTCGGCGCCGACATCAAGGCCAGCTGGCGGCTGGACACCCCGTACCTGGAGAACCTGGTCGAGACGACCGGCGGCATCACGCTGGACACCGACGCCACCGTCCCCGCCGCCAAGCAGGGTGACAATCCGCTGGTCAAGCAGGGCAAGGCCCAGGAACTGAACGGCCAGGCGGCCGTCGCGTACGCCACCTATCAGGCGCCCGGCGAGCCGCAGACCAAGCAGCTGGAGCGCTTCGGACAGGTGATGCAGGCCACCCTGAAGAAGGTCTCCAGTGACGCGGACGGCGCGACGGCCACCGTGAAGTCGCTCCTCCAGGTCCTGGACCCGCCGCTCACCGAGGCGGAGCTGGGCAGCTCGCTGGCCCAGCGGGCCGGGCTGGCGAAGTCCGGCGCCTACGGGACCACCCTGCTGCCGGTGCAGCCGGACGGCACGCTCGGCCGGCAGGCGGCCGACAGCGTGGTCAAGGAGGTGCTCGGCGGCACCCTCAAGAAGGCCGACCCCAGCGCCACCGCCCGGGTCAGCGTCCAGAACGCCACCGGCAAGAAGGAGACGACCGACAAGGCGCGGATCGCCCTGGTCAACGGCGGTTACTCGTTCGTCGACGGCGGTACGGCGGCGGCGAAGCCCGCCTCCGAGGTGACGTACGCGGACGCCGCCCAGAAGGCGAAGGCCGAGGAGGCCGCCAAGACCCTGGGCCTGCCGGCCGGTGCGGTCAAGCAGGGCAAGGCCGCCCCGAACGCGGACGTGACGATCGTCCTGGGGCAGGACTACAAGGGCTGAGAGCGGGGCGGGGGCCGGGCACCGGGCCCCCGCCCGTAAAGTCCGGCGGGAGTGTCGGCGGTCCGTGAGACCCTTGGTGGGTACCTGACCACCGATCCCGAAAGCTGGATTGTGACCGCCACCGACCGCTCCATCGAGCTCATCCAGGCCGCCGCGCAGGCGGCCGCCGACAAGCTCGCGCACGACATCATCGCGTACGACGTCAGCGACGTGCTCTCGATCACCGACGCGTTCCTGCTGGCCTCGGCCCCCAACGACCGCCAGGTCAAGTCGATCGTCGACGAGATCGAGGAGCGGCTGAACAAGGACCTGGGCGCCAAGCCGGTGCGCCGCGAGGGCGACCGCGAGGCCCGCTGGGTGCTGCTCGACTACGTGGACGTCGTCATCCACGTCCAGCACAGCGAGGAGCGCGTCTTCTACGCCCTTGAGCGCCTGTGGAAGGACTGCCCCGAGCTGGACCTGCCCGAGGAGGCCAGGGCCACGCGCGGCAAGGCCGCGGCGCACGCCGAGGCCACCACGGCCGAGCAGGACGGAGAGCTGAGCTGAACGGCACCAAGGGCGGCCGGGGCCGCCGCATAGTCCTGTGGCGCCACGGCCAGACGGCGTGGAACCTGGAGCACCGCTTCCAGGGCACCACCGACATCGAGCTGACCGAGGAGGGCCTGGCGCAGGCGCGCCGCGCCGCCCGGCTGCTCGCGGCCCTCGAACCGGACGCGGTCATCGCCTCCGACCTGCGCCGCGCCACCGCCACGGCCGGTGAGCTGGCGGCCGTCACCGGCCTGGAGGTCACGTACGACGAAGCGCTGCGCGAGACGTACGCGGGCGCCTGGCAGGGCCTGACCCACGAGGAGATCGTGGAGCGGTACGGCGAGCAGTACGCGGCGTGGAAGCGCGGCGAGCCCGTGCGGCGCGGCGGCGGCGAGCTGGAGACCGAGGTGGCCGACCGCGCGGCCCCCGTCGTGGAGCGCAACGCGGACAAGCTGCCGGACGGCGGCACCCTGGTCGTGGTCAGCCACGGCGGCACGATCCGTACGACCATCGGGCGGCTGCTGGGCCTGGAATCCCGCCACTGGGAGGGCCTGGGCGGCCTGTCGAACTGCTGCTGGTCCGTGCTCGGCGAGGGCGCCCGCGGCTGGCGCCTGCTGGAGCACAACGCCGGCACGCTGCCGGAGCCGGTGCTCGGCGACGACACCTGAGCGGGCCTTCCGCGGCCCGCCGCACGGCCCCGCGGACCGCCCCGCCGGAGGTCCGGAGGGACCGGATTTCACATCTGGGCAGGTCGCAGGCTAAAGTTCATCTTGTTCGCGGCGCCGCCGGGGAAAACCCCGGAGGAGCGGAACAAGACCCGGGGCTATAGCTCAGTTGGTAGAGCGCCTGCATGGCATGCAGGAGGTCAGGAGTTCAATTCTCCTTAGCTCCACACCTCGGATGATCCCGTCTCCCGCTCAGGGAGGCGGGATCATTGCGTATCCAGGCGCCCGGCCGCAGGTCTTCGCCGGGTCGCTGATCGAAGCCGCTGCGGCAGCGGGACTGACCCGGTCGGCGGTCCGTGGCAGAATTCGGACGGCGCCGGCAGGGGAGGAGAGGACGCGATGCCCACGAGCATCATGGAGGAGGTCGAGGACCTGTACGCCGCGCCCGCGGCCCAGGGCCCCGGCCCGCTGCCGGAGACCGCGCCCCTCCCCGATCCTTCCGTCCGGCCCGCCGACGCCGCGTGCGGCACGTCCGCCGCCGTCCTCCAGTGCCCCTCCTGCGGCTCGCCCCACGTGGCCCAGGTGCTCGGCGACAACGGCGGCATCTCGTTCGTGTGTACGGCCTGCGGCCACAGCTGGAGCTGACGGATGGGCGCTCACAGCAGGAAATGCGACTGGTGCGGCAGCGGAACGCCGATCGTGCGGGACATGGAGCCGGTCAACGCCGACTACCAGTACTGGTGCGAGGAGTGCGCGCGGGCGCTCGTCATAAAAGGCGACCCCATCGAGACGTACCGTGAACTCGACGGGGAGCCGATCTACGGACGGCTGCTGGACGAGCACTGCACGCTGAAGCGTTTCTATTCGTTCGCCACGGCTTAGATACGGGCTTCCGGGCCCGGACCGCGGTGCGGCGGGTGCGCGAAATCTTCCGCAGATTTCCCCCCTGAGGGCGGAACTCCGCCCGAACACCGGTGCGTTGACGGGGCGAAAGCTGCCGCCGGAGACGGCCGGCGGCACGGGGGAAACACCACGGGGGTCGCGTCATGAGCGACATGACCATCAATCCTGTCCGGGAGGCACCGGCGCACCCGCCGCGCGAGGCGCACAAGCGGGCGGCCATGGCCGGGCTGACACCTTTCGTCGACGCGCTGCGCGTCCCGCCGGTCCTGCGGCCGGGCCGCAAGGAGGCGCTGCGCGGCATCGACATCGACCAGACCACCACCTGGGTGCGGCTGCACTCCGAACTGCCGCCGACGAAGGTGTGGGCGTACGACGGCCACTACCCGGGCCCGACGATAGAGGTGCGCCGCGGCCGGCGGCTGCGCGTCAACTGGAACAACCGGCTGACCGGTGCCCACCCGGTGACGGCCTTCGAGGCGAAGCAGGCCGTCGGCGCGCCGCCGCCGACCGACGAGCCGGGCCGCCGGGGGGAGGGCACGTTGCTGGACGGCGTCGCCGCCCTCCCGCCCTGGACGGTCACGCATGTGCACGGCGCGGTGACCGGCGGCGGCAACGACGGCTGGTCGGAGAACGCCGTCCTGCCCGGCGACACCCAGCGCGCGGAGTATCCCAACGACCACCGCGCGACGGCCTGGTGGTACCACGACCACGCCATGGACATCACACGGTGGAACATCTTCGCGGGCCTGACGGGCATGTACCTGATCCGTGACGACGAGGAGGACATGCTCCATCTGCCGTCCGGACGGCGGGAGATACCGCTCGTCATCCAGGACCGCAACCTCGACACGGACACCGAGGGCCGCCTGACGGGCCGTCTGCTCCACAAGACCCTGATCGGGCGACTGGACAAGGAGGGCAGGAACGTCACCCAGCCCTTCATCGGCCCGTACACCCTCGTCAACGGGGTGATCTGGCCGTACGCCGACGTCGCGGCGTGCTGGTACCGCTTCCGCGTGCTGAACGCCGCCAACAGCCGCACCTTCCGGCTGCAGCTGGTCGACGACGCGACCGGCGTGCCGGTGACGGGCGCGGTGTGGCAGATCGGCTCGGACGGCGGGCTGCTGCCGCGCCCGGTCCCGGCGGACGAGGAACTGCCCGTCGCGCCCGCCGAGCGGCTGGACCTGCTCGTGGACTTCGGCCGGCTGCGCGGCCGTACGCTCCGGCTCGTCAACGCGGACCCCAGGGTGGCGTATCCGGACGTGATGCTGTTCCGGGTGGACGCGAAGCAGGTGCCCGACCCGTTCGTACTGCCGCAGGTGATCTCCCCGTCGTTCGAGCGGCTCACCCATGACACGGTCCCCGCCCACGGGCACCGGCTCATCGCCCTCACCCCGCCCGGCGCGGTCGGCAACTACCACCCCGAGATGTGGGAGCTGCGGGAGGTCGCGGAGACGGATGTGAAGATCCCCGCCGAGGGGGTCATCCAGGTCCGCGGCCCGAACGGCAAGGTCCGCACCTACCGCCGTACGGCCCGGATGTTCGACGACGCGCTCGGCCACCTGGTCCGGCACGGCGACTGGGAGCAGTGGAGCTTCCTGAACCTGGGCGGCATCAGCCACCCGATGCACCTCCACCTGATCGACTTCCAGGTGCTGGCCCGGCACCGCTACCCGGCCGATCCGAACACCCCGTACGACCGCGATCTCGGCGGCACGAGTGCCCCGCTCGACCATCTCGGCACCGAGCCGATATCCCCCGGCGACCAGGGCTGGAAGGACGTCATACAGGTCCCGCCGGGCGAGATGGTGAACGTGATCGGCCGCTTCCGGGGCGCCACGGGCCGGTTCATGTACCACTGCCACATCCTGGAGCACGAGGACATGGGGATGATGCGTCCGTTCGTCGTCATGCCGCGCGAGGTGCTGAAGTTCCATCACCACCTGCCGGGCAACCACGACCACGGCGGGTGACCCGAGCGGCCTGAGCGGTTCCGGCGGCCCGGAACCCTATCGGGCCGCGTCCCGCCCCGCACCGTCCCGTCGCAGCACTGCGGCGGTCAGGGCCAGGAAGGCCAGTCCGGCGATCGGGTAGATCCCGGACAGCAGCATCTGGCCGCCGTTCTGGTGGAGTTCCTCGTGGTGGTGGTAGCGGTGCGGCACGAACCAGAGCGCGTACGAGCAGAAGAGGAGACCCATCGCGAGCGTCCCCGCCCACCACTGCTTGCCGCGGCGGCTGCCGAAGCCGCCGCGGGCCATCGCCTCCGAGCCGAGCAGGATCAGCATCGGCACGCCCCACACCCAGTGGTGCGACCAGGAGATCGGGCTGACCAGCAGGGCGGTCACCGCACAGGCGACGGCCGCCCAGGCTCGGCGGCCGCACAGCAGCGCGCGGACGGCGAGGGCCAGCCCGAGGACGGCGACGACGGCCGCGGCCGCGAGCCACCACAGGCCCGGGTCGTGGGTGTGCAGCAGCCGGGCCAGCGCGCCGCGCAGCGACTGGTTGGCGGTGATCTCGACCTCGCCGACCCGGTCGGCGGCGAAGATGATCTCCGTCCAGAAGCGCCGGGAGTCGTGCGGCAGGACGAGCGCGGACAGCAGGGCGGTGCCCAGGAAGGTGAGGCAGGCCACGGCGGCCTGCCGCAGCCAGGGGTTCCACGCGCCCCGCGGACCCGCGCCCGCACGGAGGCGCTGCCAGGCCCGTACGAGCCCGGCCAGCGCGAGGAAGACGGCGAACAGGGCCGGGGTGAGCTTGATGCCCGCCGCCAGGCCGATGCCGATACCGGCCCACCGGTTGGTGTCCTTGCGGGTCAGGTCCCACAGGACCAGCACGGCGAGCAGCAGGTTGATCTGCCCGTAGCGCAGTGTCGTCCACACCGGCTCGCACCAGACCAGCAGCGCGGCCACCGCCAGGGCCGCGGCGAGCGGGGGTATGCGCTTGGGGCGTCCGGCGAGGCGCAGGCCGAGGTGCGTGACGGCGACCAGCAGCAGGAGGTTGCCGAGGGTGGCGAGGGTGCGCATCTCCGGTACGCCGACCAGCGTCAGCGGCGTGAACAGCAGCGCCGCGAAGGGCGGGTAGGTGTTGGGCAGGTTCGCGGAGGTCGCGACCATGTCGTAGAGGTCCTCGCCGTTACGGGCGGTCCGGCCCTCGGCGCGGTAGACCATCAGGTCGATCATCGTCACGTGCGCCAGCCGCTGCACGATCCAGAAGGCGGCGAAGGAGACCACGCAGCCCACGGCCGCCACCAGCAGCGGACGGCGGCGGACGAAGTCCCTCAGCGGGGTACGGCCGCCGGGTGCGGCGGACCGTTCCAGCTCCAGCGCGGACACGGCGTACAGCTCCCCAGGACGAATCGGGCACGGCCCGCCGACAGTACATCGAGCCGCCCCGAGGGGACCGCGGACAACCGATTTGGCAGAAGGCGGGGAGGTCCGTGTAATGTAGGCGATGCCGCAGCGGGGAGCCGGAAGGAAACCGAAGCGGACAAAACAAGGGGCTATAGCTCAGTTGGTAGAGCGCCTGCATGGCATGCAGGAGGTCAGGAGTTCAATTCTCCTTAGCTCCACAGCAGGACGAAGGTGAGTCACCTCACGGAGTCCACGAGATCCCGCCCGGTCGGTCCGACCGGGCGGGATCTTTCGTTTGGCGGGATCGTTTGGCGGGGTCTCGCTGCCGGACGGCCCGGTGGTGCCCGGCCGGTCAGGGTTTCTCCAGGCGCAGGGCGAGGGCGGGGCAGCGGCGGACGGCTCGCTGGGCGTGCGGGTGGAGGCGGGCGGGGAGGGCGGTATCCGTGATCAGCGGGTAGCCGTCCGGGTCGAGGCTTACGGCCTCGGGGAGCAGCCGCGCGCACAGCCCGTGGCCTTCGCACAGCGTCCAGTCCACGGCGAGCCGGCCCGCGGCGGCCGTCGGATCCGTGGCCCCGGAGCCCGTACCGTCGGCCGCGTCTGCCGATTCCGGTGTGGGCAGGGGCAGTACACCGGTGGTCTCGCGGCCGCATCCGCCGCCCAGGACGTGCGCGGCGAGATCGTCGGGGAAGGCGGCCAATGCGGAGAGTACGAACCGCGCGGCGCCGTCCGGGTGTTTGCACGCGCCACGCCCGTGTACGGCCTGCGCGGCACGCCGTACGGCTTCCAGGGCCTCCTGTCCGCCGCCCGCCAGGACGTCCGCCAGCGCTCCGGCCATCGTGGGCAGGCCCAGGCGACAGGGCCCGCACTGGCCCGATGACTCCGCCGCCAGCCAGCGCGCTACGTGCAGGGCCTCGCCCAGCGGGCAGGTGTCGGCCGGCACCGGCAGCACCGCGCCCGCGCCGAGCGCGCCACCGCCTGCTGCGAGGGCTTCGCGGGTGACGACCGTTCCGTACGCGGTCGCGGCGTCCAGCCAGGCGCCGTGGTAGCCGCCCACCAGGACGCCGCCGGGGGACGGGTCGGCGGCGCACGTCTGGAGGACGTACGGGAGCGGCACCCCGCTCGGCGTCTCGACGACGGCGGGGGAGGGCACCGCGCCGGACACGGTCAGGAGCAGGGTGCCGGGTTCGCGGGGCGCGCCGGTCGAGGCGTACCGGTGCGCGCCCAGCCGGGCGGCGACGGCGAGTTGGGCGAACGTCTCCGCGTTGGAGAAGAGTGTCGGCACGCCGCCGAGTCCCGACTCCGCGGCCCGCACACGCCGCCCCGGCGGCAGCGCCGGGCCGCCCTCCGCGGCCCGGATCAGCGCGGACGCCTCGCCGGAGACCAGCCGTTCCGGTACCCGCGCGAGCCGGGCGCGCGGCGACCGCCCACGCCGGCGGTCGCGCAGCCCGCGCTCGGCCAAGGCATCCCGTACCGACTGCTCGGCGGTGTCCTTGGTCACACCCACCACCAGGGTGCGGGCGCCGAGCGCGTCGGCGGCGAGCAGCGCGCCGTCCAGGACCAGATGGGGCGCGCGGCACAGCAGGACGGTGTCCTTGCGGCAGGCGGGCTCGCCCTCGCAGCCGTTGACGACGACCGCGGGCCGGACGCCGGTGCGCCGCGCGTGGTGGGCGACCGCCGTCAGTTTCCGTACGAGCGGGAAGCCCGCGCCGCCGCGGCCGCGCAGCGCGATGGCGTCGGCCAGCTCGGCCAGCCGGTCGGCGGTCAGGGACGGCGGCGAGCCGTGGACGAGCAGGTGCGCGCGGCGGTCCAGCCGCTCGGCCTGGTCGAGGCCCGCGGTGAGGCGGGGCGGGCCGAGGGAGAAGACGGGCGGGACGTCGGGCAGCGGGCCGCTCATGGGTGGTTCCGGCCGGGGGAGGCGGGGT
>NZ_JOCQ01000131.1 GCF_000720725.1 Streptomyces rimosus subsp. rimosus
TTCCAGTACTGCTCCGGACGGAAGTCCAGGCGCTGCGAGCCGAACCAGTGGCCGACGACCTTCTGGCCGCTGCTGGAGGTCACCGTGATGTGCGATTGCACATTCTTCTTGTCGGCGATCGCCTTGTCGAAGTTGAAGGACACCGGCATGCCCACACCGACGGTCTTGCCGCCGTCGGGCGTGTAGGAGCCGATGAAGCTGTTCTTCGGCGAGACCGTGGTGAAGGTGCGGTTCTCGGTGGCGGGGCGGCCCTTGCCGTCCTTGGCGTTGGCGACCAGCTTGTACTTGGTGCCGCGCTCCAGCTCCGCCGACGGCTTCCAGGAGGAACCGTCGGCGGCCATCGAGCCCTTGACCGTGGCGCCGTTGTCCGCCTGCACCAGCTTGACGTCGGTCAGCTTGCCGCCGCTGACCTCGACACCGGGGTGGAGGCCGACGTTCATGGCGCCGTCCTCGGCCGCAATCCTGATCTTGATGCCGGACGTGTCCCGGTCGTCCGCACCGCCGGCGCCACCCGGTGAGCCACCGCCCCCGCAGGCGGACAGCGCCAGCACACCCGTCACACACAGCGCCGACACGGCGAACCGCAGGGTGCCGGGCCGAGCGGGCACAGGGGAATCCGGCATTTTCACGAGAGCTCCACACCAAGAGTCGACAACGGTTCGCCAGAGCGGCAGCGGCCGACCGTACGCACCTCTCCTAAGCCCGCTTCTTATGCCGGTCCTTGTACCGGTCCTCGTGCCGGCTCCTTGTGCCGGAAACTCTGGCCAATCGTCTAGCAATCAACCGCCCGTCGGAACATCATCTTGACTGGTTCATACCAACCGGGTTGAGTACCTGCACCTGTCGATTGCGCCCGCCAAGCGGAGCGCGGTCCTCGATGCTCGTCGTGCGCCGGACCGTCCGTCGCCGATCTCACGCGGCCCTGCCGCACTGAGGAGTGATCAGGTGTTGCTGAAACAGCGTGTCGCCGCCGTGCTCTCGGCCGCCGCCTGCGCCGCCACTCTCACCGTCGCCGCGCCGTCCGCCACCGCGGCGCCCGCACCCGGTACCGCGGCACCTGCCGCGAGCTGCAACTTCACCATCTGGCAGGCCGGTAAGCCGTACGTCACCGGCAATATCGTCAAGTACACGAACGGTCAGTACTACCGGGCCACGCACGACAACCCGGGGTACGACCCGGTCATCAGCACCTGGTACTGGGAGCCGTACAACTGCGGCGGCGGAACCAACCCGTCGGGCGGCTTCGTGGTGAGCGAGGCGCAGTTCAACCAGATGTTCCCGAACAGAAACCGGTTCTATACGTACAACGGCCTGAAGGCGGCCCTGAGCGCGTATCCCGGCTTCGCCAAGACCGGGAACGACACCATCAAGAAGCGTGAGGCCGCCGCCTTCCTGGCCAACGTCGGCCATGAGACGGGCGGCCTGGTCCACGTCGTGGAGCAGGACACGAACAACTACCCGCACTACTGTGACCGGAACCGGCCGTACGGCTGTCCCGCCGGACAGGCGGCCTACTACGGGCGCGGGCCGATCCAGCTGAGCTGGAACTACAACTACAAGGCGGCGGGTGACGCGCTCGGCATCGACCTGCTGCACAACCCGAACCTGGTGCAGAACGACTCGGCCGTCGCCTGGAAGACGGGCATCTGGTACTGGATGACCCAGCGCGGCCCGGGCACGATGACGCCGCACGACGCGATCGTCAACGACCGCGGCTTCGGCGAAACCATCCGCAGCATCAACGGCTCCATGGAGTGCAACGGCAACAACCCCAACCAGGTGCAGAGCCGGATCAACTCGTACAAGAAGTTCACCCAGATCCTGGGCACGAGCACCGGCGGCAACCTGAGCTGCTGAGCCCGTTCCGACGCGGCCGGACCTCCCGCCCGCTTCGTCCGTCCCGCCCCGGCCGGACGGACGAAGCGGGCGGGCGTGTGCGGTGCCGTGGCGGCCGACTCCCGGGCGGCCGGGTCCGGGCTCCGCGTCCGGGGCGTCTCAGCGCTCCTCCAGCACCGCCCGGATCACATGCCGGGCGTTCCCCGCCATCGCCGGATTCGTCTGCCGGTAGTACGGCAGCGCGATCAGCGCCTGGGAGAGCGTACGGCCCCGGCCGCGCGCCCACGTCGCGTCGTCCACGCCCAGTGCCTCCCGGAAGACCTCGCGCGCCCCGCTCGGCAGCAGGTTCCATGCCGGGAACAGATCGCAGGCCGGGTCGCCCGTGCCCGTACACCCGAAGTCGATCACCGCGGTCAGCCTGCCGTCGTCCACCAGCAGATTGCCCGGCATCAGATCGGCGTGCAGCCACACCGGCGGGCCGTCCCAGGCCGGGGCCCGCAGGGCGTCCTCCCACACGGCGGTCACGGCGTCGCAGTCGACGCCCTCCTCCGGGATGTCGCGCAGTTTCCGGATCGCCGCCCGCGTCGACGCGTCGAGCGCGGCGACCGGCCCGCCGCGGTAGGCCGCCGGGGCCCCGGGCAGCGCGACGTCCCGCATCGCCGCCACGAACCCGGCCAGGCCCTCGGCCAGGAGTACGGGTTCGCTCAGCGCTCCCGCGACCGGGTTCTCCCCCGCCAGCCAGCGGTACACCGACCACGGCCACGGAAATCCCGCGGCGGGCTCCCCGGCCGCGAGCACTTCGGGGACGGCCGCCGGCAGCCGGGGCGCGAGACGGGGCAGCCACTCCTGTTCCAGCGACACGTCCGCGGCGCCGCCCCGCAACAGCGGCAGCCGTACGACCATGTCGTCGCCCAGCCGGAACATCGCGTTGACCGTGCCGCCGGACGGGAACCGCCGCACCGGCAGCTCCGCCCACCGCGGGAACTGCCCTGCGACCAGCCGCCGCACGAGACCGTCGTCGACCGGGTGCGGCCCGGGGTGTGTCCGCCCTGTGCTCATGGGGCGTCACCCGATCACCGGACGGCACCGTGCGTCAAACGTTTTTTCGCCCCATCCGTGCAGGTCATCAGCTGTCAGGGCCGGTTGCGGGCCCGGCTCGGCGTCCACCGCCGGACGCTCGGCGCGATCTTCACCCGCACGGGTAGGAAAGGGCGCTGCCCGCATCCGCCGCTCCGGCACCTCGGGACACTGGGGACGCAGCTCGGTGTGACGGTAGTTGAAAGTGGTGACGACTGTGACGACGGAACATGATTCGAACGACCGGGACCGGGGCCCGCTGGCGGCCGGCGTGCGCAACGAGGTGTCCGCGCCGGTCGAGGGCCACGTGGTGCAGGCCGGCGTCATCCACGGCGACGTCCATCTGCACCCCCCGCGCGAACGCCGGCCCGTACCCCACCAGCTGCCCGCCGCGCCGCGCCGCTTCACCGGCCGGGCCGGCGAACTGGCCGCACTGACCGCCGCGCTGGACGAGGCGGTGGAGTCCGGCACCACCGTGATGATCTCCGCGATCGGCGGCGCCGGAGGCATCGGCAAGACCTGGCTCGCCCTGTACTGGGCGCATCAGCACGTCGACCGCTTCCCCGACGGCCGGCTGTTCGTGGACATAAGGGGTTACAGCCCGCTCGGCGAGCCGATGCCGACGACGGAGGCGGTCCGCGGCTTCCTGAACGCCCTCGGCGTGGACCCGTCCGGCGTGCCGCCCGACCTGGACGCGCAGGTGGGGCTCTACCGCAGCCTGGTCGCCGACCGGCGCATCCTCATCGTGCTGGACAACGTCCGCGACACCGCCCACGTGGCCCCGCTGCTGCCGGGCACCCCGGCCTGCACGGTGCTGGTGACCAGCCGCCGCCACCTGGCCGGGCTGGTCACCACCCACGGCGCCCGCTCCCTGGACCTGGACGTGCTGTCCGAGGCCGAGTCCCGCCGATTGCTGATCGATCACCTGGGTGCCGATCGGGTCGCCGCCGAGCCCGAGGCGGTGGCGGAATTCCTGGCGTGCTGTGCCGGATTGCCACTGGCGCTGAGCATCGTGGCCGCCCGCGCCACCACCCACCCCGACTTCCCGCTGAGCGTGCTCGCCGAGGAGCTGCGCGACCACGCGACCCGGCTCGACGAACTGGACGCCGGCGAGATCCCGCTGAACCTGCGCGCCGCGTTCTCGTCCTCGTACCACGCGCTGTCCCCCGAGGCGGCCGTGCTGCTCGGGCTGCTCGGCCTGGCGCCGGGGCCGGACATCAGCCTTCCCGCCGCCGCCTCCCTGGCCGGGCTGCCGAAGGCCCGGACCCGCGCGCTGCTGCGGGAGCTGGAGACCGCCCACCTGGTGTCCCAGCCGACGCCCGGACGCTACCGGCTCCACGACCTGATCTGTCTCTACGCCTGCGACCAGGCCCACCGCCACCAGGCCGAGGACCACCGCGACAGCGCGCTGCGGCGGCTGGTGGAGTTCTACCTGCATACGGCCTACGCCGCTGACCAGTTGCTCGACCCGCACCGCGAGTCGGTCGTACTGGGTCCGCCCGCCCAGGGCTGCCTGCCCCACCCGCTGCGCGACAAGACCAAGGCGCTGGCGTGGCTGGACGTCGAGCACCCCTGCCTGATGGCCGCCCAGCACCTGGCCGTCGAGCGTCAGTGGCACACGCTGGTGTGGCAGCTGGCGCCGACCCTGCACACGTACCACTGGCGGCGCGGCCTCCTCGCGGATCAAGTGGCCGTCGCGCGGGCGGGCCTGACCGCTGCACAACGCCTGGGCGACCCGGCCACCCAGGCGCCGGCCCACCGCCTCCTCGCCGAATCCTGTGCCCTGGTGGGCCGGCACACCGAGGCGCTCGAACATCTCCATGAGTCCCTGACCTTGGCCGAGAACGCCCACGACCTGCCGAGCCAGGCCCATACGCACCGCGTGCTCGGCTGGTCCTGGGGGCAGCAGGGCCGCATCGGGCCCGCGCTGGACCACGCCACCCGGTCCCTGGGCCTGTTCCAGACGATCGGCGACGAGGAGTGGGAGGCCCGCGGGCTCAACCAGTCCGCCTGGTACTCCGCGCAGTTGGGCCACTATGAGCAGGCGGCGGCCTACGGTGACAAGGCGCTGCTGCTGCACCGCCGCCACGACAACGGCAACGGCGAGGCGCTGTCGCTGAGCGTCCACGCCTACCTCGGCCTGTGCACGGGCCGGTACGCCGATGTACTGGAGAACGGCCGGCGCGCCCTGGCGCTCTTCCGCGAGATCGGCAACACCTTCCACGAAGCCGTGCTCCTCGAAGGAATCGGCCAGGCGCACGCTGCCCTGGGCCGGCCCGAGAAGGCCGGTGAAGCCTGGCAGCAGGCGTTAGAGCTGTACCGGGCCCAGCACCGGTCGGAGGAGGCCGAGCGGTTGCAGCGCCAACTCGGCGAGCTCGCCGAGCGGGAGTCCGAAGATGTAGGCGGGAGCGCTCCCGCGAACGGCGGACCGCCCCGGAGCACATGAGTCCGCCCCGGAGCATGCGAGTCCGCCCCCAAATCGTCAACAATGAGCAAAAATCCGGGCGGGGCCGGAGGGCGCCCCACCGGACCCACGAAGTGCCCCGCCCCGCCGGGCGGGATGGCGGCGGAACCCCGCATTTTCCTGGGCCGTACGCCTCCTCCGGTCCGGGCGCGCCGCCGGGAAGCGGAGACTCCCCTCCCCTGCCGAACGGGTAATTCCGCCACCGGACTTCACAGGAGTTGACTTTTCAAACATCGCAATGTCTGGAAAGGATCTTGCCGCAACGGGTATCTTTCCGGCAAGGCGTCGCCATCGCGGTTCTACGGGGGACAACGAGGCGGCCCACGGGGGAACGGAACGGGGGAACTTCCAACTCTTCTGCATGCCTTGATCACCACGTGTGACCACGACTCCGCATGCGTTTTCACCGGATGAATCCGGCAGCTGCGCATGCCCGCATTCCAGCACCTTGGATTCCTGTGATAGCAGAAGAAGTGTACGACCTGATCCTGGATGATCTCTTCATCCGGGCCGACGAACTGGTACCGGGAAGCTCGGTCTTCCTGAAAATCGAGGGCCTCAATCCGGCCGGCTCGGTGAAACTCAAAACGGCCGTGGCGCTGGTCGCCGAGGCCGAGAACACCGGCCGTCCCTTTCCCGCCACCCGGCTCATCGAGTCCACCTCCGGAAATCTCGGGGTGGCGCTCGCCATGGTGTGCGCGGCGAAGGGATACGCCCTGACGTGCGTGACCGATCCCAATGCCAATGCCCAGTCCGTGCGCCTCATGGAGGCACTCGGCGCCGAGGTCGTGGTGATCGACGTACGCGACGGCAACGGCGGCTATCTGCAGTCCCGCATCAACTACATCCGCGAACGCCTGCGCCGCGAACGGAACGTGTACTGGCTGAACCAGTACGCCAATCCGGCCGGACCGCGCGCCCACCGGGACCGGACCGGGCGCGCGCTCGTCGCGGCGCTCGGTCCGATCGACCACGTGTTCATCGGCGCCGGGACGACCGGCACGCTCATGGGCTGCGCCGCGTACCTGCGCGAGCACAGCCCGGCGACCCGCGTCGTGGCGGTCGACTCCCTGGGGTCGGTCACCTTCGGCGGCCCCGCGGCCCGGCGGCACATTCCGGGGCTCGGCACCAGCCGCCGCCCGGAAATCCTGGACGAGAAGCACGTGGACGACGTGGTGCTCGTACCGGAGGCCGAGGCCGTGGAAATGTGCCGTCGCTTCGCCGAGGAGCGGGGGCTGCTGCTCGGCGGTTCCACCGGCACCGTACTGGCCGCGGTACGCAACGCGGCCCCGGACATCCCGCCGGGCAGCGTCGTCGCGGCGCTCTCCCCCGACTTCGGGGAACGGTATCTCGAAACCCTCTACGACGACGCATGGGTGGCCGAACGCTGGCCGCACCTCCTCGGCCCGGAAACGGAAATGGACCAGGCGCGCGCCTGAGAAAAGGACATTCAGCATGTTCACCTTCGACGTGGTGCCGGGCGACTCCGTACTGAAGATCCTGCGGGAGCGGCGCGGCGACGTCCTGGACATCGTCGCCCGGACCTACCGCAGTCACGAGGCCGGTGCGACGGTCAACCCGGACAGCTATTTCCTGCGGTTCCCCGAGAAGCCGGACTCGCGCATCATCGCGCTGCCCGCCTTCCTGGGCGCGGACGTCCAGCTGGCCGGCATCAAATGGATATCCAGCTTCCCGCGCAACACCGAGAACGGCGTGCCCCGCGCCTCGGCCGTGCTCGTCCTGAACGACTACGCGACGGGATATCCGATCGCGGTCCTGGAGGCCGCGAACATCAGTGCCGCCAGGACCGCGGCCTCGGCCGCCGTGGCGGCCACGGCGCTGCGCCCGGACGGCTACGAGGGCAGCCGTGTCGGCGTCGTCGGCGGCGGTGTCATCGCCCGGAACATCTGCGACTACCTGCACGCCGCCGGCTGCGCCCCGGACGCCTACGTGGTCCACGACCTGCACGAACCGTCCGCCCAGGCGCTCGCCGCGCACATCCGTGACACCCAGGCGCGCCCCGCGTCCGTCACCGCTGACCTGGAGGCCGCGCTGGACGCGGAGACCGTGGTGTTCGCCACGACCGCGCTGGAGCCGTACGTCCACCGGCAGTTCGATGCCGGGCAGCTGGTCCTGAACATCTCGCTGCGCGACCTGGCCCCCGAGGTGATCCTGGGCGCGCAGAACATCCTCGACGACGTCGAGCACTGCATGAAGGCCAATACGTCGCCCCACCTGGCCGAACAGCTCACCGGCAACCGCGACTTCGTGGCCGGGACGCTGGCCGGGGTGCTCGACCAGCAGGTGAAGCTCGCCGCGGACCGGCCGGTGATCTTCTCGCCGTTCGGGCTCGGCGTCCTCGACCTGGCCGTGGGCGCCTTCGCCCTCCAGCAGGCACGCGCCGACGGTACGGCCGTCAGCGTGCCGAACTTCTTCGGGGAGACGCGCCGGTGGTGACCTCCGAGCACACACAACGCCCGCCCGTCCTCGCGGTCATCGGCGTGGGCCCGCGCGGCCTGGGCGTCCTGGAACGCCTCGTCAGCCACTGTACGGAGCGGCCCTTCCCGGTCACCGTCCACCTTGTCGACCCGCAGCCGCCCGGGCCCGGGTTCCACCTCGCCGACCAGCCCGACCACCTGCTGCTGAACACGGTGTGCTCGCAGGTCACCGCGTTCGCCGAGCCACGCATGGTGGACGGCCCGACCGCGACGGCCGGCCCGTGCCTGTACGAGTGGTGCCGGTCGCGCGACCTGCGCCTGGCGGCCGACGGCTACACCGTACGAGAAGGCCGGGGCCGGGAGATCGAGCCCAACGACTACCTGCCCCGGCGGCTGCTGCACTCCTATCTCACCTGGGCCACCGACCGGATCCGGGCCGCGGCTCCCGCGTGCCTGCGGCTGGTGTGGCACCGTTCCACCGCGCTCGACATCCGGCCGGGCGCGGCGGAACGCGAGAGCGTCCTGCTCGCGGACGGTACGGCCATCGACACCGACGCGGTCTTCGTGACCGTGGGGCATCACTCCCTGTACCACCCGGAGCGGGCCATCGCGGAACCGCGCCTGGTGTCCCGGCCCTACCCGCTGCCCGATGTGCTCGACGGCATCGCGCCGGGTGAGCGGGTGGCCGTCCTCGGTATGGGCCTGACGGCGATGGACGTCATCGCGTCGTTGACGCTGGGGCGCGGCGGCCGGCACGAGCGGCTCTCCGCCGGGAGCGGCGGTCTGCGGTACATACCCAGCGGCCGGGAACCGCTGATCGTCCTGACGAACCGTTCGGGTCTGCCGTCCCGCAGCCGCCCGCACCTGAACCCCGGCCGACTGCGCTTCGTACCGCTCGCCCTGACCGCCGCGGAACTCGACGCGCGGCGCGCGGCCCGGCCCGGCGGCCGGCTGGACTTCGCCGAGGACGTACTGCCGCTGATCGAAGCCGAGATGGAGCTCGCCTACTACCGGGCGCTGCTCGGCGGGCAGCTGGACGACTTCGCCGGGGCGGGAGCCGAGTTCGCGCGCCGGGCCGGACGCTCCGGCTGGCGGACACTGCTGGACGAGTGTCGCGGACAGTACGGGCCGTACCCGCTGCGGGGCGTGCTCGGCGTGCGGGCGGCGGAGGGCCCGTGGGCCGACGCACGGGAGTACGCGCGGTGGTTCACCGGCCAGGTGGCGGACGACCTCGGCGAAGCCCGTACGGGACTGGGCCGCAGCCCCCTCAAGGAATCCCTGGAGGTGCTGCGCGACCACCGGGACGTGCTGCGTGCCGTCGTCGACCCGCCGGGGCTGGACGACGCCTCGCTGGACCGGTTCTTCGGCGCGTTCACCGCCACCGTCAACCGGCTGGTGATCGGTCCCCAGCTGGACCGCTCCGCCGAACTGCTCTCGCTGCTCGGCGCGGGCGTCCTGCGGCTGGGCCCCGGGCCGCGGCCCAAGGTCCTCGCGCCGTCCGGAAACGCCGCGTCCTGGCGGCTGGAGTCCACCTGCCTGGAGCGGCCCGAGACCGTCGAGGTCGATCACGTGGTGGCGGCGCATGTCGCCGAACCGCCCGCCGACCAGCTGCCCGGCTCGCTGCTCGGCGCGCTCGTCGCGGCCGGCCGGGTCGCCACCCTCGCCCGCCGCGGGGGCAGCGCCACCGGCCTGCACGTCACCCGGGACGGCCGCGGCATCGACCCCGCAGGAGGCGTGCAGCCCCGGCTGTACTTCCTCGGCCCGCACACCGAGGGCTCCAGCTACTACAACCACTACGTCCCGTCCCCCGGCGCCCCTTCGCGCGCGCTGCGGGACGCCGAACTCGCCCTGCGTACCGCACTCGACCAGCTGACTGCGAGGCCCTGATGAACGTCCGTGACACCTTCACCCCCTGGCGGCAGGACTACCGCCCGGCGACCCGCGCCGCCCAGGGCGACGGCTGGCGCTCGCCGGCCACCGGGTCCATTCCGCCGCCCATCGAACTGGGCGCGACGTTCGCGCGCGACGAGCAGTACCGTTCGCCCGCCGGGCTGGCGTACCTCCGCGACCAGGGCACGCCCGGCTATGAGCAGGTCGAGCAGGTCGTGGCGGGTCTCGAAGGCGGCCGGGACGCGCTGGTCTTCTCCTCCGGCATGGCCGCCGCGACCTCGGTGTTCCAGGTGCTGCCCGCCGGTGCGCGGGTCGTGGTGCCGCGGACCATGTACTTCGGGCTCACCAAGTGGCTGGCCGAGTTCGGCGGTCCGCGCGGGCTCGATGTCGTGCATGTGCCGATGGACGACCTGGACGCGGTGGCCGCGGCGGTGGCGGCGGCGCCGACCGCGCTGCTGTGGGCGGAGTCCCCGGCGAACCCGACCTGGCTGGTGACCGACCTCGCGGCCTGCGCCGACATCGCGCACCGCGCCGGGGCGCTGTTTGCCGTGGACAACACCGTGCCGACGCCGGTGCACACCCGGCCCTTCGAGCTGGGCGCCGACCTGATCATGCACTCCGGCACCAAGTACCTCAACGGCCACACGGACGTGGTGGCCGGCTTCCTCGTCGCCGCGCCCGGACCGGACGGCGCGGCGGCCGAGGCCCGGGAGGCGCTGTGGGAGCGGCTGCGCCTGCACCGCAGGCTCACCGGCCCGATCCTCGGCACGCTGGAGACGTACCTGCTGATGCGCGGCATCCGTACGCTCTTCCCGCGCATGCGGCAGATATCGGCCACCGCGCAGGCGCTGGCCGAGCACTTCGCCGACCATCCGCACGTCAGCCGGGTCGCGTACCCGGGGCTGCCCACCGATCCCGGTCACCTGATCGCCGCACGGCAGATGCGCGGCGGCTTCAGTGGCATGCTGTCCCTGCACGTCGACGGCGACTGGCAGCGTTCTCTGCGTACGGCGGAGAACTGCGAACTCTTCATCCGGGCAACGTCCCTGGGCGGGGTGGAGAGTCTGGTGGAACACCGCTACACCTTCGAGGGACCGGGCAGCACCTCCCCGAAGGACATGATCCGCCTGTCCATCGGCCTCGAAGATGCGGCCGATCTCGTGGCCGACCTGGAACAGGCACTGGAACGCGCCGCAAAGGAAGAGCGTTGAGTTCGGACACCACAAGCTCGGGCACCACCTCCCACGTCCAGCCGACCGGCACCCCTCCCCAGGAAGGGCCGCCGGGCGGCTCCGCCACCGGTGGCCCGCCACCGGACGGCGCGCCGGCGGCACGGCCGAGGCTGTTCCGCGACGCCTCGCTGTCGGCCGTGCTCGCCGGATTCGTGGCCGTGGTGGTGTCCTACTCGGGGCCGCTGGTCATCGTGCTGGCGGCCGCCAACGCGGGCCATCTGGACCGCGCCCAGACCAGTTCCTGGGTGTGGGCCATCTCCATCGGCAGCGGGATCACCTGCATCGCGCTCAGTCTGCGCACCCGCATGCCGGTCATCACCGCCTTCTCGACCCCCGGCGCCGCGCTCCTGGTCACCAGCCTGGGCGCGTATTCGTACGCGGAGGCCATCGGCGCCTTCCTCGTCACCGGGGCCGTCATCACCCTCGTCGGGCTGACGGGCGTGTTCGGGCGGCTGATGCGGCAGGTGCCGACGGCGGTGGTGTCCGCGATGCTCGCGGGCATCCTGTTCTCGTTCGGCACCGGGGTGTTCACGTCGCTGAAGACCGCGCCGTGGATCGCCGGTGCGGTCCTGGTGGTGTACCTGCTGGCCAAGCGCTGGATCGCGCGGTACGCGGTGCTGCTGGCGCTGGCCGCCGGGGTGGTGTGCAGCGCGGTCACCTCGCGGCTGGACATCCACGTCGACCACATCGAGCTGGCCAAGCCGGTGTTCACCACCCCGGCGTTCTCGGCGGGCTCGCTCATCGGCATCGCCGTACCGATGATCCTGGCCACCCTGGCGTCGCAGAACGCGCCCGGCATGGCGGTGCTCAGCGCCTCCGGATACGAGCCCAAGGACCGGCTGCTGATCGGCTCGACGGGCCTGGCGTCCACGGCGCTGGCGCCGTTCGGCTCGCACGCGATCAACCTCGCGGCGATCACCGCGGCGATCTGCACCGGTCCCGAAGCGCACCGCGACCCGCGCCGCCGGTACGTGGCCGGTGTCTCCTGCGGCTTCTTCTACCTCCTGATCGGCGCGTTCGGCTCGACGCTCGTGGTGCTGTTCGCGGGCCTGCCCAAGGAGCTGGTCGCCGCCGTGGCCGGTGTCGCGCTGTTCGGCGCGCTGGCCGGGGGCCTGACCGGCGCGGTCAAGGAGGAGAAGGACCGCGAGGCGGCGCTGATCACGTTCCTCGCCACGGCTTCCGGCGTCACCATCGCGGGGATCGGCTCGGCGTTCTGGGGCCTGGTCTTCGGCGTGGCGGCGCACCTCGTGCTGACGCGGATGCGTGGGGAGCGGAAGACGGCGGCGTAGCGTCCGCCTCGGCAGGGCGGTCGGTGGGTGGTGCGCGGGCGCACATGTGGATGCGGGGCGTACGTACGGCCCGCGCACCACCGCCGTGCACCCGCACACCCGGCCGCCGCCCTGGCCCGCGAGGCGCTCTGGCCGTAAGGGCGCCGCGATCTCATCATGGGTCCCATGGGAGACGACCACGACAGCACACTCCTCGAAGACGCCCGGCGGCTCCTGCCCCGGATCACCGCCGTACGCCGCGAGATCCACCACGCGCCGGAGCTGGGCACCACCCTGCCCCGCACCCAGCAGACCGTGCTGCGCGAGCTGTCCGGCCTGCCGCTGTCCGTCGTCCCCGGCGACCGGCTCACCTCCGTCACCGCCACACTGACCGGCGCACGCCCCGGCCGGACGATCCTGCTGCGCGCCGACATGGACGCCCTGCCGCAGACCGAGGAGACCGGCCTCGACTTCGCCTCCGCCACGCCGGGCGTCATGCACGCCTGCGGGCACGACACGCACACCGCCATGCTGCTCGTCGCGGCCCGGCTGCTCGCCGCGCGCAGGGAGCGGCTACCGGGCCGGGTGGTGTTCATGTTCCAGCCGGCCGAGGAGATCTGCGAGGGCGCGCTGCCCATGATCGAGGACGGGGTGCTGGAGACGCCGGAGGGCCGCCCCGTGGACGCGGCGTTCGCCCTGCACATCACCACCCGGCACCCGTCCGGCACCGTCCATCTGCGGCCCGGCCCGCAGTCGGCCGCCGCGGACCGGCTCCTGATCACCGTACGCGGCCGGGGCGCGCACGCCGCCGCGCCGTACCGGGGCCTCGATCCGGTCCCGGTGGCCTGCGAGGTCGTCCAGGCCCTGCAGACGATGGTGACGCGTACGGTCAACGTCTTCGAGCCGGCGGTGCTCAGCGTCACCCGCATCACGGCCGGTACGGCGTCCAACATCATCCCCGACACGGCGGAGATCTCCGGCACCTTCCGCACCCTGTCCGACGCCACCCGCAAGACGGTCCGCGACGGCATCCTGCGGGTGGCCGACGGGGTGGCGGCGGCACACGGCCTGACCGCCGACGTGGAACTGCCGGACGTCACGCCGGTGGTGAGCAACGACCCGGACTTCACCGGCCTGGTCACCCGCGCGGCAACCGCCCTGCTCGGCCCGGAGCGGGTCCGTCCGCTACCGCACCCGATCATGGGCGCGGAGGACTTCGCCTTCGTACTGCAACGCGTTCCGGGAGCCATGGCGTTCCTCGGCGCCTGCCCGCCCGGCCGGACGGCGGGTCAGGTGCCCGACAACCACTCCAGCCGGGTCGTGTACGACGAGGCGGCCTTGGCCGTGGGGGCGGCGGTGCACGCGGCGGTGGCCGTGGAGTGCCTCCGGGGGTAGCCGGGCGTACGGCCCGCGGACGGCCTGGCGGCCACTACCCGCCCAGCACCTTGGCCACATGCGCCGCCAGATCCGCCCGCACGCGTTCGCCCGTCATGCCTTCCGTACCGGCCAGATGCTCCACCAGGTCGGCGCGGGTGGCGGCCAGCAGGGCGTGCGCCGTGAAGCCGCTGTCGGCGTGACCGGGAATGCGGTCCAGCGTCTGCCGCAAGGTGGCGTGCCACCACTGGTAGTACTCCGTCCGGTACGGGCTGCCGCTGCCGGCCTCCTCCAGCGCCAGGGAGAGGTGCCGGTTGGCCAGCTTGAATTCGAGGACGGCGTCGAGCAGGGCCGGGACGCGTTCGCGCGGCGGCGTGCCGGGCCCGAGCGGCGCCGGGCCCTCCTCGACGGCCTGGCGCAGGGGCTCGATCCGCGCCTCGACGACCGCCCGGATCAGGCCGGTGCGGTCACCGAAGCGGCGGAAGAGCGTGCCCTTGCCCACCCCGGCCGCCGCCGCCACGTCGTCCATGGACACGCCCCGGGGACTGTCGCTGCGGGCGAAGAGGTCGTCGGCGGCGGCCAGTACGGCCTCCCGGTTGCGTACGGCGTCCACGCGTTCCTTGCGTGCGCGCGCGGCCTCGTTGCTGGTCACCACGTCACCTCTGGCTAATCGGACCGACAGTCCGTATATTTAAACGGACCCACGGTCCACATCGTAGAGGAAGGGGCTCCCCATGCCCGATTCCGCAACCGCCGTAACCACCGCTTCCGTATCCGTCGATTCCGTATCCGTACCGTCCGTGCGGCGCCCCGCACCCGACCGCCCTTACGGTCTCCTCTCCCCGGCCGACCTGTTCCACCACGCCACGCGCCTGCTGCTGGCCAAGGACATGGACGGCTGGATCGCTCTGTGCGCCGACGACGTGCTGGTCGAGTTCCCGTTCGCGCCGCCCGGCTATCCGACGCAGTTGGTGGGCCGGGCGGCGCTGGCCGACTACCTGGGCGACTACACGGAGCACATCGACCTCCGCGACATCCCGCACCTGAAGATCCACCTGACCGACGACCCGAACACCGTCATCGCCGAGATGCAGGCCACCGGCCGCGTCGTGGCCACCGGCGTTCCTTACGAACTCGCCTACATCGTCGTCCTGACGGCCGAGCACGGCCGCATCACCCGCTACCGCGACTACTGGAACCCGCTCGCCGTACCGGCTTCCATGAACGCGGCGAAGTCGTCGCCCACCGCACGATGAGGAACGAACCCATGACCACGCCTCAGACCGCCACACAGCCTCCAGTCGTCCTGGTCATCGGCGCTTCCGGTACCACCGGCAGCCGGGTGGCGGCCCAACTGGCCGCACTGGGCTGCGAGGTCCGGGCCGCGAGCCGCCGGACGGCTCCGGCGGAAGGGGCCGGGCGGGCGACTCCTTTGGACAGCGTCCGGCGGGCGACTCCGTGGGACGGTGCCCGTCGGACGACTCCGCAGGACGGCATCCGGCCGGTCCGCTTCGACTGGTACGCCCCGTCCACCCACGCCGAGGCCCTGCGCGGCGCGGATGCCCTCTACCTCGTACCGCCCGTCGGCGACCGGGACCCGGCGGCCGTCATGCTGCCCTTCCTCGGCCGGGCCCGCGCAGCCGGGGTACGGCGCGTGGTGCTGCTCAGCTCCTCGGCCATCCCCCGGGGAGGCCCGGCCGTCGGCCGTGTGCACGACGCGCTTCCCGGGCTGTTCGTCGAGTGGGCCGTGCTGCGGCCGTCGTGGTTCATGCAGAACTTCACCGGCGGACACCTCCACGCCCGCAGCATCCGTTCGGACGGCATGATCGCCACCGCGACCGATGACGGCCGCGTCGGGTTCGTGGACGCCGACGACATCGCGGCCGTCGCCGCACGCGCCCTGACCGACCCGACCGCGCCCAACACCGACCTGGTGCTCACCGGTCCCGAAGCCCTGAGCTACGACGCGGTGGCCGCCGTGATCACCCAGGTCACCGGCAGGCCCGTGACCCACCGACGGCTCACCCACCAGCAGCTGTGCGACCACCTGGCCGACGACACGCCCGCGGACTTCGCCGCGCTGCTGGCCGACCTGGACCGTTCCATCGCCGACGGGGCGGAGGACCGCACCACCGACACGGTCGAGCGGATGACCGGCCGGCCGCCCAGGAGCTTCGCCGACTTCGCGGAGGCGGAGATGGTGGAGGTGGCAGGGGTGGCGGGAACGGTGGAGGTGCGCTAGGGACGCAGGAGGCGGGTGGGGTTCATCTCCATGGGCGGCCATGGATGTGTCTTATTGGATTGCCGCCGACCGGCCCGGTCGGATAAGAAGCTCGCATGCTACGAGGCGACAAGATCGGGCTGCGGGCCCGGCACGAGGACGACATCCCGATCCTGCGGACCGAGCTCTACGACGACGTGGTCAACTCCGCGCGGGCCGAGGGCGGGCCATGGCGGCCGATCACGCCCGGCTCGAAGGACCCGCGGCTCGTGGTGGACGACAAGGACCAGGGGCATGTCCCGTTCTCCGTGGTGGAGCTGGACGGCGGCACGCTGATCGGCACCGCGACGCTGTGGGACATCGACAACCACAACCGGTCCGCGCACATCGGGCTGGGACTGCTGCCGGCCTGTCGCGGCAAGGGCTACGGCACGGACGTGGTCGCGGCGCTGTGCCACTACGGTTTCGTCGTACGCGGCCTGCAGCGCCTGCAGATCGAGACGCTGTCGGACAACACCGCGATGCTGCGCTCCGCCGAGCGCAACGGCTTCGTCCGTGAGGGCGTGCTGCGCTCCTCGGCCTGGGTGATGGGCGAGTTCCTGGACGAGGTACTGCTCGGGCTGCTCGTCCAGGACTGGAAGCAGGAGTCGACGGCCTAGCGTCGTGGGCCGGTCGGGCCCCGGCCGTGACCGCCTCGAAGGCCGGTACGTCGTCGGTCCGGTCGAAGGCCGGTACGCCTCGAAGGCCGGTACGTCATCGGTCTGGCCGGCGGTGACATGCACAGCGAGCGACCGCGCCCGGCTGTCGCCGGCCAACCCGCCAAGCGGACCTTGTGCTCAGGCGGCCGAAAAGGCGTCTGAGCTGCGCCCGCCCCACCCTTACGTCGTCGGCCTCATCCGATCTGGGCGCCTGTCGCCGCCAGGGCTTTGGTGACCGGCTGGAAGAAGGTCTCCCCGCCCTGCGTGCAGTCACCGCTGCCGCCGGAGGTCAGTCCCACGGCGGCGTCCGCGGCGAACATCGCCCCGCCGCTGTCACCGGGCTCCGCGCACACGTCCGTCTGTATCAGCCCGTTGACGATGTCGCCGTTGCCGTAATTCACCGTGGCGTTCAAGCCGGTGACGGTTCCGTCCGACACCCCGGTCGTACTGCCCGAGCGCTGCACCCGCATCCCCACCGCGGCCTCCGCGGCCCGCGATATCCGCTGTGTGCCGCCGTTCTGCAGATCGACCGCGCTCTCCGGCCGGGCGCCCGGATCGTCGTACTTCACCAGAGCGAAGTCGCTCTCGGGGAACTGGGCGTCGGCCACCGTACCCAGTTGCCGCGCCCCCGCCTGATCGGCCGACCAGGTCGCGGAAGCCTTGCCGCAGTGCCCCGCCGTCAGAAACGCCGGAGCGCCCTGAACGGTGACGTTGAACCCCAGCGAACACCGAGCGTTCCCCCCGAAGATGGCACTGCCCCCCACGGGCAACCCACCACCCGCGTCCCCGCCACCATCTCCTCCCCCACTGCCATTGCCACTGCCATTGCCACTGCCACCGACCCCACCCTCAGCGCTCCCTCCGATCCCGCCGCCGTCGTAGCGCCGGAACTCCCCCGACGACCGCCGCACGCTCGCCACACCACTGCCCAGCTTCTCGACGGCCCTGGTGAGGGTGGCCAGCTTCTCGCCGGTGACCGTGCGATCGGCGGTCACCGAGACGCGGTTCGTACGCGGGTCGATGGACCACGCGGTACCGGGTATGGCCGCACTGTTGCCCAACGACCGGGTAGCAGCTTGGAGTTCGCCCATGCTGTTTCGTACGACCCTCGCCACCGCCCCTTCCGCTTCGACCCGCCCCGCATCCTCCGCCGACAGCACGTTCATGACGAGCTGCCCTTTCCCGCTGTCGAGATACCAGCCCGCCGTCCGGTCGGCCCCCAGGTCGGCCTTGAGCGACGACGCGACCCGCGCAGCCGACTCGGAGGAGAAGGTGCGCAGCGGCCGGGGCCGCTCCGGACTCGCGTTGGCCTGGGGCAGCACGATCGCCGCCGCGAGGAGCGCGGCCGCCGCACCGCCGACGAGAACGCCGGTCCGCTTGTTGACATGCCGATGGTTCTTGCTCACGTATCGGTGGCTCACTTCACTGACCTCCAGCTGGGCCACAGGGAGAGCACACAGGAGGGAGCGGGTGGTGCCGCGGTCGGCTCCCGTGCACGGTGGGCACCCAGTTCTACGAAGGCCACAGCGACCCGGCTCAACCCTCCTCGTAACGCGATGAATTCCGCCCCTTCAGCACACCGCCCCCTTACACTGCCCCGGCCCCCTCCTCACTGACGCCTATCGCTCAGCGGCCTCCAGGAGTATTCGTGTCAGTTCACCCGGCGCGGAGAACATCGACCAGTGCCCTGCCTCCAGTCCGACCAGCCGCCACTTCTCGCTGGTCAGCATCTTGGCCACGGCCGGGATCGGCTCGGGGCCGGCCAGCGCGCACTTGATGTACGTCGCCGGAAGCTCGGCGAGCGGCCCGGAAGTCCGGCCGGCCGGAGATGAACGACTCACCGTGGGCCGGTATGTCGGAGTCGATGAATATGACACGGCTCAGCCGCTCACCGATCCGCTCGGCGGCCTGGCCGCCGGGAAAGCCCGACAGCGTCAGCGGATACGCGCCGCGGCCCGCCGCGCGCAAGAGCAGGACCACCTCGCCCCACGCCCACGCCCCGAGCCACGCGCCCGCGACAAGTACGAAGTTCACCATGCCCGAACCGTAGCCGAGGGGTCTGACAATGCCCTCGGCCAGCGTCGGCCGGCCGTGAAGCACCGAAGACAGGAGCCGCCCGGCGCCGCCCAGCCCCTGGCCCCGTACCCCAGCCCCAGGCCTACAAGTTGTCGCCCCACCCACCCTGGATCATGGTCTGGAACGCCCATTTCCCAGCACGGCGGATCAGGATGTCGGCATACCGCAACTGCTGGGACTCCCCCGCCTGCGTCATGGTCGAGTCCGTGAAGACCACGGCCATCGAGGCGGAAAGGAACACGGGCGTCCGGGTTGACTCGAAGGTGATGTCCTCGTTTCCCTCGCCCATGACATGGGTCATCGTCGCGACGAACTGTTCGCGGTCCCACTGCGCCGAGCGACCGTTGCCCGCCGCATCGTCGCTCACGAGGTTCAGCGGGAACACCGCCATGTCCGCCATACGCTCAACGTTCCGCTTCGCGCTCTGCGCGTCGTACTCCGCGAACCAGGCATCCAGGCTCGCGCGGTCCTCATCGGTCGGCACGTACCCGGTGTCAGGCAGAAAGGTCACGCGAACTTCTCCTCAAGTCCTCGGTCACACACCCATCAGGCATGGCTGCGCGAAGAAGAAAGTACGCACCCATACATCACTAGTCAAGCTTGATTAGCCGCCTATCGGCGAACGCGCCCATATCAACGACCGGCCAGGTCCACGGGCGCGCCCACTTGAGCCACGGGCTACGGGCTACGACTCACGAAGCCCGCAGCCCGCAGCCCGCTCAGCCAATGACGAAAGGAAGCTTCGCGGCCAACTCTCCCAATGCGGCCTTCTCCGTATCGGTCGGGGTGCGTCGCCCCGTGCCGATCAGCAGTGCGTCCTTGTCGGAGAACGACGACGGGAACACGGCACCGGCGATCTTTTCCAGCATTTCCCGTGTTCGGGCCAGGCCCTCGGCGGGCGGTTCCGCCGCGCCCGGGAGGTGGGCGATCAAATCGAGGTGGTGCAGGGTCCATTCCAGGACGTACGCGGAGAGGTAGTCGCCCGCGGTGAGCACGACGTCGCGGGTGCCGACCCGGGCCGCGGGGTCCGCGAGGTCGGCGGCGCGGCCGGCGGCGGAACCGAGGTCGTCCAGGTGGAACTTGAGCAGCGCCGGGTCCTCGTACGCGGCGGCCAGGCGGACGATCAGCGCGTCGAGCGGGTCGTCACCGGTCGGTGGCGTATCGGCGACCTCCCAGTAGGTCACCGCGTCGCGGGTCGGTTCCGTATCGGCGGGGGTGGCAAGGGTGATCAGGACGTCCTGAGCGTCGATGATCAGGTGGCACACCAGGTCCCGTACGAGCCAGCCGGCGCAGCCCGACGGCCGCGCGAAGTCCTCGTCCGAGAGCTCGGCGACCGCGGTGCGCAGCGCTGCCCAAGAGCGTGAGAAGAGATCCACGGCCGCAAGCTAGCAGCGCCCGGCATCCGCCGCGACCGGATTTCGTCCACCCCTGCGCGAGGCGCGGGGGCAGCGGTGGCGGGCGCGTGTCCGAGGTTGCTGTTGTGCTCGGCTCCGTCGGGAAGCCGAGCACAACAGCGGTTCGCCGAGCACAACAGCGGCGCCCCGAGCACAACAGCGGTTGGCCGAGCACAACGGCGACTTAATGCGTTCAGGTGCGCTTCTTATTCATCCTGCGCTCCTTGGCCGCCGCGCGGCGCGCCTCCTCCTGCTCCCACAATTCCTTGAACTCCAGCGTCCGCTCGTCGAGTTCGAGCGGCTCGTCCTCTTCCTTCCACAGTCCCTGGTCCTTCAGCTGCTGGGTGTGCACCTCCACAGGAGGCTGCGGGTCGAAGTCGCTGGGCCGCGGCCCCTCCGGGCCACTGGGGCCGACCCGAACCAGCCGCTCGACCCGCGTAATACGGAACCGGCGCCCATCGACGCTCAGTCCGTTGCTGCGCTTCTCGTCCAGCGCGTCGGCCGCTCGCGCGTACTCCGCCCGCTTCTCTTCCGACAGCCTCATATTGAACGGCGCCATCACCCGGAGCCATGCGGCCAGTCCGTCCCTGGCCCCTTGCGGGGTGGAATCCGACGCTCCCGGATTCTGCGCCCTCCACTGCCCGTCCACCCGTTCCGAGGTCATGAACACCGCGGGCAACAACACACCGCCCGGGTATTTCTCGGCGGCGCGCAGGGCATCGACGCGCACCTCCGGGGGTGTATTGGGAGAACCCCCGACGAAGTGGACGAGATCGAGTTTCAGAAGGCCGTCGGACAGGCCGGTACTGACATACGGATCGACGACGAATCCCTTGGTGCGGGACGGCACGCGAAGTGCCTCGCCGACCTCCGCCGGGTCGGGATCGGAGGGACGGGGCGGTTCGGGGCCACTACGGCCCATGCGGATGAATTTCGACGCGCGTACGATACGGAACCGCTCGCCACGGACACTGATCTCGTCGACGACCTCCCGGTCCATGCGCAACGCCGCCGCCATCCACACCTTCTGCGCCGCCGCGTCACCGCTTTCGTCGGCCCGTTTGGCCCGCAGGCGGAAGTGTGATCCCAGGGAGTCCCTGGCCCCCTGCGGTTCGCTGGCGCCGTGCTCGGACAGTTCCCAACCGCCGGTATCGCACTCCTTCGCATGGAAGAACTCCGCCAGCCCCACCCCCAGAAGTTCCGGATAGCGCTCGCGCGCCTGCCACGCCTCCAGGTCCGCCAGCGCGGCGATGGGCCCGTCCTGCGGGGCCACCCGGAAGGTCAGGTAGCCGGGCACCCTGTCCTCGTAACCGTTCATGCACCGAATGTGCCGGAAGCGGCGACGGCTCCGCCGGAAAACCGGAGAAACAACCCGGTCGCGCATGGCGAACGTGCAGGTGTGTGATATGGGCACAAAGGAGTTCGGGAGCGATGGGCCGAACCGCTCCGCGCGAAGGCTACGCGGCGTGAGCGGACAGCGAGGCCGAGCAAGCCGGGGCGATCAGGGCGGTCGGCGCACCGTGTCCACTGAAGGCCTGCCCCCTGACGCTCGTACCGCACGCAGGCGTACCTCACCCCCGTACCGCACGCGGCAGGCACCACAGGCGCCACCCCCGCGCCCCACCCCTACCTC
>NZ_JOCQ01000132.1 GCF_000720725.1 Streptomyces rimosus subsp. rimosus
CCCCTCGACCTGGCTGCCTTCGGCACCCCCTCCCCCGGCCCCGGCGACGACGTGATCCACCTGTCCGACGCCACCCGCAGCGCCTACCGCAAGGTCATCGTCCGCGGCGACCGGCTCGTCGGCGGCATCCTCCTCGGCGACCTGGACGCCGTCGGCACCCTCGCGCGTACCTGGGAAGCCGACGACCCGCTCCCGCCGACGGCCCCCCTCCTGCACCTCCTCACCACCGATACCGCCACCCCTTCCCACCCCGACGGAGGCTCCTGACCATGGCCGCAACCGCCGTTCCCACCCTCGTGCTCATCGGCCACGGCATGGTCGGCCAGCGCTTCCTCGAAGCCCTCGCCGACCGCGGCGTGACCGAGCGGGCCCGGGTGGTCGTGCTGTGCGAGGAGCCGCGCCCCGCGTACGACCGGGTCCAGCTCACCTCGTACTTCTCCGGCCGCACACCGGAGGACCTGTCCCTGATCGACCCGGATTTCATGGCCCGGCACGGCATCGAACTGCACCTCGGCGACCCGGCCACCGCCATCGACCGCGCGGCGCGCACCGTCACCGCCCGCTCCGGCCTGACGGTCGCGTACGACACGCTCGTCCTGGCCACCGGCTCGTACCCGTTCGTGCCGCCGGTGCCCGGCGCCGACAGCGCGGGCTGCTTCGTCTACCGGACCGTCGAGGACCTGCTCGCCATCGAGGAGTACGCCAAGAACTGCCGCACCGGCACGGTCGTCGGCGGCGGCCTGCTCGGCCTGGAGGCGGCCGGTGCCCTCAAGGGGCTCGGGCTGCGGACCCGCATCGTGGAATTCCAGCCGCGGCTGATGGCGGTGCAGGTGGACGAGGGCGGCGGCAGCGCGCTGCGCCGTACCGTCGAGGAGATGGACATCGACGTCCACACGGGCGTCGGCGGCAAGGAGATCGTCGCGGGCGGGGACGGGGCCGTACGGGCCATGGAACTGTCCGACGGCTCGCGCGTCGAGACCGACCTGGTGATCTTCTCGGCGGGGGTGCGCCCGCGCGACCAGCTCGCCCGCGACTGCGGGCTGGCGGTGGGCGAGCGCGGCGGCATCGTCGTGGACGAGCGGTGCCGTACCGAGGACCCCGCCGTGTACGCGATCGGCGAGTGCGCGCTGGCCGCCGACGGCAAGGTCTACGGCCTGGTGGCGCCCGGTTACGAGATGGCCGCGACGGCAGCGGCCACCATCGCCGGTGACCATGAGGCCGCCGCCTTCACCGGCGCCGACACCTCCACCAAGCTCAAACTCCTCGGCGTGGACGTGGCTTCCTTCGGCGACGCGCACGGCGCCACCCCCGGCTGCCTCGACGTCGTCTACGCCGACTCCCGCTCCGGGGTCTACAAGAAGCTGGTCATCGGCGCGGACGGCGAACTGCTCGGCGGTGTGCTGGTCGGCGACGCCGAGTCGTACGGCCTGCTGCGCCCGCTCACCGGCACCGTGCCGCCGCTCGCCCCCGAACAGCTCGTGCTCCCCGCGGGCGCCGGCGCACCCGCCGGCGCCCTCGGACCCGCCGCGCTCCCCGACGACGCGGTGATCTGCAACTGCCACAACGTCACCAAGGGCACCATCCGCTCCGCGGTCTCCGAGCACTCCTGCACCACCGTGCCCGAGGTGAAGAAGTGCACCAAGGCGGGCACCGGCTGCGGCAGTTGCGTCAAGGCGCTGACCACCCTGGTCAACGACGAGCTGACGGCCGGCGGCGTGGTGGTCGACCAGGGCCTGTGCGGCTGTTTCCCGCACACCCGCGCCGAGCTGTACGAGATCGTCCGCACCCGCCGCCTCACCTCGTACGCCGAGCTGCTGGACGGCCACGGCCGGGCGGAGGCGCGCGGCGGCGACGGCTGCGAGACCTGCAAGCCGACGGTGGCCTCGATCATCGCCAGCCTCGCCCCCACGGTCGGTGCCGACGGCTACGTCCTGGACGGCGAGCAGTCCGCCCTCCAGGACACCAACGACCACTTCCTCGCCAACCTCCAGCGCAACGGCTCGTACTCGGTCGTGCCGCGCATCCCCGGCGGCGAGATCACTCCGGAGAAACTCATCACCATCGGCGAGGTGGCCCGCGACTTCGGCCTCTACACGAAGATCACCGGCGGCCAGCGCATCGACCTGTTCGGCGCCCGCGTGGACCAGCTCCCGCGCATCTGGGCCCGTCTGGTCGACGCCGGCTTCGAATCCGGCCACGCGTACGGCAAAGCCCTGCGCACCGTGAAGTCGTGCGTAGGACAGACCTGGTGCCGCTACGGCGTCCAGGACTCCGTCCGTATGGCCATCGACCTGGAACTGCGCTACCGGGGCCTGCGCTCCCCGCACAAACTCAAGTCGGCCGTCTCCGGCTGCGCGCGGGAGTGCGCCGAGGCCCGCGGCAAGGACTTCGGCGTCATCGCCACCTCCAACGGCTGGAACCTCTACGTCGGCGGCAACGGCGGCGCCGACCCGCGCCACGCCGACCTGCTCGCCCAGGACCTCTCCGACGCCGAACTGATCCGCCTGATCGACCGCTTCCTGATGTTCTACATCCGCACCGCCGACCGCCTGGAGCGCACCTCCGCCTGGCTGGAGCGCATCGAGGGCGGTCTCGACCACGTACGCGACGTGGTCGTCCACGACTCCCTCGGCCTCTGCGGCGAACTGGAGTCCCTGATGGCCGCGCACGTCTCGGCCTACCGCGACGAATGGGCCGACACCCTCGCCGACCCCGACCGCCTCGCCCGCTTCGTCTCCTTCGTCAACGCCCCCGGAGCCCCCGACCCGGCCGTCCGCTTCGTCCCCGAACGCGACCAGATCAAACCGGACCTTCCCCTGCTGTCCGGCCCGACGCTCCCCGTACGCACGCTGGCCGACGCACCGACCGCCTCCGGCACCCGCACCCTGGAAGGGACCGCCACCCGATGACACTCGCCGTATCGCTCCCGACGGAACAGCGACCCGACCACCAGGAGGACAGCCACTGGCTCCCGGTGTGCGACCGCTCCGCCCTCACCCCCGGCCGCGGCGTCGCCGCACTCCTCCCCGACGGCGGCCAGGTGGCCCTGTTCCTGGACCGCGCGGGCCGCCCGTACGCCATCGACAACCGCGACCCGTTCACCGGCGCCTACGTCCTCTCCCGCGGCCTGACCGGCTCTGCGGACGGCCGCCCCTTCGTGGCCTCCCCCCTCCTCAAACAGCGCTTCGACCTCGAAACGGGCACCTGCCTGGACGACCCGGCGGTATCGGTGCCCGTCTACCGGGTACGGGAGATCAACTGACCGGGTCACGCCCCGCTGTTCCCGCGTCCGGGGGACGGCGCTGCCCGTCGGCCACGCACAGGGATTCCGGCGACCGCGACCCCGCCCGGCCTCGGCGTACTCTGGTGCCCCCGATGCCCCGACGAAGGAGCGCAGCAGGCGTGACGCGTTGGAACACGAGCCATATCCCCGACCAGACGGGCCGTTCGGCGGTCGTCACCGGGGCCAACAGCGGTATCGGCTATGTCACCGCCCGCGAGCTCGCCCGCCGGGGCGCCCGGGTCGTGCTGGCCTGCCGTGACGAGTCGCGTGGCCATACGGCGCTCGCCCGGCTGCGGTCCGAAGTGCCGGCCGCGGAGGCCGAGTTCCGGCAGCTGGACCTGGCGGACCTGGCGTCCGTACGGGCCTTCGCGGCCGCGCTCGACGACTTCGACGGGGACCGTCTGGACCTGCTCATCAACAACGCCGGTGTCATGGCGCTGCCGCAGCGCCAGACCGCCGACGGCTTCGAGATGCAGTTCGGGACGAACCACCTCGGTCACTTCGCGCTCACCGGCCTCCTCCTGCCCAAGCTCCTCGGTACGCCGGGCGCGCGCGTCGTCACCGTCTCCAGCGGCTTCCACGCGCTGGCCAACGTGAAGCTGAGCGACCTGAACAGCGAGCGCGGGTACCACCGCTGGATCGCCTACGGCCGTTCCAAGAGCGCCAACCTGCTCTTCACCCACGAGCTGTCGCGCCGCCTCGCGCGGGCCGGTTCGCGGGTCCTGGCGGTCGCCGCGCATCCGGGGTACGCCGACACCAACCTCCAGACCGCCGGCGTACGGATGGAGGGCCGTACCCGTGCCGAGCGTGCCGTGACGCTGCTGAACCGCGTCGTCGCGCAGCCCGCCGAGTCCGGCGCGCTGCCCACGCTGTGCGCCGCCACCGCCCCGCACATGAAGCCGGACGCCTTCCTCGGCCCGCGGGGCGCCGTGCGCGGCGGGCCCGCGACGTCGTTCCGCGCCCCGTGGACGACGGATGACGCGACCGGCGAACGGCTGTGGGCGGCGTCGGAGGAGCTCACGGGTGTGACGTATGACTTCGGCGGGGTGGGGGGCTGAGCGAAGAGGGCGCGGGCAGACCTGCCTCTCCCCCCTCCCCGCCCGTCACCTCAACCCCGACGCCTCGAACACCCCCCGAGCCCCGTCCCCGTCGATGCGTTCGCCCAGCGCCCGCAGCACCTCGTTGCCCGAACGCAGCAGCCCGCGCTCGCGGGAGAGCCGGGCGCCGGTGTCCAGCAGGTGCCACAGGACCGGGTTGCCGGTGAGGGCCTTGGGGTCGATTTCCACGCGGTTGTCCATGATGTCGCGCAGGACCAGCCGGGGCGCCATTCCGTCACTGCGGTGTACGAGGACCAGCAGGTCGGTGCGGACGCGGTGCTCGCACAGCAGCCCGCGTACGGCGAGCCAGTCCGCGCCGGCGGTCACCCGTGCCGGGAAGAGCGCCGCGAAGAGCACCACCGCGAGGGCCGTCCAGCAGGCCGCGCGGAGCGGGTCGATGGTGTGTGCGGCCAGGTCGACGGCGAGCATGATGGCGAGCACCGTGGCCGTACCGCAGGCCGCCGCGCGCAGTTCGCGCGCCCAGCGGCGGTCCCGGTACGCCGCCGGGCCGTACACCGGGGGTGGAAGGGCGTACCCCTCCCGCGTATACCGTCCATCGCGCACCTCCCGGTCCCGCCGCGCGCCGGCGCCCGCGCCGGCGTCCCAGTCGTCTTCGCCGCCCTCGCCGTGGGCCGTGGACCCGGCCCCGCTTTCGCCTCGCCGTCCCATGGCGCGAGGCTAGGACCGCGGCGCCCGGACCGTGGGGATGTTGATGCGGCACTGATGGCGGTACGACGAACCTTTACGCAGCGCTGACGAGACGCGTGCCCTCCGTTCGTACCGGTTCCGGCCATGCCGCCGCCCGGTGCCCCGCCCACCCGGTGCTGGGGCCACCCACCCGCGTCGGCCCGCCCCCACCGGGCATCAAGAACCCGTGAAGATGCCCGGACCACCCGCAAAGGCCACGCCAAGAACCGGCGCGTCCGTACACACCGGCACGCACGCTGGGCTGGCCCTGTCACCGGAGTTCTCCACCCGACCGGCGATCTCGTCCCGACCAGGGGACTCGTTCCGACCAGGGTTCTCTTCCCGATCAGGGTTCTCTTCCCGCAGCGCACGGAGGTACGGCGAAAGATGTCGATGGTGTGGAAGCCCACGGGCCGGGCCGCGGGCCACAGGCCGCCGGATACCGGAGCCCCTGGCCACAGCTCCCCGCTGAGCGCGCCGCCGTCCGCCCCGGCTCCCGAGCCGGACGCCCGGCACCGCCTGACCTCCGTGCAGGGCCTCGCCGCCCTCTCCCTCGACGCGATGGCGTCGGTCGCGTACGGGCCCGAGTCGGTCGTCCTGGTGCTGGCCGCCGCCGGCGCGTACGGCCTCGGCTGCACCCTCCCGGTCACCCTCGGCATCGCGGCGCTGCTCGCGGTCCTGGTCGCCTCGTACCGCCAGGTGATCGCGGCGTTCCCGAACGGCGGCGGCTCGTACGCCGTCGCCAAGGCCCACCTCGGACGCCGTACGGCCCTGGTCGCCGCGGCCTCCCTCATCCTCGACTACGTCCTGAACGTCGCCGTGTCCGTGACGGCCGGCATCGCCGCGCTGACCTCCGCTTTCCCGGCGCTGTACGGCCAGCGGCTGTGGCTGTGCCTGGCGGTGCTCGCCCTGGTGACCGGTGTGAACCTGCGCGGCATCGTCGACACGGCGAAGGTGTTCATCCTGCCCACCGCCGTCTTCGTGGGCTCGATCCTCGCCGTCGTCGCGGTCGGCCTCTTCCGCGACGCGCCCGCCTCCACACTCTCGGCCGACGGCCACGCCTCCGTCCTGTCCGGCAACGTCACCTCCGTCGGCGCGCTCCTGCTCCTGAAGGCGTTCGCCGCCGGATGCTCGGCGCTGACCGGCGTCGAGGCGGTGGCCAACGCCGTACCGTCCTTCCGCGCGCCCGCCGTCAAGCGCGCCCAGCGCACCGAGGTCGCCCTGGGCGCCCTGCTCGGCGTGATGCTGATCGGCCTGTCGGTGCTCATCGGACGCTTCCACCTCCAGCCGGTCGAGGGCGTCACCGTCCTCGCACAGCTCGCGGACGCGTCCCTAGGCCACAACTGGGCGTTCTACGTCGTCCAGTTCGCCACCATGGTGCTGCTCGCGCTGGCCGCCAACACGTCGTTCGGCGGACTGCCCGTCCTGATGAGCCTGCTGGCCCGCGACAACTACCTGCCGCACGTCTTCGGCCTCAAGGCCGACCGGCAGGTGCACCGGCACGGCGTCCTGGCGCTGGCCGCCGTCGCCGCCGTACTCCTCGTCCTGTCCGGCGGCGACGTGAACACCCTGGTCCCGCTCTTCGCCATCGGCGTGTTCGTCGGATTCACCATCTGCCAGGTGGGCATGGTCCGGCACTGGCGGCAGGAACGATCCGCCGGGTGGCACGGCAAGGCCGTGCTGAACGGTTTCGGCGCGCTGCTGACCGGTGTCTCGGCGGTCATCGTCACGGCCACGAAGTTCACCGAGGGCGCCTGGCTGATCGTCATCGCGCTGCCCGCCCTCGTCCTCGGCTTCGGCGCGGTCCACCGGGCGTACGGCCGGATCGCGGACCGGCTGCACCTCGGCCGGATCCCCGAACCCCCGCACCGCGACCGCTCGCTGGTCGTCGTCCCCGTCTCCCACCTGTCCAAGCTCACCTGCGAGGCGCTGAACGCGGCGGTCTCGCTCGGCGACGAGGTGGTGGCCGTCACCGTCACGTACGCCGCCCCCGAGGACCGCCGCGCGGCGGAGTCCCTGCGCCGCGACTGGGAACTGTGGAACCCCGGCGTCGACCTCCTCGAACTGCCCTCCGCCAGCCGCACGGTGGGCCGCCCGGTCGCCGCGTACGTACGCGAACTCCGCGACCGGCACCCCCATACCCGCGTCACGGTCCTCATCCCCGAGGTCGAACCCGCCCACCTGTGGCAGCGCCTCCTCCAGAACCAGCGCGGCGCGGTCGTCGCCCACGCGGTACGCCGCACGACGGACGCGACGATCTGCCGGTTGCGGATTCGGTTGTCGGGGTAGGGGGCGCACGGGATGCGTTGGTTAGCCGGTCAGCCGGTCAGCCGGTCAGCCGGTTAGCCGGTTGGCCGGTTGGCCGGTCACACACCTCTTGCGCCCCGCTGGGTCCCAGCCTTCCCTGGCCTCGGCATCCCGCATACGCTCGGACCGCTTCAGCGTGCGTGCCTGCCAGTTCCCGGTCCGTGAGGTGACTTCCATGCCCGGTTGGATCGACCTGGCCTACACGACGGCCGGCGGAATCATCGGCGCCGCGGTGACCAACCACCTGTCCCGGAACCAGGAGCGCCGGCAGCTGCGCGCGGCGGTCATGCAGCAACTTCTCCGTGTCACGGCGGTGCGCGACACGCTGTGCGGCATCGCGCCCGCCCAGGCCGGGAGCGGGCCGCGTCACCTGGGCGAGACATCCCCGCCGGCCACGGCCCGTTTCGGCGTCATGGGCGTCACGCGAGACGGCCACGACGTCGCGCCGGCCCAGCAGGAGGCGATCGCCGGCCTCGTGGTGGCCGCGCTCTCGGCCGGTGTCCCCCGTAGGCTCCTCGACTTCGCCGGAGGGGGCGAGGAACGTGCCCTGCAATGCGACATCATCGCCTTGCTCGACCACCGCCTCGGAGGTGTCCTGGGGGATTCGCTCGGAGAACTCATGCGGCAGAGCGAGGAATATCGGCAAGCGACGGCCCAGCATCTGCTCAGGGCCTTGTGGCACCCGTGGCAGGCCCGGTTACGCATGCGCGCCCTCCTCCGCACCATGCGACGCGACGTCGAAGCGCTCCACCGCAGGCAGGAAGCGGCCATGTCCGTCCTGGCCCGGCCGGAGCACCGCGATGCGCTCGCCGAGCGACTCGGTGAAGCTTCCGGCCCTCGTGAGGTTTCGATCTGACTCGGTTTTGGGGCGCGGCTCGTACGGCGGATGAGCGCGCCGAACGATATCCCAACGCCAGGCCTTCCGCCCGCCATTGAAGGTCGCCCCGTCAGCAGATCGGCGAATTTACTCCCCACCGAAACGATCTTGACTGGGCGTTTAAGTATCTTTGTGACCGGCGCCATATGGGTCGGCCCTTTTCGCCAACGAGGGTGGGTATGTCCCTGCCATGGGGACAGGAGTATGGGAAAGGTGTAAGTGTTTATGCGTATCGGCCTGCGTCCAGCGGTGACGAAGTTCGCGGCCACCTCCACGTTCACGCTCAAGCTGCCCAAGGGCGACCACGCGGTCGTCACCGGCCCCGGCCTCCGGATAATCAACGCCGACGGAAAGGTCGTCGGCGGTATGACGCGGCTCGATATCAAGGACAAGGCCGGGCACGTCCACAAGGCCATCTGGACCCTCAAGGGCAACCGGCTCACGCAGAAGGTCTCCGACGTGAAGGGTTCCACGATCGAGGGTGTCGTGGTCCGGCCGGCGAAGCCGGGCCAGGTGACTACACGCATGGACTGGACCTGCTTCATGGACGGCGTGGAAGCCGTCGGGGGCGGCCTCGGTGTCGCTGCCAGCGGCGCAGGCGGCCTGCAAACCGGTGGGGCGTCACTGGCGGCCACCTGGGGTCTTCTCACCGGGACGTCGGCGGCGGCCAAGGGCGTCGCCGATCACTGCTTCTAGGGGCCGTTGTTCATGCTTCTCGGACGGATACTCGCCGCCATCGCGCTGGCTGGCGGGCTCGTGACGACAGGGCTTGCCATATGGCAGGGCGACACCTGGTCCATCATCATCGGCATTCTCTTGATAATCAGCTCAAGCATGACTACCGCCGTAGTCTGGCGGGCCCGTAAGTAGGATCGCACCCCGGCAGCTACGCCGGCACGCCGGTTTCCCGCCACAGGCGCATGTTCACCGTGTTTCACCGTCGGGTGGTGGCGTGCGGGCGTAGTTCCGGTTTCCGCCCCTTATTTTCCGGAACCGGGGGGCTGGAGCTCCTGTTCCGTGGGATCCTCCCGTTCGGGCTGGTCGGGCGCGCGCACGAAGTCATGTGCGGAATTGTCCGAGGACTGCCCGCCCCAGTGCGGCAGCATGCGGTCGCATCCGGTCTGCGGGTGATTTCCCATCGGTGTCAGCGCCAGGTCCGAGGCGAGGAACGGCACAATGGAGTAACCACCGTTGCACATCGGCAGCACGTAGAACCGCTGCGCCTCCATCTCCTTGTTGTTCGGGGTCTTCGGGTCCTGCGGGTCCGTGAAGCGCATGCCGTCCCGAAGAGCGTTGGGATTGACCGCCAGCCGCTTGCCCTCCCGCTTGTTCTCGAAGCTGTAGATGGTGTTGTTCTTGTAGTAGCCCACCAGGTGGGCCACCCACAGGTGCCGCTTGTTGTCGATGTTCTCGACGGGATCGGTCTCGATCTGGAGGTCACCGTTGTGCGTGAGATAGCCGCCTGTCACCCGGTGGATGATCATCATCTCGCGCTGGTGCTTCACGGAGGCGACGAAAGTGTCGAGGGTGTTGGGGTACATGGCGATGCCCTTTCCTGGTCGGCACGTGAGAGGAGCTGGCGGGCGAGGGTGGCGGCGGTCCGGCCCATGGGCCTGCGCACGCCCGTCCGGTACGGAGATCGAGATCGATACGGAGGCCGCTACGGAAACCGGCACGGAGATCCGCGGTGCGTGGCACATGGCACTACGAGGGCGGCCTTACGCGGGGCGGGGACGCCGCAACCACTTGTTGCGACGGCGAGGATCACCGGACGGCCTGCCCGGCGCCGACGGCGCTACTCGCCGTCTCTTCCCCCGCGAAGCGACGCGGTCGCCCGGCCGTTCACCGCACCAACTCGCTCACGCATGGCATGCCCACCCATTGGCACCGGACACCCGCATATGCCCCTCGTCCGAAGCGTCCGCCATGCACGCGCGTAGGTTCAGCTGATATGAACAGCGCCTGCCCCGCGCCGAACCACCGCAGGCGTACGCCCGGGGCTCGGCAACCGTGACGTACGCGCGGGGTGGCCGACAACGAGCAGGTCCCCGGTCTTGCCGAGCCCCGGCGCCCGGTGCGACAACGTCTCCATGCCGACCGTACCCACGCCCGCGCCCACACCGGCGCCCGCCGACAGGCCCGCGCCCGCTTCCGCCGCTGCGCCCGACACGGCCCCGGCTCCGTACCCGGCCACACCGCCGTACCAGGGCTTCCCTCTTCGCCACCCCGCCCACCCGCCGGTACGCCTGCTCACCGGTCCGGAAAGCGCCGAGTTTTACGGCCCGGTCTTCGGCCTCACCGACGTGACGCCCCTCGACTGCGACCTCACCGTCCAGCACCCGGGCACCCCGATCGGCGAACGCATCACCGTGACCGGCCGCCTCCTGGACGACCGGGGGCACCCGATCCCCCACCAGCTCATCGAACTCTGGCAGGCGAACGCCGCCGGCCGCTACGCCCACCAGGGCGACCAGCACGACGCGCCCCTGGACCCCAACTTCACCGGTGCGGGCCGCGCCCTCACCGACGCCGCCGGCCGCTACGCCTTCACCACGATCAAGCCGGGACCGTACCCGCTCGGCACCCCCGGCGACCCCTGGCGCGCCGCGCACCTGCACTTCTCCCTTTTCGGCCGCGCGTTCACGCAACGCCTTGTCACGCAGATGTACTTCGAGGGCGACCCGCTCCTGGCGTACGACTCGGTGCTGCACGCGGCGCCGAACGCTGCGGCCCGCCGCCGCTTGATCGCCACGTACGCCCCCGGGCCGCCGCTACCGGGCCGCCCCATGTCTCTCACCTACCACTGGGACATCGTCCTCGGCGGCCCGGCCCCGACGGCCGCCCCCGCCTGACGTCCAGCTCACACCACACGGTCTTGCCGATCTCCCGGTCCCGCACCCCCCACCGCACGGCCACCTCCTGTACGAGCAGCAGCCCCCACCCACCGGTGCCGTCCATCCCTGGCTCCCGTACCGCCGGCCGGGCTTCCCCCTTCGCATCACTGACCGCCACACGCAACACCTCTTTCCCGACCGTCAGATGCACCCGCACGAGCCGCCCGGGTACCTTCCCGTGCACGATCGCGTTCGTCAGCAGCTCCGCCAGCACCAACTCGGCGTCGTCCACGAGATGCCCGTACCCCCACTCCCAGAGCAGCCGGGCCATCCGATACCGCGCGAGCCGCACGGTCCTGGGGAACGGCGTGTAGTCGAGCAGGTCCTCGTAGAGGACGGTTTCCACGGGGTCATGCGGAGAGATCATCGACGCCACCTCCGAGTACGAGCAGCACCGCGCCGTCTGGCGCAGTTGCGCGAGTGGTTCGCTACGGACGGTAATGGCGCTCGCGAGATCCACTCAACCTCTCCTTGGGAAATATCCACCGATCGAGGTTGCCGTCCCCTGCCCTCACGCAGCACACTGACCGCATTACGCAGAGGAGCCGCCAAGTGACAGCAGGTCAGGCTATGCAGGGCAACAGCACGTCAACCGTCCTGGGGCGCAGACTCGGTGGCGAACTCCTAGCCCTCCGCGCAGCCGCGGGATTGACGCAGCCCCAGGCCGCAAAGGTGCTGAGCGCCTCCACAGCGAAGGTCGCCAAAATGGAACGCGGTTGGGTACCCATCCGCGACCCCGACATCCGCGCGCTCTGTGACCTCTACGGCACCCGAGACCCGCACACGGTCGGTGGCCTCCTCGAACTGGCCCGCCTGGACCGTGAGCGCCGGAAGGCGAAGGGGTGGTGGAGCAGCGCCCCCGTCGCGCCCGCGATGAGGGAGTACGTCGCCCTGGAGGGCGCGGCAACGACCATCAGGGCGTGGCAGATCGCGTACGTCCCTGGGCTCTTGCAGACGGAGGGGTACGTACGAGCGCTCAACCCGGATCGCCACTTCGTAGCCGGACGGCTCGCCCGACAGCGGCGTCTCGACGAGGAGCCCCCGCTCCACTTGCGCGCAGTTCTTTGCGAGGCAGCTCTGCGCAACCTCGTCGGGGGCACCGAGGTAATGGGTGACCAGCTGGCGCACCTGGTCAGGTCATCCGAGAAGCCGAACGTATCGGTACGGGTTCTGCCCTTCCGTGCGGGTGCGCAGCTGGGCATGGGATGCGCCTTCAACATCATCTCGTTCGCGGAGCCAGGCGCAATGGACGTGGTCTACATGGAGGCTCTGCATGCCCAGGCTTGGGTCGAAGGTGGACAGGAAGCTGCCCGCCACGACGAGGTGTTCGAAACAATCTCAAGCCAAGCGCTCGACGAGCAAGAGACGCGAACGTTCATCTCCAACGTCAGCAAGGAGCTGTGAATCATGCCTGAGTTCGTCTTCCGGAAGTCCAGCTACAGCGATCACGAACACGAATGCGTCGAGGTGGCAGCCAACCTCCCCCACACCATCGCGATACGTGACTCCAAGCGCCCGCAGGACCCCACCCTCCACGTCACCCCCGCCGCCTGGACAGCCTTCCTCACCATGCTGCTCCCGCACCCATAACCCGGCCCGTGCGGCGCCCGCCCTACGCCACCTCCACCCCGGATATCCGGTACTTGCTCACCTCCGCGCCAAGAATCGCCGCCGCCTGCTCCGGCTCCGGACCGCTGCCCCGGAATGCCTCAAGGTCGGCGTCGGACTCCCAGCGTTCGTACACGTTGATCCGGCCCGGGTCGAGGCGGTCGGCCGAGAGGGCGTAGTCCAGGCAGCCGGGGGACTTGCGGGCCTGTTCGACCACCGCGTCGCAGCCGGCCAGGTAGGCGACGCGGGCGTCGGGGGCGACGTGGAGCTGGCCGGAGACGATGATCATGGACTCCTCCTCGGGACAGGCGCAGGACACGGCCGCAGGGCCGTAAGCCGTCGACTCGCGAAAGCCCTGTACGAAGAGCATGCACCAAGGGTCTGACAATCGCCCTGACCAGCAACTTCCGTTCTGCTTCCGCTTCTTCGGGGCCCGCAGGGGCCTAGGTCGACCTCGCAGGGGCCAAGGGGCCAAGCTCAGGGCAGGGGGCGGGACCTCATCCCGACGAGGGCGGCGGCCGGCACCACTGCCACCAGAGCCGCCCACGGAAGCACCGCCACCGTGGTGGTGCCCAGCAGCCCGCCTGACAGAGCGCCGCCCCCGATGCCCAGGTTGAACGCGGCGACGTACCAGGAAGACGCCGCATCGGGGGCGGTGCTGCCCAGACGGAGAACGCTTGACTGCAAGGTCACCGGTAGTGCGGCGAACGCGACGCCCCACAGGGCCACGGCCGCGACAGCGACCGGTTGCAGGCGGGTGCCCGCGCCGAGCAGGATCAGCGAGACGGCCATCAGGGCGATGGCGCCGAGCAGGGCCGCCCGTGGCCGGCGGTCCGCCAGAACGCCTCCGCACCACGTACCCAGGAAGCCGGCCAGTCCGTACAACGCCAGCAGCATGCCGATGGCGGCCTCGCCGAAGGCGCCCACGTCGTGCAGCAGGGGCGTCACGTAGGTGTAGACCGTGAAGTGCCCCAGGATGAGCAACGCCGTTGCCCCCACCACGGGCCTCAGGCCGGGCAGACGCAGCACACCGACAAGACTGCCGGAGCGCGAGGGGTGGCGTTCGGGGAGGTCCGGCAGGAACCACAGGGCGGCGGCGAGTGCCCCGAGACCGAGGGCCGCCACGGCGCAGAAGGCGCCGCGCCACCCTACGGCTCCGCCGAGAGCGGTCCCCAGGGGTACGCCCAGGACGAGGGCCGCCGAGTTTCCCGCGAAGACGATGGATGTCGCGCGGCCGGCGCGTTCGGGCCCGGTGAGCGCGGCGGCGTACCCGGCGACGATCGACCAGAAGACTCCGTGGGCGGTGCCGCAGATGAACCGGCCGATCGCCAGCATCGGGTAGTTCACTGCGAGCCCGCAGAGCACGGTCCCCAGGAAGAAGACCGCACCCACCACGACGAAGAGGCGTTTGCGCGGCCAGCCCGCGGTCCAGGTGGTGAGCGGGGCCGCGGTCAGCCCGACGGTGAAGGCATACACGGTGACCAGCAGGCCCACTCGTGATCTCGCGATCTGCAGGTCGTCGCTGATCAAGGTCAGCAGGCCGACCGGCAGCAGCTCGGTGGTGACGACGACGAACGTCGTGGTGGCCAGCACAGCCAGTCCGGCCCGGCGCCGTGCCCGAGACGCCATGGGCGGACGGGCCGGTCGCGCGCGGGGCGAAGCGGTCACACCGAGACCGCGGGAAGAGCGCCGAGGAACTCGCGGACGTGGCGCAGCCACGTCGCGCGGTCGGTCTCGTTGAGGATATGCGCCGCGCCGGGCAGTTCGATCAGCTTGGCGCCCGGGATGCCCGCCGCCAGGTCGTACGAACTCTCCGGCAGCACCAGCCGGTCGCCGGTGGGCGCTATCACCAGGGTGGGCGCGGTCAGCTTCTCCAGGTCCGGCCGGACGTCCACGCGGGACACCAGGTCGAAGTGGTCGAGCATGCCCGGGGGCATCCCGGCCAGAGTTTGGGCGACCGCCGCTTCGAGGCCGGCCGGCTCGATGTTCGTCAGGTCCGTCGGCGACAGGCACGAGAGGCAGGCGAGCCGTGCCACGTCCTCCCACAAGCCCGCGCCCGCCAGGTCCTTGATGAGCCGGGCGGCCAGAGCCAGGACGGGGTCCGCGACCGGGAAGCCGGCGGTGAGGACGAGTGCCCGGACCCGCTCGGGATGCCGGGCGGCGATCCGTACGGCCACGGCGCTGCCGAGCGACTCCCCGAGCACGGCGAACGACTCCTGGCCCGCCGCGGTGGCGGCGGCGACCAGCTGGTCGGCCAGGTCGTCCAGATCCAGAGGCCCGGTGACCACGGGGGAACCGCCCGCTCCCGGATAGTGCGGGCCGACGAGGGTGTGGTCCCGGGCGAGGTCGTCGAGGACGAGGCCGAAGTTTCCCTGGATGCCGCCACCGGCACCGTGGGCGAGCAGAAGTGCGGGGCCACTGCCCTGCACGAGAACATCGAGGTCGGACGGGGTGAGCGAGGAATCGGTGATCATGTGGCCGACGCTAAACTCCGACATCAGTGTCAGAGTCAAGTCGAGCATCGCGCACGGGGAGGTACGAGCCGCATGCGCATGAAGGAGATGGTCCGGCGCACGGGAGTCCATGAGCGGCTGCTGCGCTACTACGAGCAGCAGGGACTGCTGACGCCGGAGCGCCTGCCGAGCGGCTATCGCATCTACGGCGAGGCGGACGTCGAGACGGTGCGCCGCATCCGCTGTCTGCTGGCAGCCGGGCTCCCGACCTCCCTGATCGGTCAGGTTCTTCCCTGCATCCGGGCAGAAGACGACCGCCTCGTACCCACCTGCCCGGATCTGGTCGCCCAACTGCGACGGGAGAGCGAGCGGATCACCCAAGCCATCGAGGAGTTGCAGGCGTCCCGCACGATGCTCGACACCGTCATCGCCGCGGCACCTCTTCAGAGCGCCGGGGCACCGAGCTAGCCCCAGTCGATCGCGGCCGGGGGAACGTGACCGTGCGCCGGGTTCAGGCGGTCTGACCGTACGCCGGGTTCAGGCGGTCTGACCGTGCACCGGGTTCAGGCGGCCTGACCGAGGCCGACGGCGCCGGCCGGCCGGGCCTGCTCGCGCTACCTCCGTCATCGCCCCGCCACCGTTCACGACTCCACCGGCCGCGCCCCCACCAATCCCCCGTCCACCACCAGGTCCTGCCCCGTCACATACGACGCGTCCTCCGACGCCAGGAACGCCACCGCGGCGGCGACCTGGTCGGCCTGGCCGACGGCCTGGAGGGGGACTTCGGCGGCGAGGCGGGCCTCGGCGTCGGGGGCCGTGTTGGCGGCGCGGAACATCTCCGTATCGATGTAGCCGGGGCTTACGGAGTTGACGCGGATGCCGCGGGGCGCCAGGTCGGCGCCGAGGGTGCGGGCCAGGTTGTGGACGGCGGCCTTCGTGGCCGAGTAGGCCGTGGCCACGGGCATGCCGCGGTAGAGGGTCCAGGAGGCGTTCAGGACGATGGCGCCGCCGCGGTCCATGAGACGCAACGCCTTCTGGACGGTGAAGAAGACGCCCTTGAAGTTGACGTCGACGGTGGTGTCGAAGTCCGCCTCGGTCAGTTCGGCGCTGGGCTTGAAGATGCCGACGCCCGCGTTGGCGAAGACGGCGTCGAGGGTGCCGCGCCAGGCTTCGATGTCCCGTACGAGCGCGTCCAGGTCGGGCAGGGAGGCCGCGTCGGCGCGGACGGCCAGGACGCGGTCCGGGGCGTCGAGGCGCGCTGCCGCGGCGTCGAGTCGGGCCTGGTCACGGCCGGTGATGACGACGTACGCGCCCTCGTCGAGGAACCGGCGCGCGGCGGCGAACCCCATGCCGCTGGTGCCGCCGGTGATCAGGACTGTCTTGTTCGTGAAGCGGTTCATACGAGAGATGGTGCGGGCGCGCGCCGATTCGCAGGAGTGCGTGCTGAACCTGGGTGTGGAAACACCAGGCTGCCGCGGTGGCCGGTCCGCGCGGGAACACCGGGGTGCCGTGCGGTGCTCACTCCTACGGACGCCGTCACCGGCCGGTTTCGCGCAGGTGCAACGCGTCCTTCATGCGGGTACGGCAGAGTAGGCGCTCGCGGCGGGCGGTGATCGTCGATCACGTGCGCGGCGGGACGACACCGGTGGACACACGGAACGGCCAGGCAGGCAACAGGTAACGGCGCACGAGCCACGCAGGGGGCGATCGGCATGACACGCGGCAGCGGCACAGGCTTCGGTATCGGCAGACGGCGGCTGATCGCCGCGGCCGGGGGCGCGGCGCTCACCGGCGTACTGGCGGCTTGCGGCTCCAACACCGGTCGCGGCGGGCAGGGTTCGGGGCCCGCGCTCAGCCAGTGGTACCACCAGTACGGCGAGCCCGGTACCGAGGCGGCCGTGAAGCGGTACGCCGCCGCGTACGACAAGGCGCGGGTCACCGTGCAGTGGCGGCCCGGCGACTACGACCGGCAGACCGCCGCCGCGCTGCTGACGGACTCCGGTCCGGACATCTTCGAGGTCGACGGGCCGCGGCTGGACCAGATCAAGGGCGGTCAGATCGCGGATATGACCGAACAGATCGAGTCGGTCAAGGACGACTTCAATCAGGCCGTGCTCAAGCCGAAGATCTGGGACGGGAAGATCTGGGCGGTGCCGCAGACGATAGACACCCAGTTGCTCTTCTACCGGAAGAGCCTGCTCAAGGCGGCGGGGGTGCAGCCGCCGCAGAGCGTCGACGAACTGGTGGAGGCGGCCAGGACGCTTACCCGGCACCACCGGAAGGACAAGGTCAAGGGACTGTTCCTGGGCAACGACGGCGGGGCCGCGGTGCTGGGTGGCACGCCGCTGTTCGCCGCGGGGCTGAGTCTGATCACCGATGACGGGAAGGTCGGCTTCGACGATCCGGCCGCCGCCCGCGTCCTCGGCAAGGTCCGGCAGCTGTACGCCGACGGATCGCTGCTGCTCGGGGCGCCGACCGACTGGTCCGACCCGGCGGCCTTCATCCAGGGGCTGACCGCCATGCAGTGGTCGGGACTGTGGGCGTTGCCGCAGGTCAAGAAGGCCGTCGGGGACGACTTCGGGGTCCTGCCGTTCCCGGCGGACGGCGCCGGCGGGCGGCCCACGGTGCCGGTGGGCGCGTACGGCTCGGCGGTCAGCGCGCGCAGCAAGCATCAGAAGGAGGCGAAAGCGTTCGTGAAGTGGCTGTGGGTGGACGGGACCGACAAGCAGCAGGACTTCGCCCTCTCGTACGGCTTCCACATCCCCGCCCGCATCTCGCTCGCCAAGAAGGCGAAGCAGCTCAAGGAGGGCGCGGCGGCGGAAGCGGTGCGCTTCGCCACCGATCACGGCTTCGCCGAGCCGCTGCTCTGGACCACTCCGAGCCGCACCGCCTACCAGGACGCGCTGAATCACATCATCAAGGACGGCGCCAATCCGGAGACGGAACTGAAAGCAGTCGTGCGGAAGGTCAACTCGGAGTTGCAGCGGGCGAAGAAGAAGTGAAGGTGGATGTGGGCCGGATGACGGCGAGCGGGAAGGCGGCGAGCGGGAAGGCGGCGGTCAGGCGGCGCGGTGGTGCCGTGGCGGGCGAGGCCGGCGGCGGAAGCGCCGGCGGGCTGCGACGCTTCCGCGGCCCCCAGAACCGGAACTTGTGGTTCTGGGCATTCGTCGGACCGTTCGCGATCGGTCTCGCGCTGTTCACGTACGTACCGCTGGCCTGGAGTGTCTATCTCAGCTTCTTCGATGCCCACAACACGGTCAGTCCGACGGACTTCGTCGGGCTGGACAACTACGTGTCGATGCTGGGCGATCAGGCGTTCCTGAGCAGCCTGGGGACGTTCCTGCTGTTCACGGCCTTCATCGTGCCGACGACCTATGTGGTGTCGCTCGCCCTCGCGCTCATGGTCAACCGGCTGCGCTTCGCCCAGGCCTTCTTCCGCTCGGTCTTCTTCCTGCCGACCGCATGCTCGTACGTGGTCGCCGCGCTCATCTGGAAGCTGTCGATATTCAACGGGGTCCGGTTCGGGCTCGCCAACACCGTGCTGGGGTGGTTCGGCGCGGACCAGACCGCCTGGCTGTCCACGTCCGACCCGCCCTGGTACTGGCTGGTGATCGTGACCGTACGGCTTTGGCTCCAGGCCGGTTTCTACATGATTCTGTTCCTGGCGGGACTGCAACGGATCTCTCCGCGACTGTACGAGGCCGCGGCGGTGGACGGCGCACGGCCCGGCTGGCAGACGCTGCGCCACATCACCCTGCCGCAGCTGCGCGCGACCTCGGTCGCCGTCGTCCTGCTCCTGGTGATCAACGCGTTCCAGGCGTTCGACGAGTTCTACAACCTGATGTCCGACGCGCGCGGCTACCCGCCGTACGCCCGTCCGCCACTGGTCTACCTCTACTACACCGCGCTCGGCCAGGAGCAGAACCTGGGACTGGGGAGCGCCGGCGCGGTCATCCTCGCGCTGATCATCGCGGTGGCGACCGTCGTACAGGCCCGCTGGTTCGGGCTCGGACGGAAGGAGGACTGAGCGTTGACGCGCATCTCGAAGACGGGCGGGGCACGGTTGGGTAGGGCGTGGTCGGGCGGCTCGCGGTCGGTTGAGGGGTCGTCGGGTACGGCGCGGTCGGGCGGCTCGCGGTCGGGCGAGGGGGCATCGGGTACGACACGCCCGGGCGGCTCGCGTGGAGCGCGTACACGAGCGGCCGGGCGCCCGGTGGACCCTCGCGTACGCACCGGGCGTGCGCTGCGCGCCGTGATCGTCACCATCCTCGCCGTCCTCTTCCTCATCCCCTTCTACCTGCTCGTACGCAACGGCCTGGCCACCGAGCAGGACATCACCGCCCCCGACTGGACCTTCTTCCCGCGCGACATCCAGTGGTCGAACCTGACCGAAGTCTTCGCCGATCCGAACCTGTCGCTGGCGCGGGCGCTGCTGAACTCCACGCTGATCGCGGTCTCCACCACGGTCGGCACTGTGCTGCTCGCGTCGCTGGCCGGGTACGGGCTGGCGCGCATCCCGTACCGGCACGCGAACGTCGTCTTCTACGCCATCCTCGGCACCCTGATGGTCCCGGCGGCGGTCACCTTCGTCCCCAGTTTCGTCCTCGTCTCGACGCTCGGCTGGATCTCCACGCTGCGCGGCCTGATCATCCCCACCCTGTTCAGCGCTTTCGCCTGCTTCATCTTCCGCCAGTACTTCCTGGGCTTCCCGAAGGAGCTGGAGGACGCGGCGCGGGTGGACGGGCTCGGTTACTGGCGTACGTACTGGCGCATCGTGGTGCCCAACTCGCGCCCGGTCTTCGCGGCCGTCGGCACGATCGTCTTCATCGGGGCGTGGAACGCGTTCCTGTGGCCGCTGGTCATCGGGCAGGACCGCGAGTCCTGGACGGTACAGGTGGCGCTGTCCACGTTCACCACGGCCCAGAACCTCAACCTGCACGAGCTGTTCGTCGCCGCGGCGGTCTCGATCGCACCGCTGGTGCTCGTCTTCGTGCTGTTGCAGCGATACATCGTGGCGGGAGTTGAACGGTCCGGGATCGACGACTGAGGGCGGGGCGGGGGCAACGGGCAGCGGGGGGCAACGGGCGGTAGAACCACCCGTCGACGAAAGCTCAGTGGACCGACGACGAAAGTCGGTAGCCGGGCGCATGGCGCCTGTGGGGATACTCGGTCATGAGCGATACGACGAAGCCGGCACCGGGCCAGGGCCCCGCCGCTCCCGCCCTCACCGTCGGCGAGCACGACCCGGAGCTGGTCAAGCAACTGGAGGACGGACTCGACGCCTTCAACGCCGCGGCCACGGACCACGCCGAGGAGGCCGAGTTCTCGGTACGGGTGACGGACGCGGACGGCGAGTTGATCGGCGGCCTGAGTGCCCGGGCCTGGGGCGGGTTGTGCGACATCCACCTGCTGTGGATACGGGAGGACAGCCGCGCGCAGGGCTGGGGCGCGAAGCTGCTGCGGGCCGCCGAGGAAGAGGCGATACGACGCGGCTGCGACCGCGCCGCGGTGTCCTCGTACACCTTCCAGGCACCGGGGTTCTACCAGCGGCAGGGGTACGAGGTGGTGGGCCGTGTACCCGGGATACCGGGTGGTCATGAGGACGTGTATCTGTTCAAGAGGTTGGGGTGAGGCGGGGCTGGGTTGAGGAGGGGCTGGGCTGGGTTGAGGCTGGGGTGAACTGAGGCGGGGGCGAGGTGGTGCGGGGG
>NZ_JOCQ01000133.1 GCF_000720725.1 Streptomyces rimosus subsp. rimosus
GGCCTCGCCCCCGCCGCGCAGGCGGCGCCCGCCCACGCCCCTGCCGCCAAGGCCGTCACCCAGCCCGCCGGCGCCGCGGCCAAGGCCGCCCGCAGCACGGGTGTCTCCTTCACCAACGACAGCACCCAGCACCTGACCCGCGTCCGGTCCGGGCTCGCCCACGGGTGCTGGTCCAACAACGGGCTGCCGCAGGACTACATCGCACGGACCATCACCGCCTCCTGGAGCAGCGAGTCCTGCGGCTTCGGCACCGGCACCGAGGGCTACACCACGTACAAGATCACCGCGACGCCGTACCAGGAGGTGACGATCCGCTGGAACAACCCCTTCGCGGGCAGCAACTCCTACAGCTGTGAGGCTCCCTCCGGCTACCGGTGCACCTGGTCGGGCGGCGGGGGGAACAACGCCAACGTCTCCTTCACGCTGACGGGCGGCCCCCGCACCCTGGCGGCGAACCGCGCGTCCCGCAGCGCCGCGGCCACCGCCGCGCGCAGCACCCGGGTCAGGCTCGTGAACAACACGGGCGTGCTGCTGGCCAGGTCCGGGGTGGGCCTGTCCCACGGGATCTGGACCGGCGACGACGTACCGCCCTCGCTCATCAAGCCCGACGACTGGGCGACGTGGAAGAGCGAGTCGGACGGCGTCGCCACCGGCACGGAGGGCTGGGTCGAATACCTCCTGGCGGGCGGCAGCAAGATCACCCTGCGCTGGAACAACCCGTTCGTCGGTTCCAACAGCTACAGCTGCGAGGTGCCTCCCGGGCGCACCTGCGCGAAGGCGGGCGGCAGCGGCAACAACGCCGCGGTCGTCTTCACCGTGAGCTGAGCCGGCCCCTCCGCCGCACCGCTGTCCACCATTTCGCACCGAACCTCACACCCAAAGGGACCTCACATGCGCAAGCCCCTCGTCGCGGCACTCCTGTGCCTGCCCCTGCTCGCCACGGCGGCGCCGGCCGCTGCCCAGGCCGCCGAGCCCCGGCCGGCCGCCACCCAGGCCGCCGCCTCCGTCCCGTCCGCCGCCCAGGCCGCTGCCCTCCAGGCCCGCCTCACCAACGTTCAGTGGGACCTCTCCTCCAACAACCCCGGACAGATCCGCGATGCTTACACCGCGTTCATGAGGTCGTTCCGCGACGCCACGGGTGTTGTCATACGCACCTCCGATGGCAGAACGGTCTGGGAGACGCGGAACACCGACGACATCGTCGCGGTGAATATCACTCTGCCGAACAGCGGCCGCCTCACGCTCTACGTGACCGTACGCGACCTCTACGTGCGCGGCTTCTCCACCGGCAACGACGGCAACGTGATCCAGTTCAGGGACACCGGGTACAACCTCGGGCGGCAGCTCAACCGCAATGGCATGAACCTTCCCTACGGCGGGCACTACAGCGGAACCCGCGACGGTGTCGTCGGCCTGAACGCCGGTGAGATCAGAGACCGGCGGGTCGACATCAACAGTGGACGACTCCAGCGCGACCTGGCCGCCCTTGCCGCCTTCGCCCATGAGGGCAGTGGTGCGGCCAACGAACTCCGGCCCCGTCTGGTCACCGCGATCGCCGTGACGTCCGAGGCGGCCCGTTACCGGGACATCGAGAATACGGTGCGCAACGGCCTGGACCGCTCGGACGGCTCGACCAGGCTGAGCGAGCAGCAAGCCGCGGAGGAGAACGACTGGAGCCGGGGCTCCCGCTACATGTTCCAGGCCAACAGCGGCCAGAACCCGAGGCCGGTTCGCCTCGGCAACATAAACCTGGACGACTGGATAGAAGGCTCGCGATACCTGGCCATGCTGCTGGTCACCCAGAAGACGGCAGGTAAGTAGAGCCGGGTGCGGAAGTCCCGCACCCGGCACGGTTCCGGGGCCACGGCCCGGCCCCGCCACCGCACCGAGGGCGCGTTCGACAACCGCCCTCGGTGCGGGTTTTGCCGTTGAACGGCGGATGGACTCCGGATGACGTCGAAGTGCCTGGCCCGCCTGGCGTTCCGGTGCCGCTCGCGCCGCCGTGAAGCGGTCGGGTGGACGGCCCCGCCAGACGTGTGCCGTGCCTTGACGGCCAGTTGGGGGCTCCCTATGGTCACGCTGACAGAGGACGTCCTACGTCCGGCCGTTGGGGGAGGACCCATGGCTCACGAGACTTCCCTTCCGTTCCGTGCCGGCTCCGAGGGCTACGCGAGCTTCCGCATCCCGGCCGTGGTCGTCACCCGCCCCGCGACCGCCGAAGGCACCGGTACCGACCGTGGCACCGGCACCGACCTCGATATCGGTACCGGCACCCTGCTCGCCTTCGCCGAGGGCCGGGTGAACAGCGCCGCCGACCACGGCGACATCGACCTCGTGCTGAAACGCTCCGCCGACGGCGGCCGCACCTGGGGCCCGCTCCAGGTCGTCGCCCGCAACGGCACCGGTACGGCGGGCAACCCGGCCCCGGTGGTGCTGGACAGCGGCCGGATCGTCCTCCTCCACGTACGCAACGCCGCCACCGCCACCGAGGACCGCATCCGCCGCGGCCTGGTGCCCGCGGCCGACGGGCGGCGCGTATGGGTGCAGCACAGCGACGACGACGGTGCCACCTGGAGCGCGGCGCGCGAGATCACCGCGCAGACCAAGCGCTCCAACTGGCGCTGGTACGCCACCACCCCCGGCCACGCCCTGCAACTCCGCAACGGCCCGCACGCCGGCCGCCTGGTCGTCCCCGCCAACCACTCCATCGCCCCCACCTACACCGGCGACAACGGCACCGAGGGCCGCTACAACGGCGGCCACGCCCTGCTCAGCGACGACGACGGCGAGAACTGGCGCATCGGCTACACGGACAGCAAACCCAACAACTACATCAATGCCAACGAGACCACGGCGGCCGAACTCCCGGACGGCACCCTCTACTTCAACACCCGCAACGACTCCCCGGCCCCCGGCAACCGCGCCGACGCCCACTCCGCCCCCGAGCGGGGCGGCGAGGAGCTGATCAAGCCCTTCCGCCCGCAGGCCGGGCTGTCCGGGCCCGTCGTCGAGGGCAGCGTGCTGCACCTGGGCGAGCCCGACGTGCTGCTCTTCTCCGGCCCCGCCGACCCGGCCGACCGCGCGCTGATGACCGTACGGGCGAGCCGGGACCGCGGCGTGACCTGGCACGTCGCGCACACCGTCGACGGGCTCCCGGCCGCCTACTCCGACCTCGTACGGATCGACGGCGCGACCGTCGGGCTGCTCTACGAGACGGGCGACTTCAGCGCCTATTCGACGATCACCTTCCGCCGTATCCCCGTGGAGGAGCTGGTATGAGCACCGGGACGTACGACGACGGCCGGGGCGGCCGGCACCGGGGCCGGAGCCCCGTCCGCCGCCGGACCCTGCTCGGCGGGGCCGCCGCGGCCGCCGCCGGATTCACGCTGGCCGGCTGCGGCGACAGCGGCGACGGGGACGGCGGCGCGGCGCCGAAGGAGCGCAAGAAGGGCCAGAAGATCCAGCTCTCCTTCTGGTCGTGGGTGCCGGGCATCGACAAACCGGTGGACCTGTGGAACCGCGAACACCCCGACGTGCAGGTCAAGGTGGAGAAGGTGTCCGCCGTGGACGGCCGCCAGTACGCCAAGATGCACGCCGCCGTCAAAGCCGGGAACCCGCCCGACCTCGCCCAGATCGAGTTCCCCGTCGTCCCCGGCTTCCTCCTCGACAACGCCCTCCTCGACCTCTCGGCCCTCGGCGCCGCCCGCTACAAGGACCGGTTCGTGGGCTGGCAGTGGCAGCAGTCGGTGTTCGGGCGGGGCGTGTACGCCATTCCGCAGGCGTCCGGCCCGATGGGCTTCTTCGTACGCCAGGACCTGTTCGACAAGTGGAGCGTCCAGATCCCGCAGACCTGGGACGACTACGAGGAGGCCGCCAAGGCCGTCCGGCAGCAGGGCGCCTGGATCGAGACGTTCGCACCCACGAACGGCAACCGCTTCGCCGGACTGTCCTGGCAGGCGGGCGCCAAGTGGTACGCCGCCGAGGGCGACACCTGGACCGTGCACATCGACGACGAGCCGACCCGCAAGGTCGCCGACTACTGGGAGTCGCTGGTCCGCCGCAAGTTGGTCAAGACCATTCCCGACCGGCAGAACGCCTGGTACAAGGACATCCAGACGGGCGCCATCCCCGCCTGGATCGGAGCCAGTTGGGGCGACGCGCTGCTGGCGGGCAACGCGCCCGGTACCAGGGGCAAGTGGCGCGTCGCACCGCTGCCCCAGTGGCAGAAGGGCGCCAACGCGCACGCCAACTGGGGCGGCTCCACCACGGCCGTCTTCACGAAAGCCTCCTACCCCAAGGACGCGCTGGCCTTCGCCCTCTGGCTCAACTCCGACCCCGCCTCCATCGCCCTGCTGATAAAGGGCGGTTACGGCTTCCCGAGCGCGAAGAAGGGCTACGCCACCAGCGACCTCGACGTGTACCGCGACTTCTTCGGCGGTCAGGCGTACAGCAAGGTCTTCGCGGACGCGGGCGCGCATGTCGACACGAGCTGGCAGTGGGGGCCGGGCGTGGACACCCTCTACCAGCGGCTCGGCGACGCCTTCACGGAGGCGCTGGACGACGGCAGCTCGTTCCGGTCGGTGCTGAAGACCGTGCAGGGACAGACCGTCTCCGACCTGCGGGGCAAGGGGCTGAAGGTGGAGAGCGGCGGGTGAGGGCAGCGAACCGCACACGTACCCGCACCCGGACCACCCGCCCGGCCCGCCCCGCAGGGCGCCCCCGCCGCACCCGCCTCACCCGTACCGAAGCCCGCAACGCCCGCGCCGCCGCCGGCTTCGTCCTGCCCTTCCTCTCCCTCTTCCTCCTCTGCTTCCTCGCCCCGATCGGCTACGCCGTCCACCAGAGCCTGCACCGCACCGAGCGCACCGGCCCGCTCGGCCTCGGCGGCCAGGAACGCGAGGTCTTCGCGGGCCTCGCCAACTACACGCACGCGCTCGCCGACGACCGATTCCTGACCGGTTTCGGCCGCGTCCTGCTCTTCGGTGCCGTCCAGATACCGCTGATGATCGCCTTGGCGACCGTCCTCGCCCTCCTCCTGGAGAGCGCGAGCGCGCGCGGCGTCACGTTCTTCCGCAGCGCGTTCTTCCTGCCGTACGGCGTCCCCGGCGTGATCGCCTCGATCCTGTGGGGCTTCCTGTACGTACCGGGCATCAGCCCGCTCGTGGAGATCGCCGGGTCGCTGGGCGTACACGTGGACTTCCTTGCCCGCGACACCGTCCTGTGGTCCATCGCCAACATCGTCCTGTGGCAGTTCACCGGCTACAACATGCTCGTACTGATCTCCCAGCTCAAGGCGGTACCGGACGAGCTGTACGAGGCGGCCCGCATCGACGGCGCGAACGCCTGGCACATCGCCCGGCACATCAAGATCCCGCTGATCCGGCCCGCACTCGTGCTGACCACCGTCTTCAGCATCATCGGCACACTCCAGCTGTTCGCCGAGCCGATGGTGCTGCGGCCCCTCGCCGCCACGATCGACTCCGGCTTCACCCCCAACCTGCACGCGTACAGCGAGGCGTTCGTGAGCAACAACCAGCACGTGGCGGCGGCCGAGGCGGTACTGCTGGCGCTGGTCGCCTGCGTGCTGTCGTTCGGGTTCCTGCGGGTGGTGGGGCAGCGGGGGAACGGGGACGGCCGGTGAGCCGGCCCACCGCCCGCGAGGCCCCCGCACCCGTAAGCCCGCCCAGGGCCGCCCCTCGCCCCTCCGGCACCGCCATCCACCCACCCCTCCGCTACCGCATCATCACCGCCTCCCTCCTCACCCTCGCCGCGATCTACTTCCTCACCCCCGTCTACTGGCTGATCGTCTCCGCCACCAAGAACAGCGCCGACCTCTTCGGCACCTTCGGCTTCTGGTTCGCCCACCCGAAGCCCCTGCAATACCTCCGCGATGTCCTCACCTACGACCACGGCGTCTACGTCCGCTGGTTCGCGAATTCCCTGCTGTACGCGGGGGTGGGCGCGCTCACCGCCACCCTGTTGTCCGCCGCGGCGGGCTACGGGCTCGCCAAATTCCCGTTCCCGGGCCGCGGAGCCGTCTTCCACCTCGTCCTGGCGGGCGTCCTGATCCCCGGCACCGCCCTCGCCCTCCCCCTCTACTTCCTCTTCAGCTCGATGGGCCTGGCCAACACCTACTGGGCAGTGCTCCTGCCCAGCGTCGTGAGCCCCTTCGGCGTCTACCTCTGCCGGATCTACGCGGCTGCCGCCGTACCCGACTCGCTCCTGGAGGCGGCTCGCATCGACGGTGCGGGAGAAGCCCGCATCTTCGCCGGACTGGGCCTACGCCTGATGACCCCGGCCCTGGTCACCGTCTTCCTCTTCCAGTTCGTGCACATCTGGAACAACTACTTCCTGCCGCTGGTCATGCTCTCCGACTCCGACCTCTATCCGATCCAGCTCGGCCTGACCTCCTGGACCGGGTACGCGGACCGGCAGCCGGAGCTGTACCAGTACACGGTGGGCGGCGCGTTCCTGTCCGTACTGCCGCTGATGGTGCTGATGACGGTCCTCCAGCGGTACTGGCGTACGGGGCTCACGGAGGGCAGCGTGAAGGCGTGACAGTATCGCTGTCATGACTACCAAGGCAGCTGAGAAAGCCCCCAAGAAGGACCCCTGGGACCTCCCCGACGTCTCCGGCCTGGTCGTCGGCGTCCTCGGCGGCACCGGCGACCAGGGGCGCGGTCTGGCGTACCGGCTCGCCCGCGCCGGCCAGAAGGTGATCATCGGCTCCCGCGCCGCGGAGCGCGCCCAGGCCGCCGCCGACGAGCTGGGCAACGGAGTCGAGGGCGCGGACAACGCGGAGTGCGCGCGGCGCAGCGACATCGTGATCGTCGCCGTCCCCTGGGACGGCCACGCCAAGACCCTCCAGGGCCTCCGCGAGGAACTGGCCGGCAAACTCGTCATCGACTGCGTCAACCCCCTCGGCTTCGACAAGAAGGGCGCCTACGCGCTCAAGCCGGAGGAGGGCAGCGCCGCCGAACAGGCCGCGGCCCTGCTCCCCGACTCCCGCGTCACCGCCGCCTTCCACCACCTCTCCGCGGTCCTCCTCCAGAACCCGGAGGTCGAAGAGATCGACACCGATGTGATGGTCCTCGGCGAGTCCCGCGCCGACACGGACCAGGTCCAGGCCCTGGCCGCCCGCATCCCCGGCATGCGCGGCATCTACGCGGGCCGCCTGCGCAACGCGCACCAGGTCGAGTCGTTGGTGGCCAACCTGATCTCCACCAACCGCCGGTACAAGGCGCATGCGGGGCTGCGGGTCACGGACGTGTAGGCGGTACTGGGGTCTATTCTGGAAGGCTTTCCACTGCGGCGGGCGAGGAAAGGAGCGTGACGCCATGAAGCGGTTCCGGCGATTCCGGTGGTTGCCCTAGCCGCCCGCCCGGAAGGTCCGGGAGCCCGGGCGGCGGGTTCCGGAAGGAACGCGATGTCCCGTACGGACAAAACGAAACCACTGTGGGTCCGCCACGCCGAACACGCCCCCCGGCCGGTCCACGACCACCGCCACGGCCCCTGCGACCTGCCGCCGCACCCGACGCGGAAGGCCGCGGACACCCGCTGCCGCTGGGAGGACCCCGGCATGATCCTCCTCGGCTGCACCTGCTGCGCGGGCTGCCAGCGGCGCGGCTGCACCAAGGAGTGGCAGCGCTTCGTCCGCAGCAGCAACCGCAGGGCCCGTTACACGGCCCGACGAGAGACCCGCCGCTACGTCACCGAGCACCGGCCCGACTGACCCCCGGGGCCCTCTTGGGGGCGGCCCTGACGCCGCCCCCTCCGGCCCGGCCGGCCCCGCGCCGCCGGGCCGTACGTCCCGGCCACCGGGGTCTCGACCTCCGCCCGGGCCCCATGGTGGACACTGGAGAAAACGCCCCACCCCCTCGCACAGGAGCCGACCCCATGCCCCGCCTCGCCGTCTTCGCCCTCGTCGTCTGCGCCCTCGCCGTCGCCGCGGCCGTCGTCTCGTTCATCCAGGGCAGCTGGCTCGGCATCGTGTGGATCTTGATGGCGGGCATCAGCAGCAACATGGCGTGGTTCTATGTGCGGAAGGCGAAGATGGAGCGGGCGGCAGGTGCGGGGCAGGAGGGGGCGGCTGCGGCCGGCTGAGTCCATGGACTGCGCGGCAGCGCGGCGCCCATCCTCCACGGAGGGGCAGCGGCTGACCACCATGTGATGGGGTGATTGTGCGGCATCGTAATGTGCGGCCACTGAGGATGATTGTGGTCCAGGCGTGCCTTGCTGTGCGAGATCGTGCGCTCGTGGGTGGGTACGCCCTTGCGGGCTTTCATGATCCAGGAGAAGGCCCGTCCCATGCGCCACTGTTTCGGCGAGGACGTCAGGCCGTCCTGCTCATGGCAGCGCCAGACGGATGCGAGGTGCTGCCGAGGAAGGGCTTCGGCCGGCGGACGTGTTCGCCGCCGTAGGCAGAATAATCCGCCCAGGTGCCCGTCACCTCGGGACAGTCGCCTACCTGCTGTCCTTCTACCGCCCGGCCTGGACTCGGCCGAAGGCGTCCAGCCCATCCTGCGACGCAACCTGGCCCTGCGACCGTTGTCGCCCAAACTGAGGGTACCGTCCGCCATACCTATGCCGCCTCCAATACCGTGGCGACGTGTTCAAGGTGCCATGTGGACACCGGTCGGCCATGGCCGCAGGACGACGACATCACGCATTACAGGCAGTACATGGCGACGCTCAATGCGTCCGCACTTCGACTACTGCCACTCCTTGATGGTTGATCGATCGCCGACAGAAACTTGCCTAAGTCGCGCGCATGTACATTGCCCACCAGCCCCGAGTTCGGCGGTGGAAAAACTCAACGCCATGCGCTGCCCTCTCTACAGCTCTCCTGTTATAGCGCCGTTGAGGGGCATTGAGCTGACTCTGACCACGTCCGACGACCAGTCGAAGTGTCCGTCCACTGGCGGCGGAAAACAGTGTCGCTACAGGGAACCGACCCTCGTAGTCGCATCGTGTTATCGACTGACCAAATGAGTGACTGGTGGGGGACTTATGGGTGTGGTGCTGCCGGGGTGGGCGGACGAGGTGCTCGATCTGATCGGGGTGTCCTGGCCGAACGTCGACGAGGACGACTACCGCGAGATGGCGACGGCGATGCGGGAGTTCGCCGGCGACATCAACGACGGGGCGAGCCAGGCTCATGACGCAATTCAGGCACTGGTCTCCTCGGCGGGCGGCGGGCAGGCGGCCGAGGCGCTGAACGCCCACTGGAGCAAGATCAACGGTACGCATCTGACGAAGCTCGCCCAGTGCGGCGAGCTGGCCGCCACCGCGCTGGACGGGGTAGCCGTCCTCATTGAGGGCGCGAAGATCGGTGCGATCGTGCAGCTGGGCATCCTGGCGGCCGAGGTCATCGCCGCCCAGGCCGCCGCCCCCTTCACCCTCGGGCTGTCCGAGGTCGGCGCGCTGGGCGCCACCCAGGTCACCCGCGTCATCGTCAAGCGCCTCTTCAAGGAGGTGTGCCAGCAGGTCGCCGAGCAGGTCGTGAGTATCGCCCTGACGCCTGTCGAGGAGGCGCTCGGGGCGATGGTCGGCGACCTGGTCGTCCAGCTCGGCGCTAATGCGCTGGGTGTCAAGGACGGGGTCGACCTGGGGCAGACCGCCAAGGCGGGTAAGGAGGGCTTCGCGCAGGGCGTCCAGGGAGCCAAGGACGCCGCCAAGTCGGCTGCTGACAACCCCATGCAACTGCTCAGCGCTAGCGGTAGCGGCGGCGGGGGTGGTGTGGGAGGTGGTTCCGGGAGCGGCCCCGGGGCCGGCGGTTTCACCTTCGACCATGACGCCCACAACAAGGCCGTCACCGGTCTGCACAGCGCCGGCGGCCACTTCCGCAACACCGCGGGCGGCAAGATCGGCCGCGCCAAGAGCCATCACGGTCGCACGCGCGGCAAGGACGCCATCGCCGACGCAGCGAACACGATGCTCGACAAGGTCATCGACGGCATCGAGGACGCGGTCAAAAAGTCCGCCAAGCACCTTGACGACAACATGACCCGCGGTATCAAGCAGATGGCCAAGAACCATCACGAAAACGACAAGGGCCTCGCTGACCACTTCAAGGGAATAGGCAAAGACAGCAACAAGGACCCCAAGAGTCCGGGTCGCGGAAAAGCAGGCAACTCGACTAACCGTCGATCCGGACCTTCCCGGAAGAGTGCTGCAGCCGAAAGTGCCGATGCCGATCACCCTCGTGACAAGACCCGCCGAGACGAAGGCAGGTGCACGGACGGCACTGACCCTGTGGACCTGGCCACAGGCAAGGTGTTTCTATCACAGACCGACATCACGCTTCCTGGCGTGTTGCCACTGATTTTTACCCGAAGGTACGAGTCGTCCATCCGCATCGGTAAGCACGTGGGACCATCGTGGACCTCCACCATTGACCAGCGCCTCGAAATTGACTCTGCGGAAGTTATTTTCGTCACCGAGGCGGGTCTACTGTTGCGCTACGGGGTGCCGGATATAGGCACGTCGATCCTGCCCAAGAACGGCCCACGCTGGCCGCTTGAACGTACCCCCCAGGGCGACTGGGCCGTCTACGACCCAACCGCGCGAACAACTCGATACTTCAGTGAACCTTTGGATCATCCGGGCATAGCTTTGCTCGATGAGATAATCGATCAGAATGGCCATCGCATACTCTTCGATTATGCTCACGGTGCCAGCACCCCACACGCAATACGCCACAGTTCCGGTTACAAGATTCTCCTGGCCTACGACGAGCGAAATCTCCTGGCGGCTCTGTATCTGGCCAACGCTGCCGATGACGGGTCAGATGCACTGATAAGAACCTACACGCATGACGAGTTCGGCAATCTTGTCAGCATTACCAACTCCGTCGAAGCAGTAACACGGTTCGAATACGATACCGAGCATCGGATGACTTCGTGGGTCGACTCCAATGGTTCACGCTACGAGTATGCTTACGATGAGCGTCACCGCTGCACAAGCCAGGCCGGCCGTCACGGCCACATCTCCAATCGGTTCACTTACGGGGAGGCCGACCCGGAAACCCGTCACCGAACCACCATCCGTACTGACGGGAAAGGTGCAAGCACGCAGTACCTTATAAACGACCGTCTACAGGTCGTTGCGGTAACGGACCCGCTCGGCAATACGACTCGGTCAACCTACGATGCGCATGATCGACCCCTGTACGTCACCGACCCCCTGGGGGCGGTCACTCAATGGGTTTACGATGAGGCCGGGCGTCCCGTGCGGCTGATTCATCCTGACGGCAGCAGCAACAGCGTGGTCTATAACGGTCTTGGGCTACCGACAGAGATCACTGGGCCGGACGGAAAAACTTACCGACAGGAATATGACACACGCGGAAATCGCATATCGGTCGCTGACCCAGCCGGTCAGATCACGCGCTTTACTCATGACCAGCGCGGATTTCTCACGTCGGTCACCGACCCTCTGGGCGCTGTCAGTCGAATCAAGTGCAATGCTGCCGGTCTTCCTGTCGCACTCACAGACCCCCTCGGAGCATCCACGGTCATACACCGGGACGCGTTCGGCAGAGCCATCTCCGTAACAGACCCTACCGGACATACGGTTCATCACAAATGGAATACCGAAGGGAACATATCAACCCGATCGATCTCCGATTCCAGTGTGGAGACCTGGACCTACGACGGCGAGGGGAACTGCACTTCCTATACGGATCCGATGGGACATACCACCAAATTCGAGTACGGGCATTTCGACCAGTTGAGCGCGCGCATCGATCCGGATGGGGCGCGGTACGAGTTTACGCACGACACCGAACTCCGCCTCAGAGAAGTGACCAATCCGCAGGGTCTGACCTGGCAGTACGAATACGATGCGGCGGGACGTCTGATTTCCGAGACGGACTTCGACGGCCGGACCCAGTCCTACACGCACGATGCCGCTGGGCGCCTCGCTTCCCGCACTACGCCCCTCGGATACAGCATCAAATTCCAGTATGACGTTCTCGGCCGTGTTCAAGTCAAAGATGCCGACGGGGAAATCACCACTTTCCGCTATGACGCCGCCGGGCGACCTGTGCGAATCAACTCGCAGAACAGCCAAGTTGCTTATCTTCGCGATGACTGCGGCCAGGTGGTTGAGGAAACTGTGGACGGTCGGGTCACCACCTACGAGTACGATGCTGTGGGGCGCTGCATATCGCGGACAACGCCCACGGGTGCAGTCAGTCGATGGACATACGATCCGGCTGGACGACGTACCGGACTTGACGCATCGGGCCGGCATCTAACCTTCTCCAGGGATGCGTTGGGTCGAGAACTCGCGCGCGCCCTGGGCGACGTCGTTCACTCTCATACTTTTGACACTCTCGGTCGTCTCACGGAACAGCACATCACCTCCGCCGCTGAGACCATCCAGCGTCGTACGTACGATTATCGCTCTGACGGTAGCCTCATCGGAGTGGACGACTTCCTCCACGGTCCGCGTCGTTTCGACATCGACGCCGCTGGTCGAGTAGCCGCTGTTTCGGCTCGCGAATGGAGCGAAACCTACGCTTATGACCTAGCCGGCAACCAGGTCGCTGCCACGTGGCCCGATCGGAACCCGGCGCCCGAGGCGCGGGGTGAGCGGATCTACACCGGCACCCGCCTCAACCGCGCGGGACGCGTCCACTATGAACACGATGCGGCTGGCCGCACTACGCTGCGCCGGATCACGCGTCTTTCCCGAAAACCCGACGTCTGGCGCTACACATGGGACGCGGAGGACCGCCTGGTTGCCTGCTCTACCCCTAACGGCACCATTTGGCACTACACCTATGACCCGATGGGTCGACGCACCGCCAAGTCGCGGCTGGCCGAAGACGGACGCAGCATCGCCGAGCAGGTGACCTTTACATGGGACGGTGCCACTCTGTGCGAGCAGACCACGCATGTGTCGGGTGAGACGAGACAAGTCGTCATCACATGGGACCACGAGGGTCTCAGGCCCCTCATCCAGCGCGAACGTCGCACTGTGACCCACTCTCCGCAGCAGGAGATTGACCAACGATTTTTCACAATTGTTTCAGATCTTGTCGGCACGCCTACCGAGCTCATTGATGAATCGGGACACGTCGCTTATCACACGCGAACAGCCGTCTGGGGCAGAACTGCCTGGAACGCAGGTGCCACCGCCTATATCCCTCTACGCTTCCCCGGTCAGTATTTCGATCCGGAAACTCAGCTTCATTACAACTACTTCCGTCATTACGATCCGGATGTCGGTCGATACCTAACGGTCGATCCACTCGGACTGGAACCGGCAGACAACCCCGTCGCTTATGTCGGGAATCCGCTCACGTGGAGCGACCCTTATGGGTTGAGCCCCTACAAGCCCGCCACAAATGTAGGCACGATCGATCCGGCGCTGGTGAGGTTCTCCCAAAGCAGCGTCAGCAACCACTTCGGCAACGGGCATACAGTGGAGCAAACCGCGGCCGGCCTGCGGTCTGGCTGGATCAACCCCGAAGATGTACCCCCAGTGCGACTCACGGTAAGAAATGGTAACCTGTATACCCTCGATAACCGGCGCCTGGTAGCCTTCCAGAAAGCGGGAGTCCCGATTCCTTTCCGCATGGCTTCTCGTGAGGAAGCGATGGCCGAGGAGTGGAAGTTCACCAATAAAAAAGACGGGCTCTCCATTGTGGTGAACAAGCTTGACCCAGAGGAGTGGTCTCCATGAAGTGGACAGATGAAACCATAAATGCCATTTCGAACAGGCAAGATTTGGCGGCGTACCTGCAGCATTTGTCGCAAGGGATGCGGGATGGAGCCGTGCGGATGGAGAATCCGTCGGCGATCGATTATGTAAGCGCCGCCTCGCGGTGGACCGAGGCCATGGACGGGTATTTCGAGAACATTGTCGGACAGCCAGTTCCCGACCAGCCGGACTGGGCGATGGTTGCAGCAATATTTCGAGCTGCGGTCGTCTACGAGTAGACGTTTCCAACTCTTTTCGGGAATGAATGCCCCCTTGTTTGAAGGGGGCGGAGGCAGGAGTGGTGCGGTATGGGCGGGCTTGGTGTGGACGTGGGTGGAGTGATCATTGCCCGCGCCGGCAGCGGGGACACCTCGTTCTTCGGGAAGCAGCCCATGCTGACGCCTGCTGTGGAAGGAGCCATGGACTGTCTCGCTCTACTTGTCAAGACGCGTTTTGGAAGTAGCGTGCATCTGGTCTCCAAGGCCGGCCCGAGAACCGCTGCCCTCACCCGCAATTGGCTATATCATCATGACTTCTTCAGTAGAACGCGAATCGTGCCCGAGAATTTGCACTTTGTCCAGGAGCGTGGGGGCAAGGCGGAAGTATGTGATCGATTGGGTTTGGCTCATTTCATCGATGACCGTCTCGACGTGCTGCGAAGCTTGAAGACCGTTGCGCACAAGTACTTCTTCATGCACGGCATCAGCGGAGAGGCTGAACCTAGCGATCCAGACGGCCAGGTGATACGCGTCCATACATGGGCTGACATGGTGAAAGCCGTGGCGCAGACAAGCGGGGTATCACCGTGATGCAGCCAAGACGGGGCCGGGTGCCGATCAGTTCCGTGAACTCCGTCGCTCGGTGGGAGTCGTGGACAACGCGGACCGGCTTTCCGGCAGTCTCTTCACGCGGGCCCCGCCCGGTGTTTCGGGGCGGTAATGCAGTTTCGGTTTACTCCAGCCCATCGTCCGCTTGGTCGAATCCGCGTTCCGCCGGTGCCGGTCCGCAAGGTCGTTCAGCCCTTCTACCGCTGCTTGGGTGACCAGTGCGCCGCCACCCAGGGGTACGTACAGACCGTGTGGAACCAGCGCAACCGCTACGGCACGTAACAGTCAGCCGGGGCGTCCGCGAAACGCGCTCGTGGTGGTCAGAGCGCGTACGGATCGGCGCGTACGGCGTCTTCGAGGTGCTTGAGGGCGTCGCGGAGCGCGGGTGGGGCTCCGGCGGCGGCGAGGCCGCTTCGTACGGCTTCGTCCAGTAGTCGCCGGGTGCGTACGGACGCGCTCTCGCCGACCGTAGGCACTATCCCGGCCACCAGCTCTTCGGCGTCGCGCCACGCGCGGAGGTGCAGCAGGCAGTCCAGGAGCCGGGCCGCCGCCATGCCCCGGTATCCGACGGTGGGCCCGCCGTACTGCTCGGTGGAGCGCTGAAGCAGAGGGACGGCCCCCGCGTGATCACCTACGGCCATGAACGCGTGTCCGTGGTGGCCGTCGATCTCGTTCCCCGAGACCCACCAGGACCACGCCGGGCCCGGGGACCTGCCGTCGCACTCCAGCAGCGATCGCGCCTTGTCGAACAAGCGACCGGCCTCGGAAAGGGTTCCGCAGCCCGCGAGCCCCCTCGCCTCCCGCATCCGGAAGATCGCCTCGACGCGAGGGGGCAGCCGGTTCCGCTCGATCACCGAACGCGCCACGGCCAGCTCTTCCCTGTGCCGCCCGAGCCAGCCGGAATGCATCGCCATGTTCTGCAGAATGAGCAACTCGATCGACCGGTCGCCGGACAGCTGTGCCAGAAACAGCGCCTCCTGATTGAAGCGGCGCGCGGCGTCGTGCAGCTCGGCGTCGAAGAGGGCCCACCCGGCGACCTCGGCCAGCTCGCTCGCGGCCGACCTGATGTCGCGTTCGTACTTGCTGTCGTAGTCGCCGTCTCCCAACCGCCGGTGCACGCTTTTGTAGGTACGGGACGCCACTTCGGCGATGGGCATTCCCGTCAACTCGTTGTCCAGGAAGATCAGCCGCTGGGACGCCTCCCGGATCGCCTGCGCGTACTCGGCCCCGCGCGTTTCGTCCAGACGCAGCAGCGGCACGCGCTCGTACACGTCCTCGCGCAGTTGCCCTACCGATACATCCAAGGCCGCGGCGATAAAGGGCAGCCATTCCCGGGGAACCCGCTTCCCCGTCTCCCACCTGCTGACTTCCTTCCGCGTCACAGGATCGCCGCAGACGCCGGCGGCCTTGCAGACCTCACGCGCCAACCACGCTTGCGAGCGCTCACCCCGGAGGTGACGGATGCGGGCCCCGATGTTTTCCGGCATGACTCCATACTGGCCGACACGGGGCCGACAAGAGGCGGACATGGGGCGGCTGTTGTGTGTGGCGGCGCAGCGACACGATTGCCGCATGAACGAACACCGAGGAACCCTCGACCCGCCGGTCCACCTGCTGGACCCTTTCGCAGGGGACATCAATCCCGTTCCGGCGACCGGCTGCGCTCGTTGCGCGGCGGAGGCCGCGCGTCGCAAGGCGGCGCGTGACGCGGGGCACCTCTTCGTGGCCGTGGAGGCGAGCAACGAGATCCGTCGGCACGCGCGTCACCGAAGCGACAACAGCAGCAGGAACGTCCACGGCGCATGACGACCGATCCGCAGATTCCGCCCCGACCGCGAAGGGGCCCGAGCATGAAGAACGTACGCGAATTGATCAGTGCTGCCGCCCACGTGAGCATCGTCAGCACGGTCAAGGACAACAACCCCGGTATGGACGTTCCCACGGCGGCGCGTATCACCGACGAAAGTCTGAAGTTCGTCTCGGCGTGCGCCGCTGAGCCGGACGCACCGCTCGCGCCGTCCCGCGTCGTCGACGAGGGATGGCACGCGCTCATCCTCCACACGGCCGTGTACGAGGATCTGTGTACCTCGTTGGGGCGCCGTGTCCACCACTACCCGGGCTACGCGCCGGAGAACTACGACCCGGCGATCCTGGAGCGTACGCAGGACGCCATCAGGGCGGTCGGTTACGACGTCGACCTCGACCTGTGGGGCCCTCCGGCGGGAGCGGAGCTGGACACGGTCGCAGCCCAGTGCCGGCACGCCCCGCCGGGCGACGGGCCGGTCAAGCCCCTGCCCACGCCGCGTCCACCGTGCCGCGACAAGCCGTAGCGCACTTCTGTCACACTCGGCACGTCGATTGGAGGCCCCATGGCCGAGTGGACGAACCCCCGCTACGCCGAACTCGTACGGGCGTACCGGGCAGCCCAGGAGAGCGGGGGACGCGACGATGCCCCGGTCCGTGGGTTCATCATCCCGGATACCACCGAGGAATCGCCCGAGGAGCACTGAACACCCCGGCACCCCCCTACCCTGGGCATCAGAGGTAGGTGATTGCCGTGTCTCCGGAGATCTCGACCAACATCCGCAACCACCGCCGCTGCCTGGGGTGGAGCCAGGAACGGCTGGCCGAGGCGGCCGGAGTGTCCCTCGGCACCGTACGCAAGCTGGAACAAGGCGGCATAGCGCGCGTCGAGACGCTGGCGCGACTCGCGGAGGCCCTTGACGTCGACACCGCGGCACTGTTCGCCCCGGCCGCCAGTCCCGAACCGGTCCGTGACGACGGTCCCAGCCGTCAGCAGCTTCTGGACCTCCGACGCCACCTGATGCCGCCCGTCGGGCTCGCCGATGAGGTCGGGCCACCGGCGGAGGACGACCTCCGAGGCGGGCTGCTGCACGACATCGACGAAGCGCACGCGCTCTACCAGGCCGACCGTTACGACTCGGTCGCGCGGCGGCTGCCCGGCATCCTCTCCGCCGCCGAGGGAGGTGTGCGGGTGGCAGACGGAGACGAGCAGCGGCATCAGGCGCTGTCGACCCGGGCCCGCGCCCTGTTCCTGACGGGCAAGTACCTGACGCAGGTCCGGCAGTACGACTTGGCGTACCAAGCGCTGGCATCGGGCATCCGGGACGCCCGGGAGATCGAAGCGACACCCACAGCCGCGGTCGGCGTCATCGGGATGTGCTGGCTCCTGCTGCGTCAGGACCGCTTCGCCGAGTGCGCGGACCTGGCGTCGGACACCGCCGATGCGGTCGAGCCCCGGATCTCCCAGGCGACGCCGGACGCTCTCGCCATCTGGGGAGAACTGCTGCTGCGCGTCGCCGCTGCCGCCGTCCGCAACAACCGGAAGGAGGAAGCGAAGCGCGCCCGGCGCATGGCAGCGACCGCCGCACACGCGATCGGCCGCGAACACATCGATTACCGGACCCACTGGGGAGCGTTCGGGCCGGCCACGGCGGAGATCAAGGTCATCGAGGACCTGTCGCTGAAGGGCGACGTCCGGGGCGTGCTGAGGCGGGCGGACAGCGGACCGCTCCACAAGGACAGCCTGGGAGCGTACGGCACCCCCAGCAGCAATGTGTGGGGCCGGTACCGGCTCGACGTGGCACACGCCCACAGCCTGAACGGCGCGCATCACGACGCCACGGGCGAACTCGTGGGGCTCTACCGATCGCAGCCGACGTGGCTGCGTCACCAGCCCATGGCACGCCGGGTACTGGGGAAGGTGCTGGCGACCCGGACGCGCACGCTCACCGACGACATGCGAACCCTGGCCGCCCACCTGGAGATCAACGGCTGACTGCTACGTGGTGTGGTGGTTGCGCGGATCTCCGCGATGAATCGCTACGTGGCGGGTCTGGGCCGTGCTGCACAGGGACGGCACGGTGTCCGCATGAACGAACACCGAGGAACCCTCGACCCGCCCGTCCACCTGCTGGACCCTTTCGCAGGGGACATCAATCCCGTTCCGGCGACCGGCTGCGCTCGTTGCGCGGCGGAGGCCGCGCGTCGGAAGGCGGCGCGTGACGCGGGGCACCTCTTCGTGGCCGTAGAGGCGAGCAATGAGATCCGTCGGCACCCGAGTCACCGGGTTGTTCAGGGGGACGTCAGCGGTACGAGGGTGGCCCCCGGCTCGGACGACGGCGGTAACACCAACGACGGCCAGGGCCCGGCGGACGGTCAGTGAGCGCGTACGACGAAATGGCGGTGGGTCCGGGTCCGGAAGGGCTTGCCGCCGCGCTCATGGAGAAGGGCGCGCTGACGAGTGACTGGCTGTCGTCCTACGAGGCGGTGCCGCGCCATCTGTTCGTGCCCGAGGTGATCTGGCCCGGTCGTGGGGGTGGGAATCAGCAGGACGATCGGGTGATGCGCGGTGAGTGTCCCGAGGCGTGGTGGGCGGCTGTGCACCGTGACGCGCCGATTACGACGCAGTGGGATGACGGGGAATTCGCCGGGCCCGGGAGGGGGCGAATTCCGTCCAGTTCCAGCTCCATGCCGCCGATGGTCTTCTCGATGCTGGACGCGCTGAGTGTGGAAAAGGGGCACCGGGTGCTGGAGATCGGCACCGGTACGGGGTGGAATGCGGCGCTGCTGTCCCATCGGGCCGGGGCGGAGAATGTCGTGACGGTGGAAGTGGACGAAGGCAGCGCCCGGGATGCGCGGCGGCGTTTGGAGACGGCGGGGTTCGGGCCGCTGACCGTCGTCGGGGACGGGGGTGAGGGGTACGCCGAGGGTGCTCCGTATGATCGCGTGATCGCTACGTGTTCCATCGGAAGTGTCCCTCCGGCATGGGTGAGGCAGACAAAGCCGGGCGGGATTGTCGTCGCTCCCTGGGGGCCGGTTTACGGTGGTGAGGCGGTCGTCCGGCTCTTCGTAGCCGGGGACGGGACGGCGGCGGGGCGGTTCGTGGGCTCCTCGGCGTTTATGCGGCTCCGCGCCCAGCGTGCCGTACGCGTACACGTACGGAAGTACCTGAAAGGGCGTGAATGGCCCGCTGACGGGGTGCGCGGTACGACCTTCCTTTCCCCGGAGGTCGTCGGGGACTGGCACGTCATGTTCGCCATTGGCGTGCAAGTGCCGAATGCCTTCCCGTGGAGGGAATCGTACGAGGACGGTTCCTATACGTTGTGGCTCCGGGACACGGCTGTCACTTCATGGGCGACAGTCGATTACCTACCGGGGCGCGCGGAGTTCGAGGTTTACCAGAGCGGTCCCCGGCGCCTGTGGGACGAGGTGGCGGCCGCTCATCGCTGGTGGGAGGGGCAGGGGCGGCCGGGGTTCGAGCGCTTCGGGCTGACCGTGGGCGGTGACGGTGACGGAGACGGCGAGCGGGTGTGGCTGGATTCGCCGGACAGGCCGGTGCCGGTCGTGGGCTGACCGCTCGGGGCAGCGGGCGGGGCGGTGGACCGTACGGCTACGCCGAGCCCGCCCCGCCCGGCTGCGGGATCTGCGGCTCGCCCTGCCAGAAGCGGAACAGTTCCTGGCCCCAGTACGTGTCCCAATTCGTGACGCCGAGGCCGCGGAGGATCGCGTCGACCGCGTCGAAGAAGACGTGATTGATTTCCGGGACCCACAGCAGGCCGAAGACGGCGATCAGGCCGAAGGGGGCGAAGGGTTCGACCTGGCGGCGGAAGTTGTAGGAGAGCCAGGGTTCGATGACGCCGTAGCCGTCGAGGCCGGGGACGGGGAGGAAGTTCAGGATGGCGGCTGTTACCTGGAGGAGGGCCAGGAAGGCGAGTGCGTAGCGGAAGTCCTGGGGGACGCCGTCCATGGCGCCGAGCCAGAAGGGGGCCGAGACGACCGCGGCGAAGAGGACATTCGTCAGGGGGCCCGCCGCCGAGATGAGGCTGTGCCGCCAGCGGCCCTTGATGCGGCCGCGTTCGATGAAGACGGCGCCGCCGGGCAGGCCGATGCCGCCCATGATCACGAAGATCACCGGGAGGACGATGCTGAGGAGCGCGTGGGTGTATTTGAGGGGGTTGAGGGTGAGATAGCCCTTGGCGCCGATGGAGATGTCGCCGCTGTGCAGTGCGGTACGGGCGTGGGCGTACTCGTGGAGGCAGAGGGAAACGATCCACCCGGAGACCACGAAAAGGAAGACGGCGAATCCGGGGCTCGCCGCCAGGCGCCCCGTCCAGACGGCCCACCCCGACACCGCCATGACGGCGACGAGCGCGAGGAAGACCGGGCTGACGCGGCGGTCGGCGCGCTGTGCTGCTGTGGTCATCGTGTGGTGCTCCCGGTTTCGCTGTGACAGACGGCTACGACCGTAATTCACGCGCGGCACGACCGTGCACGGAAAACGACGGGCGGCGGGCGGGGAGTTCCGGGCAGGCTGGCTCCATGACGGATGCGGGGGCGGGGCGGACG
>NZ_JOCQ01000134.1 GCF_000720725.1 Streptomyces rimosus subsp. rimosus
GGTACGGGCCCGGGGGCGGGCGGGCCCCCGGGCCGGGTCTCAGCGGCTGTGGCGCCTGCGCAGCGCCGCGGCCCCGGAGAGGCCGAGGGCGAGCAGCGCGGCGGTGCCCGCGACGGCCGAGGCCGCGGTCACCGGGCCGCTGCTGTCGTCCGCCGTTGCACCGGCCGCGACGGGCTGCGGACGCGCCGCGACGGTTGCGCCGTCCGTAACCTCCGGCGGGCCGTAGCCACCCGCGGCGCCGCGCCGGTCGTACGCGGAGCCGGGCAGCTTGTCGCCGTACGCCTTCGCCACCCGCTTCTGGTAGGCGGCGACGGTGGTGCCGCCCGCGCCGATGGCCTTGCGCGCCTCGGCGTCCAGCGGCCGGACGCGGTCGCCACGCTGCTCGTACCAGGCGTTGATCTGCGGCTCCTGGAAGACCGTGCCGCCGTCCGCCGCCGCGCTGTAGCGGGCCTCGTCGTCGCCGGTCGCGATGTTGACGACCTTCCATGCGCCACGGGTCCGCGCCGTCCACACGGACGCCTTCTGCCCGTCGGCGGAGACCGCGGTGCTGGCCAGGTACTCCAGCCGGGAGACCGGGGCCCCTGCCTTGCCGCGTACGAAGTCGGGCGAGAGGACGTACACCGGCACCGTCCGTCCCTCGATCCGCGGCTGCGCCTTGGCCGCGGCGACCGCGCCGTCGCGGGCGAAGAAGCGGGAGAGCGTGGTGAGGGTGTCCGGCGCGGTGGCCGCCGCGCGGGCCTCGGTGACGGCGGGGGCGGCGGGTGCGGGCGGCGGCGCGGGGGTGGCGGCCAGCGCGCTCTGCGGCGCGAGGCCGAGGAGGGCGGCGGCGAGCGTGCCGGTGGCGGCGGCCCGTACGGCGGTGCGGCGGGCCGGGGTGCCGCGCCCGGTGGCGGATGCGGCCGGAGCGCTGCGCTCGGTCATGTCAGGCTCCGATCCGGTAGAGCGAGTGGGTCCAGGAGAATTCGCTGCCGTCGACGTAGTAGTTGTAGTCGCCCCAGTTGTAGCGGTTGTTGGACCCCCACGGGTCACCCCAGTAGACCCAGTGGTTCGCGGTGTCGAAACCGTAGATCACGTGCATGTGCCCGCCGCCCGAGGACCACTGGATACGGGTCTCGACGGGGCGGCCCGCGTTGATCTCGTTCTGGACGGTGCTGTAGTTCAGGTAGCCGGAGACGTAGGAGCCGCGGTTGATGCCGGCCCAGTCGAGCGCGTTCTGCACGTTGCCGAGTGTGGCCTGGTTGTTGGGGCAGGTGGTGCCCTGCTGCCGGTTGAAGGCCGCGTTGCAGAACTGGTTCTGGCTGTAGCGCCTGCCGTAGAAGGTGGCGATGGTGTTGCCGGAGGCGGCCCAGCACCAGTTGGTCTTCTCCTGGGCCTGCATGGTGATGTTGAGCCGGTTGGCGGCCGCCACCGCGTGGGGGGCGGTGGCTGCCGTGCCGGTGGGGGCGGGCGCGGCGGTGGCCGGTGCGGCGGGTACGGCGGTCAGCGCGGCGGCCGACAGTGCCGCGGCCGACAGCCATCTGCGGCGCGTGCCGCGCCGGTGTGGTGCGAAGGTCATCGCGTTCCTCCCGAACGAGGGGGTTGTTACGGAGGAGCGCATCCGGATGCTGGTCAGGAGCATCGGGTGTTGTCGGGAGCAGGTCAACACGCTTCAATGCGGGGTGACATGGGGGTGTGGACGTCCGGTCCCGGGTGTGAACGGCCCGCGCCCGGCGTACTGCAGCGGACAGGCAGGGCCAGCGCACGGTGTGAAGTCCGGTTGTGAACGTTCACCGCGCGCGCCGAAGGGTTGGGCGATGACACAGCACACGACGCAACATCCACCTCACACACCTCGTGAGTTCCATGAAATGCACCGGAAACCCGCACACCAGACACCTCGGACACATCCGGAAACCAGTCCGGTATCACCACAATTGACCGAGCTGGCACAGGTGCTGCAGACCGGCCCGTTCCACCTGGCCCTGCGGGCCGCCCTGGCCGCCCGCGGGCTGGCCCTGCACCGCGTCCAGCACAAGCTGGCACAGCGCGGGATCAAGGTCGGAGTGACGAGCCTGAGTTACTGGCAGCAGGGGGCGCGGCGCCCCCAGCGCCCCGAGTCGCTGCGCGCCGTACGGGCCCTGGAGGAGGTCCTGGAGCTGCCCGCACACTCCCTGCACCGGCTGCTGGTCCCCGAGAACGGTGCACGGCCCGAGACGAAGGAGCGCCCCGCCGCCCGCTCCTACCGCACGCTCTTCGACCCCTCCGACGTCCTGCACCAGCTCCTGGCCGAACTGGAGGCCCCCACCGACGGAGGACTGCACACGGTCGGCCACCACGAGTGGGTGCACATCGGGGCCGCCCGCGAGATGAGCGGGCGCCGCTCCCTCCAGGTGGTGCGCGCCCACCGGGACGGCGTGGACCGCTACATCGCCATCCACCAGGGCGACGCGGGCTGCGACACGTCCCGGGTGGTCGTCACGGCCGGGGAGAACTGCCGGCTGGGGCGGGTCCGCCGGCACGCCGCCACCGCCATGGTGGTCGCCGAGCTGCTCTTCGACGTCCGGCTGCGCTCGGGCGACACCCATGTCTTCGGCTACACCTTCGAGGACGGCAGCGGCGGCCAGAGCGCGGAGTACGTACGCGGCTTCCGCTTCGCCGGCGGCCAGTACGTCCTCCAGGTGTGCTTCGACGAGACGGCCCTGCCGGTACGCTGCCGCCGCTTCACCCGGACGAAGGCGGGCGCGCCGCGCTCGGGGCAGCAGGAGCTGACGCTGAGCGGGCAGCACCGGGCCGTACACCTGGTGGAGCAGGGCGTACGGCCCGGGATCGTGGGGATCGGCTGGGACTGGGGGTGATCCGGACGGCCGCCGTCCGGAGCCGTTGTGCCGTTACGGGGTGGGCTCGGCGCCGGTGGCCGAAACGCCCGACGCCCCGGTGGCTGGAATACCCGACGCGTCGGCGTCCGCGGCGGCCGTGCTGCCGCCCAGGGCGCCCGCGGCCGCCGCGTTGTGCGCGACGCGCTGCTCCAGCATGGCGATCTTCCCGTCGAGCGGGCGGTCCATCCCCGGCCACACGTCGGCCCGGATGCTGACCTGGACGCGCGGCACCCGGGCCGCGACCGCCTCGGTCGCGCGCTTGACGACGTCCATGACCTCGTCCCAGTCCCCCTCGATCATCGTGTACATGGAGTCCGAGCGGTTCGGCAGCCCGGACTCCCGGATGATCTTGATGGCGTCGGCGACGTACGCCGCGCCGTTCTCCTCCACGCCCATGGGCGTCAGGGCGAAGGCAATGAGCACGGTCTTCCTCTCGTCGTACGGGATGGGGCGGCCCGGCGGCGGGCCGCGACACGGCACCGTCACCCGGTGTCGACATGTGCCGCCCGGTAGGCGCGTACCACGGGAGACCGGTAGGCATCCGCGATCCGCAGCAGATGCCGGACCTCCGCGCCGAGATCACCCGCGCCCGGTCCCGCGAGGTTGACCGTCTGGGCCTGCGGCGCCTCCCCGGTGCGCCGGGCGTGCAGCGCGGCCGCCAGCCAGCAGGCGGTGACGTGCGCGTCGGCCAGGTGGGCGGGGACGGGCTGCCCGTCCACGTGCCGGCGGACCCCGTCGAGGGTGGCCGGGGAGACGTAGTCGCGCAGCACGATCATCGCGTCGCGGATCTCGATGACCCGGCGGTACAGGCGCAGCTGGAGCGGCAGCACCGCGTCGCGCAGCCGGCTGCCCGGCCCGAGGACCACGTCCGGCGTCACCGCCGTCAGCTCCCGCCACAGCACGGCCAGCCCCCGGTAGGCCGTACGGTCCTGCCACAGCCGCCGGGCCCCGGCCGCCGCGGGCAGCGCCACGCCCGCCGCGATGAACAGCGCCTCCACGCCGGTGACCGGCGAGAACAGCGGGCCGAAGACCGGCGAACGGGTGAACAGGTAGCAGAGCTTGAGCACCCACAGCAGGGACGCCAGCAGGATGCCGGTGCCGAACAGGCGCAGCCCGTACCGCAGCAGCCGGGGCGCGCCGGTGCGGCCCTGGGCCCAGCAGACGAAGCCGCAGGTGGTGTCGGCCGTCAGGTGGAAGGCGAAGAAGACGTACCAGTAGGCGTCCGGCACGCTCGGGATGTCCGGCGACGGGGTGATCTGGTTGCGCGCGTGCGGCGGCCCGGTCACGTCCAGGACGACCAGCGCCGCCATGACCGCGAGGGCCGCGCCGAACACCAGGACCGTACGGCGCCGCCGCCCCGCGGCCTGGAAGATGAACCACAGCACGGCGGCGGCGTCCACGATGCTGAACAGGTGGGTGCTCAGATCGACCCAGTGCGCGCCGGGCACCAGCCGGGCCAGGACGGCGGTGACCGGCTCCAGGTGCATCGACATGGCCAGCGCGATCATCACGATGGCGAGCCACAGGGGGCGTTGCGCCCGGTCCGCCAGGCCGCGCGGGGCGCGGACCAGCACCACGGCCCACAGCGCGATGATCCCGGCGTTCTCCAGCCAGGCGAGGTCGGTCAGCCAGGTGAACACGGCGCTCCCGGATGCCGGGCGCCCGGCAGGCCCATGCCGGACGCCAGACCGCCGAGCGTGCCGGACAGCAGCGTCGGCGCGGGCACCCGCCCGGCGCCCTCCAGGATCAGGCTGGCGATCATCTCCGCCTCCTGCTCCTGCCGGTCGGAGTAGCGGGTACGGCCCAGGGCGCGCCGGATGGACCGCGGGTCCTCCACGTCGATGTGCCGGAAGAGCCGCTGGTCCTCGACGGCCGTGCGGTGGTCGCACACCAGGTGGCCGATCTCGTGGAGGATGATGTGCTCCTGGTGGAGCGGGCTGGTCCGGCCGTCGTAGAAGACGTAGTCGCCTTCCTCGGTGGCCAGCCACATGCCGGTCGGCATGCCCAGGCCGGTCGGGGTGGGCAGGGTCATCAGCCGCAGCGGACGGTCCCGGTCGGCGGCGAGCCGGGCGCACAGCTGCTGCGCGGAGAACGGCTCGGGCAGCGGTATCCCGTCGATCACGCGCCGGCAGCGGCGGCGCAGTCGCCTCCAGTGCATCGCGGGTGGTACTCCATGACGTGTGGGGACAGGAGGGCACATGACCCGGTAACGGCGCTCGGTCATGCCGCCCCCACAGGGCCGCGACCCGGAGATTCCGGCACGACGAGCCCCCCTCGCGCGTCATCGGCGCATCACGTCAGGCGATCGTAGATCTTCTTCCGGTCCCTTGTCAGGCCCCTGCCACCGAGCGGTCCGTTTCCGGCCAACCGCGCAGCGTCACCGGCCGGGGCCGCCCCGCAGCCCCGCGTCAGCCGGCGATCAGCTTGCCGCCCTGCGCCTTGACCGGCACCTCCGGCAGCGGCTTACTGGCGGGCCCCTGGATGACCTTGCCCGTCGTCACATCGAACCGGCTGCCGTGGCAGGGGCAGTTGCCCTGGTTGCGCTCGATCTTGTCCAGCACGCACCCCGCGTGGGTGCACTTGGCGCTGAAGCACTTGAACTGGCCCTTTTCGGGCTGCGAGACCAGCAGCCGGCTCTCGCGGTAGAGCTTGGCGCCGCCGACCGGCACCTCATCGGCGGCGCCCAGCGTGACGGGCTCGTCGGGCGTCGCGGACGCGCCGTCCGAACCGCCGCCGGAGCAGGCGGCGACACCGAAGCCCGCCGCGCCGACGAGCGCGGCCCCTCGCAGCACGGTACGGCGGGCGGGGGGCTGGCTCATCTCGTACTCCCGGATGCTCGGTCGGCGACGCTGCGTCACCGTGCGGCGTCGGCTCCCGACGATACCGGTACCGATCCGTCCGGTTCGGACTGCCCCGACCGGCCCTCGCCGGTGTCCGGAAGATGACCCTCCCGGCCCTTGAGCAGATCCCGTTCGATCTCCTCCAGGCTGCGGCCCTTGGTCTCCGGCAGCAGCTTGCGTACGAAGACGAAGGCGGCGAACGTCGTCACGGCGAAGAACAGGAAGTTGACGCCCGCTCCCCAGGCGCGCAGCAGCGACGGGAAGACCAGCGAGACCACCATGTTGAACAGCCAGTTGAACATCACGCACAGGCTCACCGCGGCAGCCCGGATCCGCATCGGGAACAGCTCCGGCAGCATCACCCACTGCACCGGGCCCCAGGAGATGGCGAAGGACGCGATGTACAGGGCGATGCCGAAGAGGGTGAGGGTGGACAGCGCGGCCCCGTAGCCGAGTCCGGACAGGTTGGTGGCGGCCAGGACGAGCATGGCCACGCACATGCCGAGCGCGCCGTACAGCAGCAGCGGCTTGCGCCCCTTGCGGTCGATCAGGCGCATGGCGGGCAGCGTCATGAGCATGTTGAGCAGCCCTATGCCGACGTTGGCGAGGATCGCCCCGTCGGAGCCGAAGCCGATGTCGGTGAGCAGCGTCGGCGCGTAGTAGATGATCGTGTTGATCCCGACGAAGTTCTGGAAGAAGACCAGCAGCATCCCGACCAGCAGGACCGGCCGCAGCCGGGGCGAGGCGAGGTCCTTGAGGGTCAGCGACCGGCTCTCGGCCCGCTCGATGCGCTCGGTCTCCTCGATCTCGGCCAGTTCGGCATCGGCCGCGGCGCCCGGGCCGCGCAGCCGCGCCAGCACCTGCCGCGCCTCCTCGCCGCGGCCCTTGCCGACCAGCCAGCGGGGGCTCTCGGGCTGGGTGATGATGCCGAGCGCGAGGATCGCGGCGGGCACCACGCCCAGGCCGATCATCCAGCGCCACGCCTCGGCCCCGGCGAGCAGGTAGTCGGTGACGTACGCGAGGAAGATGCCGACCGTGACCAGCAGCTGCATCAGCGAGGTCAGGCCGCCGCGCAGGTGCTTGGGCGCCAGCTCCGTCAGGTACAGCGGTACGACGACGGAGGCGATGCCCACGCCGGTGCCGATCACGAAGCGGAACGCGATCAGCGTCCAGGGGGTGGTGGCCAGGGAGGCGCCGAGGGTGCCGAGGATGAAGACGGCGGAGGCGGCGAGGATCAGCTTGCGCCGGCCCCAGGAGTCGGACAGCCGCCCGGACAGGCCCGCGCCGAGCATCGCGCCGACCAGCAGGCCGGAGACGACCATGCCCTCCAGGAGCGGGGTCAGCGCGATGTCGTTCTTGATGAAGAGCATGGCGCCGGAGATGACGCCGGTGTCATAGCCCCACAGGATGCCGCCGAGGGCGCCGAAGACCCAGATCAGGGCGTTCTTGATGCGTGCGGGCACGGCCGGTCACCCCTTCCGCGCGGGCTGCGGGCCCTGCGGCGCGATGTGGATCTTGCGGCCGGTGCCGGCCCGGAAGCGGGCCACTGCCTCGTCGAAGTCCTCCAGCCCGTACACGTCGCTGACCAGCGGATCGAGGTCGAGCCCGGCCGCCAGCACGTCGATGGCGGGCTGGAAGCTGTTGTGCACGGCCATCGAGCCGATGATGTCGATCTCGTGGTGGTAGACGAGGTACGGCGAGAACTTCGCGGAGCGGGCCGGGTCGGTGACGCCGAACTGGAGGAACGTGCCGCCCTTGCGGACCCGGCCCAGGCCGTCCTCGATGGCCGGGACGGCGCCGGTCGCGTCGATGACGACCTCGAAGCCGGGCTTCCGGCCGAGCTGGTCCGCGTCGGTGACGGCCGCGTCCAGGCCGAAGCTCTCGGCGAAGGCCAGCCGGTCCTTGTTGAGGTCCACGACGGACACGGAGGCGGCGCCCGCGGTACGCACCAGCGCGGCCATCATCAGGCCCATCGTGCCGGCGCCGTAGATCAGGTAGTGCTCGCCGGGGCGCCGGGGCAGCCGGTTCAGGCCGTGCACCGCGCAGGACAGCGGCTCGATCAGGCCCGCGGCGGCCTCGGAGAAGGACTCCGGGACGAGGTGGCAGCAGCGCGCGGGCACCGCGACCAGCTCGGCGAAACCACCCGCCTGGGTGACGCCGATCGCCTGGTAGTCCTCGCACAGGTTGGCGCGGCCGATGCGGCAGTAGTGGCAGGCGCCGCACGGCATGTTCGGGTTGACCGCGACCCGGTCGCCGACGGCGGGGCTGGTCACGCCCTCGCCCACGGCCACCACCTCGCCGGTCAGCTCGTGGCCGGGGATCAGCGGGTAGGGCACGGCGGGCAGCTCGCCGCCGAGGATGTGCATGTCGGTCCCGCACAGCCCGCACGAGGAGACGCGTACGACGACCTCCGCGGGTTCCGGCCGGGGATCGGGGACTTCGGTCAGGGCGGTACGGCCCGGCTCGGTGACCACGACAGCGCGCATGGCGCCTCCTCACGTCTTCGTGCGGTGTTTGCGGTGTTGCGGGTGTTGCGAGTGCTGCGGTTATTGCGGGTGCTGCGGGATGGGGTGGCGTGAACGTAACCCGCTGGTAAACGTTTGCGCAAGCGTTTACGTCTAGGCTGTGATGGACTACGTACGGCAGCGACCACCACCTGCCGGCGGAACAGGGCGACGGACTCGGGGAGACGGACCGGATGACGACGATGGTCGATGTGGCGCGGCGGGCGGGGGTCTCCGTGGCCACGGTCTCGCATGTGCTCAACGAGACCCGGCCGGTACGCCCCGACACCCGCGCCGCCGTCCTCGCGGCCATCGACGAGCTGGGCTACACCCACAACACGCTGGCCCGTTCGCTGGTCACCGCGCGCACCCGCTCCATAGGCCTGGCGGTCTCCGCGATCAGCAACCCGTACTTCACCGAGATCCTCCAGGGCGTCGAGGCCGGTGCCCTGGAGGCGGGCTACAGCCTGCTGATCGCCGATCCGCACGACGACCCCGCGCACGAGCAGAAGGTCGTGCGGCTGCTGCACGAGCGCCGGGTGGACGGCATGATCGTCGCGCCGTCCGCGGAGCCCGCGGGCATGGTGGACTACCTCACCCGGCGCAAGGTTCCGGCCGTCTTCCTCGACCGGCTCGTCGGTGACGCGCACGACCAGGTCTGCGCGGAGAACACCGCCCCGGTACGGCAGCTCGTCGAGCACCTCGCCGAGCTGGGCCACACCCGGATCGGGCTGGTGGCCGGGCTGCCCGGGCTGAGCACCACCACGGAGCGCGTCCAGGGCTACCGCGAGGGGCTGCGCGCCCGCGGCCTGCCCTTCGCCCCCGAACTGCTCGCGGGCGGCAACTCCGAGGCGGAGGGCGCCGAGGACGCCACCCGGCACCTGCTGGCCGCCCCCGAACCGCCCACCGCGATCATCACCGCCAACAACGCGATGACGATCGGCACCCTGCGCGCGCTGCGCGACCTCGGCCTCGACGTGCCCCGCGACATCGCCCTGGCCTGCTTCGACGACTTCTCGTGGGCGGACCTGTTCGCCCCGCGTCTGACGGCGATCTCGCAGCCCAGCAAGGAGATCGGGGCCGCCGCGGTCCGGCTGCTCCTGGAGCGGCTGGAGGACCCGGAGCGCCCGCCGCGCACCCTCCGGCTGCCCTGTACGTATGTGCACCGCGAATCCTGCGGCTGCACCGGCGCCGGCCGCTGACCGGCCCCTCCCCCACCCCCAGAAAGGCCAGGACTGTCGTGATCGTCGTCGCCGGCGAGGCCCTGATCGACCTCGTGCCCAGCTCGCAATCGCCGTCCGGGGACGGGCCGTTGCCCGCGCTGCTGCCGCGCCGGGGCGGCGGCCCGTACAACACCGCCCTCGCCCTCGGACGGCTCGGCTCGCCCGCCGCGTTCTGCTCGCGGGTGTCCACCGACACCTTCGGGGAGGAGCTGCTGCGCGGGCTGCGCGCCGACGGCGTGAACATCTCGCTGGTGCAGCGCGGGCCCGAGCCCACCACCCTGGCCGTCGCGGACATCAGCCCGGACGGCTCGGCGGGTTACGGCTTCTACGCCGACGGCACCGCCGACCGGCTGTTCGCCCTTCCGCCCGAACTGCCGGACGCGACGCGGGCGGTGTCGTTCGGCACCTGCTCGCTGGTCCTGGAGCCGGGCGCGAGCGCCTACGAGTCCCTGATGCGCCGCTCGGCGCAGCGCGGCATCTTCACGGCGCTGGACCCCAACATCCGCGCCGGGCTGATCGCGGACGCGGACGCCTACCGCGCCCGCTTCCGCTCCTGGCTGCCGCACGTCACGCTGCTGAAGCTCTCGGAGGAGGACGCGGAGTGGCTGGCCGGATCGCAGGGCGTCGCGGCCGCGGTGAAGGACTGGCTGACGGCCGGTCCGGCGGCGGTGGTGCTCACGCGCGGCGGCGCCGGGCTGTCCGTACGGACGCCGGGCGGGGACGAGATCGCGGTGCCCGGGGAGCGGATCGAGGTCGCGGACACGATCGGCGCGGGCGACACGGTCAACGCGGCGCTGCTGCACCGCCTCGACGCGCACGGCGCCCTGTCCCCCGGCGCGCTCGCCGCCCTGTCCCCCGACGCCTGGCGCGACATCCTCGGTTTCGCGGCCCGCGCGGCGGCGCTGACCTGCTCCCGCCCCGGCGCGCAGCCGCCGTATGCGACGGAGCTGGTGGGGCCGGAGTGAGGGGGCGGCGGGTTCCGCAGCCGTAAGGGCCTGTGTCGTACGGGCGGTCCCGGCCGCCCGGGGCCTGCGCGACGACGGGCCGCCGCCCTCCCCGTACCACGGGTGGGGCGGCGGCCCGTCGGCCGTCGGCGGCGATCAGGCCCGGCGGGCCCGTGTCGCCTTCTTGGCGGCCGTCTTCGTGGCCGCCGCCTTCTTGGTGGCCGCGGGCTTGGCGGCCGTCTTCTTCGCCGTCGTCTTCGAAGCGGCTGCCTTGGTGGCCGTCTTCGCCGAAACGGTCCTCTTCGCCGTGGCCTTCGTCGCGGCGACGGTCTTCTTCGCCGCGCGCTTCCTCGTCCCGCCCGCCGTGGCCGGCTCCGCGTCGCTGACCCGGTCGCCCAGGATGTCCCGCAGGAACTTGCCGGTGTGGCTGGCCGGGACCGCCGCGACCTGCTCGGGCGTGCCCTCGGCGACGACCAGGCCGCCGCCGTTGCCGCCCTCGGGGCCCATGTCCACGATCCAGTCCGCGGTCTTGATCACGTCGAGGTTGTGCTCGATGACGATGACCGAGTTGCCCTTGTCGACCAGGCCGGACAGCACCTTGATCAGCTTGCTGATGTCGTCGAAGTGCAGACCGGTGGTGGGCTCGTCCAGGACGTAGACCGTACGGCCGGTGGAGCGCTTCTGCAGCTCGGAGGCGAGCTTGACGCGCTGCGCCTCACCGCCGGAGAGGGTCGGCGCGGACTGCCCGAGCCGGACGTAGCCCAGTCCGACCTCGGTGAGCGTCTTCAGGTGCCGGGCGATGCTCGGGACGGCCTCGAAGAAGCTCAGCGCCTCCTCGATCGGCATGTCCAGGACCTCGGCGATGGACTTGCCCTTGTAGTGGACCTCCAGGGTCTCCCGGTTGTAGCGCGCGCCGTGGCAGACCTCGCACGGCACGTACACGTCCGGCAGGAAGTTCATCTCGATCTTGATCGTGCCGTCGCCCGCGCAGTTCTCGCAGCGGCCGCCCTTGACGTTGAAGGAGAAGCGTCCCGGCAGATAGCCGCGGACCTTGGCCTCCATCGTCTCCGCGAACAGCTTGCGGACGTTGTCGAAGACGCCGGTGTACGTCGCGGGGTTGGAGCGCGGCGTACGGCCGATGGGCGACTGGTCGACGTGCACGACCTTGTCCACCTGGTCGTCGCCGGAGACCCGGACATGGCGGCCGGGCACCGACTTGGCGCCGTTCAGCTCGCGGGCCAGGTGGGTGTAGAGGATGTCGTTGACCAGCGTGGACTTGCCGGAGCCGGAGACGCCGGTGACCGCGGTGAGCACGCCGAGCGGGAAGGAGACGGTGATGTCGCGGAGGTTGTTCTCCTTCGCGCCGTGCACCGTCAGCTGCCGCGCCGGGTCGGCGGGCCGCCGCACCTCGGGCGTCACGATGGCCTTGCGGCCGGACAGGTACTGCCCGGTGACCGAGTCCTTGTTGGCCAGCAGCTCCTTCATGGGGCCGCTGTGCACGACCTTGCCGCCGTGCTCGCCGGCGCCCGGGCCGATGTCCACGACCCAGTCGGCGACCTTGATCGTGTCCTCGTCGTGCTCCACGACGATCAGCGTGTTGCCCATGTCGCGCAGGCGCACCAGCGTCTCGATGAGACGGTGGTTGTCGCGCTGGTGCAGGCCGATGGACGGCTCGTCCAGGACGTAGAGCACGCCGACCAGGCCGGAGCCGATCTGGGTGGCGAGCCGGATGCGCTGGGCCTCGCCGCCGGAGAGGGTGCCCGCGGCGCGGTTGAGCGAGAGGTAGTCCAGGCCGACGTCGACCAGGAACTTCAGCCGCTCGTTGACCTCCTTGAGGACCCGCTCGGCGATCTTCTTCTCGCGGGCGTCGAGCTTCATCTCGCGCAGGAAGTCGGCGCAGTCGCTGATCGACATGGCCGAGACCTCGGCGATCGAGCGGCCCTTGACCGTGACGGCCAGGACGATCGGCTTCAGGCGCGTGCCCTCACAGGTCGGGCAGGGCACCTCGCGCATGTAGCCCTCGAAGCGCTCGCGGCTGCTGTCGCTCTCCGCCTCCTGGTGGCGCCGCTTGACGAACGGCACGGCGCCCTCGAACGCGGTGGTGTACGAGCGCTCGCGGCCGTAGCGGTTGCGGTAGCGGACGTCGATCTGGGTGCGGTGGCCGTTGAGGATCGCCTTCTTGGCGCGCTGCGGCAGCCCGGCCCAGGGGATGTCCGTACGGAAGCCGAGGGCGTCGGCCAGGGCGCCGATCAGGCGGCCGAAGTACTCCTTGGTGTGGCCGTGCGACCAGGGGTGGACGGCGCCCTCGTCGAGGGACTTCTCCTCGTCCGGGATGATCAGCTCGGGGTCGACCTCCATGCGCGTACCGATGCCGGTGCAGTCGGGGCAGGCGCCGAAGGGCGAGTTGAAGGAGAAGGAGCGGGGCTCCAGCTCCTCGAACGACAGGTCGTCGCGCGGGCAGTACAGGTGCTCCGAGTACATCCGCTCGCGCTGCGGGTCGTCCTCGTCCAGGTCGACGAAGTCGAGGATGACCATGCCGCCCGAGAGGCCGAGCGCGGTCTCGACGGAGTCGGTCAGCCGGCGCTTGGCGCTGTCCTTGACGGTCAGGCGGTCCACGACCACCTCGATCGTGTGCTTCTCCTGCTTCTTGAGCTTGGGCGGGTCGGAGAGCTGGATCGTGACGCCGTCGACGCGGGCGCGGCTGTAGCCCTTGGTCTGGAGGTCGGAGAAGAGGTCCACGAACTCGCCCTTGCGCTCGCGCGCGAGCGGGGCGAGCACCTGGAAGCGGCTGCCCTCCGGCAGCTCCAGGACCTTGTCGACGATGGCCTGCGGCGACTGCCGGGCGATCGGGTCGCCGCACTCGGGGCAGTGCGGCTTGCCGATACGGGCGAACAGCAGGCGGAGGTAGTCGTAGACCTCGGTGATCGTGCCGACCGTCGAGCGCGGGTTGCGCGAGGTCGACTTCTGGTCGATCGAGACCGCGGGGGACAGGCCCTCGATGAAGTCCACATCGGGCTTGTCCATCTGCCCGAGGAACTGCCGGGCGTACGAGGAGAGCGACTCGACATAGCGGCGCTGCCCCTCGGCGAAGATCGTGTCGAAGGCGAGCGAGGACTTGCCCGACCCGGAGAGCCCCGTGAAGACGATGAGGGAGTCCCGCGGGAGGTCGAGCGAGACGTTGCGCAGGTTGTGCTCGCGAGCGCCACGGACGATGAGACGGTCGGCCACGCCGGTCGGCACCTTTCTGGAGAGGGGCGGGAGGCCGCGGCCCAGCTGCGTGCGGCCCTGACGGCGGCGGTCGGGCGAGCCGGTCGCTGCCGGTCGCCGGGCCGGGTGGGCACGGAAGCTGGGCGAGCCCCCGCCCCAGGGTATGGGGGCTGCCGCGGCAATGTCTTACTGATGCCACACACGAGCCTATAGCACGCGCATTCGAATTACGGTGTCCGTCGAAGCGCTTCACCCGAACGTGTGGTCGCCTCTGGACAACACACGACGCCCCGCCTCTCTTCCTGCCGATCACCGACAGGCCGCTCCCCCCTTCTCCCACGCCCCTGCGGCACCCCCGGTTCCCGCGGCCCAGGGCCGGAAGGAGCGGGAACCGGCGCCGGGGCGAAGGTGTCCGAAGTCACGGCCCGGGCAGCCGCTGTTCGATTTACGTACCGTCCGGCCCCGGCCGCTCCCCGCCACGGTCCGCCCGCTCTACAGCACCCGCGACAGCACGTCGAACGTGTGCAGCAACAGCTCCCTCTGTTCCGCGGCGATCTCCTCTACGGGGACACCGGCCATCTGGCGGCGGATGACCGTCGCGTACAAGGAGCGGTACGCGGCCACGGTCAGCGCCGCCGCCAGCCTCGGCCCGTGCTCGTCCGGCCCGGCGCCCTCGGCCTCCGCGAACAGTCCGGCGAGCGTGTTCTCGAACTCCTCCAGGGCCTCGCGCCCGCGGGCCTGCAGAGCCGCCGAGTCCACCAGCACCTGCCACCAGTAGCGGTCCCAGAACCCGACGCCCGCGAGCGGGTGCCCCTGCCGCAGCAGGTCGAGCGCGAGGCGGTGCAGCGCCTCCAGCGGCGCGACACCCTCGTCCCGCTCCCGTACGGCCCGCGTGACCAGCGCGAAGGCCTCGGGGATGCGGTCGAGGAAGAGGTCTTCCTTGCGGGGGAAGTAGTTGAAGACGGTCATCGTCGAGACCTCGGCGGCGCGGGCGACCTCGGCGACGGTGACCTGCTCGAAGCCGCGCGCGACGAAGAGCCGGGTGGCTTCGCCGGAGATCCGTTCCCGGGTCCGGATCTTCTTCAGCTCGCGCAGCGAGAGTCCGTCGCCGCCCGCCGGCGCCCGGCCGCCACCGCCGCGCCCCGCCTGGTCCCGCACGTCATCAGCCATGCACGGAATTTTATCCGAAACAAACTTTTAGTGACTACAATCATTCGCATGAACCTGGAGAACAGCGGGGGAACCGCTCCCCGAACGGACGTGGTGATCGCGGGCGCCGGGCCCGTCGGACTGATGCTCGCCTGCGAACTCGCCCTGCGCGGGGTGCGGGTCGTCGCGCTGGAGCGGCTGACCGAGGTGGACGAGACGATCAAGGCGGGCGGCATCAACACGCCCAGCGCGGAGGCCTTCTACCGCCGCGGACTGCTGCCCGCGCTCGCCGACATACAGAAGGAGGCCTTCGGCCGGTTCCACTCCTTCGTGCAGCAGCGGCAGGCGGCCGGGGCGAGCTCCGTACGCCCGGCGCCGAGGTTCGCCGGACACTTCGCGGGCATCATGCTGCGCGCCGACGGCCTGGACGCCTCCGATCCCGACTTCCACCGGGCCGGACCGGCGGACGGTGTCGGATTCATAGCGCAGCAGGCGCTGGAACGGCTGCTCGCCGAGCGCGCCGCCGGACTCGGCGTCGAGGTGCGCCGCGGCATGGAGGTGACCGGCTTCGACACGGACACGGACGGGGTGACGGTGCACGTCAGCGAGGCCGGAGAGGCCGGTGACGCAGGCGGGGAGGAGCTGCGGGCCGGCTGGCTGGTGGGCTGCGACGGCGGGCGCAGTACGGTCCGCAGGCTCGCCGGGTTCCCCTTCCCGGGCACCGATCCGGAGATCACCGGCCGTCAGGCGCTGGTGGAGATGACCGGCGCCGAGAAGCTCGGCATGGGCTGGAACGAGACGGAGAACGGCATTTACAGCCACGGCCCGGTGCCCGGCCGCATCCTCACCGTCGAGTTCGACGGCCCGCCCGCGGACCGTGCCGCCCCCATCACCCTGGAGGAGGTGCAGGCGAGCCTGCGCAAGGTCTCGGGCACCGATGTCACGGTCACCAAGGTGAACTCGGCCACCCGCTTCACCGACAACGCCCGCCAGGTCACCGAGTACCGCCGCGGGCGCGTCCTGCTGGCCGGTGACGCGGCGCACGTGCACTCGCCGTTCGGCGGCCAGGGGCTCAACCTGGGCATCGGGGACGCGATGAACCTGGGCTGGAAGCTGGCCGCGACGGTCCACGGCCACGCGCCGGACGGGCTGCTGGACACCTACACCGCCGAGCGGCACCCGATCGGCGCGTGGGTGCTGGAGTGGACCCGCGCCCAGATCGCGGCGATGCGGCCGACGCCGCACTCCCGCGCCCTGCGCAAGGTGGTCACCGAGCTGACCGGCACGGTCGACGGCACCACGTACTTCGTCAAGAAGATCTCCGGGGTGTGGCAGCGCTACGACCTGCCCGGCGAGCACCCGCTGACCGGCCGCAGCGCCCCCGACCTGGCCTTCTCCGACGGCTCCCGGCTCGCCGCGCACCTGGAGGACGGGCGGGGGCTGCTGATCGCCCTCACCGACGACCCCGCCCTGGCCGGCCGGGCCGCCGAGTACGCCGCCGGGTACGCGGACCGGCTGCGCGTGGTGACCGCCCGCTGCCCGGACCATCCGGAACTGGCCGGGCTGCTGGTGCGGCCGGATGGGGTGGTGGCTTGGGGGGCGGGTACGGCTGATACGGCCGACACGGCTGGTACGGCTGGTACGGCGGCCGTCACCCGTACGGCAGCGGCCGCCACCCTTACGGCTCCCGCCGCCACCCGTACGGCTCCTGCCACCGCTGCCTGCACGGTGGACGAACTGGCCGCTCTTGAGGATGCGTTGCGCTGGTGGTTCGGTGCTCCTGATCGGACGGCCGCTTCCGACGGGGCGCCCGCTCCCGACAGGGCGGCCGGGTAACGGCCGCGGCCCCGGCCGGTCCGTTTCGGCGGGCCCGGCCGGGTCCGGGCCACGCCGTTCGCGCCGCCCGCGTACCCCGGTATCCGTGCGGACCGACTCCCGCGGAGGCCACGGCGGCGCTAGCTTCGGACCATGACCGACAACGCGCCCCCCGCCACGCCGGATTTCGCGCAGGACGCCGCCGCCGTCCGCGAAGCGACCGACCGACTGCTCGTCTCCGCCGGGAAGTTGGACGACGCGGCGATCGGAGAACCGTCACTGCTGCCCGACTGGACCCGCGGCCACCTGCTCGCCCATGTGGCCCGCAACGCCGATGCCCTGGTCAACCTGCTGACCTGGGCGCGTACCGGCGTCCGCACCCCGATGTACGCCAGCGCCGAGGCCCGCGAGGCCGACATCGCCGCCGGTGCCGACCGGCCGCTCGCCGTGCACCTGGACGATCTGCGCTCCAGCGCCGATCGTTTCGACGCGGCAGCGGCGGCGCTGCCGCCCGCCCGCTACTCGTACGAGCTGGAGATGCGCAACGGCGTCATCGAACGCGCCGCCCGGCTGCCGTTCCGCCGTCTGGCCGAGGCCGAGCTGCACCGTATCGACCTGGGCGTCGGCTACGGGATCGAGCAGCTGCCGACCGCCTTCGTCGACGCGGAACTGGCGTTCCTGACGGGTGTGAAGTTCGCCGGCCACATCGACGTACCGGCCGTGGAGCTGCGCGCGCCCGACGGGCGGCGGTGGCGTACCGGCCGTACGGAGCACACGGGCGTGGTCACCGAGGACACCGGGGACGTCCCGTACGTGGTGGTGTCCGGGCCGCCCGCCGAACTGGTCGGCTGGCTCACCGGCCGCGCCAAAGGCACCGGACTCGACACCCGGGGCGGCCCCCTTCCGGCCGTTCCCCCGCTTTAGGGTGGGCGCATGAGCTACACGGGAGCAGTGAAGGTCGGCGGACCGGCCGACGTGCACGAGTTGGCCGACCTGATGATCTCCAAGGTCGCGGTGGGCCCGATGGACAACAACGCCTATCTGCTGCGCTGCCGCGCGACCGGCGAACAGCTGCTGATCGACGCCGCCGCCGAGCCGCGCACCCTCCTCAACCTGATCGGCGACAGCGGTATCGCCGCCGTGGTGACCACCCATCAGCACGGTGACCACTGGGGCGCGCTGCGCGAGGTGGTGGACGCGACGGGCGCCCGTACATACGCGGGCCGGTACGACGCCGAGGGCATCCCCGTACCGACCGACGTACCCGTCGAGGACGGCGACACCATCGCCGTCGGCCAGGTGCGGCTGACCGCCCGCCACCTGGTCGGCCACACCCCCGGCAGCATCGCCCTGATCTACGACGACCCGCACGGGCACCCGCACGTCTTCACCGGTGACTGCCTCTTCCCGGGCGGTGTCGGCAACACGTGGAACGATGCGAAGGCGTTCGCCAGTCTCCTCGACGACGTCTCGGCCAAGCTGTTCGACCGGCTGCCGGACGAGACCTGGGTCTACCCGGGCCACGGCTCGGACACCACGCTCGGCGCGGAGCGCCCGCACCTCGCCGAGTGGCGCGAACGCGGCTGGTGACGTCCGGACTGGCCGTCGTCACTGTCCGACAGCGAGGGAGGCCCCGCGGTGTGCTCGCGGGGCCTCCCTGGCCGCGCCGGGGCGGGCGGCCGCCCGTCCGGACCGTGGGTCAGGCGTCTATGACGTCCTTAGCACCCTTGGCATCCTTGGCGTCCTTGGCGCCTTCCTTGGCCGCGGCGGCCTCCGCCTCCGCCCGCGCCTGCTTCTTCGAGGCCCGCAGGCTCGTGATCGTCGTGACGACAAGGACGGCGCAGATGACGCCGAGCGAGACCGGGATGCTGATCTCGGGGACGCTCACGCCCGACTCGTGCAGGGCGTGCAGCACCAGCTTCACGCCGATGAACCCGAGGATGACCGACAGGCCGTACGAGAGGTGCACCAGCTTCTTCAGCAGGCCGCCGATGAGGAAGTACAGCTGCCGCAGGCCCATCAGGGCGAAGGCGTTGGCGGTGAAGACGATGTACGGATCCTGGGTGAGGCCGAAGATCGCCGGGATCGAGTCCAGCGCGAACAGCACGTCGGTGGTGCCGATCGCCAGCATGACGATCAGCATTGGCGTCATCAGGCGCCGCCCGTTCTCGACCACGAACAGCTTGGTGCCGTGGTACCGGTCGGTCGACGGGAACCGCTTCTCGACCATCTTCAGGAAGCGGTTCTCCTCGAACTCCTCGTCCTGCTCCTCCGCGCGCGCCTCCTGGATGAGCTTCCAGGCCGTCCAGATGAGGAACGCGCCGAAGAGGTAGAACACCCACGAGAAGTTGGCGATGATCGCGGCACCCGCGCCGATGAACCCGGCGCGCAGCACCAGCGCTATCAGCACACCCACCATCAGCACCCGCTGCTGGTAGATGGTCGGCACCGCGAACTTCGCCATGATCAGGACGAAGACGAAGAGGTTGTCGACGCTCAGCGACTTCTCGGTGATGAAGCCCGCGAAGAACTCACCGGCCGGCTGCCCGCCGCCGAAGACCAGCAGGCCGAGCCCGAAGAGCGCGGCGAGCGCGACCCAGACGGCGGTCCAGATGCCGGCCTCCTTGAGGGAGACCTCGTGCGGTTTGCGGCCGCCGATGAAGAAGTCGGCGGTGATCAGGGCGCACAGACCGACGATGGTCAGCACCCACAGGGTCAGGGAAACGTCCACTGCTCCTCCGGCAGAGTCGTACGGCACTCACAGCGTCGTCGCTGCCGGAGGTCTCTTCCACCCGAGAGCGCCGATGACGCGCTCCCCGAGCCGGGCCGACGCCCCGGGATCTGGTCAGTGGTGCGATCCGTGATGACGGGGACGTCGCGCAGGAATACTCCCCTCCGCACCTAGAGAGTAAAGGAAAGGCAATGTGAAGTAAAGGGTTGGGCAAAGGTGCTGGTCGGAGGCTCTTGGGTTGTCGCTGTTGAGGTGGCTGTGGCCTCGGCCTAAGGGGCGGGGCTCGTCTTGGCGGCGACGGATCCCGTCTTGGTGGCGCCTCAGCTCTCCCTCGTACGGCTGTGGCCGCGCGCCCGGCGGGCCTCGGCCAGGTCGGCCAGGACCTGCCGGAGCACGTGGCTGCCCTGCGGCACGCGCGACGGCTCGTACGTCCAGGCGTGCCCGACCCAGGGGTCGGCGAGGTGGGCGTCCGGAACCGGCGTGATCCGCAGCAGGGAACGCCACAGCGGGTCCAGTACCGGCCCGTAATCGCGTGCCTCCGCCCGGTCGGCGACCATCAGCAGGTGCACGCCGACCGACGGGCCCTCGTCCGCCAGGTAGCGGAGCTGGTTGACGGCGCGGTCGTCGAAGCCGTGCGGGAAGTCGTGGACGATCAGCAGCTGCTCCGCCGTGTCCAGGTCGGGCGGCAGCGACTCGGCGGCCTGGTTGCGTACCGCCATCTGTACGAGATCCACGCGCCGGGTCAGTTCGCCGAGCACCGCGGCCACGCCCTGCGCCCCGGCGGCCGGGGGCTCGCGGAGCGCACCCGTCTCCACCAGCGGCGCCAGCGCGGGTGCCGCCGCACCGGCCGGGTCGATGACCTGGAGAGTGAGCTCACCGGCCGGGTGGGCGGCCAGCAGACGGGCGGCGAGCGTGACGGCGGTGTCCATCGCCCGGCGCCGCACCTCGGCGGCGTCAAAGCTGTCAGACCCGAAGGCATCCGCTCCAAATGCGTCCGGTCCGAAGGCATCCGCCCCGAAAGCATCTGGCCCGAAGCCGTCCGCGGTCGCGTCGGGCGCGCCCTCGCCGCGGAACATCTCGGGCTGTCCGCTGTCGATCCACAGGCCGCGGTTCATCGGCAGCCGTACGAGCATGGGAACGCGCAGGTCCGGGCACTCCGGCAGGCGCAGGTCACCGAGGCGTACGGCGATCGGGTACTCGCCCGGCACCTGGTAGCCGTGCCAGACGGGGCTGCTCCAGTCCGCGAGGGCGGGCGGCAGCGCGGGCTCGACGACCTCGGCCTCGGCGGTGAGCTGGGCGAGGTCCCGGTCGAGCACCTCGCGGGCCTGGGCCGCGAGACGGGCGTGCTTGTCATGCGCGGCGGCGCGGGCGGCGTCGGCGGCGGGCCCGACGCGGTTGCCGGGGTCGGCGTTGACCGCGTCCAGTTCCTTGGCCAGGCGGGACTGGGCGAAGCCCATGGCGCTGCGGTAGGCGGCGACGGTCCGGGACAGGTCCTCGAACATGCCCCAGACCTGGTTGTAGAGCCGCTCGTCGGCAGTCCGGCCCGGGGCGTCACCGGCCACTGGGGTGGTGGGTGCTTCGTTGGCAGTGGGGGTGGGGGC
>NZ_JOCQ01000135.1 GCF_000720725.1 Streptomyces rimosus subsp. rimosus
GGGGCCGGGGTGGCGGGCGGGCCGGACGCCTCGGATGCGCCGGTCATGTGGTCCGGCCACGTGCCGTCGGCATCCGGCGCCCCGCCGCCCTCCGCGTCCGTACGCGTCACCGCGCCGCTCGTGCGCCCCCGCACCGGGCCGCCCCCGCCCGCCCATCGGCCGCGCAGGGCGACCAGGACGGCCATCGCGACGACGAGCAGCAGCAGGGAGACGGAGGTGGCGGCCTCGGGACTGTCCTGGAGGAGCAGGTAGACCTGGAGGGGCAGGGTCTGGGTGACGCCCGGCAGGTTGCCCGCGAAGGTGATCGTGGCGCCGAACTCGCCCAGCGCCCGCGCCCAGGTCAGGGCGGCTCCGGCGGCGAGCCCGGGGGCGACCATGGGCAGCGTGACGGTGGCGAAGACGCGCAGCGGCCCGGCGCCGAGCGAGGCGGCCGTCTCCTCGTACCGCGCGTGCAGCCCGGCCAGCGCGCCTTCGAGGCTGATGACCAGGAACGGCATCGAGACGAAGGTGGCGGCGACCACCGCGCCCGCCGTGTGGAACGGCAGCTGTACGCCGAACCAGCTCTCCAGCCACCCGCCCAGCAGGCCCCGCCGCCCGAATCCGAGCAGCAGCGCCACGCCGCCGACGGTCGGCGGCAGCACCATCGGCAGCAGTACCAGCGAGCGCACCAGCGCCTTGCCGGGGAAGTCGACGCGCGCCAGCAGCCACGCGAGCGGCACGCCGAGCAGCAGGGACAGGCCCAGGGCCCAGCAGGAGACGACCAGCGAGATCCGCAGGGCTTCGACGACGCCGTCGGAGGTCAGATGGGTGCCGAGGCCGCTCCAGGAGGTACGGGCGAGGATGCCGGCCATGGGCACCAGCAGGAACGCCACCGCCAGGACGGCGGGCACGGCCAGGGCCAGCGGAGCGCGCCGGCCGGGTACGGCCTTCCGGGCGCGCCCGGGGAGGAGGGCGCGCCCGGCGCCGGGTCCCCGGCCGGGCACCGTGCCGGGGGTGCGGCCCCGGCCGTCGGCGGGCGCCCGGCCGCGTGCGGCACCGGGCTCGCGGTCGCGCTCGGGAGCGTCGCGCTTCATGACATCGAGGGGAACATGGCGGGTCGCGGCTCGTGCTCCGTCACGGCTGCTGGAAGCCGGCGTCGCGCAGGATCTTCTGCGCCTTCGCGCCACCGAGCCACTTCACGAACGCGTCCGCCTCCTTGGAGTGCTCCGAGTTCTTGAGCGTGGCGGCCGGGTACTCGGCGATCGCGTTCTGCTCGTCCGGGATCTGTACGGCGTCGACCTTGTCCGGCGCGGTCATCGCGTCGGTGGCGTAGACGATGCCCGCGTCCGCCTCGCCCAGCTCGACCTTGCTCAGCACGCCCCGCACGTCCTGCTCCTGCGAGAGTGGCTGGACCTTGACGTGCTGCCGGTCCAGGACCTTCTTGCTGTAGCGGCCGACGGGCACGGCGGGAGCGGCGAGCACGACCTTGAGCTTCTTGGTGGCGGCCAGGTCGGCCAGCCCCTTGACGTGCTTGGGGTTGCCCTCGGCGGTGGCGATCACCAGCCGGTTCTTGGCGATGATCTGCGGCTCGGCGGTCTTGCCCCGCAGCCCGTCCATGGTCCGGGTGTCCGCGGTGACCAGGGCGTCGGCCGGGAAGTCCTGGTTGACCTGGGCGGCGAGCTGCTGCGAGCCGGCGAAGGAGAACTTCACCGTGGTGTCGGGGTGTTCCTTGTGGTACGCGTCGGCGGCCTTGGCGAAGACGTCGGTCAGGGACGCGGCGGCGAGGACCTTGATCGTGGTCTTGCCGCTGTCCGCGGCGGACGAGTCGTCACCGCCCCCGCAGGCGGCGGCGAGCGGGGCGAGCACGGCGACGGTCAGGGCGGCGGCGAGGGCGCGGCGCCGGGTGACACCGGAGGTACGGGGCATCGGGATCGACTCCTTGGGGACGCGGGCGGTGACGCGGGGCAGCGGCGGGCGTCAGACGCGGTCGATATGCACATTGGTCGACTTCACGCGGGCGGTGGCCCGCATACCGACCTCCAGTCCGAGTTCCTCCACCGCTTCCCGGGTCAGGAGGGAGACCAGCCGGTGCGGACCGGCCTGGATCTCCACCTGCGCCGCGACGTCGCCCAGCTTGATCGCCGTGACGATGCCGGGGAAGGCGTTGCGGACCGAGGTGTGGGAGGTGTCGTCCTCCGTGGCGCCGTTCTTGGCGAGTTCGGTGGAGAACGCGGCCAGGTCACGGCCGTCGATCAGTCGGCGGCCGGTTTCGTCCCGGTGGGTGGCGACGCGGCCGGCGTCGGCCCAGCGGCGGGCCGTATCGGGGCTGACGCCGAGCAGGCGCGCGGCCTGGCCGATCGTATAGGACTGCATGTGCGGCACCGTATGGCAGATGCTCTCTCATCTGCAATTTCTCCGTGGGAATGCACCTGGCGGATGCGAGCCGGGTTGGAGGAAGCGCCAAGTCCGGGCGCGGGGCGCCGGAGCGGCGCTGGGGTGGACCGGGCCGGCGGCGCGGGGGCGCGGACCGGACAGACCAGGGGGCGGAGCGTCGGACGTGTGGACGAAGCCGTACTCTTTTGGGAGGGATTTGGGAGGGCGTGGCGTAACACGGAGGGAGCGCGAACCGATGGGTACTCCTACTTCATCAGCCCGTTCGGCGGTCCGCGGCCGATCGATCATGAAGAGGCTGCGGCCGGAGGCCGCGCGCGAAGCCGTGCCGCCGGCGCACGAGCGCCCCGTCCTGCACACGGTCCCGCACCCCTCCCCGGACCGCCCCCTCCCGCTGCGGCTCGCCGACCTCGCCGTCGCCGCCTGCACCGCGCAGACGGTGCTCGCCCCCAAGCCGGACCCGCTCGCGCTGCACGCCGCCGAGCTGCTGCACGCTCCCTTCGCCTCCATGGCCGAGGCCGCCATGGGGCGGCCGCTGGACCGGCGGCTGCGCGAACAGCTCGGGCGGCTGGGCCGGGCCGGCGAGCAGCGCGCGCTCCAAGCGGGTCCGGGTGCGCCCGGCAAGCGCGGCGCACTGTGGTCCGTGGGTCTGCTGGTGGCCGGTGCCGCCGCCACGAACTGCCGCTCGGACGTGGAGACCTGTGAGGCGGCGGCCACGCTGGCGCGCCTGCCGGACGGCGGTGCCCCCGCCGCCAGTCGGTCGCTGGGCGGCCGTGCCCGCCAGTACTACGGCGTTCCCGGCGCCGTCGGCCAGGCCCGCTCCGGCTTCCCGAACGTCCTGGGCGTGGCGCTGCCCGCGCTGCGCCAGTCCCGCGCGGCCGGCGCGTCCGAGGTAACGGCCCGCATGGACGCGCTGCTGGCACTGCTGTCCACGCTCGATGACACGACTCTGCTGCAACGGGGCGGGTCGCAGGGGCTGCTGTCGGTGCAGATGGACGCGCGTGACGTGCTGTCGTCGGGCGGCTTCGGCACCCCGCGCGGGCGTAAGGCGTTCGTCCGGCTGGACTCACGGATGACCCGCAACGGGCTCACGGCCGGGGGCAGCGCGGCGCTGCTGTCGGCGACCCTCTTCCTGGACTTCCTGTTCGAGGGCCGCTGAACTCTTGCGTACGGTCGGGCCGCGCTGCCGGGTTCGAGGGCTGCTGAACGCTTGCGTACGGTCGGGCCGCACTGCCGGATTCGAGACCCACTCAACGCCTGCCGACGGGCTCAGGCCGCGCTGCCGGGCGTGACGTACTGCCGCAGCAGATCGCGCAGCTCTGCCTCGAAGGCGTCGTAACGGCTGCGCAGCTCGGCGCCCGGCCAGTCGGCGGGCAGCAGGGCGTCCGGCAGCAGCGGGTCGGTCAGGAGATGGCGCAGTACGGCGGCGGAGACGGTGAAGCGACCGGCCGGTGACGTGGCGTCGGACAGCGCGGCCAGCAGGGCGCGCGCCCGCGCCGCCCAGCCGTCCAGGTCCCACAGGTCACGTACCAGCTCTGCCGGGTCGCCGTCCGGAGCGCCGGTGAGCCAGGTGCACTGCCGGGCGACCACGGCCGGGCGGGTGCGCTCCAGGTTGCCGGGGCGCAGCCAGGTCCCTTCGCGCAGTTCGGCGAGCCGCAGTTCCGCCATGGCCTGGCGCAGCGCGGTCCGCTCCGCGGCCGGGCGCGCTTCGGCGGTGACCACGGCGATCTCCCAGGCGCCGTCCCAGCGCCGGGTCCGCGGCGTACGGCTCTCGTCCTGCCGCGCCTGGCGCTCCAGTAGCCGCGCGGTGAGCCCGTACGCCCCCTGCCCCTGCTGAAGGTCGCCCGCGGCCACCATCCGGGACAGCGCGACACGGATGGTGCCCTCGGCGATGCCGAACAGCTCGCCGACCCGCACCAGGGCGCGCGCCGGGAGGCGGGGCGGGTGGTGGCCCAGGAGAGTGCTGAGCACGATGGAGCGGGCGGTGAGCGGCGGCAGGCCGAGGCGCGTCGCGGCGTCGCGTACGGAGGTGTCGTGGTCCATCGGGCGGAATCCTAGGAGGTGCCCCGCACGCCGGTGCGGGCCGCCCGCCTCACCGGGTCGCGTCGCCGCACACCGCGCCGTCCGGGGCCGCGGCACGCTCCTCCTTCGCCGTCTTCTCCCTGTTGTCCAGTTCCCACCCCAGGAAGGAGAACAGCACGATCAGGATGCCGCCGCAGACGATCGCGCAGTCGGCGAGGTTCATGATGCTGAAGCCGCGTACGTGGATGAAGTCGACCACCGCGCCCCGGAAGTCGCCGGGGGTGCGGAAGAGACGGTCGGTCAGGTTGCCGAGTCCGCCGCCCAGCAGCAGGCCCAGCGCGATCGCCCAGGGGGTGCTGTAGAGCTTGCGCGCCAGGCGGACGATCACCACCGCGACGGCCACGGCGATGGCCGTGAACAGGATGGTGGCCGCCTCACCGATGCCGAACGCCGCGCCGGGGTTGCGCTCCACCAGCAGCTCCAGCCAGTCGCCGAGCACCTTGACGGGGGCGCCGTTCTCCAGCTCCGCGACCACGGCCACCTTGCTGCCCAGGTCGAGCAGATAGGCGGCGGCCGCCACCGCCAGGAGCAGCGGCACCCGCCGTCCGCCCCCGGTCTCCGCACCGCGCGCCGCCGTGGCCCGGCCCCGTTCCCTCATGTTCCGTCCCCTCGAAGTCCGGCGGCCGTCAGGCCGCCACGAACACCGACTCTATGACAGCCCATTCCATTACAGTCTTCCCGCGCCTGTTCTGTTTCTGTAACGTCCCCGGTATGGCCCTCACCCATGAAACCCATGAAGTCGTGAATCAGGCGCCGCCGCTGACCGGATTCAGCGCGGCGGACGACCCGGCCCTGCTGGCGGCGCTGCGCCGCGCGGGTGCCGGGTGGGGCGAGCCGGAGGTGCGGGAGCTGGGCGCGCTCGCCGGGACGGAAGCGGTGCAGGAGCAGGCCCGGATGGCCGAGGAGCAGCCGCCCCGGCTGCGCACCCACGACCGCTTCGGCCACCGGATCGACGAGGTGGAGTTCCACCCCGCCTGGCACCGGCTGATGACCGTGGCGGTGGAGCGGGGGCTGCACGCCGCGCCGTGGGCGGACTCCCGGCCCGGCGCCCATCTCGTGCGCGCGGCGAAGTTCTACGTGTGGTCCCAGGCCGAGCCGGGGCACGGCTGCCCCGTCTCCATGACGTACGCCGCCGTCCCGGCCCTGCGCGCCGCGCCGGACCTGGCGGCGCGGTACGAACCGCTGCTGGCGTCCCGTACGTACGACTACGGGCTGCGGCCCCCGCTGACCAAGTCCGGCCTGATCGCGGGCATGTCGATGACGGAGAAGCAGGGCGGCTCGGACGTCCGGGCCAATACGACGCGGGCGGTGCCGGCGGGCGACGGCGCGTACCGCATCACCGGCCACAAGTGGTTCACGTCCGCGCCGATGAGCGACGTGTTCCTGGTGCTCGCGCAGACGGCGGAGGGATTGAGCTGCTTCCTGCTGCCGCGCGTGCTGCCCGACGGCACCCGCAACGGCATGCGCCTGATGCGCCTGAAGGACAAGCTCGGCAACCGTTCCAACGCCTCCTCCGAGATCGAGTACGAGGACGCGGTGGCCTGGCCGGTCGGCGAGCCGGGGCGCGGCGTACGCACCATCGTCGAGATGGTGAACATGACGCGGCTGGACTGTGTGATCGGCTCGGCGGCCGGAATGCGCGCCGGGCTGCGGCAGGCACTGCACCACACCGCGCACCGGCACGCGTTCGGCCGCGCGCTGGCCGAACAGCCGCTGATGCGGGCGGTGCTGGCGGACCTGGCGATCGAGTCGGAGGCGGCGACGACACTGGCGATGCGGCTGGCGACCGCCGTGGACGGGGCGCAGGCCGGGGACACGGGCGAGGCCGCGCTGCGGCGGCTGGCGCTGGCCGTCGGCAAGTACTGGGTGTGCAAGCGGGGCAGCGCGCACGCGGCGGAGGCCCTGGAGTGCCTGGGCGGCAACGGCTACGTGGAGGAGTCGGGCATGCCGCGCATCTACCGCGAGGCACCGCTGCTGTCCATCTGGGAAGGCTCGGGCAACGTCGCCGCGCTGGACGTGCTGCGCGCGCTCGCCAAGGAACCGGCCTCGCTGGAAGCGTACTTCGCCGAGGTGGACGCGGCTGCGGGCGCCGACCGGCGGCTGGACGCGGCCGTCGCGGGCGTCCGCAAGATGCTCGGCACGCTCGGCGACCCGGACCAGGCGCAGCGCGCGGCCCGCTCGCTGGCGGAGCGGATGGCACTCGCGCTCCAGGGCGCCCTGCTCGTACAGCACAGCCACCCGGCGGTCGCGGACGCGTTCTGCGCCTCCCGGCTGGACGGGGAGTGGGGGCACGCCTTCGGGACCCTGCCCGCCACGGCCGACCTGACGGCCATCCTGGAGCGGACGCATACGGAGGCGGCCGGATGAGCGGCAACGGCCCGGCGGCGCAGGCCGTACGCGTCGAGCGCTCCGGCCCGGTGACGACCGTCATCCTGTCCCGGCCGCAGGCGCGCAACGCGGTGGACGGCGCGACGGCCGCCGCGCTGGCCGACGCCTTCCGCGCCTTCGCGGCGGACGACACGGCGCACGCCGCCGTCCTGTGGGGCGAGGGCGGCACGTTCTGCGCCGGCGCCGACCTCAAGGCGATCGGCACCGGGCACGGCAACCGGGTCGCGGCGGACGGCGACGGGCCGATGGGCCCCACCCGGATGCGCCTGGACAAACCGGTGATCGCGGCGGTCGCGGGGCACGCGGTGGCGGGCGGCCTGGAGCTGGCTCTGTGGTGCGATCTGCGGGTGGCGGAGGAGGACGCGGTCTTCGGGGTGTTCTGCCGCCGCTGGGGCGTCCCGCTGATCGACGGCGGTACGGTACGCCTGCCCCGCGTCGTCGGCACCGGCCGCGCCCTGGACATGGTGCTGACCGGGCGGCCGGTGGGCGCGGCCGAGGCGCTGGAGATGGGCCTGGCCAACCGGGTGGTCCCGCCGGGGCGGGCGCGTGCCGAGGCCGAGGAGCTGGCAGCCGCCATCGCCCGCTTCCCCCAGGCGTGCGTGCGCAGCGACCGCGCCTCCCTCCTGGCACAGGAGGGCCTGTCCGAGGAGGCCGCCATGGCTCAGGAATTCCGCTACGGGCAGGGTGTCCTGGCGGAGGCGATGACGGGCGCGGCGCGCTTCGCTGCGGGGGCGGGGCGGCACGGGGCGATGGAGACGTGAGGGGCACCGGCCCCTTGCCCACGGCTCCCGCGCCTCACCCCGCGAGCGGCACGTCCGGTGCCGTACGGGGAAACGCCCGCCGGTAGTCGGACGGCGAGACCCCGACGCGCTTGAGGAAGTGGTGGCGCAGGTTGTTCGCGGTGCCCAGGCCGCTGAGTTCGCCGATCTTCTCGACCGGCAGGTCCGTCGATTCCAGCAGGCTCTGGGCGCGCGCCAGGCGCTGGTCGAGGAGCCACTGGAGCGGAGTCGTGCCGGTGGCGGCCTGGAGCCGCCGGTAGAACGTGCGGGGGCTGAGCGCGGCGCGCTCCGCCAGGTCCTCGACGGTCAGCGGCCGGTCGAGGTGGGCGCGGGCCCAGGCCAGGACCGGGGCCAGGCCCTGGTCGTCGGTGGCGGGTACGGACAGGTCGATGAACTGGGCCTGGCCGCCGGGCCGGTGGGCGGGTACGACCATGCGGCGCGCCAGCTGGTTGGCGACGTGCGCGCCCAGGTCGCGCCGCACCAGGTGGAGGCAGAGGTCGAGCCCCGCGGTGAGCCCGGCGCTGGTGAGCACGTCGCCGTCGTCCACGTACAGCACCGAGTCGTCGACCCGCACCTTCGGGTAGCGCTCGGCGAGCTGGGCGGTGTGCATCCAGTGGGCGGTGGCGCGGCGCCCGTCGAGCAGCCCGGCCTCGGCGAGCGCGAAGGCCCCGGTGCACAGGGACACCATGCGGGCGCCGGCGTCGTGGGCGCGGCGCAGCGCCGCGAGCAGCCCCGGTGGCAGCGGTTCGCCCTCCTCCACACAAGGGTCGGGCACCGACGGGACGATGACCGTGTCCGCGCCGGCCAGGTCGTCGAGTCCGTACGGGGTACGGAGGGCCAGCCCCGCCGTGCCCTCCGCGCCCGCCGCGTCCCCCCGCTCACCGATGCCGCACAGCCGCAGGTCGTACCAGGGGTCGGCGAGGTCGGGCTGCGGCTTGCCGAAGACCGTGCAGGGGATGCTCAGTTCGTACAGGTCCCACGACGGGACCCCGATCTCCTCGGTCACGACGACCGCGACGGAACCAACGCTCATTCCGGAAGCATAGGCACCCGAAGGGCGCACGAAGAACGGCGGCAAGGTGCGGGAAGAACGTGGCAGGAATTTGGTGCTGGCCGTCACCACTGTCACTGGTTGCGGCCGCCCCGCGCTGCGAGCGTGGTCCGTACGTGATCAACCGCCGGACGCATGAACACCGGCGGACGTACGAGGAGACGCACATGGAAACCGAACGCGCGGCCGTGACGGTGCTGGGGCTGGGCTCGATGGGAACGGCGCTGGCCGGCGCGCTGCTGAAGGGCGGCCACGCGACGACGGTGTGGAACCGTTCGCCGCACAAGGCTGAACCGCTGGCGGAGCGCGGGGCCACGGTGGCGGCCACCCCCGCGGCGGCGGTCGCGGCGAGCCCGCTCGTCATCGCCTGCGTACTGGACTACGCGGCCCTGCACACCGTCCTCGACCCGGTGGCGGACTCGCTCGCGGGCAAGACGCTGGTCAACCTCACCTCCGGCACCCCGGAACAGGCCGCGGAGGCCGCCGCGTGGGCGCGGTCGCACGGTGCGCACTACCTCGACGGGGCGATCATGACGACCCCGCCGGGCGTCGGCAGCCCGGAGATGATGTTCCTCTACAGCGGTGAGCGCGCGGTCCTCGACGCCCACCGCCCGGTCCTCGCGTCCCTGGGCGACCCGCTGTACCTGGGTACGGACCCGGGACTGGCGTCCCTGTACGACGCGGCCCTGCTCGGCCTGATGTGGGCCGCCATGACCGGGTGGCTGCACGGCACCGCGCTGGTCGGCGCGGAGGGCACCCCGGCCACCGCGTTCACCCCGGTCGCGATCCGCTGGCTGAGCGCGGTGGCGGGCTTCCTCACCACGTACGCGCCCCAGGTGGACGCCGGTCACTACCCGGGCGACGACGCCACCGTGGAGGTCCAGATCGCCGCGATCGACCACCTGATCCACGCCGCGGCGGCGCGCGGCGTGGACAACGCGCTGCCGGAACTGCTCAAGGCCGCCATGGAGCGGACCCGCGCCGCGGGCCACGGCTCCAGCAGCTACGCGAGCGTCATCGAGGCCCTCAGGAAGGCGGCGGAGCCCCGGTGACCACCGCGACCCACGCGGCACCGCCCGCCACCGCCTGGCCCCGCCTGCTGGCTGCCGCCACCGACGCCTGCCTGGACGCCCTCCTCGAAAGAGCGGACCAGGACTGGTCGCGCCGCGCCCACGGCCTGGAATGGACCTGCCGGGAAACCCTCGACCACCTCGCCCTCGGCCTGACCGGGTACGCGGGTCTGCTGATCGCCCGCCCCGCCGACCGCTACATCACCCTCTTCGCCTCCCTCGACCCGCGAGCACCCCTCCCCGCCTGCCTGGAGGGGCTGCGTATCGCGGCCTCGCTCCTCGGTTCCACGGTCCGCGACACGCCGTCCGACGTCCGGGCCTGGCATCCGTGGGGGCACGCCGACGCCGCCGGTTTCGCGGCCATGGGGATCACGGAACTGCTCCTCCACACCTACGACATCACCCGCGCACTGAACCCGGACCCGGGCCCGGACCCAGACCCGGCCCCGGGCCCGGCCGCCCCGCCCTGGGCACCGGACACCGGCCTGAGCGCCGCCGCCCTGACCCGGCTCTTCCCGGACGCCCCGGCCGCGCCGCCCGGGCACGGCCCGTTCGACGTACTGCTGTGGTGCACGGGCCGGACCGCGCTCCCCGGCCTGCCGCGGCGCACGGCGTGGCAGTGGGACGGCAGGGTGCGCTGAGCACCCACCGCCACCTCCGACCCCCGCATTGAACGCGTTCAATCCCGCTTCGAGTCGCATCTGGGGGCATCGTGACCGCACTGGTCGATCTCATCGTCATGCTGGGCATGCTCGTCGTCGTCCCGACGGGGCTGGCGCTGCTCGGCGAACCCGGTACGCGGTGGCTGCGGCGCCGCTGGCCATTGGCCGCGGCGGCGGGCGCGGCCGCGCTGTGGCTGCCGCGCGGCGCCGCCGCGACCGTGCTCGCCGCCGCCTACGCGCTCGCCACCCTCGCCCTGGCCTCGTACGCGCCGCGCCGGCTGGCCCGCACCCGCAGCCTCGCCCCGGGCGAGATCGCCGTACTGACGGCGCTCGTCACCCCGGCCGTCGCCGGGACGGCCCTGGTCGCCGAGCGCTCCGGCCACCGGCTGTTCGGCTTCGACCTGGAGATCCTGTCGCTGACCGTGCCGCACTTCCACTTCGCCGGGTTCGCCGCCGCGCTGGTGGCCGGGCTGGTCTGCCGCGCCGCCCGCCCCGGCAGGGCCGGGCCGCTCGCCGCGCTCAGCGTGCCGGTGGGAACCCTGCTCGTCCTGGCGGGCTACTTCGTCGACGACTGGGCCGAGCTGGCCGGTGCGGTGGTCCTGACCGCCGGTATGTGGCTGGTCGCCCTGGTCACCTGGCGGGACGTCCGTACGACCGCGCCGGACCGGACCACCCGGGCGCTGCTCGGCGGCTCGGCCGCCGTGCTCGTCGCGACCATGCTGCTCGCCCTGAGCTGGGCGCTCGGCGAGGCAACCGGCGTCCCGCACCCCACACTGGCATGGATGGCGGCCACCCACGGACTCGGCAACGCGCTGGGCTTCGCCCTGTGCGCGCTGCTCGCCTGGCGCCGCCTCCGCGACGAGCCCGCCGCGGTCCGCCCGGCCGGCCCCGTGCCCGTATGACCGCTCCCCCGAACGCCACCCCACCCACCTCCGCACCAGAGGAAGCAGGCCCCACGATGACCGGCAGCACCGGCACCCCCGCCCCCTTCAACTACCGCGAGGAAGGCGCCACCCGCCGCCATCCGCTGCCCGGCGGTTACCGCCACCTGCACGAGGCGACCTACCTCGGCCACGGCCGCGCGGTCCTCGAAGCGGCGGGGCACGCGGTGACCAGCTTCCGGATGCACCGCGCCGCGGGCGTACGGGTGCGGGCCTCGGCCCCGGAGGCCGCGCCCGGCGTCCGGGTGGAGTGCGCCCTGGGCCTCGGACCGCTGCGGCTGTGGGCGCCGTGCCGGGTGGTGTGGAGCGAGTACGAGAGCGAGCGCATCGGCTTCGCGTACGGCACGCTGGCCGGTCATCCGCAGCGCGGCGAGGAGTCGTTCGTGGTGGAGATGCGGGCCGACGGCGCGGTGTGGTTCACGATGACGGCCTTCAGCGTGCCGGGCCGCTGGTACACGCGGCTGGCGGGGCCGGTGGTCCCGCTGTTCCAGCGCCTGTACGCGCGGCACTGCGGACGGACGCTGCGCCGGCTGGCCCGGCGGGGCCGCTGACCGGCCACCGGAAACCAACTGCGCAACCAACGCCGTCCCCTCCCCCTCCCTCCTTCCCATACGTCCACACGGCGTTCATCACTCCGTCACCAGTTGCCCCGCCGCCCGTGAGAGAAAGCCAGCCATGTGCGAGCTGATCCCGCCGCGGGCGGACCTGACCGAGGACCAGTGGCTGCGGACGGCGGGCCCCGGCCTCGCCGACGCCGCCGTAGCGGACGACACGGCGGACACGGCGGCCTCGGCACCCGGTGTGCACCGGCGGACGCTGCTGGGCGGCGCGATGGCGGGAGCGGCACTGGCCGCCCTGCCGTTCGGAGCGCCGCAGCCCGCCGTCGCCGCCGCGCGGACCGTCGCTCCGGACCGCTTCCCACTGCCCGCCACGCCCGGCCCCTCCGGCGAGTACGCCGTCCTGATCACCGGCGACGCCGGAACCGGCAAGGCGGAGCAGCACGCGGTCACCGCGGCGGCCAGGGAGATCTGCCGCGCCGAAGGCGTCGGCCTGGCGGTCGGCCTCGGGGACAACATCTACGAGAACGGCCCGGAGTCCGACCACGACTCGGAGTTCGAGGAGAAGTTCGAGCGGCCCAACACCGGCATCGACGTGCCGTGGCTGATGGTGCTGGGCAACCACGACTGCTCGGGCCTGGTGCCCGGCAGCGGCGGCGACCCGTCGCGCGGCGACCGGGAGGTCGCCTACGCCGCCACGTCCCGCCGCTGGTACATGCCCGGCCGCTACTACAACGTCGCGCTTCCGGCGGGCGGCGCCCAGGAGGACCCGCTCGTGGAGTTCTTCGCGCTCGACACCAACCCGGTCGCCTCGTACGTCGTACAGACCGACCCCCACTACCGGTGGAACGGCCCCTACATGCGCGAACAGCGACGCTGGCTGGACACCGCGCTGCGCGCCTCGCGCGCCCGCTGGAAGGTCGTCCTCGGCCACCACCCGTACCTGAACAACGGCAAGCACGGCAGCGCCGGTTCCTACGACGGCTTCGTCATCGGGCACTACACCAGCGGCATCCACCTCAAGGAGCTGTACGAGGAGGTGGTGTGCGGACGCGCCGACGTGATCATGTCCGGCCACGACCACACCCTGCAGATCCTGGAACCCACCGACCGGACCCGCGGCACCCGGCAACTCGTCTGCGGCGCCGCCTCCAAGACGGGCGACGGCAAGGCCCACTTCACCCACCCGGCGGCCTGGCAGGACTTCGCCCGGCTCGGCTTCATGCTGCTGAAGGTGTCGGCCGGCGCGATGACGATCGACGCGTACACGGTCGATGCCACGACGAAGCAGGCACGGCTGGCCCACCGGGTGCGGACTGCGCGGGCGGTGGGGGTGGAGACGGGGATGACTGCGGGGGTGCAGTAGACCGGCAGACGCAAGATGTCCGGTAACCGCTTCCCCGCGGCGCCGGTGTTTCGGGTCCAATAGCCGGCGTGACGAGGGGGACGCCCCGGGCCGGGGCACACCACACGCGGCTTCACCGGATCGCGCTCCGTGCGCAGCGGCCCGCGGTCGCCTCGGTACGCGCGCCGCTGGCGAGTCGGCGGCCGGGGCAGCGCGGCCGGGCCACGCAACGGCCGCGCACCGCCCGCGACGGCGCGGGGCGCGGCGGACAGCGGCCCGAGGGGGGAACACCTGCTCCCGCGCCGGGCTGGTGGGTACGGATGGAGCGGGCCGTCGGCGTCCTGGCCACGATGGCCACCATGGCGGTGGCCTCCTTCACCTGGGTTTCGATCAACCAGGTGAACCGGGAACAGCAACTGACCCGCGACGCACAGATCACCGACCGGTTCAACACCGCGGTCGGCAACCTCGGCAACGACTCGCCGGACATCCGCCTGGGCGGCATCTACGCGTTGCGGCGCATCATGCAGGACTCCCGCCGGGACTACCCCACCGTCATCGACGTGCTGTGCGCATACGTACGCGCCCACGCCACCGCGCCGAGGGACGGCGGAACGCGGCCGGAACGACCGCCGAACGATGTCGCAGCCGCGCTCCGGGCCTTCCGCAACCGGGACACGGAACCGGGCAGCGACGGGCTGATGCTCGACTTGTCCGGAACGTACTTGCGCGGGGCCGGCCTCCGGGGCGTGAACCTGACCAACGCGGACCTGACCCGCGCGGACCTCACGGACGCGGACCTGAGAAACGAGGAAGCGCCGCTCATCACGAAGGTGGGCGACCTGGAGCGGCTACGGACCACGGATCTGACCAACGCGACACTGTACGGCGCCAACCTGGAGAACGCCGACCTGCGGGGCGCGAAACTGCACGAGGCGGACCTGAGAGCGACCCGCCTGCGCCACGCGAAACTCCAAGGCGTGAACCTCTACGGCGCGTGGATGACGGGCGTGGATCTACGAGGGGCGTACCTGGGCAGTGCGGAGCTCTCCAGCGCCCGGTTGACGAAGGCGGACCTCAACCGTGCGAATCTGGCCGACGCGAACCTCCGCGGCGCGTACCTGGCCGGAGCGGATCTCAGCGGGGCAGGCCTGCGCAGAACGGACCTTCGGGGCGCGGACCTCAGCGGCGCGCAGCTCACCGGTGCGGACCTGCGCGGAGCAGATCTGCGGGACAACCCCACCCACGGGATCTTCACGGACCGAACGGACATCGACGTGCCGTCCCTTTTGCGGGCACGGCTGGACCACACCGTCAAACTGCCCGACAGGCTGGCGAACGACGTCCGCGTACGGAAGGCCATGGATGCCGTGGAGTCGGCCGGCAGCGACTGAGACCGGGCGGCCCCGTACAGAGAAGCCCCGGCCCACCCCCACAAATCCTCTCGAAATGCACAACCCACCCCACCGTCCTAATGTGAGCCCATGGCCGCTTCCCGGTTGCGATGGTCCCCTTTCGGCGGGCCGCGAACGGAAGCGGCGGGCGTGGTGGCCCCGGTGTCGCCGGTCCTGGTCGTCCGGTGGGCGGCCGGGGCCGGCGCGCCTTCGGTGGCTGGGTTGCGGTCGGCGAGGGCGGTGCGGGGGTGGGGCGGATCATGACGGGGCGCGACGGCACGCCCCCGGGCCCGTACGATCCGAGCCGGTACGACCCGCGGCGCGATGGCGGGCTCTACCGGCCCGCTGACCCCGGTCCCGGCCCCGACCCCGACGGTGCCGATGACAGCGACCTGCCTCCGCCCCTCGACCCCATCGCCCTCGCCGACCGTCTCGCCCTCAACCGGGCCGGCACCTTCGACTGGGACCTGGACCGCCGGACGCTGGAGCTGGACGCGTGCGGGCTGGAGGTCTTCGACCTGCGGCCGGAGGAGTACGACGGGCGGCCCGCTTCGCTGGCCGCCCGTATCCCGCCCGAGGAGGGCTACCGGCTGGACGCGGCGGTCTCCCAGGCGATCCAGGACGGGGCGCCCTCGTACGGCGTGTACTTCCGGGTGCACTGCCGCGACGGCACGCCGCGGTGGACGCACACCCAGGGGCACCTCCTGCGCGACGGGGACGGGCGGCCGTACCGGATCGTCGGGCTCGTGCGGGAGGCGGGTACGGAGCTGGCCGATTCGGTGCTGCTGCGGTCCCTCCAGGAGAACCGGCAGCGGCAGACCGTGATGGTGCAGCAGACCACCGCCGCGCTCTCCCGGGCCCTGTCGGTCGCGGACGTGACCCGGGTGCTGACCGGGACCGGCGGGGCCCGGCGCTTCGGCGCGGACGCGCTGATCCTCGGGCTGGTCGACAGCGGCCGCTTCGAGGTCATCGCGATCACCGGCCTGCCCGGCACCACCCCCGAGGACATGATGGCCTCCCGGCTGGACGACACGCTGCCGCTGTCGGACGCCGCCCTGACGCGCCGGGCCGCGTTCCTGTCGTCCCGCGGTGAGCTGATCGCCCGCTACCCGCGGCTGCGCCCGTACCTGGACCGCATACCGACCGGCAGCGCCGTCTTCCTGCCGCTGGTGGCGCAGGACCGGGTCGTCGGGGCGCTCGGCCTGTTCAACGCCGAGCCGAAGCAGCACACGGCGGAGGACCGGAACCTGGCGCTGGCGCTGGCCGGTGTCGTGGCCCAGTCGCTCCAGCGGGCCACGCTCTTCGACCAGGAGCGCGAGTTCGCGACCGGCCTGCAGGCCACGATGCTGCCGCGGCTGGTCCCGGACATCGCCGGGGGCGAGGTCGCCGTCCGCTACCACGCGGCGAGCACCGGCCGGGACATCGGCGGCGACTGGTACGACGTGATACCGCTGCCCCAGGGGCGCACCGGGCTGGTGGTCGGTGACGTCCAGGGGCACGACACGCACGCGGCGGCGGTCATGGGCCAGCTCCGTATCGCCCTGCGCGCCTACGCCACCGAGGGGCACGCGCCGGAGACGGTGCTCGTGCGGGCCTCCCGCTTCCTCGCCGAGCTGGAGACCGAACGGTTCGCGACGTGTACGTATGTCCAGGCGGACCTGGAGTCCGGGGCCCTGCACGTGGCGCGGGCCGGCCATCTCGGCCCGCTGATCCGGGACGCGGCCGGGCACACCGACTGGCACCCGGTGCGCGGCGGGCTGCCGCTCGGGCTGGCGACCGCGTTCGGCCAGGACCACTTCCCCGAGACCCAGCTGTTCCTGGAGCCCGGCTCCCGGCTCCTGCTGTGCACGGACGGCCTGGTGGAGACGCCCGGCGAGGACATCGCCACCGGGATCGACGCGCTGGCCGCGGCCGTACGGGACGGGCCGACCGGGCTGGAGGCCCTGGCCGACCGGCTCTCGGACGAGCTGTGGGCGCGGTCCGGGTCCGCCGACGACATGGCTCTCGTCCTCCTGCACCGCCACCCCTCCGCCGGCACGGCCCCCACCACCCCGCGCTTCCGGCTGCACGTCCACCAGGCGGACCCCTCGGGCGCCTCGGAGGTGCGGGCGATGCTGCGGCGCACGATGGACCAGTGGCGGGCGGGCTCACTGGCGTACGACATCGAGGTGGCCGCCACCGAACTCGTCACGAACGCGCTGACGCACACGGACAGCGGGGCGCTGGTCACGGTGGAACTCCTGCCCACCCGCCCGGGTGTGCCGGGCGGCGCCCGCCGCCGCATCCGGCTGGAGGTCGAGGACCGCTCCAGCCGCTGGCCGCGCCGCCGCACCCCCGGCGAAACCGCCACCTCGGGCCGCGGCCTGATGATGGTCGAAGCCCTCGCGGACTCCTGGGGCGCGGAACCGCGGGGCAGCGGCAAGGCGTTGTGGTGCGAGTTCGCGCTGCCGGGGGAGGAATGAGGCAGGGGGGCAGGAGGCCGGCCGGTGACTGCTGCCTCGGCGGCGTCACTCGCGCTCGCGCAGGTACGCGTCCAGTTCGGCGGCCCCGGTCAGCATCGCCCGGCCGCGGGCGGACAGGCGGCTGTGCCAGTCGTTCAGGGCGCCTTCCAGGGGCTCCAGCCCGCCGGCCGCCCGTACCTGGGTCAGCAGTGGGGCGATCTGTTCGAGGAGGTAGCCGCCCCGTCTGAGCTGGTGGGCCAGGCGGGCGTCCCGTACGTCGGCCTCGTCGTAGACGCGGTATCCGGTCAGGGGGTCGCGGCGCGGTCGTACGAGGCCGGCGCGCTCCCACTTGCGCAGCGTCGCGGGGCGGATGCCGAGCTGGGCCGCCAGCTGTCCGACGAACGTGCCGCCCGCCCTTGGTCCTGCGGCCGGCTCGGGCTCCGTGGCGGGTGTCAGGTCGCGCAGGGCGTTCTCCACGGCCCGGAGGGTGCGGCGGTCTTCGAGGAGCTGGGCGTGGCTTTCGTCGATGAGGCGGAACGCCTCTTCGGCCGTGTCCTCGTTCACCGCCTGCATGATCGCTGTCGCCGTCCGGTGGCCGTGGCCGGGGACCAGGGCGAGGAACGCGCGCAGGGCCCGCGCGTGCAGCGGGGTGTAGGTGCGGTAGCCGCTGGGCGTGCGTCCGGCGGCCGGGAGGATGCCGGCCTCCTCGTAATTGCGGACGGCTTGCGTGGACAGGCCGTGCCCGCGCGCCAGGTCAACCGGCCTGAGTTGATTGCCTGTTTGAGGGTTGGGGGACATGGAGACGAGGGTATCGCGGGAAGGTGTGGACAAAGTTTCCACCGAGGGTTCAACGATAGCGTTTAAGGCATGGACACCGACATCAAGGACGCCACCCACCCGCTCGATGCCACCGCCGTCCTGCGGCTGCTTCCGTCCCGGCCGCGGGTGCTCGCCCTGGGCGAGCCCACCCACGGCGAGGACACCCTGCTCGAAGTGCGCAACGCGCTCTTCCGGCAGCTCGTCGAGCAGGAGGGCTACCGGACGATCACCATCGAGAGCGACTGCCTGCTGGGCCTGGCCGTGGACGACTACGTCGTCTCGGGCACGGGCACCCTGGACGAGGTCATGGAGCGCGGGTTCAGCCATGGCTTCGGCGCGTCCGCCGCCAACCGTGAACTCGTGCGCTGGATGCGGGACTTCAACGAAGGCCGCCCCCGGCCCGAACGCCTGCGCTTCGCCGGATTCGACGGCCCGCTGGAGATCACCGGCGCCGAGAGCCCCCGCCGGGCCCTCCTCGCCCTCCACGCCTACCTCGCGGCCCAGGTGGACGCGGACCTGCTCCCTTGCACCGCGGGCACGCTCGACCGCCTGCTCGGCGCCGACGAACGGTGGACCGAACCCGCCGCGATGACGGACCCGGCCCGGTCCGTGGGGCGGTCGGCCGAGGCCGGGGAGCTGCGGCTGCTGGCCGACGGCCTGGTGGCGGTGCTGGACGAGCAGACGCCGCACCTGATCGCGGCGACCTCCCGCGAGGCGTGGGACCGCGCGCGGCTGTACGGCCGTACCGCCACCGGCCTGCTGCGCTACCACTCCTGGATGGCCGACACCACGCCGAGCCGTATGACGCGGCTGCTGGGCATACGGGATGCGATGATGGCCGACAACCTTCTCGCCCTCGCCGAGCGGGGCCCGGTCCTGGTCTTCGCCCACAACAGCCATCTCCAGCGGCACAAGAGCTCGATGCGCATGTGGGACCACCCGCTGCTGGAGTGGTGGAGCGCCGGCGCGCTCGTGAACGCCCGCCTGGGCGAGGACTACGCCTTCGTGGCCACGGCCCTCGGCACGATCCGGCACCGGGGAGTGGACGCCCCGCCGCCGGACACCGTTGAGGGGCTGCTGTACGCGCTTCCGGAGGACCGGTACCTCGTCGACCCCGCCCGACTGGCCGCCGCCCTCGGCGACACGCCGCCCGTCCCCCGCGAGTCACCCTGGTTCGGCTACGCGCCGCTGGGTCCGGCGCACCTGACGGACAGCGACGGCCTCGTGTTCGTCAAGGACGTGCCGGAGAGCTAGCGACACGCGTCCGGTGCGCGGTGGGCCCGGGGGCCGCGCCCCCGGGCCCCGGAGGCCCTACGCCCCGTGCCACACCGTCGTCGCGTTGCAGAACTCGCGGATGCCGTGGCCCGCGAGTTCCCGGCCGTAGCCGGAGCGCTTGATGCCGCCGAAAGGCAGGGCGGGGTGGGAGGCGGTCATGCCGTTGAAGAAGAGGCCGCCGGCCTCGATGTCGCGCACGAGGCGCTTCTGTTCGCCCTCGTCGCGGGTCCACGCGTTGGAGCTGAGGCCGAACGAGGTGTCGTTGGCGGTGGCGATCGCCTCGTCCAGGTCGTTGACGCGGTACAGCGTGGCGACCGGGCCGAACGCCTCCTCCTGGTGGATGCGCATCTCAGGCGTGATCCCGGCCAGGACGGTCGGCTCGTAGTACCACCCGGCGGTCAGCTTCTCCGGGCGCTTGCCGCCGCACAGCGCGGCGGCACCCCGCCGGACCGCGTCGTCCACCAGTTCCTCCAAGTCGGAGCGGCCCTGCTCGCTCGACAGCGGGCCGACGTCGGTGGCCTCCTCCATCGGGTCGCCGACGGTCAGCCCGGCCATCCGCTCGGTGAAGCGCACCGCGAACTCGTCGTAGACGTCGGTGTGCACGATGAAGCGCTTGGCGGCGATGCAGGACTGGCCGTTGTTCTGTACGCGGGCGGTGACGGCGGTGCGGACCGCCGCGTCGAGGTCGGCGGACGGCAGCACGATGTACGGGTCGCTGCCGCCCAGCTCCAGCACCGTCTTCTTGATCTCGTCGCCGGCGATCGACGCCACGGAGCGGCCGGCCGGTTCGCTGCCGGTGAGCGTCGCGGCGGCGATCCTGCGGTCGCGCAGGATGTCCTCGATCGCGCCGGAGCCGACCAGCAGGGTCTGGAAGCAGCCCTCGGGGAAGCCCGCCCGGCGCAGCAGGTCCTCCACGTACAGCGCGGTCTGCGGCACGTTGGAGGCGTGCTTGAGCAGACAGGTGTTGCCGGCCATCAGCGCGGGCGCGGCGAAGCGGATGACCTGCCAGAGGGGGAAGTTCCACGGCATGACGGCGAGGACGGTGCCCAGCGGCCGGTAGCGCACATAGGCGCGGGTGGCGCCCGCGTCCTTCACGTCACCGGGGTCGGGCACCTCGTCGGCGAGGAGTTCCTCGGCGTGCCCGGCGTACCAGCGCATCGCCTTCGCGCACTTGGCGGCCTCCGCGCGGGCCGCCGCCAGCGGCTTGCCCATCTCGGTGGTCATGGTGCGGGCGATGCCGTCCTGGCCCGCCTCCAGCAGGCCGGCGGCGTTGCGCAGCAGTTCACCGCGCTCCTCGAAGCTCGTCGTGCGGTAGCTGCGGAACGTCTTTGCCGCGCGGGCGAGCCGCTCCTCGATCCCGCCCGCGTCGAGCGCGTCGAAGGTCTTGAGCGTCTCGCCGGTGGCCGGGTTGACCGTGGCGATGGCCATGGGGATGCACCTCCTACGTGATCGGGCCGGGCGCCGGTGACGGCTCCGGTACCGGGTCGGGGCCCGGCGGGCGCGGCACGGGGTCGGGGCTGGGCGTCGGCGGCTGCGGCGCGGGCGGCGGCGGTACGGGGTCGGGC
>NZ_JOCQ01000136.1 GCF_000720725.1 Streptomyces rimosus subsp. rimosus
GCGGGGCGGCGGGCCGCGCCCGTGGTCAGCGGGTGGGGGCGCGGGGCGAGTGGCGGTGGGCGAGCGCTTCGTAGGAGGCGGACAGGGCGGGTGCGGCGGTCTCGTACGTACGCTGTGCCACCCCGACGAACAGGCAGTCCACGACCAGCAGTTGGCTCGTCCGGGAGGACATGGCGGCGGGGCGCAGCTCGCTCTCGCGGGCGGTGGACGTGGTGAGGATGTGGTCGGCGTACGAGGCGATGTCGCCGTCCGGGCGGCCGGTGATCGCGATGGTCGTCGCGCCGTGGTCGAAGGCCACCCGCAGCGGCTCTATGACGTCGGTCGTGCGCCCGGAATGGGTGATCGCCATGGCCACGTCACCGGCGCGCATCTGGACCGCGTTCGTCACGGCCAGGTGCGGGTCGGAGTGGGCGTGCGCGATCAGGCCGATCCGCAGCAGCTTCTGGACCAGGTCCTGGCCGACGAGGTTGGAGGCGCCTATGCCGTACACGTCGATGCGCCGGGCGGCGGCCAGCGCGCCGACCGCCGCCTCCAGCTGCGTCAGGTCCAGCCCGGCCGCGGTGTCGGCCAGGCACTGCTGCTCCTCCTGGGCCAGCTTGGCGACCACGTCCGGGAGCGCGTCGTCGACCGCTATGTCGGCGGTGACGGCGGGCGCGCGGCCGGTGGCCTGCTGGGCGGCGAGGGCGGCCAGCGCGAGCCGCAGGTCGCGGTAGCCGGGGTAGCCGAGCAGGCGCGAGGTGCGCACGACGGTGGCCTCGCTGGTGCCCGTACGCGCCGCCAGGCCCGTGACGGTGAGCGCGGCGCAGCCGGCCGGGTCGCTCGCGACCGCCTCCGCGACCCGCTGCATGGAGCGGGTCATGGACGGCGCGAGGGTCCGCACCTTGGCGGCCAGGGCCGCGGGGGCGGGCGGGCTCGGCGCGGGCCGGACCGCGGCACCGGAGTCCTTGAAAGTTTCCTTCACATCGGGGCGCACAGCTGAAAAGTAATTTCACGGCCGGTCCGCGTCAATACCCCGCCGCGGGCCTGTGGACAGCTCCGGTACGGGCCTGTGGACAGTCGGAGCGGCAGCCGGGGCGGTTGTCGGTGGTGCGGGAGAGAATGGGGGGCATGGAGCTCGAACAGGCACTGCACGCGGCCCGTGCCCTGGTCCTCGCGGACCTGGTGGCGGGCGAGGTCGCCGACGCGGAGATCGTCTCGCTGGTCGAGGATTCCGTGACCCACCGCCGATGGTGGGTCGAGCAGTGGCCCGAGGGCGCCGCGTTCGTGGCCGGGCTGATAGCGCAGGACGTCCAGGACGCGCTGCTGGAGCGGTACGGCCGCTGGCCCCTGTGCCCGGTGTGCCTGCACGGCGGCGACCCCCACGCGCTGGACGTGGAGCCGGAGTTGGGGCCCGACCCGCACTGGGTCTGCCCCAAGACAGCCGTATCGGTGGCGCGGGTCGGCTCGCTGGGCGCCGCCTCGGGAGGCTGACATGGCGCTCTACATCGACCCGCCGACCTGGCCGGGCCACGGCCGCATGTGGTCCCACCTGGTCAGCGACGCCTCGTTCGAGGAACTGCACGCATTCGCGGAGCGCATCGGCTGCCCGCGCAAGGCCTTCGACCGCGATCACTACGACATACCGGCGGAGCGGTACGACGACGCGGTGCGCGCGGGCGCCGCGGAGATCGGCAGCAAGGAGTTGGTCCACCGGCTCCGCACGGCGGGCCTGCGCAGGCCGAAGAGCCGGGAGGCGAGCCGGTAGGGGCGGGGCCTGCCCGCAGGCAGGCCCCTGGGGTCAGACCCGGTCCGCCGCCTCGGCCGGCGCGCGCCGCGCGTCCTCCGAGGACGCCACCAGGCGGGAGGCGCTGCGCGTACGGTGCAGCCGCAGGGCCATGACCGTGACGCCGACGCCCAGCGCCGCGAGCAGCGCGCCTGTCCACGCGACCGCCGGGTAGCCCCAGCCCGCGCCGATGACCAGCCCGCCGAGCCACGGCCCGATGGTGTTGCCCAGGTTGAAGGCGGAGGTGGTGGTCGCCCCGGCCAGCGTCGGCGCCGCGTGCGCCACGTTGAACATCCGGGCGTTCAGGGCCGGCGCGGTGGCGAAGGCGGTCACGCCGAGCAGCAGCGAGAGTGTGACGGCGGCGACGGGGCTGTGCGCGGTCAGGGCCAGCAGCGCCAGTACGGTCGCCGAGGAGCCGATGCCCCCGAGGATCGTCCCGAACGGGTAGGCGTCCGCGAAGCGCCCGCCGACGAACGTACCGATCAGCGCGCCCACGCCGAACAGCGCCAGCACGGTCGGCACGCTGCCCTCGGACAGCCCGGCGGTGTCGGTCAGCAGCGGCGCCAGGTAGGAGAACAGCGCGAAGACCGCCGCGCCGTTCAGCGCGGTGCCGACCAGCGCCAGCCAGACCTGCTTGTCCCGGTAGATGCTCAGTTCGCGGCGGAGCACGGGACGCTCGTCACCGGTCGGCACGGCCGTACGGGGCACCAGCGCGATCACGCCGGCCAGGCCGATCGCCGACAGGACCGCCACGGCCCAGAACGCCGACCGCCAGCCCGCGTGCTGGCCCAGCAGCGCGCCCGCCGGGACGCCCGCGATGTTGGCGATGCTCAGCCCGCCGACCATCACGGCCATCGCCCGGGCCCGCGCCGTGACCGGCACCAGCGACACCGCGACGGCCGCGCCGACCGCCCAGAACCCGGCGCAGGCCAGCGCGCTCACCACCCGCGAGACGAACAGCACGCCGTACGACGGCGCCACCGCACCCGCGACCTGTCCGAGCCCGAAGACCGTGAGCAGCCCGATCAGCGTGGTGCGGCGCGGCAGTTGGAGGGTGGCCCCGGCGAGCACCGGCGCGCCGACCACCATGCCGATCGCGAAGGCGGAGACCAGCAGTCCGGCCTGCGGAATGGACACCCCCATGTCGCGGGCCAGCGGCTGGAGGATGCCCGAGAGCATGAATTCGCTGGTGCCGAGGGCGAAGACGGAGAGCCCGAGGACGTAGACGGCCAGGGGCATGCGGGTGCGGGTGGGGGCAGGGGTGGGAGCGGGATGGTCTGGCATGTCACGCACGAACACTGGCGACGCACCTGACATTCCCGTCCGGGCCGTAAACCACGTAACGGTACCGCCCGGTCCCGGACCGGTGGCCGGGTCGCGTCTCCCCGGCGTTTGCCCGTCCGGGCCGCGGGTACCCCGGCGGCTCCGCCCGGCCCGCGAAACGAGGAGGTCCCATGCGGTCGGTGCTCAGTGGCGTACTCACGGGGATCGGCACGGCTGCGTTCATCGACGAGACGGTGTTCCACCAGCTGCTGCACTGGCATCACTTCTACGACAAGTCCACCACGGACGTCGGTCTGGTCTCCGACGGGCTGTTCCACGCGGGCAGCTGGCTCGCGATGGTGGCCGGTCTGGTCCTGTACGCGGATGTGCGGCGCCGCGGGACGCTGGTGCCCCGGAAGTGGTGGAGCGGGCTGTGCCTGGGGCTGGGCGGCTTCCAGCTCTACGACGGCACGTTCCAGCACAAGGGCCTCGGCATCCACCAGATCCGGTACGGCGTGGACCTGGCGCCGTACGACTGGACGTGGAACGGGATCGCCGTACTCCTTCTGGTGGCCGGCGCGCTGCTGCTCGTGCGCGCCTCCCGTAGGCCACCACGCGCCGCCTCGCGTACGGAACCGCGCACCCCGTCCCGCACCCGATGACATCCGCCCTCCCCGCGCCCTTCACCGTGGCCGTCACCACCGCCACCGTCCTCGGCTGCCTCGCCTATCTGGCCGCCGCGGCCCGGCTGCGGACCCGCGGCGACGCCTGGCCGTACGGGCGCGACGCGCTGTTCTGCGCGGGCGGCGCGGTGCTGGTGGCGGGCGTCTCGGAGCCCTGGGGCGCCGCGCCACCGTTCACCGCGCACATGCTCACGCACCTGTGCGTCGGCATGCTCGCCCCGCTGCTCCTGGTGCTCGGCCGCCCACTGACGCTGCTCCTGCGCACCGCGCCCGTAACGCTGCGCCGCGGCCTGGTGACGCTGACCCGCTCGCGCTGGGCGACGGCTCCGGCGCTGCCGCCGGTGGCCGCCCTGCTCGACTTCGGCGGGCTGTGGCTGCTCTACCGCACCCCACTGCTGTCCGTCAGCCACCACAGCCCCTGGCTGAACACGCTCGTGCACGTCCACATCCTGCTCGCCGGGCTCCTGTTCTCCTTCGGACTGCTGGCCCTGGACCCCGTACGCCACCGCCCCGGATACGGACTGCGGGCCGCCGTACTGCTGACCGCGGGTACGGCCCACGCCGTCCTCGCCAAGTCCCTGTACGCGGCGGGCCCGCCCGGCACCTCCTTCGGCGCGGCCGACCTGCACCTGGCGTCCCAGGTCATGTACTACGGCGGCGACGCGGTCGAGCTGGCGCTGGCGGCCGTCGTGGCGTACCAGTGGTACCGGTCCGAAGGGCGCGCCCTGCGCCGCGCGGGGCGCGCGCGGCACAGCGGCGCCACCGCCGCCGCTACCCGACCGTGAGCAGCTCCAGCTCGGTGGTCAGATTGCGCCGCGCCACCCGCTCCCACTGCTGCTTGCCGTACGGCGTACGGAAGAGATGCTCCATGTCCAGGAGCCGCCGCAGGACGTCCGCACGCCCGGCGCGGAACTCCCGGTCCGGAACGAACACGTACTCCTCGCGGACGGCGGCGGCGTAGGCCGCGTACTGCTCGGGCGCGCCCGCCAGGACCGCCAGGTCGGCGTCGCACAGGGCCGCGCCGTTGTGGTCGTCCGGGCCCGGGTCGTGGCTCGCGGTGAGGCGGACCAGCCGGGCCACCTCGGCCGTACAGGCGTCGCCGATGCCCAGCTCCGGCAGGGCGCGCTCGGCGAGCGCCGCGCTGCGCTCCTCGTTCTCGGAGCGCTCGGGCCGGTAGACGGCGTCGTGGAACCACGCGGCCAGCCGGACGGTGTCCCAGTCCACGGGGACCCCGGCGTCCAGGTCCGTCGCGTGTACCGCCAGCTCGTCGACGCGGTCCAGGACCGCGATGAGGTGGTCGGTGGTGTGATACCGGCGCTGCGGCTCCGACCAGCGGGAGAGCAGGTTGTCCGCGTACGGGGCCGGATCCGGGGCCGCGGAACCGCTGCCGCCCCGCGCCCCGGCGACGGCGCCGGCCCAGCGGTGGTGCAGGTCCGGGAACGGGTCGGCGCCGCCACCGAAGTGGGTGTGCGCCGAACCGGACGGAGGTGTCGTGCGAGCCATACGGGCCATTGTGCCCGGGGGGCGGGTCAAGAGGGGGTTTCCGGTCGAGTAGCGGGGCGTTGTGGACCACGGGGGCGGGTCGGCCCGTACTCTGGATATTGGACTAGACCTGTCGTCCTCTCGCTGTCCGTGTCGGCATCCCGTCTCGTCCTGCTGAAGTCGTCACGTGAAGTCGTCACGTCGAAGGAATGGGGACCCATGACCAAGCGCGCACTCCTGGAGGTGATCGCGCTCGACGCCGCGGACGCGGTGGCCGCCGAGGCCGGCGGCGCCGACCGCCTCGAACTTGTCAGCGACATGGCCGCCGACGGCCTCACCCCGTCGCCGCGGACCGTCGCGGCGGTCCGGGCGGCCGTCGACATCCCGGTGCGGGTGATGCTGCGGGCCGCCGACGGGTTCGCGGCCGGCGAGGTGGACGCGCTGTGCGCGTCGGCCGCCGCGCTGCGGGCCGAGGGCGCGGAGGAGTTCGTCTTCGGCTTCCTCGACGCGGACGGGCGGCCCGACCTGGCGGCCGTCCGCGCACTGGCCGGGGCCGTCGAGGGCTGCCGGTGGACCTTCCACCGGGCCATCGACCGCGCCGCCGACCGCGCCGCGCTGCGCAAGGAACTGGCCGGGCTGCCCGGCCTGGACACGTACCTGACGGCGGGCTCGCCCGCGGGCGTCGCCGACGGCCTGCCCACCCTGCTGGCCGAGCGCGCCCGTACGGCGGACGGCGAGCCCGGCTACGAGCCGCGGCTCCTGGTCGGCGGCGGCCTGGTGCTCGCCCACCTCCCGGAACTCCAGGCGGCCGGCGTGGACGCCTTCCACATCGGCGGCGCGGCCCGCCCGTCCGGCTGGGCGGCGCCGGTGGACGCGGCGGCGGTGGCGGAGTGGCGGGGGGCTTTGGAGGGGGTGCCGGTTTAAGGGGGGCCGGTTTGCGGGTGCCGGTTCGCGGGGTTCCTTCGGGGTGGGCCCGTACGGTACGGGACTGTTCCCGTACCGTACGGACCCCGCTCACCCCAGCCGCTCCGGCAGCCCCGCCGCATGCACCACCGTCAGCCCGGACACCGCCCGGGTCAGGCAGACGTACAGGCGGCGCAGGCCGGTGCGCTCGTCCGGTTCGCCGTCGACGATCGCGGCGGGCTCGTCGAGCACGACGTAGTCGTATTCGAGGCCCTTGGCGAGCGTCGCGGGGACCAGGGTCAGCCGGGCCTCCGCGGAGGTCTCCTCGCCGGGGGCCAGAACAGCCAGGTCCGCCGCCTCCAGTGCCGCGCGCAGCGCCGGCAGCCGGGCCTCGGCCGCGATCAGGCCGATCGATCCTTCCTTGGCCAGTGCCTCGTGGCAGGCGGCGACGGCCGCCCCGTCCAGCTCCGCCGCCGGCACCTGCCGGATCGCGAAGTCGCCCGCCGACTCGCGGATGGAGGTGGCCTCGGTCAGCTCCGGGGCGATCGCGGGCAGCAGCCGCGAGGCGTACGCGATCACCTCGCGCGGCACCCGGAAGCCCAGCGTCAGCTCCTCGATCCGCGCGTCCGGCTTGCCCAGATGGGCCAGCGCCTCCTCCCACGTGTCGGTGGACCACGGCGTGGTGCCCTGCGCGATGTCGCCCAGGACCGTCGCCGAACCCGTCGTACAGCGCCGCCCCACCGCCCGGTACTGCATCGGCGACAGATCCTGCGCCTCGTCCAGCACCACATGCCCCAGGGAGTGCGTACGGGAGACCAGGTCCGCCGCCTCGTCGATCAGCACCGCGTCCGCCGCCGACCACTTGGCGCTCTTCACACTGCGGGCCGGCTTCGCCCACAGAATCGTCTTCTGCTCCTCCGGCGTCAGGACGCCCGCCGCCTGCTCGGCCAGGAACTCCGCGTCGCCCAGCAGCCGCAGCACCAGCTTGGCCGGGTCGACCGGCGGCCAGACCTCCTTGACCACGGCCTTGACCGCCGCGTTGCGCGCCACCGCGTCCTGCACCCGGTCGTCCGGCGCCTCGCCCGCCTGTTCCATCCGTACGAGGACCGCGTGCGCGATCCGCTGCGGCAGGGCCTCGCGGGCCGCGCCGTACCGGATGTCGCGGCGCAGCAGCTCGTCGACGATCTCCTCGATCTCGTACGCGGGCACCCGCCAGCGCCGCGAACCGCGCACCACCACACACGCCTCGTCCGGCTTGCGCACGTGCGACCACACCGCCCGCCGCAGCACCTCCGCGAGCCGCGCGTCCCCCTTGACCGTCGCCGCTGCCGCGTCGTCCGCGCCCCGTACCTCGACGTGCGCCACCAGGTCGTCGACCGTGGCCTGCTTGACCTCCAGCTCGCCCAGCGCGGGCAGCACCTGCTCGATGTAGTGCAGGAACGAGCGGTTCGGGCCGATGACGAGCGTGCCGGAGCGGGCCAGCCGCTCGCGGTGCGCGTACAGCAGATACGCGACGCGGTGCAGGCCCACCGCGGTCTTGCCGGTGCCCGGCGCCCCTTGCACGCACACCGTGCCGCCGAGCCCGGCGCGAACAATCTCGTCCTGCTCCGGCTGGATCGTCGCGACGATGTCGCGCATCGGGCCCACACGCGGCCGTTCGATCTCGGACTGGAGCAGCTTGCTGTGCTGTTCCGCCTCCGCCGGGTCGGTCAGGTGCTCGTCCTCGTACGCGGTCAGCTGCCCGCCCGTGTAACCGAAGCGGCGGCGCAGCGCGAGGTCCATCGGGTCCTTCTTCGAGGCCCGGTAGAACGGCTGGGAGACCGGCGCGCGCCAGTCGATGACCATCGGGTCGCCGTCGGCGTCGTGGACGTGCCGGCGGCCGATGTAGAAACTCTCGCCCGCCGCGCCCTCGGCCACGTCCACGCCCGGCGCGTGCAGGTAGTCGAGGCGGCCGAAGAAGAGCGGGGTGCCGGTCAGGTCGGCGAGCGCCTTGATCCGGGCCTCCACCTCGCCCTGGAGCACCTCGGCGTTGACCCAGTTCGCGGTGACGTCCGCGATGTTGAGCGCCTCGGCGTCCTGGCGCATGGCGCGCAGCGCCGCCCGGGAGGCGGCGAGGTGGGCGCGCTCGCGCTCCAGGGGGTTTTGCTGGTCGGGCGCGTGGTCGTGGGCGGGCGCGCGGTCATGGGCGTGCGTGGGCACGGTGTTGCCTCCGGCGGGTCCGGCTACGTACGGGCCTGACGGCGGACGTAGCCCTGGGCGTGACGTGTGCGGCTGCGTGACACGGGAAGCCGGCCGGTTTCCGTGCGGCCGGTGGCGCTCCGCTGAGGGAGGCGGGAAGACCGGCGATTGTAGCCAGCAGGTTTCCGGGGCGCCAACGGATTTCCGGCGGTGGGCGTCGTGCTGAGGGCCGGGCAGCCGACGTACGTGCCGCCCCCGGCCTTTCCACCCGCCCACCCCTGATCCTTCGGCCCGGCGGCCTCCATCTCCCGTAGGGGACGGCATGGCACCAGGGACTGACCAAAGGCCGGTCGGGGATGGGCCCGTGGGCCGATGTGCGGCGCCGCCGGGGAAACCATGATGGAGGACATGAGCAGCGCAACCATCACCCCAGGCCCCCTGCACCCGACCCACGGCGCCACCGCCCTCGGCCAGGACGCCGCCGACCGCGCGCCGGGCTCCCACGAGCAGCGCCACATGGTCGGCAACGTCTTCCGCGCGGTGAAGGTCTTCGCCGCCGCCGCGGTCAGCGTCGTCCTCCTCGGGGAGTACGCGGACGACTGACCCGCCGCCCGCGGCCGCCCGATCGCCCACAGCCGATCCGCCTTCCGCAGCCGTCCGATTGCCGACAGCCGTCCTGCCGCCTTCCGCAGCCGTCCGATTGCCGGCAGCCGACCCGCTTTCCGGCCCCGGCCAACCACCGGCCAACCACCCGCCGCCCACCATCCCGGCCCTCGTCCGACTCCGTTTCGCAACCGGATGACCGGAAACCGTTACAAACAGTCGGTCTCGATCGACTAGCGTCACCGCAGACAGCGTGCGTTCGGCGACGAGGAGGGGCCAAACAAGTGTCTGCCGCCGAGGGGACGCGATCGGTACCGCACAGTCGGCCGTGGGTGCGCCTCTTCACGCGCCCCGACAGGAAAACGCTCGCCGCCCTACTGCTGCTGGTGGTGTCCGCGGGCGCGCTGGCCGTCGTGTTCCGGCTGGTCTCGCTGTCCATGTCGGACATAGCGGTCTACCGCGCCGAAGGTGAGGCCGCGGCGAGCGGCGGAGATCTGTACGGCTTCACCGTCACCGAGTGGAAGCTGCCCGCGACCTATCCGCCCTTCGCCGCCCTGCTGTTCATCCCGACGACCTGGCTCCCGCTCGGCGCTCTCAAGGTCGTCTCCGTCCTCGTCAACGCGGCCCTCATCCCGGTGCTGCTGCACCTGTCGTACAAGGCCGCGTACACCACCGGCACCGCCGGCCCCCGGGGCACGGCCCGGCTGAGCGCCGCGCGGACGCTGCCGGCCGTACTCGCCGCGACCGCGCTCGCCATCTGGCTCGAACCGGTCTTCCAGACCATCGTGTTCGGGCAGATCAACCTCGCTCTTACCTGCCTTGTCCTGTGGGACCTGGCCCGCCCGGACGGCGCCCGCCTCAAGGGCTTCGCCATCGGCATCGCGACCGGCGTCAAGCTCACCCCCGCCGTCTTCGCCGTCTACCTGCTGATCACCGGCCGGGTGCGCGCCGCCTGCACCGCCTTCGCCGGGTTCGCGGTTTCCGTCCTGCTCGGGCTGCTGGTGCTGCCGGACGCGAGCGTGGAGTTCTGGACGCGGCGGATGTTCGAGACCGGCCGCGTCGGCAAGGCGTGGATCGTCGACAACCAGTCCCTGCAGGGCCTGCTGACCCGGGTCCTGCACACCCCGGAGCCGGGCCTGCTGTGGGCGGTCCTGGCGCTGGCGACCGGCATGGCCGGGCTCTTCGTCGCCCGCCGGGTGTACCTGCGGCGCGGCCTGGACTCCTGGGGCGTGCTGTGCACCGCCGTGACGGCGCTGCTCGTCTCGCCGATCAGCTGGTCCCACCACTGGGTGTGGTGCGTGCCGCTGCTGGTCGCCCTCGGGGCGCACACCCACGGCGTACGGTGGCGGCGCGTCCTGATCGCGGCCGTGGCGCTCGCCTTCACGGCCCGCACGATGTGGGTGGTCCCGCACCAGGGCGACCTCGACCTGAAGCTGCCCTGGTGGCAGCAGCCGCTGGCGGCCCCGTACCCGCTCCTGGGGCTGGCGCTGCTGGCGGCGGTCGCCTGGTGGAGCCGCCGTACCCCGGCGGGACCGCCCACCACCCTGGCCCGCCGCCCCTTCCCGCTGCCGCGCGGGCCGCGCGGCAGCCGCCCGGCCCGCGAACTGAGCACCCGCATCCCCGAACGCTGATACGCGGCCGGCCCGCTCGGGCCCTACCAGCTGTCGGGGCGCGACCGCCCTACCCCTCCGCCAGCAACTCCGTGGCGTCCACGATCCGGTACGCGTACCCCTGCTCCGCCAGGAAGCGCTGCCGGTGCGCCGCGAAGTCCTGGTCGACGGTGTCGCGGGCGACGACCGAGTAGAAGCGCGCCTCGTGCCCGTCCGCCTTGGGCCGCAGCACCCGCCCCAGCCGCTGCGCCTCCTCCTGCCGGGACCCGAACGTGCCCGACACCTGGATCGCGACGGTCGCCTCCGGCAGGTCGATCGAGAAGTTCGCGACCTTGGAGACCACCAGCACGGAGATCTCGCCCTCCCGGAACGCGTCGAAGAGCTTCTCGCGCTGCGCGTTCGTGGTCTCCCCCTTGATCACCGGCGCGCCCAGGTGCTCACCCAGCTCGTCGAGCTGGTCGATGTACTGCCCGATGACCAGGGTCTGCTCGCCCTTGTGCCGCCGCACCAGCGCCTCGGTCACGCTCTGCTTGCTGGCCGTCGTCGCGCAGTACCGGTACTTCTCCTCCGGCTCGGCCGTCGCGTACGTCAGCCGCTCCGACTCGGTCAGACTGACCCGCACCTCGACACAGTCCGCCGGCGCGATGTACCCCTGCGCCTCGATCTCCTTCCACGGCGCGTCGAAACGCTTCGGCCCGATCAGCGAGAAGACGTCCGACTCGCGCCCGTCCTCCCGGACGAGTGTCGCGGTCAGCCCCAGCCGCCGCCGCGCCTGGAGATCGGCCGTGAACTTGAAGACCGGCGCGGGCAGCAGGTGCACCTCGTCGTAGACGATCAGCCCCCAGTCCCGCGAATCGAACAGCTCCAGGTGCGGGTAGACGCCCTTCCGCTTGGTCGTCAGCACCTGGTACGTGGCGATGGTGACCGGCCGGATCTCCTTCTTCGTACCGCTGTACTCGCCGATCTCGTCCTCGGTCAGCGAGGTCCGCTTGACCAGCTCGTGCTTCCACTGCCGCGCCGAGACCGTGTTGGTGACCAGGATCAGCGTGGTCGCCTTGGCCTGCGCCATCGCCCCGGCCCCCACCAGCGTCTTCCCCGCACCACAGGGCAGCACGACGACACCCGACCCGCCGTGCCAGAACCCCTCCACGGCCTGCCGCTGGTACGGCCGCAAGGCCCACCCGTTCTCGTCCAGCTCGATCGGATGCGCCTCACCGTCCACATACCCGGCCAGGTCCTCCGCCGGCCAGCCCAGCTTGAGCAGCGTCTGCTTGATCTGCCCGCGCTCGGACGGATGCACCACCACCGTGTCCGGATCCAGCCGCGCCCCCACCAGCGGCTGCACCTTCTTCGACCGCAGGACCTCCTCCAGCACCGGCCGGTCGGTGGTGCTCAGCACCAGCCCGTGCGCCGGGTGCTTGGTCAGCGTCAGCCGCCCGTACCGCGACATGGTCTCGGCGATGTCCACCAGCAGCGCGTGCGGCACCGGATAGCGCGAGAACTGCACCAGCGCGTCCACGACCTGCTCGGCGTCGTGCCCCGCGGCCCGCGCGTTCCACAGCCCGAGCGGCGTCACCCGGTACGTGTGCATGTGCTCCGGCGCCCGCTCCAGCTCCGCGAACGGCGCGATCGCCCGCCGGCACGCCTCCGCCTGCTCGTGGTCGACTTCCAGCAGCAGCGTCTTGTCGCTCTGGACGATGAGAGGTCCGTTCACGCGCCTCGCCTTTCGCGTCACCTGCGCCGGGCCGGCCGCCTTCCCGGCCCCGGCACCCGGCCGTACGTACGGCCAAACGTCCAGTGTGCCTCATGCGCGAGCGATCACATCCGGCTCTCGACGGGGCGCAAGCCGGCTCCGGTCCGCCTTCGCACCCGGTCGGCGAGACCGAGTGTCTTGGCGGACCGCTCGCTGTCACCGAACTGGTGAAACAGCTCGGCCGCGAGCTCCAGATTCTCCAGCGCCTCTGTGTTGCAGCCCTGTCGGAGAAGCGTGCGCGAGAGATGCGTCAGCTCGGTGGCCAGACTGTGATCGTCCTTGCCCTCGAGGAAGGCTTCCATGGCGAGGGTGTGCAGCCGTACAGCCTTGTGCCATTTTCCTTGCTCTCGGCGGGCCTGGGCCATGTTGCCCAAGGTCATTGCCTCATTACGGCGGTCTTTGAGGCGACGGAAGATGTCCAATGCCTCTTGCTGTGCCGTGAGAGCCGCTTCAAATTCTCCGGCAGCAGTCAGCGTGCCGGCGAAGTTGGACAGCTCGACTGCCCTCTCATGTGGAATCATCAAACCGTCAGTAATGGCGAGCGCGCGTTTGTGCAGTGCCATGGCGTGCTCAACCTTTCCGTGGTTACGTGTCACTGTGGCGAGACTGCCTAGCGCCTGGGCATATCCCCGCAGGTTTCCCTGTTTCCGGAAGACCTTCGTGGCCTTGCGGAGGGCTCGGGAGGCTTCCTCCGTACGGCCCAGTTCATTCAGCGTCTCACCAATATTGCTTAGTGCGCGTGCCACTCCGTCCTGATCGCCGGCGCGTTTGGACAGCTTCGAGGCTTCTGTATGCGCTGCCACGGCCCGCGAGAACTTGCGCTGGTCATGGAGCGAGAGCCCGAGGTTGTTCAACGCGTCGGCCAGAGCATGGTTCTTCTTCAGCGATTTACAGATCTTGATGGCCCGGCGGTGAGCGCGAACGGATTTGCGTAGTTTGCGCATATCCCGAAGCACCACGCCGAGGGAGCTCAGCAAGGCCGCCTCACGGATCCCGTCCCCGCGCCTTCGGCTCGATCGGATACCCACGGTCAGTACGCGCCTGGCATCCTCGGGATAGCGCATCACCATAAGGAACTTCGATACGGGAACCGCCAACGCCACGCACATTAAGTCGTCGCCAACCTCGTGAACGCAGATGGCAGCCGCGGCCAAGGCGCGCCGCTCGGACTCCAACCACTGCAGTGCCGCGGTCCGACCAGGGAAGGAGGAATTCTCTGCGGGGTGCCGTATCGCAGGAGCGAGAAGCGTTTCGCACGCCAGCGTCGTCTTCTCGTGGAAATGGACGAGCAGACGTACGAGGCCTTCGCTCCAGGAGTCGTTGCATGACCGGAGCTGCTCCCAGGAGTAAAGGCGTACGAGACTGTGTTGCTGCCAGCGGCCGTATGGTTCCCGTGGTTCGACCAGATGTCGACGGGCCAGGTCCTGCAGCAGCCTTTCGGTTTCCTTGGCGCTCTCGCCGTACAAATGGGCCAGGGACTCGGTTGAGAAATCCGGCCCGGGAAGCAGGGAAATTAGCCGGAAGACCTTGGCCTGGTCTTCGGTGAGCCTTCGGTAGGACAGTTCGAAGGCTGCTGTCACGGCGCGCTTCTCCCGGCTCAGCACGGAGAGCCTGGAATGCGCATCATCAAGGTCCTGGCAAAGGCGGGACAGGGGCCGGGTGGGTACGTCCACGAGCAGGGACGCCAGGATGCGCAGGGCCAAGGGCAGACCGCCGCACAGGGCAACGAGCCGGTCGGCTTCGCCGGTTTCGGCCGTCACCCGTGTGTCTTCGGGGCGAGCCGTGTGAACGGCGCTGCCCAGCAACTCCCGGCCCTCGTCGGCAGGCAGCTCGCGCAAGTTCAGCGTCAAGGCGTCCAGTTCCGCGACAGAGTGCCGTGAGGACAAGAGGGTGATCGTGGTCCCGTCACTCGGCAGGAGAAGACGGATTTTGTCGGTGGCCGGTACGTCATCCAGGACGACCAGAATCCTTTTTCCGGCAGCGGCCAGCGTGCTGAGCGCGGAACGGTAGACGTGCGCGCGTTCCTCGGCTCGGGGAGGAATGTGTTCCGGTGGAATGCCCAGTGCCCGCAGGAGGGTACCGAGCGCCCGCTTCGGTGACACCTTGCGCTTCGCGTCGTAGCCGTGCAGATCGACGAACAAGACTCCACCCGGGAACCAGTTCTCTTCCTTGAGTGCTCGGTGGGCGGCCTGCAGCACAAGTTCGGTTTTTCCCGTCCCGGTGAGGCCGGAGACGGCCACGGTGCCGGCCGTCTCAGCGGGCGCTGCCGGTGCCAGGGCCGTCAGAATCTTTTCCAGCTGGCTGTGGCGACCCACGAAGGTCGCCGACTGCCGGGGGAGCCCGGCGAGCGCGGGGTCCGGGCGGTCCGGGAACGTCACCTTGACGGTCTGCCCTTGGATGACGGTGCTGAAGAAAACTCCCCCGCTGATGTGGTTCTCGGTTCTTCCGGTCATTTTCCGGCCTGTCGGTGGCGAGCAACCGCCCTGCTGTATGCGAGCACCTCAGCGGTGGTGAACATACTCCTGTTTTCCTCCGTGACCACGTATCCGACCTCGCGCCAGGCGCGCAGGAACGCGGGGTCGATGCCCATATCTGTCGCGCGCTCGGCCATATCCAGCATCAGGCCGTCGAAATGTTCCCTCGTGAGCTGGGTGGGCTCGTCGGCGTCAGGGTCGAAGAACAATGGCTCTTCCGGCTCTGGATCACGGCCGAATTTTTTCCTGAACGCTTGCAGTTGGCCTTCCAGGCACTCCTGCAACTCCTGGCCACGTGCGGTGTCAGCCGAACATCGGATCACGGAGCTGCCGTCCGCGTTCCAGATACGTTCGATGGGGCGGTCCGGGCTCTGGTGCATGGCTGATGAGCGACCGGACTTCTTACGGACCTTGTCCAGTACGGTCCTGCGCACGGCTTCACGTCGCTCGGCCCATTGCTCCTCCGGCTCCTCCTGCGTGTCGACCGTGCCGTCGACGCTGTCCGTCTCATCGAGACCGGCGTCATCCGTCTGAATGGCGGAGCTCAGACGCATTCTGGCGTGCATGCCCGCCCAGTCCAGTAGATCCGGGGTGATCACATACTCAAGTGTGGTCACCTCGGAGACGCCCAGTTCAAAGGCCAGTCGCGGCAGGGCGAGACCAGGAGAGCTGGACCACAGCAAGGCGTCCGACGGTATCGGCTCGGTGAATGCGGGCACGGCGAAGAGACGCTCGAGTGTATCGGCGACGGACATACCCAGCTGTGGGGCGACAAGGAGAATGTCGAGCACCGGTATCAGCGCCGACGACTCGTCCACGGAGAGAGCCCACGCGTGGGCGTGTGGAATCAAGTTCTCGACAGGCTCGCCGGGCTTGGACATGAGCGCCGCGTACAGGGCCGGCAACAGCATTACGGATTCCTCTTCCACCGGCCACCCGGCGTCGTGGAACCGGCGCAGCCCGTCGCGGAGCACGGCCTGAGGCGTGCCGTCGGTCGGCCACCCCTCGTCTGTCTCTTCCCAGAACCGTCTGACCTGTTTCTTCGCGCCCGCCGGCGGGTCGGGAAGACGTAGTTCCGGGGAGGGACCAACAACCCCGCGACAGGTCTGAAGGGCGACTTCGGGCAGCAGTCGCCGAGGCAGGCGACGCTGGTCGAGACCGGCCGCCTCGAGCCGGCCGGTGAGCGCCAGCATCAGCTCCCCGTCATCCACCGGCCTCCCCAGTTCCTCGCTTGCAGAGATGGCCTCACGTACGAAACGCTGGACGCCCTTTTCGTGCACCGTGCCTCGTATGAGGCGAAGCCACGCGTCACGTGCGTTGGCGAATCCCAATTCGTCACCAAATTCCTGCGGCCACATCATCCCCAGGAACAGCGCGTCCAACGGGTCGATTTCCTGGTACCAGTGCGGCTCGGTCCCCTCCTTCTGGGCGTATCCCAGCACCCCATAACCAACCGCGTAGGCACCGGCCAGGCTGGTTTTCCCCGATGTGTTCAAGCGCAGCAGGCGATTGAACGCCGCTTCGCCGAGTGTTTGCGGACCATCATCGTCCATGACTTTGCCGGAGGCGGCCGAGGCCGTCTTCCGTGCCCGCTGCTCCTGCTTCTTCCTTGATGCTTTGCCCACTTCACCCTCCCCAAGGACAAGAATTGCGCATTACCTTGCGTGCGGCCACGGCTTTCCGGAAAATCTTGTCAAGCAGACGCCGTGTCAGTTCCGGCGCATGGCTGTCAGTACGGGCCGACCCGGCCTCGATGCCGACGGTGCGGTACTCCTTGCGCCCCCTCGTACGATGGCCGGTGCCTGCTCCAGCAAGAAGGGACCCCGTGAGCGACGATCCGACCCGTGAAACCGGCGCGGACACGGCCGACGGCCAGGGCCCCAAGCGCGTGCGTGCCGATGTGCGGCGCAACCTGGATGCGCTGCTCGCGGCGGCCGGGGAGGTCTTCGCGACCTCGGGGGTGGACGCGCCCGTGCGGCAGATCACCGCGCGGGCGGGGGTGGGGGCCGGGACGCTCTACCGGCACTTTCCGCAGCGTTCGGATCTCATCGCGGCGGTTTTCCGGCATGAGGTGGACGCCTGTGCCGACGCTGCCTCCGACCTCGCGGCGCAGTACGCGCCGGCCGAGGCGCTCTCCCAGTGGTTGCAGCGCTTCACGGCCTTCATCGCCACCAAGCGCGGGCTCAGCGCCGCCCTGCACTCCGGGGACCCGGCCTACGACACCTTGCCCGCGTATTTCGATCAGCGCTTCATGCCGGTCCTCGGCGGGCTCATCGACGCCGCGGTGAGCGCCGGGGAGATCCGTCCCGACGTCGATCCCGAGGATCTGCTGACCGCCACGCGCAATCTGACCCTGCCCGCACAGGAGGACGACAGCGGCCATACGCGGCGGATGGTGGCGTTGCTGGTGGATGGGCTGCGGTATGGCGCCGGGGGCGGAAGGGCAGCTGGATGAGCGACCTCGGGCGGCTCAGGACGCCGTCTCGTCGGCCAGTTCCGCCACGCCCGTGATGCGGTGCAGGGGGAAGGTGCGGACCTCGTCGGCGGTGTGGTCGTAGGCGGTGACGAAGCCGCCCTCGACGCGGACCGGGGCGATCACGCGCTGGCTCGCGGCGCCGTCGGCGTTGACGTAGCCGATCCACAGGGCGGCGTTGGTCAGGACGGCGGCCTGCATGGTGGCCAGGGTCTCGGCCGAGGTGGTGCGGGGGAGGCCGCCGGGGGCCGGGGCGGCGGGGGCGCTCACCGGCTTGCGTTCGGCGGTGGCGGCCAGGTCGCCGGCGCGGATGGCGCGGACCGCCGCTTCGAGGAGGGTGCCGGCGGGCTCGGGCGGGCCCTCGGGGACCGGGACGGGCGCGGTGCGCGGCGGGGTGCGGTAGGCGTCCGGGCGGGCGATGAGGACGTCACCCTCGGCGGACTCGGCGGCGGGGGCGTAGCCCATCGCGCGCAGGACTTCCAGGAGCTGGTCGGGCGGGACGGCCGAGGCCAGCACGGTCGGGGCGAGGCGGCGCAGGCGCAGGGCGACGGCGCGGCGGTCGGCGAGGATCTCCGCGAGCAGCGCGTCGTCGTCGCAGCGTACGTACGCCGAGGCCGCGCCGACGCGGAGCCGGCCGTGGCGCCGCGCCACGTCGTCGATGAGGTAGGCGAGCGGCTGCGGCACCGGGGTGCGGGAATGGGTGGCGAGGAAGGTCTGCAGCTCGGCCGCGGACCGGCCGGCATCCAGGGCACGGCGTACGGAGGCGGGGGTGAAGCGGTAGACGGTGGCGCCGCCCTTGGACTCGACATCGGCGAGGACGCCCAGCGCGTCGGCCAGCGGACGCTCCAGCGGGCCGGGCGCCACGGCGGTCAGGTCGGCCTGGAGGAGGACGTGGTCGAGGGGCTCGGGGAGGAGGGGGGCGAGGAGGGCGGCGGCCCGGGCTGCCCGTGCGGACCGTAGGGCCTGTACGGCCGCGGGGTCGGTCGCGTCAGCGGGCTTGGGGTCGGCGAGCTTGGTGCCGGAGAGCTTGGTGTTCGCGGACTTGGGGGCCGCGGACTCGGTGCCCAGGAGGGCGCGCGCATGGGTGGCGAGGGCGCCGCGGCCGGTGATGCCGAGGAGTTCGGCCTCGGCGAGGGTCCAGCGGGCGAGGCGGGAGCGCAGGTCGTCGGTAGCCGGCCCGCCTGTGCCGTTCAACGCTCCCGCGTTGCTCGCCGTGCTCGCGTTGCGGGCCGCGTTGCTGTCGGAGGGGGAGGCCGCGGAGGCCGGGCGGCGGCCGCCTGCCTGTGGGCCGCTGTTCTGCGCGCCGCCCGGTTCCCCGGCAGGAGCGCCCGCCCCGCGCAGTGGCCGCTCCCAGCGGAGCCGGTCCAGGACGACGTCGGCCGGTACGGAGGTGCCGGGGGCCAGTGACGCGAGCAGGGTGAGCGTACGGCGGCGTACCTCGGGGGCCGGGGACCGGTCGAGGTTCGGGCCGAGCGCGGACAGGGTGCGGCCCTTGGGATCGGCGCTGCCGACCAGTCCGGCCGTACGGGTCGCCGCGAGCCAGGCCGAGGCCAGCCGCGCCCAGCGTTCCTCGGCGGGCAGCTGCCGCCAGTCCTCGGCGGCGGGCGTGGGCGCGTACCGCTCGTCGGCCTCGCCGTCGGATGCCAGCAGCCCGGCGGCATAGGCGAGTTCGAGCCAGAACGCGGCGAGCTGTTCGGTGCAGTCCAGGGCGGCGGCGGTCCGCTTGAGGTCCCGTACGCTCAGCCCGCCCGCCCGCAGTACGCCCGGCCCGCCGAGGTCCCACTCCTTGAGCAGTTCCTCGACGGTGGCCAGGGCGGTGAACGCCTGGCCCGCGGCGGCGCTGTCCACAAGCTGTGGATCGCGTTCGGTGGCGGGCGCGAGGGCGGGCGGCAGCGGCTCGGGCGCGCGGTGCGCGCGCCCCGCGCGCAGGTGCAGGGCGGCCTCACGGGGAAGGACGACGTTGCGCGGTCCGGCGGGCAGCAGCACGCCCCGGTCGAGCAGCCATTGCAGGTGAGCGGCGGGCCGGTCGGTGACGGCGCCGTACGGCGGGCCCCAGACCAGCCGGTCCAGGACGCCGTGCGCCTCCGCGGGGGCTTCGGCGAGCAGCGCGGCCATCCGCGTACGGTCCTCGAACAGCGAGGTCAGGGCGGCTACGGCGGTCACCGGGTCGTGGGTCGTGGGCAGCCCGGCGGCGGCCAGGATCTCTTGGAGGCGGCCGGGCGACATGCCGGACGTGGCCTCGGCGACGGTCGGCCCGAGGCCGGTGGGGGAGGGGTGCGCGGGTCCGGGCGCGAGGAGTTCGCGGGCCGTACGGACCAGGCGCAGCCGGTCGTCACCGCCCCAGACCAGCGCTTGTTCGCGCAGGGTCGATACGGCGCGGGGGAGCTCGGTGGTGATGGCGGCGAGGGTGTCGGAGGGCAGGCCGGCGCTCGTTCCTGCCCCGTCGGCCCCGTCGGCCCCGTCGGCCCCGTCGGCCCCGTCGGCCCCGTCGGCCCCGTCGGCTCCGTTCGCCTCGTCCGTACCGCCGCCTCCGTCCGCCCCCGCGTCCCCCGCCATCAGGCCGAGCAGCGTCTCGTACGGACACGGGTCCGGGGCCACCGCCAGCGCCTCGGCGGTCTGCAGCGCGAAACGGTCCAGGCGCTCCACGGCCCGCACGACGGAGGCGCGGGTACCGGCACGGGTGGCGAGCTGGGTCAGGTCGCCGGGGACCGGGTTGAGGAGGTCGGGACGGGCCCGCAGCAGGTCGGCGAGCCCGCTGTCCGGGCGGGTGCGGAGCTCTTCGGCGAGCGTGCGGGGTGTTTCACTCATCCGCTACACGGTAGCGGGGGCCGCTGACGTTGTCGGGTGCAGCGCCGTGCCGCCACCCGGCGCGGCGCTGTGCCGCCTCCGCCGGAGGGGCGATCGGCGGTACCGTCTCCGGAGGAACCGGGCTGTGCCACAGGGGATTTCGTGGGGATCGAGAGCGACCAGCTGGTCTTTGACTATCTGAGCCGGGTCGGTGATCTGGCCCAGCAGCGCGGGCTGTCCTCCGGGGCGCGGATGCGCCTGGTGGCCGAGCTGCGGGCCCAGGTGGACGCGGCGAAACCGGACACGGTGCCGGGCGTCAGACGCGTGCTGTCCCGGCTCGGTACGCCCGAGGCGGTGGTGGAGGCGGCGGGCGGCAGCGGACCGCCGCCCCCGCCGGGGCCGTCGGGCGCGGCGGAACCGCAGCCGCGTCCCGGCCTGCGCGACAAACTGGGCGGCGCGGCCCGCCGCTTCGGCGCAGGCGGTACGGGGGATACGGGCGGTACGGGCAGTACGGGTGGTGCAGGCGGTACGGCTGGTACGGGCGGTACGACTGGTACGAACGGTATCGATACCCCCGGCGCTCAGAGCCCCACCC
>NZ_JOCQ01000137.1 GCF_000720725.1 Streptomyces rimosus subsp. rimosus
CCCTGAAGCACTCCCTCAGGAAGCACCCGGCCCCGAGCCCCCCGCCCCCCACGCCGCCACCCTCCGCCGCCGTATGGACGAGGACCCCGCCGCCCTCGATCTGGCCCTGCGCACCTGGCTGGCCGGGCGGCCCGACGCCTCCCGGGCCCTGCTGGTCATCGACCAGTTCGAGGAGGTCTTCACGCTCTGCGCGGACGAGGCCGAACGCTCCGCGTTCCTCGGCGCCGTGGCCGACCTGGCCCGCTCCGGCGACCGGCGCGTCCGGGTCGCCGTCGGCATCCGGGCCGACTTCTACGCCCGCTGCTTCACCCACCCCGGGCTGGTCGCCGTGCTGCGCTCCGCCGCCCAGCTGCCCGTCGGACCGCCCAGCCGCGCCGAGTTGCGCGACATCATCGCCGAGCCCGCCGTGCGCTGCGGCGTCCAGGTGGACGCCGACCTGCTGGAGACGGTGCTCGCCGAGGCGGCCGGGCAGCCGGGCGCGCTGCCGCTGGTCGGGCACGCGATGCGGGAGGCGTGGCACCGCCGCCGTGACGACACCCTGCGGCTGGCCGACTACCGTGCCACCGGCGGGATGCGCGGCGCCGTCGCGCAGACCGCCGAGCGGATGTACGACGAGGCCGCGCCCGGACAGCGCGGCGTCATGCGGGCGGTGTTCCTGCGGCTGACCGCGCTCGGCGAGGGCACCGAGGACACCCGGCGCCGGCTCTCCCGCCGCGAACTGGACGGCCTGGCCGACCCGTCCGAGATCGACGGGCTGCTGCGCAAACTGGCCGACGCCCGGCTGGTCGTGCTGTCCGACAGCACGGTCGAGGTCGCCCACGAGGCCGTCATCCGCGCCTGGCCCCGGCTGCGGCACTGGCTCGACGAGGACCGGGAGGCCCTGCGCACCCACCGCAGAATCACCGCCGCCGCCGAGGCATGGCACGAACTGGGCCGGGACGCGGGCGCGCTGTACCGGGGCGCGCAGCTGGCCGGCGCGCGGTCCTGGGCCCGCGCGCACGGCTCCGCGCTCAATGCCCTGGAAGAAGACTTTCTGCACAACGCCACCCGCGCCGACCGGCGGCGGGGCCACCGCGCGCGCTGGCTGACCGCGACGCTCGGCGCCCTCCTCGTGCTCGCCCTGATCGCGGCGGGCCTCGCCTTCCAGCAGCAGGCGGACGCCGAGGCACAGCGCCGTATAGCGGTGTCCCGGCAGTACGCCGCGGAGGCCGGCGAGCTGCGCCGGGAGCAGCCCCAGGCGGCGGCGCTGACCGCGCTGTACGGCTACCGGCAGGCGCCGACGACGGAGGCGCGGGGCAGCCTGCTCAGCGCCTACGCCGCCTACCGCGCCAACCAGTTCACCGGCCACACCGGCGTCGTGAACGCGGTGGCCTACAGCCCGGACGGCCGCATGCTGGCCACCGGTTCGGTGGACCGCACGGTCAAGCTGTGGGACACCGCCACCGACCGTATGCTCGGCACCCTCATCGGCCACGTCGGCCCGGTCTACGCGCTCGCCTTCAGCCCGGACGGCCGGATTCTGGCCACCGCGGGGGACGACGGCACCGTACGCCTGTGGGATGTCGCGCGCCGCCGCCAGCTCGGCGTGCTGACCGGCCCGGTGGGCCGCGTGGTGTCGCTGTCCTTCTCCCACGACGGCCGCACCCTCGCCTCCGGCAGCACCGGCAACGCCGTCCGGCTGTGGGACGTGGCCTCGCGGCGCCCGGTCGCGGACCTCGCCGGACACACCGGCAACGTGACGGCGGTGGCCTTCTCGCCGGACGGCAAGGTGCTGGCGTCGGCCGGCGAGGACCGTACGGTCCGGCTGTGGGACGCGCGCACCCACCGGCCGCTGGCCGTGCTCACCGGCAACCTCCAGCCGGTGTACGCGCTCGCCTTCAGCGGGGACAGCCGCACCCTCGCCAGCGGAGGCGGGGACCGCACGGTCCGGCTCTGGGACGTCGCCGGACGCCGCACCGCCGGTGAACTCACCGGTACGGCCGACCGGATCACCGCCCTGGCCTGGGCGCCGAAGCGCCGTACTCTCGCCGTGGCCAGCTACGACGGCATCGTCCGGCTGTGGGATGTCAGCGCCCGCAACGCCCGCGAGAAGTTCACCGCCCGCGTGGATTCGGCGAGCGCGCTCTCGTACGCGCCGGACGGTTCGGCCCTGGCCGCGCCCTCGGACGACGACACGGGCACGGTCCGGCTGTGGCGCGCCACCGGTGACGGTCCGGAGACGGTCGGCGGCCGGCAGAGCGCGATCACCTCGGTCGCGGTGGCACCGGACGGCCGGACCGTCGCCGCCGCGGGCAGCGAGCTGACGCTGTGGTCGGCCGACCGGCCGCGGCCGTTGCGGACGCTCGCCGCGCCGCACGGAATGATCACCAGCCTGGTGTTCTCGCCGAAGGGCGACGTCTTCGCCTCCGTGCACGCCGACCGTACGATCCGGCTGTGGGACGCCCGCACCGGCCGGCTGCTCGCCACCCTGGAGGGGCACACCAACACCGTGCGACAGGTGGCCTTCTCGCCGGACGGCAGGACACTGGCCAGTGTCGGTGACGACTACAACCTGTTCCTGTGGGATGTGGCCGGGCACCGGAGAACGGCCGCGCGCAAGCTGGCGGGCAGCGGCTCCACCGTCACCTTCTCCCCGGACGGCAGGACGCTGGCGATCACCGAGAACGCCGAGAACCAGGGCACCGTACGGCTGCGGGACGCGGCCACCCTCGAAGAGACCGCCCGTTTCACCGGCCGCTCCTTCCCCGTCTTCGCCGCCGCCTGGTCCCAGGACGGGAAGACCCTGGCCACCTCCGGCACGGACCACGACATCGCGCTGTGGGACGTGCCGGGGCGCCGACGGTCCGGCACGCTGCGCGGCCACGCCAGCAGCGTCGCCTCGCTGGCGTTCAGCCGCGACGGCACCCTGGCCTCGGGCGGGGACGACGACACCGTACGCCTGTGGGACGTGGCCGCGCGCAGTACGACGGCCGTGCTGGCCGGGCACACCGGCGGGGTGCTGTCCCTGTCGTTCTGGCCCGACGGCCGGGCCCTGGTCAGCGGCAGCGCGGACGGCACACTCCGCGAGTGGTACACCGCGGTGGGCGAGGCGGCCAGGACGATCTGCGAGCTGAGCCGCAAGGGCCACTGGGCGCAGACGGCACGGGGCGTGCCGTCCGACTGGTACTGCAGGTGAGCGCAGTGCCCGCGCCCGTGGCCACGGGCGGGCCGCTCAGTGCAGGGACAGCCCGTACGCCGCCAGTGCCGGGAGGACCGGCTGGAGGTACGAGGTGCCGCCGGACGAGCAGGTGCCGGAGCCGCCGATGAGGATGCCGATCGCGGTTCTGCCGGAGACGGCCGGGCGGCCCGCCGCGCCGGTCTCGGCACAGGTGGCGGTCTGGACGAGTCCGGACACCGTGCCCTCCGGGTAGCTGACGCTCACGTTCACGGCGCGGACCGGCCCGCAGTGCACGGCCGACGTGGACCCGGGCAGGCACACCGTCTGCCCCACGGCGGGCTGCGCCGCGCCCGTGATGTCCAGGTGGGCGCCGCCGATGTCGATCTCGCCGGGGTAGGAGACGGCCGGGTTGGTGTAGCGGATCACGGCGTAGTCACTGCCGGGAAAGCGCACCGCCTCGGTCACACCGACATGGACGGTGCGGGCCGCGTCGGCGTACCAGTCCTTGGCGCCGCCCACGCAACGGCCCGACATGAGCGCGTAGTACGTGCCCGCCTTGGTGGTGTTGAAGCCGACGGTGCAGCGGCCCGCCCCGCTGTAGAGGACGTTGCCGCCGCGGATCGCGGTGGGAGCGGCCGTACGGGACGGAGCGCCGTCAGGAGCGCCCTGCGGAGCGGCCGCGGCCGGTGGCGCGGCGGCCAGGGCGGTGAGCGCGGCGGTGGCCAGTGCGGTCAGGAAGCGGCGTACCGCGATGGGTCTCGGTCTCATATGAGCCTCCTACGGAAGAGGGGTGTCAGCCCTTCACCGCGCCGCCCAGCGCGAATCCGCCGCCCAGCCGGCGCGAGATCAGCACGTACAGCAGGACGACCGGCGTCGAGTACAGGATCGAGAAGGCCGCGAGCTGGCCGAAGGCGATGGCGCCGTAGTTGCCGAAGAAGGTGAAGATGCTGACCGAGGCGGGCAGTTGGCCGGGGGACAGGAGCAGCAGGAACGGGACGAAGAAGTTGCCCCACATGATGGCGAAGGTGTAGATCGTCACGACCGTGACGCCCGGCCCCATCAGCGGCAGGATCACCCGCCACAGCGCCTGGAACCACGAGGCGCCGTCGGTCCAGGCGGCCTCCTCCAGCACCCGGGGGATGCCGTCCATGAAGTTCTTCATCAGCCAGATGGCGAACGGGAGTTGGGCGGTTGCCAGGAACAGCGCGGTGCCGTAGAGCGTGTCGATCAGGTTGACCCGGACGAACAGCGCGTACACCGGGACCATGATCGCGGTGATCGGCAGGCAGGTGGAGAACAGGATGGTGAGCAGGTACGGGCGGCTGAACCGGGAGCGGTAGCGGGACAGCGGGTACGCCGCCAGGGCCGCGCAGGCCACCGTCAGGGCGGTGGCGCTGCCGCACAGGATCAGGCTGTTGAGCATCGGCGTGAAGGTGATCTCGTCCGTCAGGACCGCCGAGAAGTTCTCCAGCGACGGCGCGCCCGGCACCTTCACCCGCAGGGTCGCCTCGGTGTCGAACGAGGACAGCACCAGCCAGGCGAGCGGCACCGCGAACGCGGCGGCGACGGCGAGCAGCGCCGCGTCGGCCGCGAGGCGGCGCCGGGCACGGCGGGTCAGCAGGGGCCGGGCGGCCGGTGCGGGCACCGCGTCACACCTCCTCGCGCAGCAGGCGCAGGTAGACGACGGAGAACAGGGCGCCCACCACGAGCAGCAGCAGGGCGACGGCGGTGCCGTACCCGATCAGCGACTTCAGGAACGCCTGGTCGTACATGAACACCGGCAGCGTCTGGCTCCGGCTGCCGGGGCCGCCGCGCGTCATGGCCCAGATCAGCCCGAAGACGGACAGCGTCTGGAGGGTGTTGAGCATCAGGTTCGTGCCGATGGAGCGGCGGATCATGGGCAGCGTGATGTGCCACAGCCGCTGCCGGCCGCTCGCGCCGTCCACCTCCGCGGACTCGGTGACCTCCTGCGGGATCTCGGCGAGCGCGGCCGAGTAGATCAGCATCGAGAACGCCGTGCCGCGCCAGACGTTGGCGAACGACACGGCCAGGATGGGCAGGGTGAACAGCCAGTTCTGCGACGGGAGATGCAGCCAGTCCAGGACCGCGTTGAGCGTGCCGCGCCGCTCGAAGAACGTATAGAGCAGAAAGCCCGCGACGATCTCCGGCAGCACCCAGGCGGTGAGGACGACCGCGCCGGCGAGGGTGCGTACGGGCCGGGAAGCGCGCCGCATCAGCGCGGCGAGCGCCAGGCCCAGCGTGTTCTGGCCCAGGATCGACGAGACCAGGGTGAAGACCAGCGTCAGGACCACGGCGTTCAGGAACGCCGGATCGCCGAACGCGTGCCGGAAGTTGGCCAGCCCCACGAAGGAGGTGGACTCCTGCCCGGTCAGCTGCATGTCGGTGAAGGCGATGTAGACGCAGTAGCCGATCGGCCCGGCCAGGAAGAGCAGCAGCAGGACGGTCGCGGGTGCGAGCGGCGACCAGCGCAGCAGGGCCCGGCGGCGGGGCCGGGCGCCGCGGCCCGCCGTACCGTACGCGGCCGTGGGGGCGGCACGGCTCATGGCTTGGCGACCGTCCGGCCGTCCACGATGGATTTCAGCTGCTCGTCGTAGGCGTCGGCGGCCTGCTTCGGCGACGCGTCACCGGTGGTGACCGCCTCCATCGCCTCGCCGATCGCCGCCGAGACCTTGGGGTAGACGGGCAGCGCGGGCCGGAACCGGCTGATCTCCACCAGGCCGGTGAAGAAGCCGATGCCGGGCAGGGACTTCCGGTACGCGGGGTCCGCGGCCACGTCCTTGCGCACCGCGATCTGCGCGCCGCGCACGCACCACTCCACCGCGTTGTGCTTCGTCTGGAACGTCTCGATCAGCTTCCACGCGAGGTCGGGGCGCTGCGACTGGCGCGGCACCGACCAGGTCCAGCCGCCCGCCAGGCTCACCTTCCCCGGCGCCGCGCCGTGCTGGGTGGGGAACGCCGCCCGGCCCAGCACCGTCGGCCACTCGGGCCACGGCTTCCCGCCGCCCTTGGGCTGCCACTGCTGGCCCAGCCACGAGCCGTCCAGGTCGATCGCCAGCTTCTCCTCCGGCATCAGCTCGGTGGCGACATTGGTCTGGATGTTGGGGCTGAGCGCGTCGGACACGTCGGGGCCCAGCTTCTCCCCGTACACGGTGCGCAGGAATTCCAGGCTGTCCCGGAAGCCCTTGGTGCCGGTGACCCACTTCTTCGTCGCCGGGTCGTAGAGCTGGTCCTTGCCCGTGCCGTACAGCAGCATCTCGAAGCCCTGCATCACGGCGGCCTCGCCCGCGCCCTTGCCGGTGAAGACGTTGAGCGGGATGACGCCGGGCACCTTGCGCTTGACGGTGCGGGCCGCGGCCAGCACCTCGTCCCAGGTCTTCGGCTGCCAGTCCGGTGGCAGCCCCGCCTTCTTGAAGATCTTCTTGTTGAACCACAGGCCGCGGGTGTCGGTGCCGTCCGGCACGCCGTACGTCCGGCCGTCCTGCCCCCGGGCGGCGGCCTTCGCGGCGGGCTCGAACTGCTTCCAGTCCGCCCACTTCCCGAGGTACGGGTCCAGCGGGCGCAGCAGTCCGGCCGCGATGTCCGAGTTGATCAGGAAGGTGTCCTCGTAGACCAGGTCGGGGGCGGTCTTCGGGGAGCGCATCATCTGCTGGATCTTGGCGTAGTAGTCGTTCTCCGACGCCTGGATCGGGATCAGCTCGACCTTCTTGCCGGGGTTGGCCTTCTCGAACGCGTGGGCCACCAGTTCGACGTAGTCATCCCGGACCGTCACCTTGTTGTTGGTGTCCTTGGGGAAGGCGACCTTGAGGGTGTTCTTGTCGCCTCCGGAGCCGCCGCAGGCGGTGAGCGTGCCGGCGGCCAGCACGGCGGCGGTGAGCAGAGCCATCGGAGCGATGCGGCGCACGGCATGACCTCCAGGTGGGCACGGCGGGCTGCCCGGTGACCGTAAGGCCCGGATAAAAGCGAGGTCAATGCCCCGACCAGCGATAGCGCAATTCGGGGCGGCCCACCTGTCCGTACTGCGGGGCGCGCGCCGCGCGGCCCGTCCCGACGAGGTGTTCGAGATAACGGCGGGCCGTGATACGGGAGATGCCGACCGCGTCGGCCGCCGCGGCGGCGCTGAGACCGCCGGGGGCGGCGCGCAGCGCGTCGGTCACCACGCGCAGGGTCGCCGCGGTCAGCCCCTTGGGCAGCGCGGCGGGCTGCGGTGAGCGCAGCGCCGCGAGAGCCCGGTCCACCTCGTCCTGGCCGCTTGCCTCCCCGGCGGTGGCGCGGAAGGCGGCGTACCGCAGCAGCCGGTCGCGCAACGTGGCGAACGTGAAGGGCTTGAGCACGTACTGCACGACGCCGAGCGAGACACCCTCCCGTACGACGGCCAGGTCCCGCGCCGAGGTGACGGCGATGACATCGGCGGCGTGCCCGGCGGCGCGCAACGACCGTACGAACGCCAGGCCGTGGCCGTCCGGCAGGTAGAGGTCCAGCAGGAGCAGATCGACGGCGTGCTGGTCCAGGTGCCGGCGGGCCCCGGCGACCGAGCGCGCGGTCCCGGACACGGTGAAGCCGGGCACCCGGCCCACGTAGAGGGCGTGGGCGTCCGCCGCCACGGGGTCGTCCTCGACGATCAGCACGCGCAGGGGCGGCTGTCCGGGGTCGGTGCGGGAGTCGTTCACCGGGTGCCGCCCGCTCCGGTCGTGGCGTCCGTACGGTCCTCTTCGGCCCTGGCGCCCTCCGCCCGCAGCGGCAGCCGCACCGTGAACTCGGCGCCGCCCTCCGAGGACACGCCCGCCCGCACGGTGCCGCCGTGCCGGCGCACGGTCTGCCGTACGAGCGCCAGCCCGAGCCCCCGGCCCCCGCCCTCCTTGGTGCTCCACCCCCACCGGAACACGTCCTCGGCGTCCTCGACGCCCCGGAACCCGCCCCCGCCGTCCGCCACCCGCAGCAGCAGTTCCCCGCCGTCGGCCAGCGCCGTGACCTGCACGCGGGTGCCTTCCGGCGCCGCCTCGATCGCGTTGTCCAGGAGGTTGCCGAGGACCGTGACCAGGTCGCGCGGCGGCAGGGCGGCGGGCAGGACGCCGTCGTCGATGCGGCTGTCCGGGGTGAGGACCAGCTCGACGCCGTGCTCGTTGGCCTGGGCCGCCTTGCCCAGGAGGAGGGCGGCGAGGACGGGTTCGGCAACCGCGCCGACGACCTGGTCGGTGAGCGCCTGGGCGAGTTCCAGTTCGGCGGTGGCGAACTCCACGGCCTGCTCCGTACGGCCCAGTTCGACCAGGGAGACGACGGTGTGCAGCCGGTTGGCGGCCTCGTGCGCCTGGGAGCGCAGCGCGCGGGTGACACCGCGTACGGAGTCCAGCTCGCCGGAGAGCGCCTGGAGCTCCGTGTGGTCGCGCAGCGTGACGACCGTGCCGCGCCGCTCACCGCCGGAGACCGGCGAGGTGTTGACGACCAGGACCCGGTCGTCGGTGAGGTGGAGTTCGTCGGTGTGCGGGGCGGGGGAGAGCAGAGTGGCGGTGAGGCCGTCCGGCAGGCCGAGTGCGGCGACCGGCCGGCCGACCGGCTCCCCGCGCAGCCCGAGCAGTTCGCGCGCCGCGTCGTTGATGAGCGCGACCCGCCGCTGCCCGTCCAGCATCAGCAGCCCCTCGCGCACCGCGTGCAGCGCCGCCTCGTGGTAGTCGTGCAGGCGGCTCAGCTCGGCGGCGTTCATGCCGTGGGTGTGCCGGCGCAGCCGCGCGTTGACGAGGTACGTACCGAGCCCGCCCAGCGCGAGGGCCCCGGCCGCGACGGCGGCCAGCGTCATCATCTCCCGGCGCAGCCCGTCGCTGATCGTCTCGACGGTGATCCCGCAGCTGACCAGGGCGACGATCCGCCCGCCGTGCTCCGCGTCCCGTACCGGCGTGATGACGCGCACGGACCGGCCGAGCCGCCCGAGGTGGGTCTCGCCGAAGGTCTGCCCGGCCAGCGCCTGCGCTCTCTGGCCGAGGTAGGTACGGCCGATGGCGGACGGCTCGGGGTGGGTCCACCGCTTGCCTGCCGTGTCCATGACCACAATGAAGTCGACCCCGGCGTCCCGCCGCAACCGCTCGGTGTACGGCTGGAGCTCCGCCGTGGGGTCGGCCGAGCGCACCGCGCGCGCCACCGCCGGCGCGTCGGCGACCGCGGTGGCCACCGCCGTCGTCTGCCGCCGCGCGGTCTCCTGTGCCTGCCGCCCGGCACCGGCGTACGCGAAGACCAGGCACCCCGCCACCACCACGCCGACCAGCACCGCCTGCACGGCGAACAGCTGCCCGGCCAGGCTGCGCGGCCACCGGACGCGCGGGCGGGGCGGGGCGGACGCGCCGCGCGCGGTACGCGGCGGACCCTCGGGGCGGGGACTTCGCATGCGCGCCAGTCTGCACGCTGCTTTATGCGTGAACGAAATGCACGCAAGGGTGACGGGCGCCACAACGGCGTGCATAGTCACCGGGACTGTTCTGCGTACGGGCCGCGTACCGGCACGGACAGTGGCGCGTACGGGTTGCAGAGCCGCAGACCGGCGCAGGACCGAAGACCGAGGAGTCAGCCGTGGCCGCACAGACCCCGCCGTCCGGGGGGACGACCGAGGAGACCGCACCGCAGCCCAAGCGGGACCGGACGCATTACCTCTACATCGCCGTGATCGTCGCCGTGCTCGCCGGCATCGCCGTGGGCTTCGCCGCCCCCGGTTTCGCCGTCGGGCTCAAGCCGCTGGGCACCGGCTTCGTGAACCTCATCAAGATGATGATCTCGCCGGTGATCTTCTGCACGATCGTGCTGGGCGTCGGCTCGGTCCGCAAGGCCGCCAAGGTCGGCGCGGTCGGCGGCCTGGCGCTGGGCTACTTCATGATCATGTCCACGGTCGCGCTGGCCATCGGCCTGGTGGTGGGCAACATCCTGGAGCCCGGCTCCGGCCTGCACCTGACCGAATCGCTGCGGCACGCGGGCCAGGCCCAGACGAAGGGCGGCGCCGAGTCCACCACGGACTTCCTGCTGGGCATCATCCCCGAGACGCTGGTCTCGGCGCTCACCCACGGCGAGGTGCTGCAGACGCTGCTGGTGGCGCTGCTCGTCGGCTTCGGCCTCCAGGCGATGGGCGCCTCCGGCGAGCCCGTGCTGCGCGGCATCGGGCACCTCCAGCGCCTGGTCTTCCGCGTACTGTCGATGATCATGTGGGCGGCGCCGGTGGGCGCGTTCGGCGCGATGGCCGCGGTGGTCGGCGCGACCGGCGTGGACGCGCTGAAGTCGCTCGCCGTCATCATGGTCGGCTTCTACGTGACCTGCCTGCTGTTCGTGATCGTCGTCCTCGGCACGCTGCTGCGCCTGATCGCCGGGGTGAACATCTTCGCCCTGCTGAAGTACCTGGGCCGGGAGTTCCTGCTGATCCTGTCCACCTCCTCCTCCGAGTCCGCGCTGCCGCGGCTGATCGCGAAGATGGAGCACCTGGGCGTCAGCAAGCCGGTCGTCGGCATCACCGTGCCGACCGGCTACAGCTTCAACCTCGACGGCACCGCCATCTACCTGACGATGTCCTCGCTGTTCATCGCGGAGGCGATGGGCAGTCCACTGTCCATCGGCCAGCAGGTCTCGCTGCTCGTCTTCATGATCATCGCGTCCAAGGGCGCGGCGGGCGTCACGGGCGCCGGGCTGGCGACGCTGGCCGGCGGCCTCCAGTCGCACCGCCCCGAACTGGTCGACGGCGTCGGCCTGATCGTCGGCATCGACCGCTTCATGAGCGAGGCCCGTGCCCTGACCAACTTCGCGGGCAACGCGGTCGCCACGGTCCTGGTCGGCACCTGGACCAAGGAGATCGACAAGTCCCGCGTGGGCGAGGTGCTCGCCGGGCGCCTGCCGTTCGACGAGCGGACGCTGAGCGCGGACGGGCACGGGGCGGAAGGCCCGGCGGAGCAGGGGGCCGACGGGGCGAAGGAGACGGTGAAGGTCTGAGGACCTGGAGATCGGGGCTCCGGTGGGCGCGCGTCCACCGGAGCCCCTTTCGTCTGTCCGGCCGCCCGTTCGTCAACCCGCCTCCCGCGAAGGCGCCCCCACCACCCGCGACTCATCCGTCACCCGCGACTCTTCCGCCACTCGAACCGCCTCCGCCGCCCGCTCACCGGGCACCCCCGACGCCGCCAGTACCGTCTCCGCCGCCGCGCGCCCGGCCACCTCGGCCCGCAGGTCGCCGTCGTTCACCGCCTGCATCAGGCCGAACAGCATGTGTTCGTGGACGTGCGCGAGGGCGCTCGCGGTGAGCGGTGAGCGGAACAGGCCCGCCTCCAGGCCGCGCGTCAGGATGGCCGTCGCCCGGCGGCGTACGGGCTCCAGGCGGGCCCGGATGCCCGCGTCGGTGACGCTGCACTGGGCGAGCGAGACCAGCAGCCGGTAGCGGTCGGCGCACTCCCACGAGGCGAGCGTGGCCCGCGCCAGCGCCACGTCGGCGGGTTCGGACGGATCGGCCGTGTGGTCGGCGAAGGCGGTGGTCACGTCCTCGACGGCGGCGTCGGTCAGTGCGGTGATCAGGGCCTCCCGGCTGGGGAAGTGCCCGTAGACGGTGCGCCGCACCACGCCCGCGGCCTTCGCGATCTGGTCCATGGTCGCGTCCGGGTGCCGCAGCAGTTCGGCCAGCGCGATGTCCATGATCCGGCGGCGGTTGGCGTGGGCCCGGCTGGTCGGTGCGGTCATGGCGCGGCGGCTCCTCGGTCGGCGGACGCGTGCGGTCACGGTCCCGCTCCCTCCTCATTTTGCACATCGCTGTGCAGCGACGTAAATTGCACACGACTGTGTAATTGCACAGGCGTGTGCAAGATCGTGCGCGGGCCTGTGCGGGATGTCGACCATTGGGGAGAGACAGGGTGAATCGGGTGGCTCCTGCCAAGACCCGGCCGGTCCAGGACACGGACCGGCCCTATACGAAGCGCTGGTGGGCCCTGGGCGTGCTGTGCCTGAGCCTGCTGATCATCGTGATGGCGAACACCTCGCTCACCGTCGCGGCCCCCGACATGACCGCCGACCTGGGCCTGAGCAGCTCCGACCTGCAGTGGGTGATCGACGCCTACACCGTCCCGTACGCCGCGCTGATGCTGATGCTCGGCGCCGTCGGCGACAAGTACAGCCGCCGCGGGGCGCTGCTCCTGGGCCTGCTGGTGTTCGCGGGCGGCTCGGTCGCGGGCGCCCTGGTGGACAGCTCCGGCGGGGTGATCGCGGCGCGCGCCGTGATGGGCGTGGGCGCGGCCATGATCATGCCCGCGACGCTGTCGCTGCTGGCCGCCACCTTCCCGCGCGGCGAACGCGCGCTGGCCATCACCATCTGGACCGCGACCGCGGGGCTCGCCATCGCCGTCGGCCCGCTCGTCGCCGGAGCCCTCCTGGAGGACCACGGCTGGGCCTCGTCCTTCCTGATCAACGTGCCGGTCGCCGCCCTCGGCATCGTCGGTGCGCTGCTGGTCGTCCCGGCCTCCAAGGCAGGCCACAGCGACCGCCTCGACTACGTCGGCGGCCTGCTGTCCGTCGTCTGGGTCGGCTCGCTGATCTACATGCTCATCCAGGGCCCGCACTTCGGCTGGGACGCGCGCGCCGTCGGCGCCGCGGTGGCCGCGGGCGTCGGCCTGGTGCTGTTCGTCGTCTGGGAGCTGCGCCACCCGTGCCCGGTCCTGGACGTACGCCGCTTCGCCCACCGCGGCTTCGCGGGCGCCAACCTGGCCGTGGCGCTCTTCTTCCTGGCGGTCTTCGGCGCGTTCTACTACCTGACCCAGCACCTCCAGTTCGTGCTGGGCTACTCCCCGCTGGACACCGGCATACGGATGCTGCCGCTGGCCGGCGCGGTCTTCGTGGGGGCCGCGCTGACCGGGTTCCTGACGCCGCGGCTCGGCATGAAGGTGACCGTCACCACGGGCATGGTCGGCGGTACGGTCGCCCTCGCCCTGCTGACCCGCGTGGACGCCGGTTCCTCGTACGGGGACTTCCTCGCCCCGCTGATCGTGCTGGGCCTGGCCATCGGCCTGTCCCTGTCGCCGTGCACGGACGCCATCATGGGCGCCTTCCCCGAGGACCAGCTCGGCGTCGGCGGCGCGGTCAACGACACCTCCATCGAGCTGGGCGGCTCGCTCGGCATCGCCATCCTCGGCTCCGTCCTGGCGAGCACCTACTCCTCCAAGCTGTCCGACGCGGCGGCCTCGGCCGCGGCGCACGGCGGCCCGAAGCTGCCGGGCAACGCCCTGTCCACCGCTCAGGACTCGGTGGGCGCCGGGCTCGCGGTGGCCAAGGAGGTCGGCAAGCAGGTCGCGCAGGGCGCCGCGCCCAAGGCCGGCCCGGAGAAGGCGCAGGCGCTCGGCCTCCAGCAGGCCCAGGCGGTCGCGGACGCGGTGCGCGGCGCGTTCTCCGACGCGGTGGCGCACACCAGCCTGATCGGCGCGGTGGTGCTCGGTGTGGGGACGGTGCTGGTCGCCGTACTGCTGCCGCGCCGCCGCCGTACGCAGCAGCACGACGGCACGGTTCCGGAGGCCGCCCGCGAACCCGTCGGTGCGGGCAGCGGGAGCGCGTCCACACGCGGTTGAGCCGCTGAGAACGCGCAGGACGAGCCCCGGCGGCCGGTGCCGCCGGGGCCGTGGTGCGGTCAGGCCTGGGCCTGGTGGATCTTCCAGTCGGCGACATCGGAACTGCGGTTGTAGTACGCGTTGGTGCACAGGTCGTACTTGGCGTCCGTGAGCGTGCTCGTGTGGTTGGTCTCCAGGAAGCCTCCGTTGTCCCCGTACAGGTTCCACAGGTGGACCACGTCACCGATCCGGACGTTCTGGTCGGCGGGGTCGGAGGTCCGCGCGAAGATCCGCCAGCGGCCGGTGCCCTGGGCGCGGTCCCTGGCCTGGGACGTGGACACGTCGTACTTGGCGCCGGCGTTCTTCTGCTCGTTCGTGGCGTGGCCGTTGGTGTCCAGGTAACCGCCGTCGCCGCCGTAGAGGTTGCGCAGGTGGACCACATCGCCGCTGGCGACGGGCTGACCGGAGGCCTTGCCGGTGGCGGACAGGATCTCCCAGGTGCCGGTGCCCTTGCCGCGCGTGGGCGTGTCGGCGGTCGCGACCTGGTACTTCGCCCCCGAGGCACTGCTGTGGCTGTTGGTGTCCAGGTAACCGCCCTGCCAGCCGTTGTAGCCGTTCTGCAGGTGGATCTGCGCGCCGTACCTGAGCTCGTTCGCCATCGGGCCTCCCTGAGTGGATGACCGCGGGTGCGGATCACGGCCCGGCAGGGCGGAGAGCCGCACGCGGTGGACGTCCGCCCATCCTGGCGCCGGGGCGCGCGCTGCGGACCGATTCCGCGACGTTGTCCGAATGACACCCGTACCGGTTCCGGCCATGCGGACCCGCACCGCCTCCGGGCCGATTGTCAGTGGCAGATGCCACGATGCAATCGGCCCGGAGGTGGTGCGGGCGCGTTGGGGCGGGAACGACTGAGGGGCGAAAGCTGATGGGGGCGTGGGGTATGGGGCTGTTCGAGAACGACGGGGCGGCGGACCTGCTGGACGATCTGGCCGCCATGCCGGTGGAGCGGCGGCTCGGCGCGATACGGGGTGTGCTGTCCACCGCCGCCGCCGAACGGGGCTACCTCGAAGCCCCGGAAGGCGCCATGGCAGTGGCCGCCGCGGCCCTGATAGCCGGCGCCCGCGCGGGCAACCCGACGCCGGCCGATCCCGTGTACGCCCCGGACCTGACGGTCCCCGAGCCGCCGCGCCGGCTCGCCGTGCTCGCGGTGCACGCCCTGGACCGGGTGCTCGCGCCGGACTCCGAGCTGGCCGAGCTGTGGGAGGAGGTGGACGGCGGCCAGGAGTGGCTGGCACATGTGGCCCGGCTGCGCGCGGAGCTGACGGGGGACACGGACTGAGCCCGCGCCCGTACGCGGCCACGCCGCACCCGGCCCGCCGTGCGTCCCACCGGTCCCGCGCCTACGGTTGATCGCGGAGCGTCACCCGCACCGTCGACCGAGGAGGAACCGTGGAATACCGCACGCTCGGGCGGTCGGGCCTGAAGGTGTCCCGGCTGGTGCTCGGCACCCTCAACGTGGGCTCGCGCGATCAGTTCGCGCAGATCGGCGGGCTCGGTACGGACGAAGCCCGGCGGCTGTTCGACATCGCGCTGGACGCCGGGGTGAACATGATCGACACCGCGAACATGTACTCCTTCGGCCAGGCCGAGGAGATCACCGGCGAGGCGCTGCGCGGCCGCCGGGACGACGTGCTGCTCGCCTCCAAGGTCCGGATGCAGGTGGGCGAAGGGCCCAACGAGGGCGGCGCGTCCGCGTACAGCGTCCTGCGCGAGGTCGAGCGCAGCCTGCGCCGCCTCCAGACCGACCACCTGGACCTGCTCTACCTGCACCAGTGGGACGGTCAGACGCCCGTCGAGGAGACCCTGACCGCGCTGGACCGGCTGGTCGCCGACGGCAAGGTCCGCTATGTCGGCCTCTCCAACTTCAACGGCTGGCAGATCATGAAGACGCTGTACACGGCGCGGCTGCACGGCCTGACCGCGCCGGTGGCCCAGCAGGTCTACTACACGCCCGAGGCCCGCGAGGCGGAGTACGAGATCCTCCCGGCCGCCCTGGACCAGGGCCTGGGCACCCTGGTCTGGAGCCCGCTGGGGGAGGGGCTGCTCAGCGGCAAGGTGCGGCGCGGGCAGCCGGTGCCGTCCACCACCCGCCAGGGCACCGACTGGCCCGAGCCGCACGTGGTCGACAAGGAGCGGGCCTACGACATCATCGAGTGCCTGGCCGGGATCGCCGAGGCGCACGGCACCTCGGTCCCGCGGGTCGTGCTCGCCTGGCTGCTGGGCCGCCCCGGCGTCACCGGCCTGGTGATCGGCGCCCGCACCGAGGACCAGCTGCGCGACGACCTCGCCGCCACCGAGCTGCGGCTGACCGACGCCGAGACCGCCCGCCTCGCCGAACTCTCCCAACTGCCCGCCTACTACCCGTACTGGCACCGCGTCCTGAACGCGACCGACCGGCCGGACCCGGCCGAGGCGCCCTTCCTGGACGGCTGGAAGCGGGCCATGGGCGGCTGACCGCAGTGCGGGCCGGGGCACCGCCCCGGCCCGCGAAGCCCCTCACACCGGCCGCAGCCACACCGTCGCCAGCGGCGGCAGCACCGGCGTGATCGACGCCGGCCGCCCGTTCCACGGCACGGTCGCGTCGGGCACCAGCGGCTCCGGGTTGCCGACCCCGCTCCCGCCGTACCGGATGTCGTCGGTGTTCAGTACCTCCCGCCACGCCGCCACGTCCTCCGGCACCCCGAGCGGGTACGCGTGCCGCACCACCGGCGAGAAGTTCGAGACCGCGAGCAGCGGCGTGCCGTCCGTGCCGTAGCGCAGGAAGGAGAAGACGTTGTCCTCACTGGCGCCGCCGTCGATCCAGGAGAAGCCCTCCGGCACGGTGTCCTGCTCCCACAGCGCGGGGGTGTCCGCGTACCGGCGGTTCAGGTCGCGGACCAGGTCCCGTACGCCCCGGTGGTCCGGCTCGGCGGAGTACGACGGGTCCAGCAGCCACCAGTCGGGGCCGTGCCCCTCCGCCCACTCCGCGCCCTGCGCGAACTCCTGCCCCATGAACAGCAGCTGCTTGCCCGGGTGCGCCCACATGAAGCCCAGATACGCCCGCTGGGTGGCCCGCTGCTGCCACCAGTCGCCGGGCATCTTGGAGACCAGCGACCGCTTGCCGTGCACCACCTCGTCGTGGGAGATCGGCAGCACGTAGTTCTCCGAGTAGGCGTACACCATCGAGAACGTCATCTCGTTGTGGTGGTACTTGCGGTGCACCGGCTCCTTGCTCACATAGCCCAGCGAGTCGTGCATCCAGCCCATGTTCCACTTCAGCCCGAAGCCGAGCCCGCCGAAGCCGCCGGGCCCCACGTGGTGGGTGGCCCGGGTGACGCCGTCCCAGGCGGTGGACTCCTCGGCGACGGTGACCACGCCGGGGCAGCGCCGGTAGACGGTGGCGTTCATCTCCTGGAGGAAGGCCACCGCGTCCAGGTTCTCCCGGCCGCCGTGCACGTTGGGCGTCCACTCGCCGCTCTCACGGGAGTAGTCGAGGTAGAGCATGGAGGCCACGGCGTCCACCCGCAGCCCGTCGATGTGGAACTCCTCGCACCAGTACACCGCGTTGGCGACCAGGAAGTTGCGCACCTCGGCGCGGCCGTAGTCGAACTCCAGCGTCCCCCAGTCGGGGTGCGCGGCCCGCGCCGGGTCCTCGTGCTCGTACAGCGGCCGCCCGTCGAACTCCGCCAGCGCCCACTCGTCGCGCGGGAAGTGCGCCGGCACCCAGTCCATCAGCACCCCGATCCCGGCCCGGTGCAGCGCGTCGACCAGGAATTTGAAGTCGTCCGGGGTGCCCATCCGGGCGGTCGGCGCGTAGAAGCCGGTGACCTGGTAGCCCCAGGAGCCGCCGAAGGGGTGCTCGGCGACCGGCATCAGCTCCACGTGGGTGAAGCCCAGGTCCTTGACGTAGGCGGGCAGCTGCTGCGCCAGCTGACGGTACGTCAGTCCCGGACGCCATGAGCCGAGGTGTACCTCGTACACGGAGAACGGCGCCGCGTGCACCGGCCGCTCGGCGCGCCGCTCCATCCAGGCCGCGTCCTGCCACCGGTGGTGCGAGGCGTGCACGACCGAGGCGTTGGCGGGCGGGCACTCCGTACGGCGCGCCATCGGGTCCGCGCGCAGCGTCCGCGTCCCGTCCGGCCGGGTGATCTCGAACTTGTACAGCTCGCCCTCGCCGATCCCCGGCAGGAACAGCTCCCACACCCCGGACGACCCGAGCGAGCGCATCGGGAAGCCGGTGCCGTCCCAGTAGTTGAAGTTGCCGACGACACGCACACCCCGGGCGTTCGGCGCCCATACGGTGAAGCGCGTCCCGGTCACCTCCTGGTGCACCATCGGCGTCGCGCCCATCGCCTGCCACAGCTCCTCATGGCGGCCCTCGCCGAACAGGTGCAGGTCCAGTTCGCCGACGGAGGGCAGGAAACGGTACGGGTCGTGCACGGTCACGTCGTTGTCGTCGTACGAGACCAACAGCTCGTACTCCGGGATCGCGGACAGCGGCAGCACGCCGCCGAACAGGCCGTCGCCCTCGTCGTGCAGGTCGGCGCGCAGGCCCTTGGCGAGCACGGTGACGCCCTTCGCGTACGGGCGCAGAACGCGGAAGAGCACCCCGCCGCGCATCGGGTGGGCACCGAGCAGCGCGTGCGGGTCGTGGTGCGCGCCGGACAGCAGCCGGTCCCGGTCGCCCGGATCGAGCGGCGGCGCGGTCCGCACGCCCCGGCTCCCGCCGCTGGGCTCCGGTGCGGGCTCCGGCGTGGGCTCGGGGCCGGAGCCGTCGGGCCGGGTGTCCTCGGGCAGGGGCTCGCCGTGGTCCCGCTGGTGCGGCGGCCGCTCGGCGGGCGGCGGGGCGTCAGTGGTGGCGGGGGCGGGGGTGGGCGCCTCCGGGGCCGGGGCCCGGACGGCCGTGCCACGGGCGGGCGCGGTTTCTTGCGGTGGGCGGCGGGACGACGAACGGGCGGTCACGAGAGGAGCCTCCTCGGCCAGATCAGATATCAGGGGTGTCTGGGATGTCTGCGGTGTCCGGGGTGCGAGGGTCTGGCGCACTCCGGGCCCGCGGGGCCGGCGGGCGGGGCCGACGGTGCCGCGCCTGCCGGTACTGGTGCTCCGTGGAGCTGCGGGTGGCCCGCTCCCGCCGTTTCATGCGCGCCCATCGGCACCGTCCAGGTCCGGTCCCGGATCGCCGCCGGGCCCCCGGGACGCCGGCGCCCCGGCGAGCCGCCGCACCGCGGCCATCGGCACGGGCAGCCAGTTCGGCCGGTGGCGGGCCTCGTACAGCACTTCGTACACGGCCTTGTCGGTCTCGTACGCGCGCATCAGCTCGGGCGCCGAGCGCGGATCGAGCCCGCCGGCCTCCGCGTACCCGAGGCAGTAGGCGGCCCGGGTGCGGCGCGCCCACTCCAGCGACCAGGGGTCGCCGCCCGAAGGGCCGCTGCGCGCCGCGTAGTCGAACGAGCGCAGCATGGCCGCCACGTCGCGCACCGCGGGCTGCGGGCGCCGCCGCTCGGCCAGCGGCCGGGACGGCTCGCCCTCGAAGTCGATCAGCGACCAGCGGCCCTCGTCGGCGGTCCGCAGCGTCTGGCCCAGGTGCAGGTCGCCGTGGATGCGTTGGGCGGGCCAGGCGCGCCCGTCGTGCCCGAGCGCCGCCAGCTCGTCGAAGGCGGTGCGCAGCCGGCCGCAGTACGGCCGCAGCGCGGGCACCACCCGCGCGGTGGCCACCAGGCGCTCGTTCATCTGGGCGGCGACCGCGTCGAGTTGGGGGCGGTACAGCTCGGTGGTGGGCAGCGTCCCGGCGAGCGCGGTGTGCACCTCGGCGGTGGCGTGCCCGAGCGCCCGCGCCGAACTGGTGAAGTCGGCCTGGACGGCGAGGGCGTTGAGGGCCAGCTGCCAGCCGTCGGCCGAGCCGGTCAGATAGGGCTGGAGCACGCCCAGCGTCACCGGCTCGCCCTCGCCGGGGCCCGGGTCGGTCTCGAACCACGCGGCGGGCGCCGGGACCCGCGCGCACTTGGCGCGGGCCAGCGCCAGCGGCAGTTCCAGGTCCGGGTTGAGGCCGGGCGCGGTCCGCCGGAAGACCTTGAGGATGTACGCGTCGCCGTACACCACCGAGGAGTTGGACTGCTCGGCGGTGAGCGGCCGGGCGGGCAGCCCGGAGGAGATGGTGCTGTCGGGCACCCGCCGGAACCGCAGCCCGCCCAGCCGCCCCGGCACCCGCAGCCGCTCCAGCAGGAGCGCGCACAGCCGCGCGTCCGGCAGGGCGTCGTAGACCGTACGGCCGTGCAGCGGACCGCCCGCGGGGCGGCCGATCACGGCGGGGGCGAGCTGCGGCGGCAGCGCGCTGTGCACGCCCAGCAGGAGTTGGTAGCAGTCCGCGGCGGCCGGATCGGCGGGGCCCTCCGGCGGCGCCGGCTGCGGGGCCCCGGGCGGAGCCGCCGACTGCTGGGCCCGTACGAGCAGGTGCAGCAGCCCCGGTGTGGCACCACCCGCGGCGCACGGCAGCAGCTCGGTCGCCGACACCAGCTGGAACCCCGTGATCGGCCGCCCCTTGCCGGCGAACCAGCGCTGCCGCGGCAGCCATTCGGTCAGCAGGGGGGCGAGGGAGGTGAGCAGTGCGGGTGCGGTGATCGAGAGGCGGTCGTGCGAAGTGCGGGTGGCACGGGTCGAGGCGGTCTCCGACATGGCGTCGCGTCCTTTCCCCGGGCACACGACAGATAGGGCAAAGTGTCCCGGAATGCGGCCTTGACTGTGCGGCGGTGCGGGACGTGTCGGGTGAGGATCGTCCGTACGGCAGCGGCGTCCGTGGGGATTACCCCTGACGCCGGGGTTTCGGCGCGGGCTCACCCGGCCCGTGCGGTAGTAGGGAGACTGCCCGTGGGGGCGGCCGGAAAACAGTGCGCGGTGGTTTTCCGCCGCCCCGGCCGGGCCCCCTTAGACCGCCCCCCTCCGCAGCCGGAACCAATAGAAGCCGTGACCTGCCAGGGTCAGCAGATAGGGCCATTCCCCGATGGGCGGGAAACGGACGCCGCCGATCAGCTCGACCGGGTGGCGGCCGTTGAATGTCCGCAGGTCCAGTTCGGTGGGCTGCGCGAAACGCGAGAAATTGTGCACGCACAGCACCAGGTCGTCCTGGTATTCGCGCAGGAAGGCCAGCACGGCGGGGTTGGACGAGGGCAGTTCGGTGTAGGTGCCGAGGCCGAAGGCGGGGTTCTGCTTCCGGATCTCGATCATGCGGCGGGTCCAGTGGAGCAGCGACGACGGCGAGGACATCGACGCCTCGACGTTGGTGACCTGATAGCCGTAGACCGGGTCCATGATGGTCGGCAGGAAGAGCCGGCCGGGGTCGCAGGAGGAGAAACCGGCGTTCCGGTCGGGGGTCCACTGCATCGGGGTGCGGACCGCGTCCCGGTCGCCGAGCCAGATGTTGTCGCCCATGCCGACCTCGTCGCCGTAATAGAGGATCGGCGAGCCGGGCAGGGACAGCAGCAGGGCGGTGAAGAGCTCGATCTGGTTGCGGTCGTTGTCGAGCAGCGGGGCCAGCCGGCGGCGGATGCCGATATTGGCGCGCATCCGCGGGTCCTTGGCATATTCCGCGTACATATAGTCACGCTCTTCGTCCGTGACCATTTCCAGCGTCAGCTCGTCGTGGTTGCGCAGGAAGATGCCCCACTGGCAGTTGGCCGGAATCTCCGGGGTCTTCGCCAGGATTTCCGAGACCGGGTAGCGGGATTCCCGCCGGACCGCCATGAAGATGCGCGGCATGACCGGGAAATGGAACGCCATGTGGCATTCGTCCCCGCCCTTGGAGTAGTCGCCGAAATAGTCGACGACGTCCTCCGGCCACTGGTTGGCCTCGGCCAGCAGCACCGTGTCGGGGTAATGCGCGTCGATCTCCGCCCGTACGTGCTTGAGGAAGGCGTGCGAGGCGGGCAGGTTCTCGCAGTTGGTGCCCTCCTCGGCGTACAGGTACGGGACCGCGTCCAGCCGGAACCCGTCGATGCCCAGGTCCAGCCAGAAGCGCAGCGCGGAGAGCATCTCCTCCTGGACGGCCGGGTTCTCGTAGTTCAGGTCCGGCTGGTGGGAGAAGAAGCGGTGCCAGAAGTACTGCTTGCGCACCGGGTCGAAGGTCCAGTTCGACGCCTCGGTGTCGACGAAGATGATCCGCGCGTCCTGGTACTGCTTGTCGTCGTCGGCCCAGACGTAGTAATCGCCGTACGGCCCGTCCGGGTCGGTGCGGGACTCCTGGAACCACGGGTGCTGGTCGCTGGTGTGGTTCATGACGAAGTCGATGATCACCCGCATCCCGCGCTGGTGCGCGGCGTCCACGAACTCCACGAAGTCCGCCAGGTCGCCGAATTCCGGCAGTACGGCGGTGTAGTCGGAGACGTCGTAACCACCGTCGCGCAGCGGCGACTTGAAGAACGGCGGCAGCCACAGGCAGTCCACGCCCAGCCACTGGAGATAGTCCAGTTTGGCCGTGATGCCCTTGAGGTCGCCGATGCCGTCACCGTTGCTGTCCTGGAAGGAGCGCACCAGGACCTCGTAGAAGACGGCCCGTTTGAACCAGTCGGGATCGCGGTCCTTGGCCGGGGTGTCCTCGAACTTGTCCGGGACGGGCTCGTTGACGATCAATTGGGTGACCCTCCGATCGGTGAGGACGGTCGCAGGGAGAACAGGTGCGCGGGAGCCGGCGAACGGCCCGGCTCCAGGCGCACATAGTTGTCCCTGCCCCAGTGGTAGGTCTCGCCGGTGAGCTCGTCGCGCACCGGGACGGAATCGTGCCAATCGAGGCCGAGTTCCGGCATGTCCAACGACACCGTCGCCTCGTGGGTGTGGTGCGGGTCGAGGTTGACGACCGTGAGCACCGTGTCGGCCCCGGCACCGCTCCCGGCCCGCTTGGAATAGGCGAGAACGGCGTCGTTGTCGACGGCGTGGAAATGGAGGTTGCGCAGCTGTTGGAGCGCCGGATGGCGGCGTCGCAAGCGGTTCAGCGTGGTGATGAGAGGAGCGATCGTACGGCCCCGGCGCCCCGCTGTCTCCCAATCCCGGGGCCTCAGTTGATACTTTTCCGAATCCAGGTACTCCTCGCTGCCACTTCGTACCGGCGTCGACTCGCACAGCTCGAATCCGGCGTAGACGCCCCACGCCGGGGAGAGGGTGGCGGCCAGTACGGCACGTACCTCGAACGCGGGCCGCCCGCCGTGCTGCAGATAGGCGTGCAGGATGTCCGGTGTATTGACGAAGAAATTCGGCCGCATGTACGAGGCCGTTTCCCGCGACAGCTCGGTGAGGTACTCGGTGAGCTCGTGCTTGGAGTTGCGCCAGGTGAAGTAGGTGTACGACTGCTGGAACCCGATCCGGGCCAGCGTGCGCATCATGGCCGGCCGGGTGAACGCCTCGGCCAGGAAGATGACGTCCGGATCGGTGCGGTTGACGTCCGCGATCACCTTCTCCCAGAAGACCACCGGCTTGGTGTGCGGGTTGTCCACGCGGAAGATGCGCACCCCGCGCTCCATCCAGAAGCGCAGCAGCCGCTCGGTCTCCCGCACCAGCCCGTTCAGATCCGCCTCGAACGCCAGGGGGTAGATGTCCTGGTACTTCTTCGGCGGGTTCTCGGCGTACGCGATCGAGCCGTCCGCGCGGTGGTGGAACCACTCGGGGTGCTCGGTGACCCAGGGGTGGTCCGGCGAGCACTGGAGGGCGAAGTCCAGCGCCACCTCCATGCGCAGATCGCGCGCGGTGCGCACGAAGTGGTCGAAGTCCTCGAAGGTGCCGAGGTCCGGGTGGAGCGCGTCGTGCCCGCCCTCGGCGGAGCCGATCGCCCAGGGCGACCCGACGTCGTGCGGCCCGGCGGAGAGCGCGTTGTTGGGCCCCTTGCGGTACGAGCTGCCGATCGGGTGCACGGGCGGCAGGTACACGACGTCGAAGCCCATGGCGGCGACCGCCGGCAGCCGCTCGGCGGCCGTCCGGAACGTGCCGCTGACCGGCGGCGCGCCCGGGCGCAGCACCGCGCCCTCCGACCGCGGGAACAGCTCGTACCACGATCCGAACAGCGCGCGCCGGCGCTCGACCAGCAGCGGCGCGGTGCGCGAGGCGGTGACCAGCTCGCGCAGCGGATGGCGGTCGAGCGCGCCGGTGACCTCGGGGGCGAGCGCGGCGGCGAGCCGGGTGGCGGCGGGCAGCCCGGTGTCGCGCAGCGTGTCCGCCGCGGCCAGCACCGCTTCCCGGCCGTCTCTTTTGGGCACCCCCTCGGCGGCGCGTTCGTGGAGCAGCGCGCCCTCGGCGAGGACCAGTTCGGTGTCGATGCCCGCCGGGATCTTGATGCCGGCGTGGTGGCGCCAGGTGCCGACCGGGTCCGACCAGCCCTCGACGCCGTACGTCCACCGGCCCTCCACGTCCGGGGTGACCTCGGCGCCCCAGCGGTCGGTGCCGGGGGCCAGTTCGCGCATCGGGGTCCAGGGGCCCGGCCGGCCCAGCGGATCGCGCAGCACGACATTGGCGGCGACCGCGTCGTGGCCCTCGCGGAAGACGGTGGCCGTGATCTCGAAGACCTCGCCGACCACCGCTTTCGCCGGGCGACGGCCGCAGTCGATCAGCGGGTGGAGGTCGAGCACGGGAATGCGGCCGATCATGGGTACACCTGACGGTTGGGTCGTATTACCGGATTCTGTCCTTTCTATCGTTTTCGCGACAGTTGGACGGGCTGCGGGCATGGGCTCTCCTGTCCGCTTTCACTCGGCTGGCGGATGGGGGCGGTGCGGGGAAGCCATGGGGCGCGTACGCAAGACCGGTACCGCCAAAGCCTTCCCGTGGCGCGCGGTCGGGCAATCCGGCCGTCCGCGCACTACCGGCACGTAACCGTGGAACGGAATATGACCCGGGCCCGTCCCGCGCCGGACGGGCGTCCCGGTGCCTGCGGACGCCGGGCCCCGCCTCGCGCGCGCCGAGGCGGGACCGGGGCGCCCTGGACCTGCTAGTGGGGCCTGACCTGCAACAACGCGGTCGGCGAGCCGGGGCCCGCCGCGGTGATCCGGTGCTGGGCAGCGGTGGCGGCCAGCGCGTTCCGCACCTCCTTCGGTCCGGCCCACCGGTGGGACGACAGATAGAGCGCGGCCGCACCGGCTGCGTGCGGAGCGGCCATGGACGTGCCGGAGAGGGTTCGCTTCGCAGTGTCCCCCGAGTGCCACGCGGACGTGATGTCCACACCCGGTGCGAACAGGTCGACTTTTGCGCCCCAGTTGGAGAACGCGGCACGCCGGTCCCGGGCGTCGCTCGCGCCCACCGTGACGGCCTCGCGCACCCGCCCCGGTGAAGACGTGTCGGCCCGCCGTCCGTTGTTGCCGGCCGCCACCGTGAAGGTGACGCCGGCCGCTATGGCGTTGCGTACGGCCTGGTCGAGCTGCGGGCTGGGGGTGCTGCCCAGGCTGAGGTTGGCCACCGCCGGACGCCGCGCGTGCCGGGCCACCCAGTCGATACCGGCGATGACCCGCGCGGTGGTGCCCCGGCCCGCGCGGTCCAGGACGCGTACGGCCACCACGCGGGCCTGCTTGGCGACGCCGTACCGGGTGCCGGCGGCCGTGGCGGCGACGTGCGTGCCGTGTCCGTTGGCGTCGTCCGCGTCGGCGTCGCCGTCCACGAAATCCCAGCCGCTGGAGGCCCGGCCGCCGAAGTCCCGGTGCGTGGTGCGCACGCCGGTGTCGATCACGTACACCGTCACGCCCCGGCCGCCCGACGGCGGCGCAGCGTAGGACCGGTCCAGCGGCAGGCCCGCGCGGTCCAGCCGGTCCAGGCCCCAGGACGGCGGATTGTGCTGCGTACGGTCGACCCGCACCGTACGGTCGCGGGTCACCGACACCACCGCCGGGTCCGCGGCCAGCCGCCGCGCCTGGTCCCGGGTCGCGCGCACGGCGAAGCCGTTGACCGCCGTACGGTACGTATGGCTGATCCGCGCCCCGTACCGCGCCGCCAGCGCCCGGCCCGCGGCGGACGCCGCCCGCACCCTGCCGGGCCCGGAGGCCAGGGTGACGATGTAGCCGCCGCGCGCCGCGTCCGCGGTGGCCGGGGCCCTGGTTCCGATCGGGGTGGCGTGCGCGGGCAGGGCGGTGGCGGCGAGCACGGCCGCGGCGGCGACGGCGGCTGCCGAGCCCCCGCGGCGTGTCCATATGGGTGTCATGCGTCCGGTTCCCCTTCTCAACTCGGCCGGGGACCGCCGGAGTTGCGTACGGAGAGTCGGGTACCGTCGCACCCGTGCCGGCGGCGCCACACCGCAGCCTTCCGTCCGGCGCGAGCCCGTACAAGAGTGCACGAGGGTGTGGAACCGGCCATATCGGCCGCAAGGGGTGGGTGGGGGTCGGGGGAGGGGAGCGCCCGGGCCCGGACCGTGCGGTGTGCCGCACCGGCCGCGGGTGGCCGGAAAGCGTCCCGCGGGCGCCCGGATCGGCCGAACGGGTGACGGGCCAAGCGCCTTGCCCGTCCCGGCAGTTGGCGGCCGGATCCGAGCGGATTACGGGGTACCGGGCGAATCGGGCGGCCCCGCGCCGCTACCGTCGTAGCGTGAAGGCCATTCGTCGGTTCACCGTGCGCCCCGTCCTCCCGGAGCCCCTGCGACCCCTCAGCGACCTGGCGCGCAATCTGCGCTGGTCCTGGCATTCCGAGACCCGTGAGCTGTTCCACGCCATAGCCCCCGCCGGCCGGCGCCGCGCGGGACTGGACCCCGTACGGCTGCTGAGCACCGTCTCCGCCGAGCGGCTGGCGGAGCTGGCCGGGGACCGCCGGTTCCTGCGCCGGCTCGGCGCCGCCGCCGACGACCTCCAGGACTATCTGACCGGGCAGCGCTGGTACCAGAGCGCCCAGGAGAGCGGCCGGGACGGCCGGCTGCCCGAGGCCGTCGCCTACTTCTCGCCCGAGTTCGGCATCACCGCCGCCCTGCCCCAGTACTCCGGCGGCCTCGGCATCCTCGCCGGCGACCACCTCAAGGCGGCCAGCGACCTCGGCGTGCCCCTGATCGGCGTCGGCCTGCTCTACCGCCACGGCTACTTCCGCCAGTCGCTCTCCCGCGAGGGCTGGCAGCAGGAGCACTACCCGGTGCTGGACCCCAACGAGCTGCCCCTCGACCTGCTGCGGGAGGCCGACGGGACGCCCGCGCAGGTCGCCCTCGCGCTGCCCGGCGGGCGGCAGCTGCGGTCGCTGATCTGGGTGGCCCGGGTCGGGCGCGTACCGCTGCTGCTCCTGGACTCCGACGTGGAGGAGAACGCGCCGGGCGAGCGGGACGTGACCGACCGGCTCTACGGCGGGGGCAGCGAGCACCGTCTGCTGCAGGAGATGCTGCTGGGGATCGGCGGGGTGCGGGCCCTGCGGACGTACTGCCGGCTGACCGGCCACGCCGCGCCCGAGGTGTTCCACACGAACGAGGGACACGCGGGCTTCCTGGGCCTGGAGCGTATCCGGGAGCTGGCGGACGCGGGCCGCGAGGGCGGCCCGGGCGCGGCCGGCGGGCCGGTCGGCCTGGACTTTGACGGCGCCCTGGAGACCGTACGCGCCGGTACGGTCTTCACCACCCACACCCCGGTCCCGGCGGGCATCGACCGCTTCGACCGGGAACTGGTCGCGCAACACTTCGGCGAGGCGGCCGAGCTGCCCGGCATCGACGTCGAGCGGATCCTCGCGCTCGGCCTGGAGACCTACCCGGGCGGCGAGCCGAACTGTTTCAACATGGCGGTGATGGGCCTGCGGCTGGCCCAGCGCGCCAACGGTGTCTCCACCCTGCACGGCCGCGTCAGCCGGGAGATGTTCGCCGGGCTGTGGCCGGGCTTCGACCCGGAGGACGTGCCGATCGTCTCGGTGACCAACGGCGTGCACGCGCCGACCTGGGTGGCGCCCGAGGTCTTCCGGCTCGGCGCGCGGCAGATCGGGCCCGGCCGCACCGAGGATGCGCTGTCGGTCGGCGACTCCCGGCGCTGGTCGGCGGTGGCCGACATCCCGGACGCGGACGTCTGGGACCTGCGGCGGGTGCTGCGCGAACAGCTCGTCGAGGAGGTCCGGCGGCGGCTGCACGTCTCCTGGCGGCAGCGCGGCGCGGGCGCCGCGGAACTGGGCTGGATCGACGGCGTGCTCGACCCGGAAGTGCTGACCATCGGGTTCGCCCGCCGGGTGCCCTCCTACAAGCGCCTCACCCTGATGCTGCGCGACCGCGACCGCCTGATGGAACTGCTGCTGCACCGCGAGCGGCCGCTCCAGATCGTGGTGGCGGGCAAGGCCCACCCGGCCGACGACGGCGGCAAGCGCCTCGTGCAGGAGCTGGTCCGCTTCGCCGACGACCCCCGCGTACGCCAGCGGCTGGTCTTCCTGCCCGACTACGGCATGGCCATGGCGCAGAAGCTCTACCCCGGCTGCGACGTCTGGCTCAACAACCCGCTGCGCCCGCTGGAGGCCTGCGGCACCTCCGGCATGAAGGCGGCGCTCAACGGCTGTCTGAACCTGTCCGTGCTGGACGGCTGGTGGGACGAGTGGTACGAGCCGGACTTCGGCTGGTCCATCCCGACCGCCGACGGCCACGCCACCGACGAGAACCGGCGCGACGAGCTGGAGGCCAACGCCCTGTACGAGCTGCTGGAGCAGCGGGTCGCGCCGCGCTTCTACGACCGCGACGCGGACGGCGTCCCGCAGCGGTGGGTCGAGATGGTCCGGCAGACGCTGGTCAACCTGGGGCCGAAGGTGCTGGCGGGGCGCATGGTGCGGGAGTATGTGGAGCGCCTGTACGCCCCCGCCGCCCGCGCCCAGCATGCGCTGACCCCGCAGGCCGCGACCGAGCTGGCGGCGTGGAAGACCCGGGTACGGGCCGCGTGGCCGCAGGTCGCGGTGGACCACGTGGAGACCGGGGCCCTGGTGGTCGACCGCGCGGAGCCCGCCGGTGTACCGGGCGGCCCGCCCAACGGCAGCGCCGAACTGGGCGCGACCCTGGCGCTGCGGGTCCGCGTCACGCTCGGTGAGCTGGCCCCGGACGACGTGGAGGTACAGGTCGTCTCGGGCCGGGTGGACGAGTCGGACCGGATCACGGACGCCACGACCGTGCCGCTCAAGCCGACCGGCGGCCCGGACCTGGAGGGCCGCTGGCTCTACGAGGGCCCGCTCGCCCTGGACCGCACCGGCTCCTTCGGCTACACGGTCCGCGTGCTGCCCGCCCACCGGCTGCTGGCGTCGGCGGCCGAGATGGGGCTGCTGGCGGTGCCGTCGGAGGCGACGGGGGAGGAGGCGGGGGTGCTGATGCGCTGAGGCGCGGCGGCTGACCGTACGCGGCCGGGGCACCGCACGTACGGCGTGCGGTGCCCCGGCCGGTCCGTTCAGCGGGAGAGCAGGAAGTGGACCTGGCGGGGCCGGACCTCCAGGTCGCTCAGGCCCTCGGGCGTCGCGCCCATCTCGCGGCCGACCTCGGCCGCCGCGCGGAAGGTCTCCTCGGACTCGAAGGCACCGGTGGTGACGACGGCCTCGCCGTCCGGGGTGACCCAGACCCCGACGGACAGGAAGCCCGGCTGCGACCGGGCCGCTTCGGCGACCTGGTGGCACTGGGCGACGAACTCCTCGATGTGCTCCGGGGCCGGGTAGTGGAAGGCGACGAAACCGAATGCCATGGCGGTGTCCCCTCTCGGGCGTACGTTTCCGTCCGAGCCGAAAGTAGACCGGCCGCACGGCTCCGTACAGCGCTGGACCGGCCGCACCCGCTCCGTACAGCCGCACCCGCTCCGTACAGCCGCCCCGGTACACGACGGACGGAATCAGCCCGCGCGGACCGCCGGCTGGTCCTCCGCCGGCCGGGGCGCCCGGAACGTGCGCCGGTACGCCTGCGGCGAGACGCCGATCGCGGCGTGCAGGTGCTGCCGCAGGGACGCGCCGCCCGCGAAGCCGACCTGCCCGGCGATCAGGTCCACCGGCAGGTCACTGGTCTCCAGCAGCTGGCGGGCGCGCAGCAGCCGCTGCTGGATGAGCCACCGCCCGGGGCTCAGCCCGGTCTCGTCGCGGAAGCGGCGGTTGAAGGTGCGCAGGCTCATCCCGGCGTGCCGGGCCAGCCGGGTCAGGGTCAGCGGCTCGTCCAGGCGCTCCAGGGCCCACTGCTGGGTGGCCGCGGTGCCGGTCGCGGTCGGCGCGGGCACCGGCTGCTCGACGTACTGGGCCTGGCCGCCGTCGCGGAACGGCGGTACGACGCACTTGCGGGCCACGTGGTTGGCGAGCGTCCCGCCGTGGTCGGCGCGCACCACGTGCAGGCACACGTCGATGCCGGAGGCGGCGCCGGACGAGGTCAGCACGTCGCCGTCGTCGACGAAGAGCACGTCGGGGGTGAGCCGCACCGTCGGGAAGCGGCGGCGGAAGTCCTCGGTGAGCTGCCAGTGGGTGGTGGCCGGGCGGCCGTCCAGCAGCCCGGCGGCGGCCAGCACGTACGCGCCGGTGCAGATCGACACGATGCGCGTACCGGGCCGGATCATCGCCAGCGCGACGCTCACCGCCTCGGGCAGCTCACTGCGGACATGGCCCGGGGCGATGGACGGGACCACCACGGTGTCGGCCGTCCGCAGCACCTCCGGCCCGTGCTCGACCGTGATCGAGAAGTCGGCGCCGCAGCGCACCGGGCGCCCGTCGGCCGAGCAGGTCAGCACCTCGTAACGGCCGTCGGCGGCGCCGAAGACCCGCCCCGGTATGCCGAGCTCGAACGGATAGACGCCCTCCAGGGCCAGGACCACCACACGGTGCGCACGCATGGCACGATCCTATCGGAGAGTGGCCATCGTGCCATTGTCGTGATCGTCGCGGCCGGTGATGCTGGATCTCATGAGCGAACACACCATGCGTGCCATCAGCCAGGACGCCACCGGCGGCCCCGAGGTCCTGAAGGAAACCGAACTCCCGCGGCCCGAGCCGGGCGTCGGCCAGATACAGATCGCGGTCCGCGCCGCCGGGGTCAACCCCACCGACTGGAAGCACCGCGCGGCCGGCCTCTTCATCAAGGAGCTGCCCCGCGTCCTGGGCTGGGACGTCTCCGGCGTCGTGACGGCGGTCGGCATCGGCGTCACCCTGTTCGCACCGGGCGACGAGGTCTTCGGCATGGTCCCGTACCCGTACGGCGTCGGTACCCACGCCGAGTACGTCACCGGCCCCGCGCGGGCCTTCGTGCACAAGCCCGCCGCCCTGGACCACGTCCAGGCGGGCGCCCTGCCGCTGGCCGCGCTCACCGCCTACCAGGCGCTGGTGGACACCGCGGACATCCGGCCCGGACAGCGCGTCCTGATCCACGCGGCGGCGGGCGGCGTCGGCCACCTCGCCGTACAGATCGCCAAGGCCAAGGGTGCCCACGTGATCGGCACGGCGAGCGCCGCCAAGCACGACTTCCTGCGCTCCCTCGGCGCCGACGAGGTGATCGACTACCGGGAGACCGACTTCGCCGAGGCCGCGGGACCGGTCGATGTCGTCCTGGACACCATCGGCGGCGACACCCTCACCCGCTCCCTGGACGTGGTGCGCGAGGGCGGCACCGTCGTCTCGATCCTCGTCGGCGCCACCCCGGAGGACACCGCGAAGGCCGCGGCGCGCGGCGTCCGCCTGGCCCTGATGATCGTCGAGGCCGACCACGCGGGCATGCGCGCGATCGCCGGCCTGGCCGAATCCGGCGAGCTGCGCGCGCACATCGCCGCGACCTTCCCGCTGGAGGACGCCGCGAAGGCGCACGAGATGGGCGAGACCGGCCGTACGCAGGGGAAGATCGTCCTTGAGGTGAAGTGACGGGCTGTCGCGCCTACTTGGGCGTCGGCCGGTCCCGCCGGTGGACGACGCCCTTCGACACCAGCCGCCCGTCCGCGAAGCACAGCTGGTACGCGGTGTCGTCGGCGTACGCCCGATAGCCGTAGTAGCGGCAGACGTGGCCGGGCGGCGGGGCGGGCGTGCCGTCCGGCGGTACGTCCAGGGAGAAGAACGGCAGCCGTGGCTCCACCGCCTCCCGGCCGTCGCCGACGCGCAGTCGCTCGTACGTCCCGCGGTCCAGCACCGACCAGGACGGGCTGATCAGCGCGAAGACGCCCATGACCAGCAGCAGTCCGGTGAACAGCGCGGCCGGTACGGTCACGGTCTGCACCAGCCGCCGCCGCACCTGGTGCCGGGCGGACGCCAGTTCCCGCTGCGAGACGCTCCATTGGGAGCTGTCGCCGGGGCCGCGCACCGGCGCCCGGCCGGTCGTCGGCAGCCGCGCCGCAACCTCGAACCCGCCCTCGGGCGTGGGTCCGGCGCGCAGTTCACCGCCCGCGAGCCGGACCCGTTCGTCCAGTCCCACCAGCCCGTTGCCGCCGGAGACCAGGGCCGGTGACGGCGCCGCACCGGGCGGCGGCGGGCCGTTGGTCACCGTCACGTCCAGCCGCTGCCCGTCGCCGGTCAGCCGTACCTCCACCGGCGCGCCGGGCGCGTGCTTGGTGGCGTTGGTCAGCCCCTCCTGGACCACGCGGTGGACGGCCCGCCCGCCCATCACCGGCATGGCCTCCTCGCCCGTCTCCTGCGCTCCGTCGCGCCGCAGCGAGACATCGATGCCCGAGGACCGGGCGCGTTCGACCAGGGCCTCGACACTGTCGTCGGCGGGCAGCCGGGAGGGCTCGGCCCGGTCGTCGGTGCGCAGTACGCCGATGATGTCCCGCAGGTGTTCGGTGGCGGCGCCGGCCGCCGCCCGCAGCTCGCCGACCGCCGCCCGCTGGTCCGGCGCCAGCCGCGGATCGACCTCCAGGGCCCCGGCCCGCAGGGCGAGCAGCGCCAGTTCGTGGCCGAGCGAGTCGTGCATGTCCCCGGCGATCCGGGCCCGTTCGCGCAGCCGGGTGCGGTCCGCGACGGCCTGCTGCTCGTGTTCCATCCGCTCGGCGAGCTGCCAGCCCGTACGGACCAGGGCCGCGTACTGGCGGCGGTAGCGGCCGAGCAGCCACGGCAGGACGATGTTGAACAGCAGCGTGAGCACCGCGGTGAACCACGGCCACATGTTGTGGACGAGGACGACGCACAGCGGCAGGCCGACGGCCGCGACGCCCGCGAAGAACCAGAGGGAGGCACGGGCCCGTTCGACCCGCACCCCGGCGAGGTACGCCAGGACGGCGAGGGCGGCGGTGTACTCGAACGTGAACAGGTTCCGGCTCGTCGCGAGCGCCAGGGCGACCGGAACGGCGAGCGCGACAAGCGGCCACCTCCGGCGTACCGCCACCGCCGCCGCCAGCAGCGGGATGCCGATCGCCGCGGTCCACACCCGGTCCTTGGGCACCCCGTCGAAGGCGGCGGTGAGCGGGACGGCCAGCGCCAGCCAGAGGCAGACGTCCAGCAGCCGGGCGGCCCACCGGGGACGTTCGGCGGCGGGCGGCGCCGGGCGCCGAAGACGAGTGAGCATGCCGTCAGCTTCGCCGATCGGCCCGGTCGGGCGCCCCTGACGAAAGTAAGGAAAGCGCGGGCGCGGGCTCAGCTGTCCTGCACCAGCCCCGCCTCGTACGCGAGGATCGCCGCCTGCACCCGGTTCTTCAGGCCCAGCCGGGCCAGGATCGCGCTGACGTACGCCTTGACCGTGCCCTCGACGAGGAACAGCCGCGCGGCGATCTCCGCGTTCGACAGCCCGGCACCGACCAGCGCGAGCACCTCGCGTTCGCGCGCGGTCAGCTCCTCGGCACGGGACCTCGCGGCGGCCGCCTTACCCAGCGCCGCGCCGCCGCCGAACCGGCTGATGACCCGCCGGGCCACGGACGGCGAGAGATACGCGCCGCCCTCGGCGGCGGCCTGCACCCCGGTGATCAGCTCACGCGGATCACCGGTCTTCAGCAGGAAGCCGCTGGCACCGGTGCCGAGGGCCCCGGCCACGTACTCGTCCTCGGAGAAGGTCGTCAGCATCACCACGGCGGTCTGCGGCAGCGCCTGGCGCAGCTCGGCCGCGGCACCCAGGCCGTCCAGCCGCGGCATCCGGATGTCCAGCAGGCACACGTCGGGCCGGTGCCGCAGCGCCAGTTCCACCGCCGCCCGCCCGTCGGCGGCCTCCGCGACCACCTCGATGCCGGGCGACGCCGCGAGAATGGCGCGCACCCCCGCCCGGATCATCGCCTCGTCGTCCGCCAGCAGCACCCGAACGGGCCCGCCGGGCCGCTCACCCCCGAGATCGGTCATGGGGTCACCCTAGCCATCCGTCCCCGCAGGTCCGCCGCCGGACACCGCCGGACACCGCCGGACACATGGAAGGGCGGTGTCCGAAGGGAGGTTGGGAGCCTCCGGACACCGCCCGGTCGTGGGGGCGTGCTGCCCCGGTGGCCGGCTGTCAGGGGCCGGCCGGTACCGCGCTTACTTCACCGCGACGCCCGTCCAGGCCGCCTCGACGCCCTTGACCTCGGCGCTGTCCTTGCCGAACAGGTCGGTGGCCGCCTTGACGGTCGCCTCACGGGCGCCCTTGTAGTCGGTGTTCGAGGTCATGTACGTGGTCAGGGCCTTGAACCAGATCTTCTCGGCCTTGTCCCGGCCGATGCCCTCGACCTTCTTGCCGTCCGCGGTCGGGCTGTCGTACTTGACGCCGCCGATCTCCTTGGCGCCGCTGCCCTCGGACAGCAGGTAGAAGAAGTGGTTGGCGATGCCGGAGGAGTAGTGCACGTCGACGTTGCCGGCCTCGGGGGTCCAGCTGTCCAGGGACTGGCCGTCCTTGGAGGGCTTGTCCATGTAGCGCAGCGGCTTGCCGTCACCGGCGATGTCGATCTTCTCGCCGATCAGGTAGTCGCCGGCGTCCTCCTTGTTCTTGGCGAAGAACTCCACGGAGGTGCCGAAGATGTCGGAGGTGGCCTCGTTCAGGCCGCCCGACTCGCCGCTGTAGGTGAGGTTGGCGGTGGCCGAGGTGACGCCGTGGCTCATCTCGTGCGCCGCCACGTCGATCGACGTCAGCGGCTTCTTGTTGCCCTCACCGTCGCCGTACGTCATGCAGAAGCAGCTGTCGTCCCAGAACGCGTTGGAGTAGTTCTGGCCGTAGTGGACGCGGGAGGTCGCGCCCTTGCCGTCGCCCTTGATGCCGGCGCGGCCGTGCACGGTCTTGTAGTAGTCCCAGGTCAGCTGGGCACCGTAGGCGGCGTCGACGGCGGCGGTCGCCGGGTCGTCGGCCTTGCCGTTGCCCCACTTGTCGTCCTTGTTGGTGAACAGCTTGCCCTCGCCGCTCTGGCTGCCGTTCAGGTTGAACGTCGAGTGGCCGCCGCGCTGGTCGTCGGTCAGCTCGTAGCCGTCGGCGCCCTTCTTCGAGCCGATCTCGACGGCGCCGCTGTAGGCGCTGGTGCCCGCGCCGTTCTCGATGCCCTGGTACTGGAAGAGCTTCTTGCCGGTGTCGGCGTCGGTGATGACGTGCAGCTGGTTGGGCGTGCCGTCCTTCTGGAAGCCGCCGACCACGGTGTCGTACGCGAGGACCGGCTTGCCGGAGGCGGCCCAGACGACCTTCTTGGGCGTCACGGCGGCGGCCTGCTTCGCGCCGAAGGACTTCGCGGTGCCCTGCGCGGCCTGCGCCGCGGCCTTCGGGGCGACCTTCGGGGTGGTGGAGGCGACGGCGATCTTCGCGCTGTTGGCCTTGGTGGTGCTCTTGACGGCACCGTCCTTGGCGCGGTGCACGATCAGGTCGCCGCCGAGGACCGGGAGTCCGGCGAAGGTGCGGTCGTAACGGGTGTGGGTGGTGCCGTCGGCGTCCTTGACGACGTCCTTGACCACCAGCTTCTCCTGGGCGCCCAGGCCCAGTTGCTGCGCGGTCTGCGCCTTGGTGGCGCTCGCGTCGCGCAGCAGCTCGGCGCGGTGCGAGGCGGTCATCTTGACCGGCGAGGCCGCTGTGACGGAAGAGGCCGCGGTGCTGGTGCCGGAGGGCGCCGTGGGGGAGGCGCCCGCGGTACCGGCCGTGACGGCCGCGGCTATCAGTGCGCCGGCCGCGGCCAGCGAAACACCGGTGATACGTGCTCTACGGGAAATGTGGGGGGACACGCATACTCCTTCAACTTTGCCAGGGTGGGGGTGCAAAGCGATCGGGTGTGATTGAGGGGAGACTGCCATTCGAACGCGTGCATGTCAGGATGCGGTCGGGAAGTTGGCCGGAAATCGTCCGTAGAGCGAACATCACTGTTCGTATAGCGGAGTTGTACGCAAGGGAACGGGCGCCGCCCCCTGGGAGGGAGCGACGCCCGGCGAACTGCCCGTACGGGTGCGGTGGTTGGCCGCGTGCGGCCCCCCGTCAGGCCGGGGGGCCGGCTTCCGGATGGCTCAGAAGGTCAGCTTCCAGCTGTTGATGTAGCCGCTGTCCTGCTGGTAGACGTCCCGGACCCGCAGGTTCCAGGTGCCCTCCGCCTTCTCGGAGGAGGCGTTGACGGTGTACGTGGCCTTCACGTTCTCCGCCGAGTCGGCCGCGTTGGAGTTCTTCAGCCGGTAGGCGGTGCCGTCCGGGGCCACCAGGTCGATCACCAGGTCGCCGCGGTAGGTGTGGACGATGTCCACGTCCACCTTCAGGGCGCTCGGCGCGTTGCCGGCCCGGGTGACCTTGATCGGCGAGTTGACCGCGGCGCCCGCGTCCGGGATCTGGACGTCATCGGTGTTCTCGAAGACGTCACCGCCGCTCGCCGGGTTGACGGTCCAGGTGAAGCTGGTGGTGCCGGTCTTGTTGGCCGAGTCGGTCACGGTGACCGTCACGTTGCCGGTTCCCGCGGTGGTCGGGGTGCCCGAGATGAGCCCGGAGTCCTGGTTGATGCTCAGCCCGGCCGGCAGCCCGGTGGCCGCGTACTTCAGCGCGCCCGCGTTGCTGCTGGTGGCCTTGATCTGCAGGCTGGCGGGCTGGCCGACGGTGCTGGTCTGGTTGCCCGGGTTGGTGACGCTGACGCCGGTGTCCGGGACGCGCTGGCCGACGTTGACCGCCGCCCAGGTGTTGGCGACCGTGTTGTACGTGGCGCTGCCCTGGCCGAACAGGTCGGCGGCGGCGGACAGCGTCGCGGTGCGGGCCGCGGCGTAGTTGGTGTTGGCGCTCATGTACTTGGTCAGCGCCGAGAACCAGACCTTCTCGGCGTTGGACCGGCCGATGCCGGGCACCGGCTGGTTGTCGTAGGTCGGGCTGTCGTAGTGGACGCCGTTGATGTCCTTGGGGCCGCTGCCCTCGGACAGCAGGTAGAAGAAGTGGTTGGCGACGCCGGAGGAGTAGTGGACGTCGATGCCGCCGATGCCGGAGTACCAGTAGTCCTTGGACCGGCCGTCCTTGCTGGGCTTGTCCATGTAGCGCAGCGGCGTGCCGTTGCCGTTGATGTCGATGGCCTCGCCGATGAGGTAATCACCGACGTCCTTGGGGTTGTTGGCGTAGAACTCGACGGCGGTGGCGAAGATGTCCGAGGTGCCCTCGTTCAGGCCGCCGGGCTCGCCGCTGTAGGTGAGGTTGGCGGTGGCCGCGGTGACGCCGTGGCTCATCTCGTGGGCCGCCACGTCGATCGAGGTCAGCGGCTTGACGTTGCCGCTGCCGTCGCCGTACGTCATGCAGAAGCAGCTGTCCTGCCAGAAGGCGTTGACGTAGTTGTTGCCGTAGTGCACCCGGCTGTACGCGCCGACGCCGTCGCCCCTGATGCCGCTGCGGCCGTGCACGTTCTTGTAGTAGTCCCAGGTCAGCGCCGCGCCGTAGTGCGCGTCCACACCGGCCGTCTGGGCGTTCTGCGGGGTGCCGTCGCCCCATACGTCGTCCGGGTCGGTGAACAGCGTGCCGGTGCCGGAGGTGCCGTGGTTGAGGTTGTAGGTCTTGTGGTTGCCGCGGGTGGTGTCGGTCAGCGTGTACGAGGGCGCGGTGCCCAGGGTCACCTGGCCGCTGTACATGCTGTTGCCGGTGCCCTCCTGGACGCCCTGCCACTCGGCGAGCTTCTCGCCGGTGGTGGCGTTGGTGACGACGTGCAGCTCGCTGGGCGTGGTGCCGTCCTCCTGGACGCCGCCGACGACCGTCTCGTACGCGAGGAGCGGCTTGCCGTCGGCGACCCAGACCACCTTGCGCGGGTCCCGGGCGTCGGACTTCTTGACGCCCTGCGCCTGTGACGCCTTGAGGGCCTTCTGCTCCGCCGTGGCGGGCTTGACCTTGGCGGTGGTGGTCGGCACGTCGAGCTGCGAGCGCACCGCCTTGGTGACGCTGCGCACCTTCCCGTCCGCCCGGTGGACGACCAGGCCGCCGCCGAGCACCGGCAGGCCCGCGTAGGTGCGCTCGTAGCGGGTGTGCAGGCTGCCGTTGACGTCCTTGATGACGTCCCTGACGACCAGCTTCTCCTTGGGGCCGAGCTTGAGCTGCTTCGCCGTCTCGGTGGTGGTGGCGCCGGCTTCCCGCAGCAGTTCCGCGCGCTGCGCCGGGGTCAGTTTCGCGGGCAGCGCGCCCGGGTCGGGCTGCGCGTGGGCCTGGCCGGGCCGGGGTGTGGCGGCCGTGCCGGCGCCTGCTTGCACGCTGACGGTCAGCATCGCGGCCATGGCGACCACGGCGCCGGTCGCGACAGCGCGCCGATGGGGGGTGCGTCTCACACTGACTCCTTCTGCGGTGGCCGCGACCGAGGGGGTGCGGCCGAGGGGGACCGGGCGGCGGAGTGGCCGTCCGGGCAGAGCGAGGCAGAACACGTGGAACGTGTGGGGGTAGGCACCAGGTGCGGGTGGGCCGGGCGCTTCGAGCGACGAGCGGGCCGTGGGCGCGGAGTGGTGCGTTGTGGGGCTCCGCGTAACGGATGCGGGGAAGAGTGCCACCCGGATGGCCTGATTGTCAGGAGCCGGTCAAGACTTTGGCCGGAAAACGTCCGTAGAGCGGGGGGCCGGGTCCGTATACAGGACGAGACCGTACGTCCAACCCCACCGGCCCCGCGCTCTACGGACGTTTTCCGGCCAAAGTCTTGACCGGCTCCTGACAATCAGGCCATCCGGGTGGCACTCTTCCC
>NZ_JOCQ01000138.1 GCF_000720725.1 Streptomyces rimosus subsp. rimosus
GGAGAGCAGAGCGGCCGCGGTGGCGCCGCCGCCGGCGCAGACCAGGCACGCCACCGTCACCAGCGCGGCGACGCGCCGCCGGCGCGCCCTGCGCCCGCGCGCGGCGATCTCGGCGACCGGTGCGGCCACGGCACCGTCCTGACCGGCGCCGGCCGCTTGCTGGAACAGGGACCGCAGCGGGTCCTGGGACTCAGACACCGGGCGCCTCCTCGATACGCGGGTCGTGCAGACGGTCGGCGAGCGCCTTGCGGCCACGGCTCAGGTGGGTCTTGACGGTGCTCGCCGACAGCCCCGTCTCACCCGTGATCTGTTCGACGGTCAAGTCGCAGAGGTAGTGCAGGGTCAGCGTGCGGCGCTGCTGGGCAGGCAGTTCCCGCAGCGCCTCGACCAGCGCGACCTGCGCCGGTTCCGGCCCTTCGACGAGGGACGGCGTACCGCTGCGCCGCCACGCGTCGGCACTGCGGCGCAGGTGACGCCAGCGGCTGACCGCCAGCCGCCAGGCGACCGTACGGATCCACGCCTCGGGCTGACCGTGCCGGTCGAGCTGCCGACGCCGGTTCCAGCCCCTGACGAACGCCTCCTGCACCACGTCCTGCGCCTCGTGCAGGTCGCCGAGCATCACGTACAACTGCCCCGTGAGCCGCGCGACCGTCTGGGCGTAGAACCTCTCGAACTCCTCGACGGTCAACAGCCACTCCTGGATCTCTCGCTTCACCTGCCATACGCCCCGCAGGCGGCACTCGGTCGACACGCAGAACGGGAAATCTCCGTGAGGCTCGTCACGGAACCGAATCGTTGCGGCGCGCATCACGGGGCGGGGCGGTCTCCTGGGCCGGGGCCGATGGCTCCTTGGCCGGGCGTGCGGATGACTGCGGGAGCGTCCGCGTAGCGGGCCCGGCCCGGCTCGCCGCCGCCCGTCGCCGCACGCAGCCGGAGCCCTTAATCGCCCATGAACCACACATAACTGCCCGGTGTCGCCGCACACCTCTCCAGAACCACCACAAGGTCCTCAAGAGCGGCCTTCAGCGATGTATCGGTGCATTGCTCGATCAGCTTGGCGGCTTCCGGCAGCGCGGCTTGCGCCTCCTGCTCGTTGAACAGCGTGTCACCGTACGGATCCACCCAGGCGAGTTTTCCCGGGCCGGTCCGGACGAAAGGGCTCAGCGCCTGCGCCAAGGCCTCGCCGTGTCCGTAGGACCCGTGCAGAAGGGTGCTCCCGGAAGCTTTGCCGCGCGCGGGCCGGGCGGAGTGCAGTTCCAGTTCGATTCCCATGATCATCCCAACTCAGACGCGACGCGGATGCCGGCCGAACAGCAGCACCGGCAGGACGGTCGCCGGAGTGATCAGGAAGGGCATGTCCACGGTGCCGTTCAGCAGCGAGGACACCACCGCATAGGCGAGCGGCAGCGCGGCGATCAGGATCATCCGCCACCTCGTCCGCCCGACCAGGGTGGCCCGCATACGGGCCCGCAGCGCCTCGCGGAAATCCTCGACCGTGGCCCGGTACGACATCTCCCCCCACGTACCGGCCCGCCGTTCCGCGTTCACGCGTCTCCCTGTGCGACACATCATTCCGGCCAAAAGGCGAAAGTATATCCGCTTTCCCGGCGCCGCCCGGAAAGGGGTCGCAACGGAGTCTCAGTGAAGGGGACGGATGTCGATGCCGATCCAGTCGTCCTGGCCGTAGTTCGCGCCATTCTCGTCGAGGAACAGGCTCACCAGGCGATTGCCGCGCTGCCACGACGTCTGCCGCTCGGGCTCGTCCGACGGTACGGGCGGCGGCGCGGACAGCGGTGTGCCCAGGCGGACGCGGAGCAGGCGTTCGGCGTCGGCATAGCGGGCGAGGAAGTCGTCCTGGGTGGCGTCCGCCTGGTGCGTGGCCCAGGCGGGAAGCGGGTCGCCCCACAGGTGCCGTGGGTCAATGGGCAGACCGGTCCCGGCCTCGACGCAATCGATTGCCGCGTAGGCCAGGGGAAAAGCGATGAAGGAGTCCTCGTGGCACGCCGGTTCGTCGCAGGCGACGCGCGGATCGTCGCTGTTCGCGCAGCCCGGATATTCCCCCAGAACGACATGCCAGGAATGGCCCGGCTCGCCGAGCGGCCAATGGTCCAGCCATCCCACAGCGGTTTCGCCCCCGTCGTCCGGTCCGGCCCAGCCCCGGCGTCGGAATTCCTCGTCAAAGGCGGCGCGGCACCACGGCACGTCGGCGAGTTCCAGCAACTGGTCGAGGAACGGGGGAGTGAGCGCAAAGGACAGCATCGGCATGGTGCGAACGTATCTCCCGGCCCGGCGCGCCGGGGTCAGACCCCGTAACGGGCGAGGACCGTGCGGGCGATGTCCGCCCGGGGAAGCCGCTTGGACGCCGCGGTGGCCTGGAGCCATACGGCGGCGTCGTGCGTGCTGATGCCCTGCGCCGCGGCCAGCACGCCGATCGCGGTGTTGATGTCGTCGGCATCGGCGGTGGCCCTGAGCCGCTGGATGATCTCGGTGTCCATGTCGGCGAGCAGCACCACGGTGGTGATGTCCGCGAACGTCGCCGCGTCGAGGGGCGGCCCCATGGGACGGGCGCCTCGCCCGTCGCGGTAGAGGGTGAGGGTGCCGAGCGTGGTGGTGACGGTCCGCAGCGGGTACGCGAACACCGCCGAGACGCCGGTGCGCGACACGGCGTCGGTGAAGAAGGGCCACCGGGAGCCGCACCGGTCCACATCGGCCACCGAAACGGGTTCGCCGGTTTCGTACGCGGTCAGTGACGGGCCTTCGCCGGTGACCCACTGGAGTTCCTCGGCATGTAACGCCGAAGGGGAGCTGGCGGCGAGGTGGTGCGGCGCGGGGCCGCAGCCGTGCAGCGTGATCGCGGCGGCGTCGACCGTCGGCAGCTCCCGCACCGCGGCCGAGCACACCGCGTCGGCGCAGCCCTGGGGGAGCGACTGACGGGCGGCGTGGACGATCCGGTGCCACAGCGCGTCACGGCGCGCGATCTCGGCGGCGGACCGATGTCCGGACGCGGCCTGGGCGACTTGCCACGCGTCGTGCGCGCGTGCGTAGCGCGCGGCCGCCAGCATGGCACGCCGCAGCAGCGCCGTCGGCTGCCGAGCGGGGTCCCAGGCGTCGGCTCCGCCGCCTGCCGGACCGAGGACCTCGTGGACCGCGGTGATGTCCTCGACATGGTGCAGCACGCCGACAGCGCGCCCGTCGGCGTCGAGCAGCGGGGAATTGACCGGGCTCCACGTCTTGTGACGGAACGCGCCGGGGGCCTCCGGGTCGGGAATGTCGTAGCGCTGCACGCCCATCTCGTCCGGTACACCGCGCCGCAGCACCTTTTCCAGAGAAGCTCCGAGGTTGCGCACGCCGTTGGCGGTGGCGTCCTTGGGATTGTCCGGAAAGGCGTCGAACAGGAACGCGCCGACCAGGTCGTCCCGCGACCGCCCGGTGGCCCGCAGATAAGCCGGATTGGCCGCCTGTATGCGCAGGTTGGCGTCGAGCACCACGTAAGGGGCCGCGGTCACCAGGAACAGCTGGCTGTCCGACGTGGCCCGCAGGACCTCGTGCACCAACGTGTACCTCCCCGGGGCGAATGAGCTGCAGGGTGTCCGCGCATCGGCCAGGATCCCGGATCGGCCGCGATCCGACCGGCCGGCACAGCACATACTGCCCCGCCGGCAGCCACGGCACAGCCAGAACCGTCAGGCTGCGACCAGGTATTACCGTATGGCCGGATCGTACGCGGAGACAGGCGGAGACACGCGGCCGTGGGCAGCGGGAAGGCCGCCTCGCCGGTTGGGGGTTCGGTGAAGTACAGAGTCGCACTCGTGATGTTGTTCCTCGTGCCCACGGTATGGGGAGCGGCGAGCGTCGTGCGCTCCCTGGCGGCCTCGGAGGAGGTCGTGTGCCCTGGGGAGAACGTACGCGACGGGGAGGAGCACCCGGGCCCGATGCAACCCGGGGACGCCCGGTGCTCGGTGCTGGACGGGTCCACCGCGGTGGCGACACGCACGTACGACCAGCAACGGGCCCACCAGGCCCTGGAGCGGCGGCGGAACGCCGGGAACGGAGCCGTACTCATGATGTACGGCTCCGCGGGCGCACTCGTGGCATGGCGCGCCACGCGTCCGCTTACGGGGCCGGGCGGGCGCTGAGAGCGGGGCTGCCGCCCGTCACGGGTCCGACGGCCCCGCTCGTTGCGACGGCCCGTGCCCGTTGCGGCGGCCTGTGCTCGTTCCGACGGCCGGCGCGCGTCCCGATGGCGGGTCCCCGGGTCCCTTCATGTCCCCGATGCCCGATGGCGGGCCGGCGGCCCGGTCAGGCGGTGTACTGGTACGCCGGGTACGTGATGTAGCCCGCGTCGCCGCCCTGGTAGTACGCGGCCTCGTCGACCGGGGCGATGGGCAGGCCGGTGCGCAGCCGTTCCACCAGGTCGGGGTTGGCGATGAAGGCGCGGCCGAAGCTGATCAGGTCGGCGCCGAGGCCGAGCCAGTGATCGGCGGCGGCCCGGTCGGCCTGCTTCGGGCCCATCGGGACCGTCGGGTTGACGATCAGGGTGCCCGGCCACGCGCGGCGCAGTCCGATCAGCACCTCCTCCTCCGCCGTGGCCTCCAGGTGTACGTAGGCGAGGTCGAAGCGGGCGAGTTCGGCGAGCAGGGCCGCGTACAACTCGGGTACCCCGGTTTCCTCGACGCCCCAGAAGGTGCCGCCGGGCGACAGCCGGATGCCGGTGCGGGCCGCGCCCACGGCGTCCACCGTGGCGGCGACCGCCTCGACGGCGAAGCGGATGCGGTGGGCGACCGGGCCGCCGTAGCCGTCGGTGCGCAGGTTGGCGTTGGAGGAGAGGAACTGCGAGATGAGGTAGCCGTTCGCGCCGTGCAGCTCGACGCCGTCGAACCCGGCGTCGACGGCGCGCCGGGCGGCCTCGGCGTACGAACGGGCGTGCTCGGGCACCTCGGAGGTGTCCAGGGCGCGGGGCACCGGCGCGGGCTGCGGCCCGGACGGCGTGAACACCTCGCCGACGGCGGCGACGGCGGACGGCCCGACCGGCTGCAGACCGGTGGTGTCGGGGTGCGAGACCCGGCCGCCGTGCATGATCTGGGCGAAGATACGCCCACCGTTGACGTGCACGGCGTCGGTGACGGGCCGCCAGGCGGCCACCTGCTCGTCGGTGTACAGACCCGGCGTACCCGGGTTGGACTGCCCGACCAGGCTCGGCTGCACCCCCTCGCTGACGATCAGTCCGGCGCTGGCCCGCTGGGCGTAGTGGACGGCCATCGACGGGGTGGCCAGCCCACCGGCCGCGGCCCGTACCCGGGTCATCGGGGCCATCACGACGCGGTTGGGCAGCTCCAGGCCGCCGAGGTGGTGGCGGTCGAACAGCGTGGTCATGCCGGAACTCCTTCGTACGGATCACACGGTCACGGGCCCGTGAGCGGCGGGCCCAGAGGTACGCTAAAACCTGACATCAATGTGAGATGCAAGTCCTGTGACCGGAGACACGACGGGGAGTGTGTGATGCGGATCGGCGAACTCGCGGCGCGGACCGGGGCCAGTGTCCGCTCGCTGCGCTATTACGAGGAGCAGGGGCTGCTCACCAGCACCCGCAGCGCCGGCGGGCAGCGGCACTACACCGAGTACGAGATCGAGCGGGTCGCCTTCATCCAGCGCCTGTACGCGGCCGGGCTGTCCAGCCGCACCATCATCGAACTGCTGCCGTGCGTGGACGCGCCCAGCGCCGCGCATTCCCACGCCGCCCTTGAGCGCATGGCCACGGAGCGCGAACGGCTCTCCGCCCATATCGAGGACCTGCTGCGTACCCGCGACGCGCTGGACACGCTGATGGCCGCGGCGCAGGACCACCGCGACGCCGCCTGCCGGGCCGCGGTGTGAGGCGGAGCGGTCTTCATGTCTCCGCGCGCCGAATACCGCGGAGACATGGAGCCCGTACATCACCCCGGACATCACCCCGGACAACATTCCGAGCGGCCCGGACAAAACGCTGACCAGGCCGGACCACCCCCCTTTGTCCGGGGAATTCCGCGGGGCTTGTTCCAAACCCCGCCGAAGCCCAGCATCTTGTGGGTCACCTGTGGGCGAAGTACCGCTGCCAAGGGGAAATCCCGCGGCCACGGCCGAGACGACCGCCCACCCACGCCTCACGGGAGGTAACGGCATGCGTATGACCAGGAAGCTCACGGCCGTAGCCGGCGGCATCGCGCTGACCGGCGGTCTGCTGGCAGGAAGCGCCGGTACCGCCGGCGCGGCGCCGGCCACTCCGAAGGCGCCGTCGGACTGCCCGTCGAGCTACTTCTGCGTCTGGTCCGGGAAGAACTACACCGGCCACCGGCAGCAGGTCGCGGGAACGAACAAGGACCTGACCCAGTATTCGGTCTTCCAAAATTTCAAGTCGTGGTACAACCACGGCGCCAAATGCGACTTCCAGTGGTACTCGGAGAAGAACTACGGAGGGTCTCACGGAGTCATTCCGAGGGGGCACAAGGAGTCGGACGACGCGTCCCACTACATCAAGTCCAACAAGTGGGTGAACTGCCGCTGACGGGCGGCCGGTTGATGCGTGCGAGAGGGGGGCGCCCGTAAGGCGCCGCCCTCCGGCTGTGCGGGTGAACGCCCGGCAGGACCTTCTTTCCCTGTGTGGCGTGTGGCGTGTGACGTGAGACACGAGCGAGCTCTCTGGACGCGATGGCCCGTCCACCGATTCGATGGGTCCCGCGAGGCCGACGATCTTGGCCTCGAATCACGGGGCACGCACATGGAAGCGCTGGACGCGCTCGGAAAACTGGCGCCGGTGGTACTGGCCTTCGGATGCGGGGTCCTCCTCGCGAAACGGAAGGTGGTGCCGGCCGAGAGTTCCAAGGTCTTCGCCGACTACGCCTTTCTCTTCGCGGTCCCGTGCTTCCTGTTCGGCAACATCTACCGCAGCGATCTGGGCGCCCTGTTCGACTGGCGGGCCATCGGGGGTTACGCGGCCGCGGCGGGCATCGCCGTCGTACTGGCCGGCGCGTTCAGCCGGTCCTCGGGCGTGCGCGACCCGCGCGGCCTGGCACTGCGCATCATGGCTGCCGTCCAGGTGAACACGGCCTATTTCGCCGTACCGGTGTTCATCATGCTGTTCGGCAACGCCGCACCGATCTTCCCTGTGCTGCTGTTCCAGGTCTGCGTCCTGTCCCTGATCATCATCTCGATCATGGAACTGGGACGTCCGGACCGCGCGGGAACCCGTCGCACGCGGCTCACCGCGGCCGTCACCGCCTCGCTGATGACGCCCGTCGTCATCGCCTGCAACGCGGGCATCGTGCTCAACCTTCTGTCCGTACCACTGCCCCAGGTCGCCCTGGACAGCTTCGCCTTCGTCGGCGACAGCGCCTCTCCGGTGGCGCTGTTCGCCCTCGGACTGCACCTGGGCGGGACAGGGCTGACGGTGCGTGGCACCACCGTCGAAGAGCTGTGGATCATAGCTTTCAAGTGTGTGGCCTTCCCTCTCCTGACCCTGGCCGTGGCCCGCTACGGCTTCGGTGTCGAGGGCGACTGGCTCCACTACCTGGTCCTGCTCGCCGCGATGCCCACCCCACAGAACCTGTTCATCTTCGCCCAGCGCTACGACGTGGGGGTCGACATGTCCGCCGCCCTCGTCATCAAGAGCTCGGTCGTGGCCCTGCTGTTGCTGCCGCTGTGGGTGCAGTGGGCGGCGAACTCGGCCTGAAGGCTGTGCCGTACGGACGCGTGAACATCAAGCGTGTGGGCTCAGTACGCCCGCGCGCACCGGCCGCCCTCGATACCGCGGAAGACCCACTGCCGGTCGTGCGAGTTGAGCAGCAGCCTGAGCAACTCGGCGAGTAGAACGGGGACAATCAGAGTGCGGTGGCCCCCGGCGGCCGCATCACCCCGGCGGGGAGCGATATACAGGCGGATCATGGGCCGGATGGCCTTGTCCCGCAGGTGACCCACCTGGAGAGTGTCAGGCCACGTGCGGCAGTAGTCCTGCATCAGCACCGAGCCGTCGCGGCGGCTGAGGTCACCGGTCCTCTTGCCGCAGACCGCTACGGAATGACGGCCTCATACGCGTCGAGGGCCTCCGCCACCGGCTGGTAGTACGTGGTCCCGCCCCGCGAGCAGTCGCCGCTGCCGCCCGACAGGAGCCCCAGAGCGATGGTCGTCACGGGCGGGTTGCCCGGGTCGTACGTGAACAGGGGGCCGCCGCTGTCACCGGGCTCGGCACATACGTTCGTCCTGGTCAGCCCGTACACGCGGCCTTCCGGGTAGGTCACCGTCTGGTTGAGCGCGGTGACGGTGCCAAGGTGAGCCCCGGTGGTGGCGCCGCTGCGCCCGACCCGGTCACCCACCACGGCATCGCGTGCGCCGGTGACCGGCAGCCACCTGCCGTTGTGCAGGTCCACGGCGCTCCCATGCGGCACAGCGGCGGTGTATCGCGCCAGCGCGTAGTCGTTGCCGGGGAACCTGGAGTCGGCGGTGCGCGCGAACTGCGGGCCACGCCGGGTCATCGACCAGCTCTTGACCAGGTTGCCGCAGTGCCCCGCCGTGAGGAAGGCGTCCGGCGCGCCGGCCCGCCTGACGTTGAAGCCGAGCGAGCACGTCGCGGCGTTGTCCCGGCCGTGGATGGCGTCGCCCCCCTCGATGAAGGTCGTGAGCTTCGTGGTGGTCCTCCGCAGCTCCACGTTCTTGCCCAGAGGCCTGACCAGCTTGGTGAGCCTGGCCAACCGTGCACCCTTGACCGTGGGATCGGCTGTGACGACCACGCGCTTGAGCCGGGGATCGACTCCCCAGGCGGTACCGGGGATCAGCTCACTCCGGTCCAGCGTCGCCATGGTCGCCATCAGCGGGTCGGGCCCCCGCACGTTCTGGGCCTCATCGCCCGCGGAGCGGGCCCGTGCGGTGGCGGCGTCGGTGCTGAACGGGGCAAGGCTCGCGGCCGCCAGGACGGCCAGGGTGGAGGCCGCCAGGGCGGCGGCCCGTCGGAAGGAAAGTGATCGTTGCACGGCATCTCCCGATTGCACAGCGGACTCACGAGTCCGAGACGGTGTCCTCCCCACGCCGGAACGCACGTGGGCGAGAACCTCCATGCTGGCGAGCGAAAACCTCGTTCGGAGCCGCCGACCAGCGCGTTTTCGTCGGAAACCACTCCTCGAAGCGAAAAGCCGCCGACAACTGTTCGCCCCACGCAACCCCGTGCTGACACCGGTGACGGTGGCCTCCCCGTCCTCCCGAGCGTCCGTACGCGCCGGCTGACGCGGTCCCGATCGAGCGTGCTGCTGTCGGCCGCTCGGCGTCAGCGACGAGGTCGCTCTCGGGACGAAGGTGGTCATACCTAGGGCCGGACCGCCGCGCGACTGCGCTGCTACCGCCCTGCCGCGGTATCACCCCCGTGGCGCTGCCGGCCCTGGCCCGGGTGGCCGCCCCCTCCGAGCAGGGCATGCGCGTACTGCAGCTGACCGGCACCGCCGACGTCTTCGAAATCTACCCCGGATTCGAAACCGCGCTGAAGGACTCTCGTCGCCGTAGCCCTGCGGCTCCCCGGCCCATAGGTGAACCGCGACGGATCAGAGCGGCCCGGGCTGAGGAGAACGGCGGGTGGGCTGTGCCGCCCGAGACTGCGTGGCTGCCCAGATGTCGAGGAGTTTGAGCCGGTCCTCGGATGCGGTGCCGGGTTCGGCAGTGTAGATGATCAGGTCGTGCACGGCTCGGCCCGGCAGAGGCAAGTCGAGGGACTGAAAGGTCAGTTCCAGGTGGCCGACGTCGGGATGCCGGAGCCGTTTGACGCCGTCATGGCGCATCAGGACGTCGTGCGCGGCCCATTGGCTGCGGAACTCCGGGCTGAGGGTGGACAGCTCGCCGACGAGTTCTCGCAGTGCCCGGTCGCGGGGCTCGCGCCCGGCCTCGGCGCGCAGCAGGGCGGCGGTGGCGGCACCGGCGGTGCCCCAGTCGACGAAGAAGTCATGAGCACCAGGGTCGAGGAAGATATAGCGGGCGATGTTGGGGCGGCCGCGCTTGTCGATGGTGGCGCTGTCGAACATCGGCGCGAGCAGGGCTCGGGCCAGGGGGTTGCCGGCGACGATGTCCGTGCGGCCGTTGCGTACGAACGCCGAGGACATCGTCATGGAGTCGAGCAGCCACTGGACCCGGGGCGGGATCTCGACATCCCTGCGACGCGACGGCGTGCGGCTTACGTGCCGCGATGACCGGGCCAGGCCGAACAGGTAGGTGCGTTCGTCGTCGTCCAGTCGCAGGGCACGAGCTACCGCGTCAAGGACGTCTTCGGACACGCCGCCGATGTGGCCCTTCTCCAACCGCGTGTACCACTCCGTGCTCACGCCGGCAAGGACGGCGACCTCCTCGCGCCGCAGCCCGGCGACCCGGCGACGGGCGCTGGTCGGCAGTCCGGCCTGCGCCGGGGTGATCCTGGCGCGTCGGCTGACAAGGAAGTCCCGGATTTCGCCGCGGTTTCCGGGCTGCTGATCCATGCCATTCATCGTAGTCGCCGGTCACGGCGCGAGGGGGGTTGAGGTTGTACCCCCCATAGATGCGACCTTCTCCGGTGGCGGCGATCGCGGTCTCCTGGGGCCCGATCGTTCCGACACGATCCCGAGAACGAACAACGGAGACAAGACATGACGAGCAAGGCGCTGACTGTGCCGGCGGTGGCGTTGGGCACATGGGCCTGGGGAGACAGCGGCGTGGCAGGCGACGGCTACTTCGGCAGTCAGCTGAGCGAGTCCGGCCTGCGAGAGGTCGTCGAGAAGGCTCAGTCGAACGGGCTCACCTTGTGGGACACCGCCGTGGCGTACGGCATGGGCCGCTCGGAGACCGTCCTCGCCCAGGCGCTGACGGGCTATCACCGCAGCGAGTACCAGCTGTCAACGAAGTTCACCCCGCAGATCGCGGGCGACGGCGACGATCCGGTCGCGGACATGCTGGAGCAGAGCCTCGACCGAATGAGTACGGACTACGTGGATCTCTTCTGGATCCATAACCCTGCCGACGTGGCACGATGGACGCCGCCTCTGATCCCGCTGCTCAAGAGCGGCAAAATCAAGCATGTCGGCGTCTCGAACCACAACATGGAGGAGATCGCTCTCGCCGATCAGGTCCTCGGAGAAGCCGGCTTCCGCGTGGAGGCGGTCCAGAACCACTACAGCCTCCTGTATCGGAGCTCTGAGCGCGCGGGCATCCTCGATCACTGCCGCAAGCACGACGTGCAGTTCTTCTCGTACATGGTCCTAGAGCAAGGAGCGCTGTCCGGCAGGTACGGCCCGGCGAATCCGTTGCCAGAGGGGAGCAACCGGGCGGCCGTGTACAACGGCATCCTGCCCCAGCTGCGGGCGCTGACCGGCCGGATGGAGGCGATCGGCAAGGACCGAGGCGCGTCCGCCGCCGATGTCGCCATCGCCTGGGCCATCGCCAAGGGGACCACCCCGATCATCGGGGTCACGAAGGCGGGTTACATCGACGGGGTGATCCGGGCTCGCGGCATCGAGCTCGCCGACGAGGAGATCGCGGAACTGGAGGCGCTGGCGGATGCCGCAGACGTCGACACGCGCGGCTGGTGGGAGAACGAGATGTAGCAGTGGCCGGGGCCCGGGGCCCGGAACCGAGAAAGGGACTGCGTCTGCTCCGGGCTTGCCTCGCGGTCGCCGCAAAGCGCGTGCCCGGCTTGCGAGGAGGATCGCTTCGAGCGCGATTCGATGGCTGCCCCACAGCATTGCCCCTTGGCCTCGGCATGCCTGCAACAGCAGCTGCGCTCTGGCTCGATGTCGCCGTTGCGGTCAACGGCTCAATCAGCACGGAGAGATGCAGAACCTCTGGCACGGCCAGGCCAACCGAAAGTGGAGCGACGATGACCTGTCTTCGTCTCCGAGGAGGGTACGAGGCAACTGTCCTTGTTGCCGCCATCCTGCGCCCTCGGCTACCTACCCACGATCCTGCTGCTCGCACCCATGCCGGCAGCCCTCTGCGCAGTCACCCGCCGTCACCCGCCCCAACTCGCGTACTCATACGTGGGCCTGAGCACCACCGCGGTGATCGTCGCCGCTCTGCTGGGTGGGCCGCTACGTAAACCCTTGGTCATCGAGACTGCGGCCCAGCCGCCTGGCAGCGCCTGGATGCTCCGCTGACGATCGCCGCATAAACGGTTCTCCGCCCTGTCCCTCGCGGGCAGGGCGGAGGCATCGTCCGATAGCGATCACTAGCGCCGCGCGGAGCCCTCGCCAGGCAGCTTCCAGCGGCCGTGGTTGTCGAACGGCCAGGGGTGGGCGTAGAGGTCACCCTTCAGGTGATCGCGCAGGGATCTACGGTTGGCCGGCGGATCGGACGGCATCCGCAACGCTGAGCCCAGCGGATCGATGCGCGCCGCGTACGCCTTGGCCCACCGCAGCCATCCCAACTCCTCCGCCGACGGAGACCCGCCGTCAGCCCGGGCGCGCACCGCGCTGCAGAACTCCCGGATCTCTTCAGCCCGGCGCCAGGCTTCCACTTGCCCGCCCAGCACCGTGGCTCTGCCCGCCCAGCACCGTGGCTCGGTGCCGCTCGACCTGCTGCTCACGCGTACCGGTCTCCAGCCGGGGTGCCTCCGAAGCTGTGCCCTTGACCCGTTTGTCGTTCCGGTACACCGACGTGTCAGGGGCGGTCATGTCGAACTCGCTCCCAGCTCATGCCGGGTGGTGTCAGCGGCCCCGGGAACAGGAGGCTGCCCACCCTCACCCGACCAAGCCCGCGATAGCCAACCGCTTTCGTTATAGGTTATAACTATGGAGTGAGGCAATAACGGCACTGGGCTTCATAGCCCCAGCCGAAGGGACAACGACATGACTGCAACGACCGGTGCACTCCACACCGTTCTGGGGGCCGGCCCCGCGGGCACCTCCGTCGCCTTGGAACTAGCGCGCCGTGGGCACCCGGTCCGGCTGATCGACCGTGCCGGTTCCGGTGAGCCGCTGGACGGCATCGAGCGGCTCAGCGGGGATGTCAGCACGGTGCACGGGGCGCTCACCGCGATCGAGGGCGCGGACGTCGTCTACCACTGCGTCAACGTCGCCTACCACCTCCAGGTCGACGTCATGCCCGGCATCCAGGAGGCGGTGCTGGGTGCGGTGGCGCGCACCGGTGCGCGTCTGATCGTCCTGGATACGCTGTACCCCTACGGCGAGACGCACGGCGAGGTCATGACGGAGGACACCCCGTGGCGGGCGGCCACGGCCAAGGGCAAGATGCGTGCCGCGCTGGACGAGCGCTACCTGGCCGCGCACCAGCAGGGCCGCGCGAGGGTCGCGCTGGGCCGCTCGGCGGACTTCGTCGGGCCCCGGGTGCTGAACTCCACGCTGGGCGGGGCCGTCTTCCCGGCCGCGCTCACGGGCGGTGAGGTTCTGGCGCTGGGCGACATCGATCTCAAGCACAGCTACAGCAACATCCTCGACGTGGCCCGGGGCTTGGCCGTACTCGGCGAGAACCCGTCAGGAGACGGCCGGGTCTGGCACCTGCCCACCGCCCCCGCCCGCACCACACGCGAGATCTTCACCGCGCTCGGCGACCTGGTCGGCCACTCGCTCCGGACCGTCACGATGGACGAGCCACGCCCCTTCGGGCCGTTCGACGAGACGTTCATGAACTCCTACGCCGAGCTGTTCTACCAGCACACCGAGCCGCAGATCATGGACTCCACCGCCTTCCAGGAGAAGTTCGGCGTCGCGCCCACCCCGATCGAGACCACCCTGAGCCAGACCCTGGAGTGGTACCGGGGCTTCCTCGCCGCCCAGGCGAAGGGCTGAGAGCGCAACGACAACGTACGGTTCGGCGCGACTCCCGAGGACCCCCTTCCTGGCTTGGCCTGGCCCGTCGAGCTCGTGCGTCTGCGGCGGAGCCCACGACACCAACCACCTTCACAACAAGAAATGAACTGCGGAAGGAACACTTCGATGATTCACCACTGCGTCCGTTTCACCTTGAAGCCCGGCACAACGCCGGAACAGCTCGAAGACGCCCTTGCCAGCCTGCGCCACCAGGGCGAGGTCATCCCCTCCGTACAGTCCTTCCTCGTCGGCCGCGACCACGGCGGCGCATACGAGTGGGGTGCCACCTTCCAGATAGCGGACCTGGAGGGCTACTGGGAGTACCTCATCCACCACGCCCACCGTCGCACCGACGAGATCGGGCTGCCCCTGGTCGACCAGTTCGTCTCCTTCGACATCACTGACGACCTCGACCCCGAGACCGGCAAGAAGATCGCCGCCCTCCACCAGCGTCGTTTCGACACCGACCCCGAACTCACCGAACTCGTCTCCAACATCAACCAGTACGAAGGCAGCGCCGCCCCCGGCCCCCATTCCACGTGACACTCCAACGGGGCTACGGGGCTACGGGGCTACGGGGCTACGGGGCGTGCGGGGCGATGGGCGGTTCCAGCGAGAAGCAGCCCCCCGAGCACGGCCCAGGCGCCGCCGCCGACGATCACGCCGATGCCCAGCCCGTTGAGCATCCGTGCCACGACTAGGGACGCGGGTCCCGTGGCGAAGACGAAGACCACGAGTCCGGCCAGGAGCAGCGTCACGGCGACGAGGAGTACGGAGCGGCGGCCGTACCGATCGGACAGGGCGCCGGAGAAGAGGATGGCGGCGACCGGCACGGCCCCGTACGCGGCGAAGAGCACGGTGGTCAGAAAGGGCGGGTGGTTTGGTCATGGCCGGCCCCCGGGGCCACCGCCTGCGACGCGACGCCCTGCAACAGGCGGCATCGGGACTGCTGGACGCACTGACTGCTGGACGTACTGATGGAAGCAGTGGCCCGGGAGAACTGAGCGGCGCCGCGTTGCCTGACGGTCCCGCGGCCCTGTCAGCAGCCGATCTCGTCGGCAGCTTCCCGCAAGTGGGGGTGTGCACCGTGCCCGGCGCGCTCCCGTTCCCGTACGGCTGCCTGCGGGAGGATGGTCCCGGTCCGGCGGGACGGGCGCATGAACAGCGTGACGAGCAGGGCGATCCCGCATACTCCGGCGGCGATGAGTGTCGTCGTGTGCATGGCGCTGAGGAACGTCGGTGCGGCGGCCTTCGCCGCCGCGGGATCGCCCGTGCCCAGGGCCGAGGCGAGCGACTCCGCCGCGGTCCGGCGGATGGCTGCCGGGCTGTCCGCGAGCCGGTCGGTCATCATGCCCGAGTACCGGGACCACAGGGCCGACCCGAGAACCGCCACCCCGAGCGCGCTGCCCAGCTGGCGAAGGGTGTTCAGCAGTGCTGATCCCGCTCCCGCTCGGTCGTTGGGGACGGAGGAGGAGGCCAAGGTCGTGCCGGGCGCCAGTACGAGTGCGAAGCCGAGTTGCAGGGCGAACGCGTCCATGACGAACCAGGCGGGGCTGGTGTGAGCGCCCAGCCCGGTCACGCTGGCGAACGCCACACCCATGAGCGCGATGCCGGCAGCGATCGTCGTCCGGGCGCCGAACCGTTGCGTTGCCCGCTGTGACAGCGGGGCTCCGACCACCAGGCCCGCCGACAGCGGAATGAAGAGCAGGCCCGTCTGCAACGGAGTGTAGCCGCGCACCAGTTGCAGGTAGAAGGTGGTGAAGTACAGGTAGCCGAAGACGACGAAGGAGCCGAGCGTCAGGGCCACTGCGGCGGTGGTGAACGAGGCGTGCTTGAAGAGGCGGACGTCCAGGAGCGGCTCCCGGTGCCGTACCTCGGCCAGGACGAGTACGGCCAGCACAGCCAGGCCGATGGCCGCGGGCAGCCAGGTCCCCGGGTAGGCCCAGCCGTCGTCGGTGGCGTGCACCACTCCGAACACGAGCAGGCCGATACCCGCCAAAGAAGCGGCGACGGGCACCATGCGCAGCTGTCCGACGCCGCTCGCCGGCGTCTTCGGAATCCACGCCCAGGTCGCGGCGAGACCAAGGAGCGCGCACAGCGCGACGAGTTCGAGGACGGAGCCCCACCACATGCCCGCGCTCAGCAGCGCGCCCCCGAGGAGCGGGCCGAGGGAGATGGACAGACCTGATGCGGCCGCCCACGAGGCGATGGCCCGAGCCCGGCGCTCGGGAGGGAAGATCCGCAGGATCACCGCAAGAGTGGCGGGCATGATGGTGGCCGCGGCCACGCCCATGAGCGCGCGGAGGATGATGATGCCCAGGGCCGAATCGAGAAACCCGGCCACTGCCGTCGTCACGGCGAAGGCGGCCGTCCCCCAGGCCAGGAGCCGCTTCAGGCCGAACCGGTCGCCGGCACTTCCCGCCACGGGCAGGAAGCCGGCGAAGGTGAGGGTGTAGGCGTTCAGGAACCATTGCTGTTCGGTGTTGCCCGCACCGAGTTCGCTCTGCATCGTGGGCAGCGCCACGTTGAGGATGGTGCTGCCCAGCAGCACCGCCGAAACCGTGAGCGTGAGCGCGAACAGCGCGCGGAAGGGACGGACGGCGGGCTGTTGGGTGCTGGTCATCGTGCGCATTCCCGCTTTCCGTCGGGCAGGGCGACCACGCACTCGACCTCGATCAGGAACTCCGGGGCGAACAGCTTCGCCACACCCACCAGAGTCGACGAGGGCGGCGGCGAACCGTGCAGGGCCGCCAGAATGCCGGGGGTCAGATGCGGCTCGTGGCCCACGACGTAGATCGTCTCCTTGACGATGTCCTGCCGCTGCGCGCCAAGGGCGTCGAGCAGGCGGTCGATACGGCGGGCCACTTGGGTGGCCTGCGCCGCATGATCGCCTTCTCCCACGACGCGGCCCTCCTCGTCCCAGGCCACCTGGCCGCTGAGGAACGCCAGTCGGCGGCCGTCCGGGACGGATACCTGGCTGACCAGGTCCGGAAGGCCGTAGACGCCTTCCGGTTCGATGCGGTGAATCATGCGGGATCCCCTTCGAGCTGCACCTGTGCAGGCTGCACCTGTGCAGGCTGCACCTGTGCGGGGTGCACCTGTGGGGGTTGCACCTGTGCGGGCTGCGGATCGTGGAGGGCGGCGACGGCGTTCGCGGCCCCGGCCGTCAGCGCGGCCGCTTCGGTGTCGTCCGAGGCCCACGCCACGTACCCGTCCGGCCGTATCAGGGCGGCGCTGACCCCGGCCCACGCCGGGCGGGACCGCTCGGTCGGCTGCGGGCACCGGTATGGGTTGCAGGGGGCGGCGGCGCGGTCGGCAGAGAGGCCGTTGGCGTCGAAGGCGTCGACGTCGAAGCCGTCGACGCGCGCGAAATCGATGAGCAGGGGGCGCCCGTCCCGCAGAAGGTCGAACAGGTTCTCCGTGTCTGACAGCTTCAGGTTCGGCGCCCGGCAGCCCGCGAGCGGATGGCGCTGACCGGGCAGGCCGTACGCCACCGACAATCCGGACAGACGCTGCGCCAGGGCGTCGTTGAACTGCGGCTGCTCCGCGATCAGCTTGCCCAGCAGGGACCGCAGCGCGGCTCCCTGCGGCGAGAAGACAGACATGATCGCGGTCTGCGCCTGGGTGTGCTCGATCGTGTCCTCTCCCACCGGGTGCCGCTCTTGGTGGTAGGTGTCCAGCAGCGCGTCCGTCGCCCGCCCGCTCACGGTCGCCGCCAGCTTCCAGCCGAGATTCATCGCGTCCTGCACGCCGACGTTCAGCCCCACGCCGCCCATCGGCATGTGCTGATGAGCCGCGTCACCGGCCAGCAGGATGCGGCCCTTGCGGTAGTGCCGGGCCACGCGGCTGGTGTTGCTGTAGCGGGACAGCCAGGAGGGGCTGTGCATCCCGTAGTCCGTGCCGGCGATGCGCCGGACCCGCTCCCGCAGTTCCTCCAGGGTGAGGTCGCCCGGCCAGTCGTCCCGAAGGTCCTCGGGCGAGTGCACCACGATCCGGTGCCGGCCACCGGACAACGGTACGAGCATGAACGTCCCCTGCACCGTCCACCTGCTCGTGACCGGGCCCGGCGGCGGGTCGCCGAGCACCACATCGCCCAGCGCCCCAAGGGCCGTGAACCGGGTCCCCTCGAACTCGATCCCCGCGCAGCGGCGCACCGTGCTGCGCGTGCCGTCGCACCCGACCGCGTACGCGGCATCGAGCACGTAGGCACCGTCCGGACCTTCGACCGACACGGTCACCGTGTCGCCGGTGTCCACGCAGTCCGTCACCCGGTGCCCGCGACGGACGTCCGCGCCCAGGGACACGGCCCGGCCCTGGAGCAGTTCCGTGGTGCGCGCCTGCGGGATCGTGAGCGTGTAGGGGAAGTCGGTGTCCAGCCCGGCGAAGTCGAGGCGGTCGTCGAGGACCGCGAAGTGTCCGCTGGGTATGCGGCCGCCCTCGGCCAGCAGTTCCCGGTGCGCTCCGCGGAGCGCGAAGGTCTCGATCGTGCGGGCGTGGACCGTCAGCGCCCGGGAGTTCGGATCGATCTCCGGATCCCGCTCCAGGACCACCGTGGGGACGCCGGCCAGTCGCAGTTCGCAGGCGAGCCACATGCCCGTCGGTCCGCCACCGACGATGACGACGCTTTCCTTCATGCCACACCTCTCTATCACTGACCAAGAATAGGGCCGGAGCCAGATATACTCGATCAGTGACCAAGAAACAAGCTGCCGCCCCCGCCAAGGTCGGGATCACCCTCGACCACGTGGTCGGCGCGGCGTTCGACGTACTGGACCGAGGCGGTGTCGCCAAGCTCTCCACCCGCGCCATCGCGGCCGAGCTCGGGGTCAGCATGAACACCGTCATGTGGCACATCCGCACCAAGGACCGGCTCCTGGAGACCATGGCCGAGGCCGTCCTCGGCGAGGTCGACCTGGCAGACCTGCCCGAGGACTGGCACGACCAGGCGGCCGAACTGCTCGGACGGCTGCGCGGGGCGATGCTCAGTCACCGCGACGGCGCCCTGCTCGTCGCAGGCACCTTCCCCGCCGAACCCCGCACTCTCGCCTTCACCGACCGCCTGCTGACCGCCCTCCTGCGCGGCTGCCCCACCCGTAGGACAGCCGCGTGGACGGCCTGGAACCTCTTCTACTTCACCCTGGGCCTTGTCCAGGAGGAACAGGCGGCACCCGCCGACGACCGCGATCGCCTGCGCGCCCACGTGGCCGAGCGCCGGCTCCCCGGACTCGACTCGGCGCTGGAGGACTTCATGTCCGTCGACTTCGAGGCCCGCTTCCACTTCGGCATCAGGCAGATCCTCCGCTCCGCCTCGACCGAAGCGGCACCCGAGCACTGAGCTGCGCTGAACCGAGGTCTACGGGGGCACGAGGGCGGGCGCGGACTGCGGTTCGCAGGCTTCGCAGGCTTCGCGGGCTTCGCGGGCAGTGACGTGGCTACGGCGGCTTCATTCGAGCGCCGTCTCAGGCAGCAGTGACGCGCCCGCCGGGGGCAGAGCGGCTGGTACGCGGGGCCGCCGCAGCTGAGCGCGGTCCCTGCTGTCGCGGATGCTTGTGAGTGTGCCGACGTCCGCATCGGCCGCGCTTGTGAGAGTGCCGATGTCAGCATCGGCCGCCTTGTGAGGTGGGGCGAGGCTTCACTGTTGCTGTTCGGCGATCCCCGCCCCCCCCGCACCCGGGGACATGCCGCTGGTCCTCCAGGTCGACGGCAAGGGCGTGGCGCTGCGCCCCAAAGCCTTGCCCGAAGCCACCCGGAAGGCTGCGGCCGAGAGCGCTGCGGCCGGACACGCAGGCCGGCCGATCGCCACCGGTGACATCGAAGACGCCTCCCGCCAACTGATTGCCGACCGCATCACCGACTGCCTCGACATCCCCGGTTATGGCTCGGGCACTGGAAGCACGCAGGGTGGGCCATCCCACCGGAAGGATGCTGTTGGTTAATCGGTCCTCTGCTTTGTCCCGTCGAGCGCCAGCTCGACGGGACAAAGCGCTGCGAAGTGGCTGGTGCGGGTGCGGGCCCGGGG
>NZ_JOCQ01000139.1 GCF_000720725.1 Streptomyces rimosus subsp. rimosus
CCCAGGAACCACCCCCGCCCCCATCCCGTCTCCAATCCCGGTACGGGCTGCCCGCTCGCCCCACCCCCGTGAGACGGTGGAGGCGGCACCCGCAGGAGGCGCCCGCGCCATGCGCGGACCGCTCCGGCGGTCGAGCGCGATCCCGTCCCGGCGGCCCTTCCCGGCGGGCAGGGACACGTTGCCTGCCCGTGCGGATACCCTAGAAGCCGACTTGACCCTGCCCCCGACCCCGAGGATCGACGACCGCCGTGTTCGATACGCTTTCCGACCGCTTGGCGAGTACTTTCAAAAACCTCCGGGGCAAAGGCCGCTTGAGCGAGGCGGACATCGACGCCACGGCGCGCGAGATCCGTATCGCCCTGCTGGAGGCCGACGTCGCGCTGCCCGTCGTCCGGGCCTTCATCAAGCAGGTCAAGGAGCGGGCGACCGGCGCCGAGGTCTCCCAGGCGCTCAACCCTGCCCAGCAGGTCATCAAGATCGTCAACGAGGAGCTCGTCGGCATCCTCGGCGGCGAGACCCGCCGGCTGCGCTTCGCCAAGAACCCTCCGACGGTCATCATGCTCGCCGGTCTGCAGGGTGCCGGTAAGACGACCCTCGCCGGAAAGCTCGGCAACTGGCTCAAGCAGCAGGGCCACGCGCCGCTGCTGGTCGCCTGTGACCTCCAGCGCCCCAACGCGGTCAACCAGCTCTCGGTCGTCGCCGAGCGCGCCAACGTCGCGATCTTCGCGCCTGAGCCGGGCAACGGCGTCGGCGACCCGGTCAAGGTCGCTCAGGACTCGATCGAGTTCGCCCGTGCCAAGCAGCACGACGTGGTCATCGTCGACACCGCGGGCCGCCTCGGCATCGACCAGGAGCTGATGCAGCAGGCCGCGGACATCCGCGACGCGGTCAAGCCGGACGAGGTCCTCTTCGTCGTCGACGCCATGATCGGCCAGGACGCGGTCAACACCGCGGAGGCGTTCCGCGACGGCGTCGGCTTCGACGGCGTCGTGCTCTCCAAGCTGGACGGCGACGCCCGCGGTGGTGCCGCGCTCTCCATCGCGCACGTCACCGGCAAGCAGATCATGTTCGCCTCCAACGGCGAGAAGCTGGACGACTTCGACGCGTTCCACCCGGACCGCATGGCGTCCCGCATCCTCGGCATGGGCGACATGCTCACGCTGATCGAGAAGGCGGAGCAGACCTTCAGCCAGCAAGAGGCCGAGAAGATGGCCTCCAAGCTGGCGAGCAGCAAGGGCAAGGACTTCACCCTCGACGACTTCCTGGCCCAGATGGAGCAGGTCCGCAAGATGGGCTCCATCTCCAAGCTGCTCGGCATGCTGCCCGGTATGGGGCAGATGAAGGAGCAGATCAACAACCTGGACGAGCGCGAGGTCGACCGTACGGCCGCGATCATCAAGTCGATGACGCCCGGCGAGCGCCAGGACCCGACGATCATCAACGGCTCGCGCCGGGCCCGTATCGCCAAGGGCTCCGGCGTCGACGTCAGCGCGGTCAAGAACCTGGTCGAGCGCTTCTTCGACGCCCGCAAGATGATGTCCAAGATGGCCCAGGGCGGCGGCATGCCGGGAATGCCCGGGATGCCGGGCATGGGCGGTGGCGGCGCCAAGAAGAAGAAGCAGCAGAAGCAGGCCAAGGGCAAGCGCAAGAGCGGCAACCCCATGAAGCGGAAGGCCGAGGAGGAGGCCGCTGCCGCACGCCGCGAGGCCGCGCAGTCCGGCAACCCGCTGGGCCTGCCGCAGGGCGGCGACGCGAAGAACTTTGAACTCCCCGACGAGTTCAAGAAGTTCATGGGCTAGCGCCCCCTTCGGTTCCTGGTCGGTCCGCGCCGCACCGGGAACCGCACACGGCGCCCAGCGTTCTGATCGAGCCCCCGGCCGGACCCCCGGTCGGGGGCTCGTGCGCGTATTCATCGCGGCACACCCGCCGATCCGCCCGCAGGCAGCAGCAGAGGTGTGCCCTTCCCCAGCGCGGCAGCACGCAGTCCGAGCGCGGCCGCCGCCGTCGCCCCCACATCCGCCAGGCTTCGGGCCGTCGGCAGACGGCCGAAACCTGCGGCCTCGGGACGGTGGATCAGTACCGGCACGTACTCACGGGTGTGGTGGGCGTGGCCGATGACCGGGTCGTTGCCGTGATCACCCGTAACGATCAAGCGGTCGCCGGGCGACGAGAGGAGCCGCAGCAGCGCGCCCAGCCCTGCATCGGTCTGCCGGAGCACGGCGGCGTAACGCGAGGCGTCCTGCTGGTGCCCCGCCAGATCCGTCTCCTGGACGTTGCCGACGATCAGCGCGGTGTCCGGCGCCCGGCGTACGGCGTCGAGGACGAGCGCGAAGACCTCGGCGGTGCCGACGGCGGGGCAGCACAGCGCCGCATCGCAGGCCAGGACGTCCGCGGCCTTACCCACGAGGGTGACGGGGACACCGGCCCCGGCCGCCAGCTCCGGCAGCCGACGGGCATGATCCAGCGGCGCTCCGAGGTGCTGCACCGCCAGCCCGCCGTTCCGGTAGAAACCGCTCGCCGGGGTGTCCAGCCCGACCGTGCCGAGACCACCGTCGCGTACGAAACCGTCCAGCGGACCGTCGGCACGGCCGCCCACGGCGATCACCCGGGCCACGGGCGCCACCGAACGCACCACCCGCGCGATGCCGAGGATCTCCGCGAACGGGCTGTCCTCCAACCGGCCGGAGACGTTCCAGTTGACGCCCGGGTCCGCTTCCAGGTTGTCGTGGACGAGAACCCGCCCGTCCACGACCAGCAGGGGGCGCCCGGCGAGGAGATCCGCACGGCGCCCGCTCGCCCGAAGGGCCGCGGCGACCTCGCCGAGGTGGTCGGCGAGCCGGGCCACGGTCACCCGGCTGAAGTCGGCCCCCACCATCGTCTGATGCCCGGCGTAGGTATCGGCGCCCGGATAGCCGAGCGCGGCACGGCCCGCGGCCACCGGGAGGGACGGCGTCGGTGCGAGGTCCGGATGCGGGTGCACGAGACCGAGGCCGAGAGCTTCCAGGACGGGCAGCGGGAGCCGGGGACCAGTGGCCGAACGGTGATCGTCGAGGAGGTGGCCCAGTGTGTCGGCGGCAGCGTCACCGGGCCGCGACACTGCCGCATCGGGCATCGCGCCGACCCCGAAGCCGTCGACGACGAGAATGACGATCCTGCTCATGACCCACCCGCGCCTCTCCCGGCCGCGGTCTCCGGCAGCGGCCGGCCGAGCGCGTCATAGCGGCCGGACAGTCGCGGGCTGCCGACGCTGAGACCGGCGACGACAGCGACGTCGCTCCGGGTGACGAAGATCTGCGTACGGAACGCCAGGACGGCGGTGTCGCCGGGCCGCGCGTCCCCGGGCGCCAGCAGACGGTAATAGTCGATGTTCTCGGCAGGGGCCGTCTGGACGGCGAGCCGAGCACCGGTCCGGGGGATCAACGCCGACTCGACGCCGGACCGGGGGTAGAAGCCGCCGCCATGGAGGGCGGGCCGGCCGGCGGCGAGAAGGTGCGCAACCTCGGTGACGTACACATACGCGGGCCGCTCCGGCTGCTCCCGGTCGACGGCGTGCAGCGGGGTGGTGCCGGTGAGGGCGTGGCCGGGCTCGCCGTGCGTGGCACCCAGTTCAGCGAGCAGCGGCAAGGTGGCCGCGCAGGTGACGCCCGGAGCGCTCAGCTTCGGTTTCCTGTACCCGCGAGCGGTCAGCAACACATGCGCCCGGCGAACCAGTTCGAAGGTTCCGGTGGGGTGCGGCTGCCGGGACCCGGACTCGCACTTCACGCACGGGAAGGCGGTGACGCCGGCCAGACGGATGCCGGGCATCCGCTCCGCCTCGGCCGCAAAGCCCTCCAGGCCACTGAGCGGCACGCCGCCCTCCTGACCCGGATGAACCGTGCCGGGCGCGCCCTCGATCCGTATCAAAACATCCTGCACCCGACTCAGTTGGCGGGCAGCGTCCGAGACGGCACGGGCATTGGCCAGGTCGAAGACGGTGATCGCCTCGGGACGCCAGGCAAGCACCTCGGGCAGCGCACGGTGGGGGATCTGCACCAGGTGGCCCACATTTCCGGCCTGCGCACCCGCCGCGTGCAGCGTGCGGGCTTCGCGCGCGTCGATGGCGGCAAAACGGGGGAGATGGCGGGCGACGGCCCGGACCAGCTCGGGGTTGCGCCCGATCTGCTTGGCCACGAACCACAGATCGAGGCCCCACCGGCCCGCCGCCTTCGCCAGCAGCGCGGCATTGGCCTCGACGGCGTCCAGATCCACGACATACGTGTCCGGTTCCACCGCGCCGGTGCGGTGCAGCTCGGCGGCGCAATCGACCAGCCGGGGATTGCGCGCGAGGACGGTATCGAGGAACACGGCGATCAGCCCCCATTCTCGTGATCGCGTGAGCCGTACGCGCTGTGCGCGGGGCGTGCGGCATTCGAGGCAGCCTCGGGTGCGGGCGGCGGTACGAGGCCGGATTCACGTACGGGAGCGGCGGTGGTCCGGCGGCCATGTCCGGGAACGTCGCGCAGATCATGCAGCGCGCGCCGGAGGATGTCGATCACCAGGTCCGCCCCCGCTCGCATCGGGTTGATCCGCACCGTCCAGTCGGCAAGATCCGGCGCGTCCTCCAGGGCGGACCGGGACATCCGGTAGAAGAGCGGAGCGATCTCGTAACGGGAGTTGGCGCCGACGGGATACGGGGCGGCGCCGTACCGGGCCGCGGCGTCCGGCACCGCGCCGGCGACCGGCCGGTCCAGTCGGAGCAGCAGACAACGGTCCTGCACATTGGCGATCCGCACCTCGGCGACCCCGGGCACCTCACCAGCCGCCAACCGCTCGGCGATCTCCGTACTCACCCTGGACTGCACCGCCCACATCACCGGTACGTGGCTGAGTGCCCGCAGTGCATCCAGTGCCTGGTGTCCCTGTACCTGGCCGCCGCCGGAGTAGTTGTCGTCATGCACCCGCTCCACCAGGTCCCGCGCTCCGACGACGGCACCCACCCCTTCCGGGCCGTGCAGCTTGAACAGCGAGAAACACGAAGCGTCCGCGCCCAGCTCCACGCCACATCGCGGCACGCGGAAGACCGCGTAGTTGTCGTCCACGACGGTGCGCACGCCGGCGGCCCGGCAGGCGGCGAGCACCTCGCCCGGGTCGTAGGAATCCGCCGCCCGCTGCCGGGCGTGCTGGACGAACGCCCATCGGACCCGTCCGGAGACCAGCGCCCGGTCCAACGCGACACGGTCGTTGAAGTCCGCCTCGACCGTCTCCACGCCCAGCCCGCGCAAGGTGAAACCGGTGGTGCGGTAGACCGGTGCGCGGTGCACGAGCAGCGGGTCGTCCGCACGGAGCACGGCGCCGAGCGCGGCCCGGATGGCGCCCGTGCCCGCGCCCTGCACCAGTGCCGCGGCCGGAGCCCCGAAGAACTCCGCAAGGACGGCCTCGACCCGCGCGGTGGTACGCGGACGCCCCAGCCCCGGCACCACACCCGCATCCGCCTCGAAGAGCTGCGGGCCCTCGAAATGCCGGGCCACGCACTCCATCAGCCGGAACTGGTCCGCCACCGCGTCCTCCAACGCGACCGTCGGCAACGGATACGTCCGGGGCAACCGCACGCTCATGCCGGTGCCTCCCTTCCCGCCCGACCGCTGCCCCGGAGGGCGACCGTGGTGCGGTGCCCAACCGGCCGCCCGGCCGTACCGTCCCGGCCCGTGAGGAAGCGCAGCGGATTGCGGCGGGTCAGAAGATCGATCAGCTCGTCGTCGGCTCCGGCGGCCCGCAGGCGCGGCAGGAACGACCGGAACACATGCCCGTACCCATGACCGCCATCGCCGATCAAGTAGCCGTGTCGCGAGATGTCGCAGCTGAGCAGTACGCGGTCGGCGTGCCCGGCCTCCAGCAACGCGAGCAGCAGCCGCAGCCGGGTGGCGTCGCTCTGATAGCTCTCCTTCCCGACAGTGTCGAAGGCGACGTACGCACCCGCCGCCGCCAGCTCCCGATGGGCCGCGGGGTCGTCGAGCAGGTCCTGGTGGCCAAGGCTGATCCGATGTGGTTCCAGACCGGCCGCGGTCAGCACATCCAACTGGGCGAGGCCGCCGCGCCCCAGCTGCGCGTGGGTCGCCAGCGACAGACCTGTGGTGACGGCGGCACGGGCGGCCGCGGTGAGCGTACGAACCTCCGGCTCACTCGGCAGGTCCCCATGACTGCCGGCCTCTCCGATGACACCGGGGAAGGGCCCATCGGCGCCCATGCCGTCCTGGACCTCCGCGACCAGGGTGTCCGCCAGCTCCTCGACGCTCGCGCCGTCCACCTCGGCCGGATGGAAGGCCTCGTGGTACCAGCCGGTGCCCGCCACGACCGCGACCCCCGACTCCCGGGAGATACGGACCAGCGCAGCAGGGTCCCGCCCCATGCCCCGACAGGTCAGCTCGACGACGAGCGACAGCCCGAACCGCTCCCGCAGATCGGCCAGTTCACCGGCCACCGCTACGGCATGCCGGGCCGTCAGCGACGCCGTACGGTCGGTGGGCCGGGAAAGGTCGAGGGCCAGATGCTCGTGGGCGAGCACGGGGCCCTGCACGGCGGATACGGACAGCGGGCCGGTGACGGTCCGCAGCAGAGAGTTCATGACGCGCTGCCTTTCCGGCGTGCCCACACGCCTGCTCAGGTCTTGATCGGGGTGAAGAGGTGCAGCCAGTGGAGAACGTTGAGGACGATGCCGGTCACCACGACCGCGGCGGGCGCGGCGGCCATCCGGACCACCACCCGGCCCATGGCCTCATTGAGCAGGTAGAGACCGCCGGCTATGAAGATTCCGAGCCCACCGCCCATGGCATGGGCCGCCATCAGGGAACCGAAGAGAATCGCCAGGTGCAGGGTGTCGCCAATGGCGCCGCGCAGATGCTCCGAGGCGTCGCGCACCGACGGCAGCCTGCCCAGCGCCTTGCCTATCCAGCTCAGCGCCAGCACCTCGACGGCGAACACCAGGGCACCGCAGACCAAGGCCAGCCAGGGGCTCGGCAGCAGATAGCCGATGGGGTAGACGAGGGTGAAGCCGACGATGCCGTACGCGCCGGAGGCAAGCGCGGTGGTGGCGATCAACGGAATGAATCCGAGGGCCCGATAGAAGTCGACCTGTGCGGCTTCCGCATACTGCCCCTTGGCGACCAGGAAACTGGTCGCCTCCCCACCGCCGAACACATGCAGCTGGCACAGCAGACAGACGCCCGCGCCCAGCACCATGAACAACGGCAGGTGCCGACGCAGCCGTGCCGCACTGGTGCCGAACAACGACGCCATCGGATCCGCGTCTCCGGGCGGCCTGCCGGCCGTGGCCGTCGAGGCCTCTCCGCCCGCTGATGGCACCGCGCCCACGACGGCCCGCTCCGCCGCCCGGCGCTGCCGTACGTCCCTGGCCACCGCGAAGCCGATGAGGAGCAGCACACCGACCGCCATGGCCGGCGCCCCCGCGAACACATCGGGCCACACCTTCATCGTCAGCACGACCAGTGCCAGCTCCACCACACCGGCCAGACCACCGAGCAGCCTCCCGAACTGCTTGGTGATCGCCAGCACCGGAAACAGCGCGAAGAGGAAGAGGATCGGCGTCGCCATCTGCTGCAGGGCCGTCAGAAAGTCGACCGGGAGATCGTGCGCGAGGCTGTTGGCACGGTTCAGACCGAACACGACCACCCCGCCCCACGCGCCGCCCAGCAGCGGCGCGAGCCACTTCTTCGGCGCGAGAAGGCCCAGGATGTCGGTGGGCAGGAACAGCAGCCACGGGTTGAGCACCCCGGAGGAGAGGGCCATCGGCGCGCCCAGCCCGAAGATGAACCCGGCGGAGAGCCCGAAGGAGACCGCCGTGGTGGCGCTCCGGGTCGTACGGCCCTGGACGAAGTCGAGCATGAAGGGCCGGACGCCGTCGTTGAAGACGGCCAGTGCCAGGTGCGCGAGGAAGGCGGTCAGCGCGCACAGCACTACGACGGTCAGTTGCTGCGCGAACGTGAAGTCGAGACCGGTGCTCACGGCGAGGACGGTGCTGCTCACGGGTCACTCCTTTGTGCCCTGGCATGTCATCGGAACGTACGGCCCGCGGGGCCGGGGCCTGCCGGAACCCGAGGGCCCGGCGCGGTCAGTCCCGGCTGGCTATGGCCACGACCAGCGCGGGCGCGATCGCGTCGATCTGGTCCACGGCGAAGCCGAATACCCGCTTGCCCTGGTCCAGCAGGGCGCCGATCTCGTCCTCCGAGGGAACGGAGCGGCCGAAGGTGTGACAGGTGGCGGAGCCCATGAGCCCGACCAGGACGCCCAGCGACGCCCCGGCCCCGGTCTGGCAGGTCCCCAGGAAATAGTCGGCCCGGCCTGCTTGCAGCAGCGCCACGGCATCCATGTCATTGCTGACCACGACCTCGACGCCGGCCGGCGCCAGCCGCCGTACCGCGTCCGCGACCGCGGTCTTGCCGATACCGCCGGTGAGGATGGTCGTCATGGTGTGTCCTTTCGCAGTACGGCGAAGTGCATCGCCAGAAAGTTGATCTCGGACTCGGGGAGCGGGGCACCAAGGGCGCGCCCGGCTCGTACGGAGACGGCACGGGCGCGGCGGACGGCTCGGGGATGCTCCGCCAGTTCCGCGGCGGCCACGTCGTCGGTACGGAAATCCTCCACCGGCCCGCCGTCCTGCAGCCGGGTCAGCGCCATCAGCAGATGGCTGGTGAGCATGCCCGCGGAGTCCTCGGTGACCGCGCACCCTTCGGCAGCCAGTGCATCCAGTTCGGCGCGGACGAACGCGGCCACCTCGGGCCGCACCTGACCGCTCTCCACGAAGAGCCGGATCCGCCGCGCGAGCAGGGCTTCCATGGCCGTCCCTCCCCTCCAGTAGCCAACAGACAGGTCTTGTCTTCTCGAACCGCGTGCGAAACGCGGAGGTATCACCGGCGAGCGGGCCTGATGTCGCGGGTTGGCCCGAAGCCGCAGTTGGGCTGGGTGCCGTGGGCAGACCCGATGCCGCAGTTAGGCCTGGCGCCGTGGGCAGACCCGATGCCGTGGTCAGGCCGGCGCATCAGCTCCGCCGGAGTCGACAGGGCGGCGGCCTGGCCAGGTCCGACCCGGCCCGGTGCCCTTGAACGGCCGGCAATCTCAGTAGGAAGGCATGCGCTCCCCTCGCAGCACCTCGGTCTGCAGGCTGGTGACGGCCTCCAGGTCGAGCGCCCCGCTCACCGCTGCCAGCGCATCGCTGCCCTCCTTCCGGGCTATCAGTGCCGCGCTGCAATTGCGGGGTGAGACATCGCCGGTCATCTCGTCGTCGAGAGGTAGTACGTCCACCTCTCCGGCCAGCTGTCCCGGTATCTCGTCGAGATTCCAGACGGTGGCGTCGGCCCGGTCCTGCGCGAACAGGTCGTACAGCTGCATGAACGAACTCTCCAGCCAGGTCACATCCGTCCGGCCCGCGAACGCCCGCTCGGTCAGGGCTCGTTGGTCTTCGGAAGTGCGGTCCACCGCGACCCGCAGGCCTTCGCTGTCGGGCTGGACGCCGTGCCGCAGCAGCAGCCCGTGGGCACCGGCATAGGTGGCCGGCCCGAGATCGGCGATCAAATCGATCGGGTGCTGCTCCATCAGGGCGTCGGCAGCGAAGCGGGACAGCACCGCCAGCTCGACCTTCCCCTCCAGCAGAGCCGCCACGCGGGTGGCCGCACCGCGCATGAAGGTGATCGCGAAAGGCGCGCCGGCCTTTTCGAACGCGCCGCGCAAGCCGGTCGCCAGGCCCTCGTGGCGACGCGAGTGGGGCAACGGCATCGCGGCGAGGACGGTGCCCAGCCCCGCGAGGCGCCACAGTATGGCGCGGTCGGCACGGACCAGGAAGGTGCCGAGGTGTCCGCGGGCCACCGTGTCCATCGCCCCCGCTTCCTCCAGGAGTTGCAGCGCGGCCTGCACCGTGCCGTTGCCGACCCCGAGTTCCGCGGCCAGGTCGCGCACGCGGGGGAGTCGTGCGGCCTCGCCCTCGGCGGGGTGGTTGATGAGCAGGGCGGCGAGCCGCCGGGCGGCGTGTCCGTTGCGGGTCAGGAACCGTTCGTCGATGCTGTTCATGAAAATGACAGTAAACAGAATTCTGGATATTGGGTATCGCTCGGGAGGGTGAAGGCGCGAGGCCCTGCGATGACGTGCTCGGCGGGCTCACGGCTTCGCGGAGAGGGGAGTGCGCGACGGGCGCGCTTCGGCCGCGGCGACCGCCTGCGCCGCACGCCGTAACGGCGCAAGGATGGATGCGGGGCGCGGCACGGGCGGCGTGCGGCACAGCGTGGGCCGACCGCTCCGGAAACCCCGCGTCGCGGCCGGCGGAGCCTCGGCCGGTGCCGAGCGGGCAGCACGGACAGTGGCGGGTTCTCGGGAATCAGGGCGTCAGGTCATCGGCGGATTCGGCAGGATCGGCAGCGGCGGTGGGGCCTCAAAGATCACGTGCGGGCGATGAGGTAGCGGAACACATTCGGCATCCACACCGTGCCGTCCGGACGCTGATGCGGATGCAGCGCCTCGCTCAGCTCCTTCTCCACCTGTGCCTGGTCGGTGACCTCCAGCGCCGCGTCGAACAGCCCGGTGGACAGCAGTCCCCGTACCGCGCTCGGCAGGTCGCCGTAGCCGAACGGGCATGCCACCCGTCCCGAACCGTCGGGCCGCAGGCCCACCCGGTCGGCCAGGTCCTCCAGATCGTCCCGGCCGCTGGGCCGCCAGCCGCCCGCCGTACGCAAGGGATCGGCCAGCCGTTGGGCCACCCGTAGCACGCTCGCCGTGGCGCACCTTTCCACCGGGCCCCAGCCGCCCAGCACCACGGGACTGCCCCGTTCCGTGAGCCCGGCCGCCGTCCCCAGGGAGGCGGTCAGGCCCTCGATACTGCTGACGCAGCCGACGGGGTGAAAGGCCGTCACCATGTTGAACGAGCCGCTGTCGGGGCCTGCCGCCCGCTCCGGACCGCCGCACGCCAGCACGGTGGCGCGCATCGCGCCGTCCCGGGCCTGGCGCGCGGAGTCGGGCGTCAGCCGTTCCCGCGCGAGATCCAGTCGTTGTTCGTCCAGGTCCACGCCGCAGACCTGCGCGCCGCGGGTGGCGGCGATCAGCAGCGCGAGCCCGGAGCCGCAGCCCAGGCCCAGCAGCCTGGTGTGCGGCCCGACATCCATCCGGTCGTAGACGGCCTCGTACAGCGGCACCAGCATCCGTTCCTGGATCTCGGCCCAGTCACGGGCGCGAGCACAGGGGTCGGCCGGTGCGGTGGAGCCGTACGAACCGGGAGAGCCGGACTGCCGGAGGTGTTGCCGTACGAGCGTGGGTGTCATCGAAAGCGCCCCAATCCGCCGAGAACCCGAAGCTGTCAGTGAACGATCGCCCCCGTGGCCCGCCCCTGTGTTCGCGTCGTGCGCCCCCGCATTCCAGACAACTCCCCATCCGTGCCCGAGTCCAGGGGTGCGCCGGGGTTGTCTCCCGCGCGCCCCTCGGTGCGCCGGGGTGCTTTTCGGGACGGCGACGCAAACTGTCGCGCCCGCACCATGTACGCCAGGGCGAAGGCGCCCGTGCTCACATCCCAGGCGGACGGTATTTCCCGTAGACAACAAGGGTTTCGGGCCGTCGGCGTACTGCGGCGGCAGGCGTCCCGGCAAGGCCGTGAGCGGAAACGGCGGTGCGCCTCTCGGGTCCGGCGCCCGTTGGGAGGCGCATGGGGACGGCGGCCGGAACGAGCGCGTCCTCCGGCAGGACCCGCACCCCCGCTGCCCGCGGAGCCCGTCAACCGGGCGTACGAGAGCCGTACGGTGTCTGCAAACGGACGGCGGGGCGGTGCCGGGTGCCAACGCGCCTCCCGATAGCATCGCGATCGTCGCGCACGCCGCCGAGTCCCACCGGGCTCCTCCGGTGTCCCGCCGCGACCCACGGGCCTCGGATGCCCCGGCGCGTACACATCTCTTACGCGCCGGGGCGTACGCGCGGGTACGCCCCGGCTTGCCGCCTGACGCGCGCCTTCTCCGCAGTTCTGCGCACACGCCGTCCTCGAAACCCATGACCAGAAACTGACCGGTACGTGCAAATTATTTGAGATGCCCCGTAATCGGAACACTGGATGGGCCCGGCTCGTTGTCACGACGTGAGCACGACACCGCCTGTTCTCGCCGCCGAGCTGGCGCTCGCGTGGGCCGACATTCAACGGCACCACCCCGAGCTGCCGGACCTGGCCGCGCCCGAGTCCCTGATCGGGGAGTCGTCGTCCGCCTGTGGCGCCGAACTCTCCTTCGAACGGCTGCTGCACGAGGCAGTCCACGGCATCGCCGCCGCCCGCGGCGTCCGCGACACCTCGCGCGCAGGCCGCTACCACAACCGTCGATTCCTGGCCATCGCCGAGGAGTTGGGCCTCGACCACGTCGACGAGCCGCACCCGAGCAGCGGCTTCTCGCTGGTCACGCTCAACCCCGAGGCCCGGAGGCGCTACCGTCCCACCATCGAGCGGCTCGCCAGAGCCCTCAAGGCGCACTCCGCGGCGACCACGGCCGACAGTGCCCGCAGCTTCCGGGGGCCGGCCGCGCGGCACGGCTCATCCGGTGGTGGTGTACGCGTCAAGGCTGTCTGTGATTGCGGCAGGAATGTCCGGGTCGTCCCGTCCGTACTGGCTCAGGCGCCCATCGTCTGCGGCGGCTGCGGCAAACCGTTCCGGATCCCCGAGGTGGCCGCGGTCGGCTGACCTGGAGTGGTGTGGCACAATGGCTAGCTGTACTCGACAGTCGCACAGGACCCCTCTCTCCTCCGGCTGGCGCGTCCATCGGGCACTCCGAGTACCGCAACCCCACGTGGCATCCCGTTGTGCCCAACCACGTCAAGACCAGGAGACACCACTCCCGTGGCAGTCAAGATCAAGCTGAAGCGTCTGGGCAAGATCCGCGCGCCTCACTACCGCATCATCATCGCCGACTCCCGTACCCGCCGTGACGGCCGGGCCATCGAGGAGATCGGTCTGTACCACCCGGTGCAGAACCCCTCGCGCATCGAGGTCGACTCCGAGCGTGTCCAGTACTGGCTGGGTGTCGGCGCGCAGCCGACCGAGCCCGTTCTGGCCATCCTCAAGGTCACCGGCGACTGGCAGAAGTTCAAGGGCCTGCCGGCCCCGGCGCCGATGAAGGTCGCCGAGCCGAAGGCCGACAAGAGCGCCCTGTTCGAGGCCCTGGCCAAGGACGCCGGCGACGAGCCGAAGGGTGAGGCGATCACCCCGAAGGCGAAGAAGGCTGACAAGAAGGCGGACGAGGCCGAGGCCGAGTCCACCTCCGAGTCGACCGAGTCCTGATCATGCTCGAGGAGGCCCTCGAGCACCTCGTGAAGGGCATCGTCGACAACCCCGACGACGTGCAGGTCGCCTCGCGCACCCTGCGCCGCGGGCGTGTGCTGGAGGTCCGGGTCCACCCCGACGACCTCGGCAAGGTGATCGGCCGCAACGGCCGCACCGCGCGTGCCCTGCGGACGGTCGTAGGCGCCATCGGCGGCCGCGGCATCCGGGTCGACCTCGTCGACGTGGACCAGGTCCGCTGAGCAGAACCGGGGCAGTCCCCGGACCAGGCAGTACCGGCACGGGCCGGGGAGGGCTACGGCTCACCCCGGCCCGTTGTCATAGGCGTCTGCGACGATGCCTGTATGACCGAAATCACCGATCGATGAACCACGACGGCGAGCACCACCACCGCGCGAGCGGCGGCGGCCGCCGCGAAGAGGGGCCACTGTGCAGCTGGTAGTCGCGCGGATCGGCCGCGCCCACGGCATCAAGGGCGAGGTCACCGTCGAGGTGCGGACCGACGAGCCGGAACTGCGGCTCGCGCCCGGCGCCGTACTCGCCACGGACCCGCCCACCGCCGGCCCGCTGACCATCGAAACCGGCCGGGTGCACAGCGGGCGCCTGCTGCTGCGCTTCGAGGGCGTCCGCGACCGTACGGGCGCCGAGGCGCTGCGCAACACGCTGCTGATCGCTGAGGTCGACCCCGAAGAGGTCCCCGAGGACCCCGAGGAGTTCTACGACCACCAGCTCATCGATCTCGACGTGGTCACCACCGACGGCACGGCCGTCGGGCGCATCACCGAGATCTCCCACCTTCCCTACCAGGACCTGCTGATCGTCCGCCGCCCGGACGGCGACGAGATCATGATCCCGTTCGTCTCCGAGATCGTGCCGGAGATCGACCTGGAGCAGCAGCGGGCCGTCGTCGACCCCCCGGCCGGGCTGCTCGACGACCGCCAGGCCGAGGTGGCCTCGGCCCGTGACGCGGGCGAGGACGTGTGATGCGGCTCGACATCGTCACGATCTTCCCGGAGTACCTGGAACCGCTCAACGTCTCCCTGGTCGGCAAGGCGCGCGCCCGCGGCCAGCTGGACGTGCGCATCCACGACCTGCGGGACTGGGCCCACGACAAGCACAACACCGTCGACGACACGCCGTACGGCGGCGGCCCCGGCATGGTCATGAAGCCCGAGCCGTGGGGCGAGGCGCTGGACTCGGTCATCGACTCCCAGGAGGGCGACCCGGTCATCGTCGTCCCCACGCCGAGCGGCAGGCCCTTCACCCAGCAGCTCGCCGTCGAACTCTCCGAGAAGCCCTGGCTGGTCTTCACCCCGGCGCGCTACGAGGGCATCGACCGCCGCGTCATCGAGGAGTACGGCGACCGCGTGGACGTCCGCGAGGTCTCCATCGGCGACTATGTGCTCGCGGGCGGCGAAGCTCCGGTGCTGGTCATGGTCGAGGCCGTCGCCCGGCTGCTGCCCGGCGTGCTGGGCAATTCGGCCTCCCACCAGGACGACTCCTTCGCCCCCGGCGCGATGGCGGACCTCCTGGAGGGGCCGGTCTACACGAAGCCGCCCGAGTGGCGCGGCCGCGGCATCCCCGAGGTGCTGCTCAGCGGCCATCACGGCAAGATCGCCCGCTGGCGCCGCGACGAGGCGTTCCGCCGTACCGACCGCAACCGCCCCGACCTCATCGAGCGCGCCGACCCGGCCGCCTTCGACAAGAAGGACCGGGAAACCCTCTCCATCCTCGGGTGGGCCGAGGGAACGGACGGCCGATTTGGGCGTACGAGCGACGCCGTGGAAGAATAGGCAGCTGCTGTGTGCGTCCGGCGCGCGCCCCTGCCACAGGGGGAACGACGCCCGCCCGACGGAACGGCAACCTCATCAGAACTTCCGGTTCCGTTGATGACCTGTGGCATCAACGAAGAAAGCAGTGGGTCATGAACCTCCTCGACTCCGTCGACTCCGCGTCGCTGCGCAGCGACATCCCGGCCTTCCGCCCGGGTGACACCGTCAACGTCCACGTGCGCGTCATCGAGGGCAACCGCTCCCGTGTGCAGCAGTTCAAGGGCGTCGTCATCCGCCGCCAGGGCGCCGGCGTGCGCGAGACCTTCACGGTCCGCAAGGTCAGCTTCTCCGTCGGCGTCGAGCGCACCTTCCCCGTGCACACCCCGATCGTCGAGAAGATCGAGCTGGTGACCCGCGGTGACGTGCGTCGCGCCAAGCTGTACTACCTCCGTGAGCTGCGCGGCAAGGCCGCGAAGATCAAGGAGAAGCGCGACAGCTGAACAGACGTCCGGCGTCCTGGACCGGCCGGATAGGCTCAGGGTCCGATGGACACCGACGCACAGCTTTCGGAGCGCGACCGCTCTCCCGCCCCCGAGCAGGGGCCGGAGCAGGGGTCGCGCTCCGCGTGTTTTTCCGCCCGCCCTTCTTCCGGTAAGGGGGACGAGGCCGACCGGCCCGCCTCCGAGGAGCAGACGGCCCAGGGCGCGGCTGCCCAGGAGGAAGCCCCTCGGCGCCGGGCGCCCCGCCTCCGGCGGCTCGCGTCCCGGCCGGCGGCGGTCCTGGTGGCCCTGTGGCACCGGCCCGTCCTGTTGCTGGCGGTCTGCGTGGCGTTCGTGCTGTTGCTCAGCGCCTTCGTCGTACAGCCGTTCCTGATCCCCAGCTCCTCCATGGAGAACACCCTGCGGGTCGGCGACCGGGTGCTGGTGAACAAGCTGGCGTACCGCTTCGGCGGCGAGCCGCGCCGGGGCGACGTGGTCGTCTTCGACGGCACCGGTTCGTTCCTGCAGAGCGAACCGTCGGAGAACCCGGTCACCGGGCTGGTCAGGGGAGCGGGCGCGGCGCTGGGCCTGGCCGAGCCCCCGGCCACCGACTACATCAAGCGCGTCATCGGCGTCGGCGGGGACCGGGTGACCTGCTGCGACAAGCGGGGGCGGATCAAGGTGAACGGCGAGCCGGTGGCCGAGGGCTACCTCTACCCGGGGGACGCGCCGTCCTCCGACGCGTTCGACATCGTGGTCCCGGAGGGAAAGCTGTGGGTCATGGGAGACCACCGCGGCAGATCACGTGACTCACGGGACCATCTCGGCGAACCGGGCGGCGGCACCGTTCCGGTCGGCAAGGTGATCGGCCGCGCCGACTGGGTCGCCTGGCCGGTGGGCCATTGGACAGCCCTGCACCGCCCGCGCGCCTTCGACGGCATACCGGGCCCGGCAGGCAGCCATGGGTAACCGGGGGCGGCCCAAACGCGGGCAGCGGGGGGCTACGGGGGCGGATGCGGGCGCGGTGAGCGCGGAGGGGGCGTACGGGGAGGGCTCGTACGGGACGTACGAGGACGGAGCGTACGGGAGGTACGGCGGGTACGCGGGCGGGCCGCACCGAGCCGGGGGCCCCGGGAGCGGCGCGTATGCGGGCGGGAGCGCGGGGGCTGACGCGAGCGGCGCGTACGGCCTCGGGACCGCGGAGGACGACGGTGACGTGGGCGTCGTCACGCGTACGGTCGGGCCCGCCAGAGGAGGGCGCGCCGAGCGGCGGCGCCAGGCGCGCCGCATCAAACGTCGCAGGCGTCGCTCCTACCTCAAAGAGATACCGATCCTCATCGGTGTGGCCCTGGCCATCGCGCTGGTGCTCAAGACCTTCCTCGTCCAGGCGTTCGTGATTCCCTCGGGCTCGATGGAGCAGACGATCCGGATCGGTGACCGGGTGCTGGTCGACAAGCTGACCCCCTGGTTCGGCTCCGAGCCCGAGCGCGGTGACGTGGTCGTCTTCAAGGACCCTGGGGGCTGGCTGAAGGGCGAGCAGGTCAAGTCTGCCGACGACCCCGTCGTGGTCAAGCAGATCAAGGAATTCCTGACTTTCATCGGGCTGCTGCCGTCCGCCGACGAGCAGGACCTGATCAAGCGGGTGGTGGGCGTCGGAGGCGACACGGTCAAGTGCTGCGACAAGCAGGGTCACGTCACGGTCAACGGCACGCCCCTGGACGAACCGTACATACATCCGGGCAATCCGCCCTCGCAGTTCCAATTCGAGGTCAAGGTTCCCGCCGGGCGGATCTTCGTGATGGGCGACCACCGCTCCAATTCGGCGGACTCGCGGTATCACCTGGACGAGCCCTACCGTGGGACGATCTCGGTCGACAGCGTGGTGGGCCGGGCCGTGGTCATCGCCTGGCCGGTGGGGCACTGGCGCCGTCTGGAGGAGCCGGAGACCTTCGCGACCGTACGCGACGCGCCGGGTGCGAGGGCGACGTCGGGGCATGTGCCGCATAGTGTGTCCTCCGACAGTTTGTCCGTACTCCCGACCCCTGCGGAACTCCCGCTCGTTATGGGAGTGGTGGGCCTGCACCGACGATCGGGCGGGCAGCGGCGTGGAGTAAGGAGTGGATGTGGGGGACTTGGCGGTCGGCGCACGGTCCGGAACCGAAGAGCCCGAAGAGCCGGAAGGAAGCGGTGAGTCCTCACGGGCCGCCGCGTCCGGCGGACCGGCGCGTCCGGCGGATCCCGGACAGCCGGCGGGCCCCGGGAGGCCGCCCGGTCCGGGAGTCTCGATGGACAAGGAACAGTCGGCGGACGAGGAGGAGAGCGGCAGCGTGAAGAAGGGCAAGAAGCCGCGTGCCTTCTGGAAAGAGCTGCCGATCCTCATCGGTATCGCGCTGGTCCTGGCGCTGGTCATCAAGACGTTCCTGGTGCAGGCGTTCTCCATCCCGTCCGACTCGATGCAGGACACCCTGCAGCGCGGCGACCGGGTCCTGGTGGACAAGCTCACCCCGTGGTTCGGTTCGGAGCCGGAGCGCGGCGAGGTCGTCGTCTTCCACGACCCGGGCGGCTGGCTGAACGAGGTTCCCACCCCCGAGCCCAACGCGATCCAGCAGGTCCTCAGCTTCATCGGCCTGATGCCGTCGGCCGAGGAGAAGGACCTGATCAAGCGGGTCATCGCGGTCGGCGGCGACACGGTGGAGTGCCACGGCAACGGCCCGGTCAAGGTCAACGGCACGCCGCTGAAGGAGGACTCGTACCTCTTCCCCGGCAACACGCCCTGCGGTGACAAGAACATCGACAAGATGACGGTGCCCAAGGGCAGCATCTGGGTCATGGGCGACCACCGTCAGGATTCCCTCGACTCGCGCTACCACACGAACCTCAAGGGGAACGGCACGGTCGAGACCAAGCAGGTCGTCGGTCGCGCCTTCACCATCGCCTGGCCGGTCAACCGCTGGTCGTGGCTGTCGGTGCCGGACACGTTCGACCAGCCGGCGCTGAACAAGGCCATGGCGGCGACCCCGGCGGCGCTGGGACTCGCGGGCGCGGTGCCGATCGTGCTGTGGCGGCGCCGCAGGCGGACCGCTCGGGCCGAGGCGCAGACGTCGGACTGAACGGGTGACCGGGGCGCATACGAGGTGCGCGGTCCGGTAGCAGGCTGACCTCGGACACCGGGTACGCATCCGCGCGTGCCCGGTGTTGCGCTGTCCGGACGGCTCACGGTGCTGACTGGGGAACGTACCCCCGGGTAGGGTGCCGTCGCAGATCATCGACGCGGGTCGGGCTCGCGGGGCGGGAGCTGGGATGAGCAGCGGAGAACGGACGGGCGGCGACCGCGGCCGGACGACGGGCAGCGTGCTGTCCGGTGTGGTCATGGCCGTCGGCTGTGTGCTGTTCCTGGGCGGCTTCGTATGGGGAGCGCTGACCTACCGGCCCTACACGGTGCCGACCGACTCCATGGCACCGACGATCGGGGTGGGGGACCGGGTCCTGGCCGAGCAGGTGGACGGCGCGGAGGTGCGGCGGGGCGACGTCGTGGTCTTCCGGGACTCCGTGTGGGGCGATCTGCCGATGGTCAAGCGGGTCGTCGGGGTCGGCGGCGACACGGTTGCCTGCTGCAGCAAGGACGGCCGACTGACGATCAACGGCAAGCCCGTCGAAGAACCGTATCTGCACGCCAAGGGCCCGGCCTCGCCGACCGGTTTCAGCTCGAAGGTCCCGGTGGGTCAGCTCTTCCTGCTCGGTGACCACCGCAACGACTCGCTGGACTCCCGGACGCATCTCCAGGACGCCGACCACGGCACCGTGTCGCGCACCGCGGTGGACGCGCGGGTGGACGCCAGGGCGTGGCCGCTCGGCAGCATGGGCATGGTGGAACGCCCGGCCGGCTTCTCGGGGATGTCCGGCGGCACATCGCAGCCCGGCCCGGTGCGGACCATCGCCATCGCGATCATCGCCGGCGCGGTAATGATCCTGGGAGGCGCGGCGTACGGGCCGGTAGCGCGACGCAGGAGGCGGAGGAGTGGCTGAGGTGGCCGAAGAGGCGAGTGGGGTGCCGGAGCGGGGCGTACGGGGCGAGGGCTCGTCTGAGGGGGACAGAAACTCGGGCGGGAGTGTCGCGGCGGCGGGAGGTCTTGTTACGGGGGCAGGGGCCGGGGCAGGGGCAGGGG
>NZ_JOCQ01000140.1 GCF_000720725.1 Streptomyces rimosus subsp. rimosus
GGCGCGAAGGAAGGGGAGGGGGCGGAGGGGCTTTCCGGGCTGGAAAACCTTTCCGGGGAGGAGAATTCGTCGGGGCCCGAGGAGACTGATGGCCGATCAGGTGCTGCGGCAAAGACTGCTCCTGAGCGGGCCTCAGCAGCACCGCCCGCAGATCACCCCGTCCCCCGGCACACCCTTTGGACCGCCCGTTCCCGGCCCGCGCGGTACGGCGACGGCATCCCCATGGACATGCTCTTCCGCGCCGAGCCGGACGGGGAAGCGGGCGCGGCGCCCAAGGCTCCCGAGGCGTCCAAGACCCCCGAGTCACCCGGGACGTCCAGCGCACCCGACGACGTGGACACCGCCGAGCAGCCGCGCGTGCGGGCCCCGCTGGCAGCTCCCGCCCGGCTCACCCCGGCAGACGCCGCCGTGGCCGGCATCACCGCCGCGACCGACCTGCTGGACACCGCGGAACGCGCCGTACTCGACGGCGCCCTCGGTGTGGTCGACGCGGGCAGCCGGCTCCGCGCCGACGGCGGGCCGGCCACCGGCGGCGACCGCCCGGCGGACCCCGGCGCGGCGAACGGCCACCCCGCGTGGTTCCGCGAATTCTCCGGATCGGCCGAGCGCCGCGCCCCCGAGGAGGACACCGGCGTGGCCGAGCGCCGCGGCTTCTCCCTGTCCGGCTCGCTGGCCCTGTTCGCCGGGCTGGTGGCGATCGCCGCCTCGGTGGCGTTCCTGTGGTGGCGGGGCATACTGCCCGCCTCCGTCGTACGGGCCCTGGGCCTGGCGATCGACATCAGCCCCGGCCCGCAGCCGTGGGAGTGGGCCGTGGCCGGGCTCGGCGGTGTGATCGCGCTGTGCGCGTTCGGCGGGCTGGCCCGTGGGCGGGTCGGCAGCGCCTGGGTGCTCAGCCTCTTCGGGCGCTACCGCGGCAGCGTGCGCCGTACCGGTCTGGTGTGGATCAGCCCCCTGGTGCTGCGCCGCCGGGTGGACGTACGGCTGCGGCACTGGCGCAGCGAGGCGATGCCCGCGGTCGACGCGCAGGGCATCCAGCTGCGGGTCGTGGTGCTCGTCGTCTGGCGGGTCAGGGACACCGCCCGGGCGCTGCTCGCCGTCCGGGACCACACCGCCTACCTGCGCGAACAGGTGGAGGCGGCGATGGCGCGGGTGCTCTCCCAACTGCCCGCCGACGCCTTCCACGAGGAGACACCCACCCTGCGGAACGCGGAAGCGGTCGGCGAGGCCCTCACCCGGGCCCTGTCGGCGGACTGCCGCCCGGTCGGCATCGAGGTGTTCTCCGTACAGCCGACCCGGATCGAGTACGCGCCGGAGGTGGCGGCCGCGATGCAGCGGCGGCAGATCGCGGCGATCGACGCCAAGCACCGCGACAGCGTGCTGACCTCGGTCGTGGACGCGGTCGACGACACCGTGCACCGGCTGACCAGCAGAGGGCTGGTCGAACTGGACGACTACGAGCGAAAAGCGCTGGTCAAAGACTTGACCGTGGCGTTCTACACGGCGCGCGGCAGCGCCGCCGCCAAAGGCTGACGAGAGCGAATCGGACCGGGCTGGAACGGACCGGAACAGACCGGAACGAACTGGAGCGGAGAGGCAGGCAGGACATGCGGACACCGGAGTTCGTCGAGGACATAACGGATGGGTGCGGGTGCGCTTTCTGCTGCGGGGCCGCGGTCGAGTCCGCCGCGCGCAACGGCGGCAGCCGGCCGCGGTGCACGGTGCGCGGCGCGGTCGCGGCGGTGGTGGGCGCGGTGACGCTGGCCGGCGCCGCGGCCGGGGCGGCGAGCGCCGAACCGGCGCCCCGGCACGCCGGCTGGGACGGCTCGAAGTACTGGTACAAGGACGCGACCGGCTGGTGGCGGTGGACCAGCCACTACGGGAAGTACGCGCGGTACGCGGGCGGTCCCGGCGGCGGGTCCGGGACGACGTCCGCCTCGCACGGTCCCGCCGCCGCGCCCGCGCGTGGCCACAACCCCACCCCCACCTTCCGCGGCCGGTCCGGCTGGGACGCGACCGACCGGGTGTACTGGTACCGGCAGGGCGGCAGCTGGTGGTGGACCAGCCACCGGGAGCGCTACGAAGCCCGTACCGGCACGTCGGGCGGGACGGGCGGCGCACACGTCCGTACGAAACGGAGCCCGGGCCGCAGCCAGGGCACACCTTCCCGGTACGGCACCGAGGCCGCCGTCCAGTGGGCGATGGCCCAGCTCGGCAAGCCCTACGCGTGGGGCGGCAACGGCCCGTTCGCCTTCGACTGCTCCGGCCTGGTCCAGCAGGCGTACCAGCGCGCGGGCATCTCGCTGCCGCGGGTCGCCGACGCCCAGTACCGCGCCTCGACACCCCTCACACGCGACCAGCTGCGCCGCGGCGACCTGGTCTTCTGGTCGTCCAACGGCTCCGCGTCCGGCATCCACCACGTGGCGGTCTACCTCGGCGGCGGCCAGTACCTGGAGGCGCCCCGGCCCGGGCGGGCGGTCCGCGTCTCGTCCTTCGCCGCCTACCGCCCCACCTTGTACGGACGGGTCGGCTGACCCCGCCGTACGCGCAGACCCGCCCCTGAAGAAAGGCCGTTCGTCATGGTGCCGACCGCCCCCACCACCGTCCCGGCCCCGGCCGCCGAACCGCCCGCGGACCCCGCCGCCGGCATACCCGCGCCGATATCCGACCCGCAGGCCCATGGCTTCCTGCCCGCCCGGCCACCCGTACGGACCATGGCCGGGACCTGGGTGTGGCTGAGCGAGCTGGCCGGGGCGGTCGCCACCGCCCCGGACCGGGACACCGCCCGCGCCCTGGTCGCCCGCGCGGGGCAGGAGGGCGTACTCACGGCGCTGCGACAGCGTGTCTCGCGCCTGTCGCCGCGCAACGCCGACGCCGCGTCCCTGCGGGTGGCGGTGATCGCGGCGGCCTGCGGCTGGAGCGCCCTGGACCCGCTCGCACCCGCGTCCCGGCGCGCCGCCGACCCGGCGTTCCTCGGCCTGTGGTCGTCCGTCGCGCACCGCGTCGACCACCAGCAGTTCGTGGCGCTGCCCACGCTCGCGCTGCTGAACTGGGCGCCCGAGCGCAAGCCGCGCCGCCATCTGCCCATCGACCAGCTCGCCCGTACGGAGCCCCTCGTCCCCGTCGTGCGCTGGTCGCCGGAGGGGCAGCCGCTCGGGCGACTGGACCGGCTGATGCTGGCCACCACCCGGCTGGAGGCGCACGGCATCTGGCTGTTCCGGCTGGCCGGGACGCTCGCCGGGCGGGATTTCGGGGACGCGTGCACCGGGACGGCGCTGCGCCGCCTGGTCCGGGTGCAGCACGCGCTGCGCGCTCAGCTCCAGGCGGAGGCGGCGGTGCTGCGGGCGGCTCCCGAACCCGGGTGGCAGAGCACGGTGCTCGCCGAACTCTCCGGGCTGGGGGCGCTGGAACCGCCGGTCTTCCAGGCGGCGGACGCGGTGCTCGGTATGGGCGTACGCCGGGCGGGCGACACCGGCCGGCAGCAGTTGCGCCGCCATCTGCCGGTCCGGCACCGCGCCTGGCTGAGCGCGCTGGACCGGCACTGCGCGCCCGTACGCACCCTCGCCCACCAGGGCGGACCGGACGCCGCCGTCTTCCGGGAGGCGCGGGAATCGCTGATCGCGCTGCGCCGTACGTACGCGGGCCTGGTGCACTGCGCCGCTCGCCCGGCCGGGGGGCGGCTGACGGCCGTGGCGTGATCCGGAGCTTTGGAGGCCGGGAGTTCCGGGGCGGGGAGTTCCGGGATTCCGGAGTTCCGAGGTTCCGGGGTCCCGGGGTCCCGGAGGGGGTGTTCCGGCCACGGGTGATCGTCCGTGACGTGGCGCGATCGGGGCCCTGCGGCGGGCGGTGCGCGGGGGGCCGTTGGGCCGGCCGTCCGCCACCGTAAACCGACCGTCCGCTCGTTATTGGTCTGGACATGTCCATGCGGCGTCACTAGTCTTCCCGTTGGTCTAGACCGCACAGCACGCAAGACAGCAGCTCATGGAACACCCCCCTCGTTCTTCAGGAGCCAAGCATGCGCAAAAAGCTCAGCGCTGCCGTGGTCGGTCTCGGCGTCGTCGGAGTCTCCCTGTTCGCCACCAGCAGTGCGTCCAGCCACGGCTACAGCGACCAGCCCCCCAGCCGTCAGGCGCTCTGCGCCAAGGGAACGGTCAAGAACTGCGGCGCGATCCAGTACGAACCGCAGAGCGTCGAGGGCCCCAAGGGCTTCCCGGCCGCGGGCCCCGCCGACGGCAAGATATGTTCCGGCGGCAACAGCGGGTTCAAGGAGCTGGACGACCCGCGCGGCGGCCAGTGGCCCGCCACCAACCTCAGGGGCGGCCAGGGCTACACCTTCCAGTGGCGGCTGACCGCGCGGCACGCCACCACGGACTTCCGCTACTACATCACCAAGGACGGCTACGACCCGAGCAAGCCGCTCACCCGGGCCGACCTCGAACCCGAGCCGTTCGTGACGGTGCCGATGGGCGGGCGGCAGCCGGCCGCGACCGTGCAGCACCAGGGCACGGTGCCCACCCAGAAGCACGGCCACCACATCATCCTGGGCGTCTGGAACATCGCCGACACCGGTAACGCGTTCTACGCCTGCTCCGACGTCAACCTGACGTAACCGGCGCCGGAGCTTCCCACGGGCCTCCCCGTCCTTCCCCCGGGGAGGCCCCGTCCGTCGGGCGCCCGTATCCGTACGCTCCGCCGATCCGTCCGCTCCGCTCCCCTAGGCAGCACCGACCGGCGGGAATATTCTGCTGGTTGGTCTGGACCGCAGTGCACTCAGCTCGCAGGAAACCCCCCTCATTCCGGGAGCGAAGCATGCGCAAAAGGATCAGCGCGGCCGTCGTCGGACTGGGCATCATCGGCGCGACGGTCCTGTCCACCAGCGGCGCCGGCAGCCACGGCTACACCGACGCCCCCATCAGCAGACAGAAACTGTGCGCCAACGGCACGGTGAAGAACTGCGGCGCCATCCAGTGGGAGCCGCAGAGCGTCGAGGGCCCCAAGGGCTTCCCGAACGGCGGACCCGCCGACGGCCGGATCTGCGCCGGCGGCAACAGCCGGTTCAAGGAACTGGACGACCCGCGCGGCGGCCAGTGGCCCGCCACCAAGGTGAGCGCGGGCTCGTACACCTTCCGCTGGCGCTTCACCGCCCCGCACCGCACCACGGACTTCCGCTACTACATCACCAGGAACGGCTGGGACCCCAGCCGCCCGGTGACCCGGGCGGACCTGGAGCCCGCCCCGTTCCTGACCGTCCCCTACAACGGTCAGCAGCCGCCGACCACCTATACCCACCAGGGCACGCTGCCCGGCGGGAAGACCGGCCGGCACCTGATCGTCGGCGTCTGGACGATCGCCGACACGGCCAACGCCTTCTACGCCTGCTCGGACGTGGAGTACTGAGCGGGACGGCCGGCGGGTGACCGGCCGGAAAACACGAATGGGCCTCCCGGAGCTGTGCTCCGAGAGGCCCACTCTCAGGTGCGCCGCCAGGGACTCGAACCCCGGACCCGCTGATTAAGAGTCAGCTGCTCTAACCAACTGAGCTAGCGGCGCGCGCTGACGAAGTAAATACTACCTGGTCCCGAGGGGTGCTCGTGACCACCTCCCGGCCGGGGCGCCCCCGCGGCCCCCCGCCGCCCGGGATCACAGCGACAGCGACAGCAGCACCGGGGCCGCCCGCCGGTTCAGCGCGTCGGCGGCCTGCCGCAGCCGGTGGGCGTGCTCCAGCGGCATGGACAGGGCCAGGCAGCCGACCGTGGCGCCCGCCGTGATCGGTACGGCCGCGCAGACCGTGCCGACGGCGTACTCCTGGAGGTCCAGCATCGGGACCGTGGGCGGCTGGCTGTCCAGCTTGTGGAAGAGCACCTTCTCGTTGGTGATCGTCCGGGAGGTGAGCCGGGCGGTCTTGTGGCGGGAGAGGTGGTCCATCCGGCCGTCGTGGTCCAGCTGCGCCAGCAGGCACTTGCCGACCGCGCTGGCATGTGCCGTACGGCGGAATTCGGCCCACTCGTTGACCTTGGGGGCGCAGGGGCCGTCGGCGTAGTGGAGGATCTTCACCTCGCCGTCGATGTAGCGGCTGATGTAGACCGCGGCACCGACGGAGTCGCGCAGCTCGACGAGCGTGCGCTGGAGCTTGTCCCGCAGCGCCGCCTCGCGGTCGCCGCCCGAGCCGAGCAGTATGAGGGACTCGCCGACGACGTACGCACCGTCGGCGACCTGCGCGACATAGCCCTCGCGGCGCAGCATCGCCAGCATGTGGGCGAGGTGTCCGGTCGGCAGGCCGGTGTTGCGGGCGATCTGCACGTCCGTCACGCCGTCGGCGTGCCGGGCGATGGTTTCGAGCACGCGGAGGGCGTACTGCACCGAGTGGAACGGCGCGGTCGGCTCGGGCTTCAGCGCCACGGTGTCCCCCTAGCAGGTTGTGACCGTTTGCGTCGCTGCCGTCGCTGGCGGTCACGACCGTCGAGCAGTACCGGCCGATCGCGGGCAGCGGGGCACGTACCACGATAGCGGCCAAAGCCGCTCGCAGGAGGGGGTCTTGACCGAAAAGGGGGCCCTGGCGTTCGCCTGTACAGGGGAGCGTTCCGCTGACATATGCCCGGGTCATTCGGAACGGGTCCGGGCGGCCGGATGCGCCGCCCGGCGGGCGCCCGGAGGACGGCCGCAGCCGTGTCCGGGCACCGCGCCGCGGCGAGGCCGCTCCGTCACAGGACCGCGCTCAGGAACTCGCGCGTGCGGTCGTTCTCCGGCTCGCTGAAGATCTTCTCCGGCGTCCCGAACTCGATTACCCGCCCCTGGTCGAACATCATCACGCAGTCGGAGATGTCCCGCGCGAAGTTCATCTCGTGGGTGACGATGAGCATCGTGATGTCGGTGGTGTGCGCGATGTCGCGCAGGACGTCCAGCACACCGGCCACCAGCTCCGGGTCGAGCGCGCTGGTCACCTCGTCCAGCAGCAGCACCTGCGGCCGCATGGCCAGGGCGCGCGCGATGGCCACCCGCTGCTGCTGGCCGCCGGAGAGCTGGGACGGGTACTTGTCGATGTGCTGTGTCAGCCCCACCAGGTCCAGCAGCCCGCGGGCCCGCTCCTCGGCGGCCCCCTTGTCCAGGCCCAGGACGTGCACCGGCGCCTCGGTGATGTTGCGCAGCACCTTCATGTTGGGGAAGAGGTTGAACTGCTGGAAGACCATGCCGATGTTCTTGCGGACCTCCCGGCAGTGCTTCTCGCCCGCCGGGACGAGCTTGCCGTTCTTCTCCTCGTGGGTCAGATACGCGTCCCCGACCTTGATCGTGCCCTCGTCCGGCTTCAGCAGCGTCATCAGCAGGCGCAGGATCGTCGTCTTGCCGGATCCGGAGGGCCCGATCAGCGTGACGTGCTTGCCGGAGTAGACCGTCATCTCCAGCGAGTCCAGGACGGTGTGCGTGCCGAAGCGCTTGGTGACCCGGTCGAAGCGGACCAGCTCGGGGCCGTCCTCCTCGGTGCCGACGGTGGCTTTCTTGGGAGTGCTGTCATCGGACAAGGCGACGCTCCAGGGCTCGCAGGGCAAGAGAGGTGGGGTACGAGATCACGACGAACAGGACGCCGACGACCGTGATCGGCTCCATGTAGTCGAAGGTGGTCGCGCCGATGCTGTTCGCCCGGAAGAGCATTTCCGCGACGGTGATCGCGGCCAGCATCGGGGTGTCCTTGAACATCGCGATGACGTAGTTGCCGAGCGCCGGGACCACCCGGCGGAACGCCTGCGGCAGGATCACCGAGGTCCAGGTGCGCCGGCGCGGCAGGCTGAGCGCGGTCGCCGCCTCCCACTGGCCCTCCGGTACGCCGTCGATGCCCGCCCGGTAGACCTCGGCGGTGTACGTCGAGTAGTGCAGCCCGAGGCCGATGACGCCGGTGGCCAGCGGCGGGAAGGTCAGACCCCAGCCCGGCAGCACGAAGAAGAGGAAGAACAGCTGCACCAGCAGCGGCGTGTTGCGGACGAACTCCACGACGATGCTGACCGGCCAGGTCACCCAGCGGCTGGGGGAGCGCAGCAGCAGGGCCCACACCAGGCCGAGCGCGAATGCCACCAGCGAGCCGTACAGCGTCGCCTGCACGGTGATCCACAGCCCCTGGAGCAGGTCGGGCAGGATGTCACGGACGTACTCCCACGACCAGTTGTTCACGGCTTACCTCCGGGGGCGGTGATCACCTGGGGGCCCTGCTTGCCGATCGGCAGCCGGCGCGAGAACCAGCCGGACTTCTCCGGCGCGCGGCCGATCGACGCCTTGGCCCGGCGCTCCAGGAGGCGCATGATCCGGGTCACCACGAACGCGATCACGAAGTAGAGGACCAGGATGATCCCGTAGACCTGGGCGCTCTGGCCCGTGGAGAGCCGGGCCAGCTTGGCCTGGAAGGTCAGCTCCCCGATCGACAGCAGCGAGGCCAGCGCGGTGCCCTTGAGCAGCTCGATCAGCAGGTTGTTGAACGGCGGCAGCATCTCCGGCACGGCCTGCGGCAGGATCACCTTCCGCAGCCGCTGCCAGGGCGTGAAGCTCAGCGCGATGGCCGCCTCACGCTGGGCGGGCGCCACCGCCTGGACGGCGCCGCGCACGACCTCGGAGCCGTACGCCCCGTACGACAGCCCGAGGGCCAGGGTGCCCGCCCACATGCCGGCGAGCTGCCAGCCCAGCAGCGGCAGCGCGAAGAACAGCCAGAACATCAGGACCAGCGCCGAGGTGCCGCGGAAGAACTCCACGTAGACGCCGGACAGGAAGCGCACGATCCACAGCCGGGACGTGCGGGCCAGGCCGATGCCGAACGCGACGACGGCGGCCAGCGCGGCGCTGTAGACCATCAGCTGGACGGTGATCCACACACCTTTGAAGAACAGTTCCCACAACGCTCCGGTCACCGGGCACAGAGCTCCTTCGCCGTGAGGTCGGTCATGAACTCCTCGGTGAACCCGAAGGGCCGGGCGATGCGCAGGAGTTCGCCGCTCTTCTTCATCCGGTGCAGCTCACGGTTGAAGGCGTCGCGCAGCTTGGTCTCGCCGATCCGGAAGCCGTAACCGCCGCCGTCCCGCTGGGGTTTGCCGTCCACCTCGGGGGTGAAGGGGCGGGTCATCTCCACCTTGGGGTGCTTGCCGGTCTTCAGCGCCTCCATCATCGTCAGCGCGGTGCCGGCGAAGCAGTCGATGCGGTCCGCCTCCAGGGCCTCCATGCCGGCGATCTGGTCGCCGTACGTCTGGATCTTCCCCTTGGCGACACCGTTGCCGGTCGCGTAGTCGATCTCCGCGTACCCGATGCCGGTGCCCATCCGCAGGCCGCCCTTGGCCACGTCCTCGTAGGAGGTGATCTTCTTCGGGTTGCCCTTCGGTACGAGGAAGCCGTCCTTCGACTCGTAGTCCGGGTCGGAGAAGAGCACGGCCTGGCAGCGCGCCTTGTTGATGAACATGCCGGCCACGATCACGTCGTACTGGAAGGAGTGGAGGCCGGGCACGAGGGCGCCGAACTCGACGGGCACCGGCTCGAAGCGCTCCACCCCCAGCCGCTGGAAGATCGTCTTGGCGACGGCGGGCGCCTCGCCGGTCAGCTCGCCCTGGCTGTTGATCGACGCGTAGGGCGGCTCGCTGGCGATGCCCATCCGTACGACTTTCCTGCCGCGCAGGTCATCGAGCAGGTGCCCCCCGTCCGTAGCCCCGGTGATGTCCACCCGCGAGCAACCGGTGGTGGTCGCTCCGAATGCCCCTGTCAAACCCAGCGCCGCCGCTCCTGCAAGCAGCGAGCGGCGGCGGAACCCTGATGCGTTTCTTCCTGAGCTGTTCTCCTGTGGTGGAGCCATGGGCGCGCCATTACCCGAACCCGTTGAAAATATGCCCATCGTTTCCGGCCCTTGACGGAAGCGGTGCGGGACCGTGCCACATGTCGGTCATGCGTGCATACGACACCCGTTCGGAGGCGGTAACTCCCTTTCCCCCATGGCTCATTTACGCCCCCGGGCAAGGCCCTTCCGGTGTCGCGCGGCACGCCGCCGCCCTGGTGTGCATCGCGCCGCCCACTGGTCCACCATGGGTCCGCAAAGCACCGTTAGGAGGCAAAATGGTCGACCGTTTCATCGAAGTCTCCCTCGACAAGCGGGGCGTGAGCTGCACCGCCAAGCTGCTCGACGACCGCGCGCCGGTCACCTGCAAGGCCGTCTGGGACGCGCTGCCGCTCGGCGGCGACGTCTACCACGCCAAGTACGCCCGCAACGAGATCTACGCCCTCGTCCCGCCGTTCGCCCCGGAGGAGCCGCCTCTGGAGAACCCGACCATCACGCCCATCCCCGGTGACCTGTGCTACTTCACCTTCAGCGAGACGCAGTTGGGCACCGCCTCGTACGGATACGAACGGGAGGCCAAGCACCAGGGCCGCGCCACCGTCGTCGACCTCGCGCTGTTCTACGAGCGCAACAACCTGCTGATCAACGGTGACGCGGGCTGGGTGCCGGGCATCGTGTGGGGCTCGGTCGTGGACGGCCTGGACCGGATGGCCGACGCCTGCCAGGACCTGTGGCGCGCCGGGGCGCTGGGGGAAACCCTCAGCTTCCGCCGGGAGTAGGGAGAGCGGGCAGCTCCGCGGCCCCCGAGGTGTAGAGGGCGTGCGCGGCGCGCAGGACCAGCGCGTCGGCGTGCCGCGCGCCCACCAGCTGCACCCCGATCGGCAGCCCGTCCCCGTCCACGCCGCACGGCACGGTCGCGGCGGGCTGCTGCGTCATGTTGAACGGGTACGTGAACGGCGTCCAGCCCGTCCAGCGGGTGTGCCCCGACCCGGCCGGCACCTCGGCCCCGGCCTCGAAGGCGGTGATCGGCTCGGTCGGCGTCACCAGCAGGTCGTACGTGCTGTGGAAGCGGCCCATCGCCAGGCCCAGCGCCATCCGCACGTCCACCGCCGCCAGGTAGTCCAGCGCGCTGCGCCGCGCGCCCTCCGCGCAGATCTCCTTCAGGCCCGGGTCGAGCAGCTCGCGCTGCGCGTGGCTCAGGTGCTGGACCACCCGGGCCGCGCCGCTGAACCACAGCGTGTGGAACTCCTCCACCGGGTCGGTGATGCCCGGGTCCGCCTCCTCGACCACGGCGCCCAGCCCGGCCAGCCGGTCCACGGCGCGCCGTACCGCCGCGGCGACCTCCGGCCGTACCGGCACGTCCCAGCCCAGCGACGGGCTGTAGGCCACCCGCAGCCCGGCCACCGGCCGCGTCAGCTCCTCCCGGAAGGAGCCGGCGGGCGGGGCGAGCTGCGACCAGTCCCGCCAGTCCGCGCCGGTGATCAGGTCCATCAGCAGCGCCGCGTCGGCCGCGTCCCGGGTCATCGGCCCGACGTGCGCCAGCGTCCCGAACGGGCTCGCCGGGAACAGCGGCACCCGCCCGTACGTCGGCTTCAGCGCGAAGATCCCGCAGAACGAGCCGGGGATGCGGACCGACCCGCCGCCGTCCGTGCCCAGGCTCAGCGGCCCGGCGCCCAGCGCGACGGCCGCCGCGCTGCCGCCGCTGGAGCCGCCCGCGGTCCGGGACGGGTCGTACGGATTGCTCGTCACCCCGTGCCGCGGGCTGTCCGTGACGCCCTTCCATCCGAATTCGGGCGTGGTCGTCTTGCCCACGAAGACCGCGCCGTGCTCGCGCAGCCGCGCCACCGACGGCGCGTCCGCGTCCCAGACCGCCCCTTCCTCGCGCACCGTGCGCGACCCGCGCAGCGTCGGCGTGCCGCGGGTCAGGATCAGGTCCTTGACCGTGACCGGCACCCCGTCCACCAGCCCGGCGGGCCGCCCGGACCGCCAGCGCTCCGCGGACTCCTTCGCCGCGGTCAGCGCCTCGTCCGCGTCGATACGGGTGAAGGCGTTCACCCGCTCCTGGGCCCATCCGGCCCGCCCGATCACCGCCTGCACCGCCTCGACCGGCGAGAACTCGCCCGCCGCGTACCCCGCGACCAGCCGCTCCGCCGAGCAGTCGGCCAGATCCGTCACCTCGGCCATCCCGACCTCCTTCCACGAACGCTGCGATTCCACGGTCCCGGAAGATCAGGCGCCCGGTACGTACCCCAGCCGTTTGTCCACCACATTGGTGAGCGGCTCGCCCGCCGCCCACCGGTCGAAGTTGTCCGCGAACTGCTCGGCCAGCGCGTCCCGCCAGCCCAGCGTGTCGCCGCTCATGTGCGGCGAGACGATCAGGTGCGGCACGTCCCACAGGGGGCTGTCCGCGGTCAGCGGCTCGTGCTCGAAGACGTCCAGCGCCGCCGCCGCGATCCGCCACTCGCGCAGCGCGGCCACGAGTTCGTCCTCGACGACGAGCGGCCCGCGGCCCACGTTGATGAAGCGGGCCCGCTGCCGCATGCGGCCGAAGGCGGCCCGGTCGAACATGCCGCGCGTCTGCTCCGTCAGCGGCGCCGCGCACACCACCCAGTCGGCCGTGCCCAGCAGACCGTTCAGCGCGCCGCTCGGGTGCACCCGGCCGAAGTCCGGATCGTCCGAACGCTCCCGCCGTCCGACCAGATCCACCCTGACACCCAGTGCCAGCAGCGTCCGCCCGATGGCCCGGCCGATCGGCCCCGCGCCCACCACGACGGCGCGGCTGCCCGCCACCCGCAGTGTCTCCCGGTGCCGCCAGCGCCGCTGCCGCTGGAGCTCCCAACTTCCGTAGAAGTCCTTGGCCATGGCGATCACCAGTCCGGCGACGTACTCGGCGATCGGCTGCTCGAAGACCCCGCGTGCGTTGGTCACCAGCGTCTCGTCCGCGATCAGCTCCGGGCACATCAGCCGGTCGACGCCCGCGCTCGCGGTGTGCACCCAAACGGGTCGCGGTCCGCCGCCCGGCCAGGCGTCCCGGATCGCGTCGGAGGTGAAGTCCCAGGCCAACACCACGTCGGCGGCGGGAAGTTGGTCGGCGAGGGTTTCGTCGTCGGCGTACACCAGCCGGGCGCGGCCGGTGAGCCGGTCCAGCTTGGGGGGCGGGTCGGAACCGAGGACAAGGACGGTGCTTTCGGACATAGGCCAGAAACCGTTCTGAAACGTGAGCCCCTTTAACTGACAAGAGGCGCCGACAGATGCCTGAGATGCGAGGATTGACCACGCTAAGAAGTCGTATCTACCGTGTCAACAACGGCTCTGTCCCGACGTCCCCGGCTTGTGCCGGTCGTACCAAACCCCTGGCCACCCCTGGTCAAAGGCCTTGCCCTTACCAGCCCTTCGCTCTTCTGGGGGCATCATGGACGTCTCATTTCTGGGGGGACCGAAGCCTCAGCTCGGTGTGGGTGTCGTCGCTCCGTTCGACTTCGCCCTGGACCGCGAGCTGTGGCGCTGGATCCCCGACGATGTGTCCCTCCACCTCACCCGAACCCCTTTCGTACCGGTCGAGGTGAGCCTCGATCTGGCCCGCCTCGTCAGTGAACACGAAACGCTGCACGCCGCCGTCCAGGCGCTGTGCGCCGTATCGCCGCAGGTCGTCTCGTACGCCTGCACCTCGGGCAGCTTCGTCGGCGGCATGGCGGGCGAGCGCGCCATGTGCGCCGCCATGACCCAGGCGGGGGAACGGCTCCCCGCGCTCACCACCTCCGGCGCGCTCCTCCAGGCGCTGTGCGAGATCGACGCGCGGCGGATCGCGGTCGTCACCCCCTACACCAAATCGGTGACCGACTCCCTGGAGGAGTATCTGCGGGAGGCCGGCGTCACCGTCACCGGCCGCGCCTACCTCGGCCTGACCCGGCACATCTGGAAGGTGCCGTACCGGGACGTCGTCGACATGGCCCGCCAGGCCGTCGTCGGCGCCGCCGACGCCCTGTTCATCAGCTGTACGAACCTGCCGACGTACGACGTCATCCCGCAGCTGGAGGCCGAGCTGCGGATGCCGGTCCTGTCGGCCAACCAGGTCACGATGTGGGCCTCGCTGCGGGCCATCGGGGCCCATGCGGTCGGCCCCTACCAGGCGCTGGTGGACCCGGTCGCCAGACGCGGACCGGCCGCCATGACCGCCTCCTGGGCCCCGGAGGAGGGAGCCGGGATACCGAGGCGCGGCGGCCCGCCCGAGGCGGCGTTCGCCGGGTCGGCGATCCCTTCGCCGGAGGACGGACAGGCCGACGGACGGGACGTACCGCCCTTTCATCCCCCGGAGGAACCCGGCCCGGCGGCGCCGGTCTGAGGTGTACGGACGGCTCCCCGCCGGACACCGACCCCTTGTGCGCTCCCTCCGTGCGCCCGGCGCCCGGCGCTCTTGAGCCCGTGACGGCGCGCGCACCGCACCGCCCGCCCCACCCGCACTCGCACCCCCTCAGTCAGGAGACCTGCATGGCATCCACGGTCGGCTTCCTCTACCCCGGCCACTCCGCCGAGGACGACTACCCCCGCCTCGAAACCCTCCTCGGCAACGGCCTGCGCCTGCCGCTCGTCCACACCGACATCGGCGAGGACGCCCACCGTGTCGACGCCCTGCTGGAGATGGGCTCCGCCGCCCGCCTCGCCGCCGGTGTCGCCGAACTGAAGAGGCGCGGCGCCGAGGCCGTCGTCTGGGCCTGCACCAGCGCCAGCTTCGTTTTCGGCTGGGAGGGCGCCCACGAGCAGGTGCGCGAGCTGTCGGCGACGGCCGGGCTGCCCGCCTCCAGTACCTCCTTCGCCTTCGCACACGCCGTCCGGGCGCTCGGCGCCGAGCGGGTGGCCATCGCCGCGACCTACCCCGACGACGTGGCCGAGTGCTTCCGCGCCTTCCTCAAGTCCGCGGGTACGGAAGTCGTCTCGACGTGCGGCAGCGGGATCATCACCGCCGCCGAGGTCGGCACCTGGGGCCTGGAGGAGGTCCTGCTGCTCGCCCGTACGGGGGACCATCCCGACGCCGAGGTGGTACTGCTCCCCGACACCGCCCTGCACACCGCCGCCCACCTCCCCGACATCGAGGCGGCGCTGGGTAAGCCGGTGCTCACCGCCAACCAGGTCACCGCCTGGGAGGGGCTGCGGCTGCTGGACCGTACGGTCGCGTGCCCGGCGCTGGGCACGCTGTTCGCCGGGGCACCGGTGCCGTCCGCCGCGGGCTGACGGCGGCCGGCCGGGCTGACCGGCAGGGCCCTCTTCGCGCGCCCGGGAATAACCGGAGAACTGCTCCGGTTGTCCTCGCGGCAGACCAGCGACGCGAGGAGGGCCCGCACCGTGAGCGGCGACCACGACGAGAACCGGGGCACCGACGAGAACCGGGGGACCGGGAACCGGGGAGCCGAGGAGACACCGGGCGACGGCATCCGCGGCACCGCCCGGGGCACCGCGCCGGTGCCGCTGTCCGTGCTCGACCTGGTGACCGTGGGCGCCGGGCACACCGCCTCCGAGGCCGTACGCACCGCCGTCGGCATCGCCCGCACGGCCGAGCGCCGCGGCTTCCACCGCTACTGGGTCGCCGAGCACCACTCGATGCCCGGCGTGGCCTCCTCGTCGCCCGCGGTGCTGCTGGCCCACCTGGCCGCGCACACCGACCGCATCCGGCTGGGCTCCGGCGGCGTGATGCTGCCCAACCACGCGCCGCTGGTGATCGCGGAGCAGTTCGGCACGCTCGAAGCGATGGCCCCCGGCCGGGTCGACCTGGGCCTCGGCCGGGCACCGGGCACCGACGGCGCCACCGCGGCGGCGCTGCGCCGTACCGAGCGGCTGCACGAAGGCGCCGACGAGTTCCCGCAGCAGCTCGCCGAACTGACCCGCTTCCTGGACGACGACTTCCCCGACGGGCACCCGTACAGCCGTATCCACGCGGTGCCGGGGCCGGTCCAGGCGACCTCCCCGGGCGGTGTCCAGTCGCCGCACCGGCCGCCGCTGTGGCTGCTCGGCTCCTCCGGCTTCAGCGCCCAGCTGGCCGGCCGCCTGGGCCTGCCCTTCGCTTTCGCACACCACTTCTCCGCGGCGAACACCATCCCCGCGCTGGACCTGTACCGGGAATCCTTCCGGCCCTCGGCGGTCCTGGACGAGCCGTACGCCCTGATCGGCGTCGCCGCACTCGCCGCCGAGGACGAGAAGGCGGCGTACCGCCAGGTGCTCACCGGCGCGCTGTCCATGATCCGGCTGCGTACCGGGCGCCCGGGCCTGGTGCCCAGCCCGGAGGAGGCCGAGGCGCACACCTTCAGCGAGATGGAGCGCGACTTCGTCGGCAGCTGGCTGTCCAACATCATCCACGGCACCCCCGACGCGGTGCGCGACGGCCTGGACGCGCTGGCCAAGCGCACCGGCGCGGACGAGCTGATGATCACCGCCAACGCGCACGGCGGCGACGTCCGGCTGCGGTCGTACGAGCTGATCGCGGACGCTTACGGGCTGCCGGAGGCGTAAGCGGGGGCTGCCGTACGGGCGGGTGTGCGGCCTCGGGGAACATCGGTACAGCGGTTGGCGCTGGGAGCGATCATGGTCCGATCGGCGCGAGTGTGCTGACGCGGGTTTCGTACTCGCGGCGGGCCTTGCGCCGGGCCGGAACAGCCGGATCGTTTGCCGACAGGAGGGCGACGCGTCCAGGTGATGCAGTCGGGACAGACTGCTGTCTGCCATCGGTGAACACCACCCCGAGCGGGCGCAACGGTCATTACTGTCCAGTCGCATGACGATGATCACAACCCGTACGGTCGCCTACCCGGCCGACAACCTGACGATGATCGGATACCTCGCGCTCCCGGCCGGTGCCGAGCGCCGGCCCGCAGTCCTGATCGGCCCCGAGGGGACGGGGCTCAGTGATGTCGAGCGCCGCCGGGCCGAGGCTCTGGCCGAGCTGGGGTACGTGGCGCTGGCCTTCGACCTGCACGGCGGACGCTACTTGGAAGACCCGGAGGACATGCTGGCCCGCTGCATGCCGCTGCTCGCCGACCCCGACCGGATGCGAGGAATCGGTCACGCCGCGCTCGACGTGCTGCGTGCCGAACCACGGGCCGACCCCGACCGGACCGCCGCCGTCGGCTACGGCACCGGGGGCGCAATCGCACTGGAACTCGGTCGCGACGGCGTCGACCTGCGCGCGATTGCGACAGTCAACGCACTGACCACGGGCCGGCCGGGCGAGGCGGCACGCATTCGCTGCCCGGTATGGGCCGGCGTCGGGTCGGAAGACCCGATCATGCCGCCCGCCCAACGGGACGCGTTCACCGCAGAGATGCAGGCCGCGGGTGTCGACTGGCGCCTCGTGGTCTACGGAGGAGCCCTTCACGCCTTCCACCATCCAACGGTCGACCACACCGTGCGTCCCGGCGTCGGCTACCACCCACGGCACGCACAGCGAGCCTGGAGTGACATCGTCGCTCTGCTCGCCGAGTGCCTGCCCGTCACGGACTGATCCGATCGGCTCCGAAACCGCCGGGACCACTCCGCGTCCTCGTACTCGCGGAACTCGTAGGCGTTCCGGACCTTCCACGCATGCTCGTACGCCGTCTTCGGCCGCTCGGTGTACCGCTTCGCCACCGGCGCGTCCTCGATGCCGAGCTGCGCGGCCAGGTGCTCGACCACCGGCCACGGCGCGTCGAGCGGATCGTCCGGGGGGAACCGGCCGATGCTGTGCCGGCTGACCATGATCGTTCTCAGCGTCAACGGCTGTACCGATGCTCCCCGAGGCCGGTGTGCCGGAGCGGGGACGGGTGTCCCGGAGCGGGGGCCGATGCGTCGGAGCGGGCGGGGGGAGCGCGCCGGCTCGCCCGCCCCCGCGGGCGCCGCTACGCGCCGGGCCGCGCCGCCCCGAGCAGATCGCACACCCGGTCCGGGGGCACCGGGCGGGAGTACAGCCACCCCTGCCCGGTGTCGCAGCCGATACGGCGCAACCGTTCGGCCTGTTCGGCGCTCTCCACGCACTCCGCGGTGACCGTCAGGCCCAGCCGGTGCGCCAGCGACACCAGGGCTTCCACGATCGTCTCGTCCGCCGGGTTCGGGTGCTCCTGGGAGCGGAAGCCGCGGACGAAGGAGCCGTCCAGCTTCAGGACGGAGACCGGCAGCCGGCTGAGGTAGGCGAGGTTCGAGTAACCGGTGCCGAAGTCGTCGATGGCGATCCGCACGCCCATCTCGCTCAGCTCCTGGAGCGCCTGGAGCGGGCGCCCGGCCGAACCCATCACGGCCGACTCGGTCAGCTCCAGCTGGAGCAGGGCGGGCGGCAGCCCGGTCTCCGCGAGGATGCCCGCCACGTCCGCGACCAGGTCGGAGTCCCACACCTGCCGTACGGCGACGTTCACGCTGACGAACAGCGGCTCGGCGCCCGGGCGGGCCAGCTGCCAGGCGCGGGCCTGGTGGCAGGCGCGGGCCAGCACCCAGCGGCCCAGCTCCACGATCGAGCCGTTCTCCTCCGCCAATCCGATGAACCGATTCGGCGACAGTGTGCCGAACTGCGGGTGCCGCCAGCGCACCAGCGCCTCGACGCCCTTCGCCCGCCCGTCGCCGAGCCCGACCAGCGGCTGGTACTCCAGCGTGAACTCGCCGCGGTCCACCGCCGGGCGCAGGGTGCTGGACAGGGCCTGGCGGGTCATCCGGTGGGCGTTGCGCTCGGGGTCGAAGAGCGTCCAGCGGGCCTTGCCGTCCTCTTTCGCCCAGTACAGCGTGGTGTCCGCGGCCTGCATCAGACCGGTGGCGGTGGTGCCGGTCGCCGCGCGCTCCACGACGCCGATGCTCGCGGAGACCGACAGCCGCTGCCCGGCCAGGTCGAACGGCCGCTGCAGCGCGTCCAGCACCCGCTGTGCCAGCTCGGCGAGCTGCTCGGTGCCGGCCGAGTCCTCCACCAGGAGCGCGAACTCGTCACCGCCGAGCCGCGCCACCAGGTGCCCGCTGCGGCCGCGCACCGCGCCGCGCCCGTCCAGGCTCTCGGCGCAGTGCGTCAGGCGCTGGGCCACCGCGCTCAGCAGCCGGTCGCCGACCCGGTGGCCGAGGGTGTCGTTGACGGCCTTGAAGCCGTCCAGGTCGAGGTAGCACAGGCCGACCCGGCCCGTACCGTGCTGTTCGAAGGCGGCCGACTCCAGCGCGCCCGCCAGCCGCTCGAAGAACAGCGCGCGGTTGGGCAACCGGGTCACCGGGTCGTGCATCTGGAGGTGGCGCAGCCGGGCCAGCAGATCGTGCCGGTCGCTGATGTCCGACACGGACAGCAGGACGCAGTCCTCGTCCGGCAGCGGTTCGACCGTCACCTCGGCCCACAGGAACTGCCCGTCGGGATGTTTGAGTCGTCGGGTGCAGCGCAGCCGGTCGCTGTGCCCGCACAGCACCTCGCGGTAGGCGGCCCAGATACGCGGGTCGGTGCCCAGCTCGGTCAGGTCGGCGGCGGTCGCCGCCACCAGGTCGTCCGGCGCCGCGCCGACCAGTTCGCCGAAGGCGGGGTTGGCGGCGAGGACCAGGCCGTCGCGGTTCAGTACGGCCAGCGGGACGCGGGCGGCCTGGAAGGCGGCGCGGTAGTCGCGCAGCGAGGCCGCGGAGCCGTCGTCGGCGTCCGGCCCGCCGCGGCCGGACGCGCGCGGCTCGCCGTGCGGGCCGGGC
>NZ_JOCQ01000141.1 GCF_000720725.1 Streptomyces rimosus subsp. rimosus
CGACATCGCCATCACCCCACACAAAACGTCGGTCTCCACGACCACAACCGGATCGTGGAGACCGACGTCACGCGAGGGCCGAATAAACCAACAGCATCCTCATGGACGCGGCCCACACGTGATTCATGTCTCCGAATCGGTCACGGCGTCAGGACGCCCGCATCCAGCCGGGCGACTCGATGCCCCAGAATTCGTTGAGTGCCAGGCAGGCCGACCGGGACTCGGGGCCGAGGTCACCCCAGAGCACTCGGAGGTCGAACCCCTGGTCCGCGGCGATGAGCAGCGCTTCGAGGAAGCCCGTGACAACGGCCGTACGGTCTTCCTGCGTACCGGTCGCCTGGACCCTTTCCAGGACGTCGAGGGCGTTGCGACGTTCCTGGGGGCTCATCGCGGACGGGTCCTCGGTGAATGCCTGCGTGAGGTTTCCGAGGCGCACCGTAAGGGGCGGTACGTCGTTCTCGTCCACTTCCGCGGGAACACCGTACTCGTCGGCTTCGGGCTCGTCCTGCCACTCGGCGACCGCTTCCCGGTCCCGGTCCGCGAGGACGCGGCCGGCCCCGACGAACTCCCGCCACCACGGTGGTGTCGACATCATGTGCCCTTCAGCGTGTTCCGGAGGTCACGCCACACGTCGGTCGCCGACTGGCGATCGTAGGCGCTCGCCTCCTGGTTCTTGGCGAGCCACCTCTCCAGAGCAACGCTGTACTGTTCCGCCTTGGCGATGTGGTCACTGCCTCCGACGAGCTTACCGGTGAGTTCCGTGAACCGTACGGCTGCCCCGGTGCTGCCGTTGCCGATTTTGGCGCCGGGCCGCCACATGTCATTGAACAGCTTCGCGAGATCCTTGTTCCGCACGACCGGCTTGTCCATCTGGGCCCGCAGGATGTCCTTGTACTGATCGTGGGAATGGGCACCCGAGCGGCTGCACCACGGCGCATTCGGCGTGGGCACGGTCAAAAACGGCCGGATCGGCGTCACCGGCAAGGCCGGTGCCGGCGTCTGCAAGGGCGACACCGGAAGCCCCGCATTCCGCGAGCAGAACGGCCGGTACCAGTTCGCCGCCATCAGCAGCGCGTCCTGGCAGGGCGGATGCTTCGGCACGGACGACGTCGAAACCCGTAACAGCGCGGTCGCGGTCCGCGTCGACGACATCAACGAATGGGCCCGGACCACCGTGCGCAGGCCGGCCCTGAAGTCGCTGGCGAACGACACATACGTCACCGCGGAAATCAACGACCCCGACGGCGACAACGGCCTGCTGCGCGCCCGCTCCGACCGCGTCGGCGCCTGGGAGCGCTTCACCGTCGAGCGCGTGGACGCGATGCGGGGAGCGGCGGGGACCGGGCTGTAAGGCGGGGGCTTGGCGTGCCGGCGCCGGTTATCCGAATTTGCCAGGTCCGGTCCTGACACCGGCACGCCTCACCGTCACATCCGAACGGATTCGCGGCGCCACTCCCTCGACTAGGACGCGCGCTTGACCCACGTGATGGGAACGGAGTCCGTCGGCGCCTGGATGAGCACGCGTGCGGGAATCAGACCGATCTTCTCCGACTTCGCGCCGGTGTTCTCGACCTTGTACACGATGTAGCCGGTGTACCACCCACCGTTCGCGCGCCCTTCGAGCCATCCCGTTTCCTTATCCGGAATGTCGATCTCCTTGCGCTCCTCGACCATGCTCTTCCACTCGTTCGTGGTCTCGGTCGACTGGTTGTACTCGTAGTTGCCCTCAAGTGCGCCTCCCTTGCCCTCCGGCATGAGGGAGAAGGTGAGCTTGCCGCCCCCCTTGTGGCCACTGACCGTCTTCTCCTGCTTGGTGACGGTGGCTTGCGTCACGAAAGTGAGCTTCGCCTTACCGGTGGTCTTTGACGAGGTCTGCAGAATCGGGTACTTCGTGTCGAGCTTTCCCACGAAACCACAAGAGAGTTTGCGTTCCGCCTTTTCCAGTTCCTGGCCGGACTTGCCGCACACGTCCTTCATCGGCCAGTTGCCCAGCCAGCCGGCATCCCTGTCTTCCTTGCTGCTCGTATGGACGTCCGTCGACTCCTCGGGCTTGGTGCCGGGGCCGAAACCGAAGCCCGACAGCGACGACTGAGCGTCCTTGACCGCCTGGTCGGGCGAGTAGACCTTCTTCGCGTCGTCGAGTGTGATCTCCTTCGTGTCCTGCCCGGTGACCGGGTAGCCCTGGATGGCCGCCTGATCCTTGAGCGGCGCGCTCCTGCCGAGGAGGTCGACGACCTCCTGCTCGCTCTTGTAGAAAGTGTTGCCTTCATCGGCCCAAGCCGTAGCGGGGGCACCGGCGAGCGGGGCCGCGAGGAGCGCCGTCGCGGCGACGAGAGCCGCACGCCGGGCTCTCCTTCCTGGAGACGTGCCACGGATCGTGCGGAACGCCTGTGTTCTGACGTGTGACATCTCATTTCCCTTCCTCACGCCGGTGACTCACGCCGGTGACCGGAGCGTCGGCAGCGGTGGTGCATTCCGCGTACGGCCCTGGCGTATGGGTGGCGTGAAACGCGCCGCAGGCCCCCGTTGGGCGCCTTCCCACAAAACAACCGATGCGTTTCGTGCTTGGCTCGTATGCGGCTTGATTTCACGATGGAAGCTCACGGAGAGCCCGGTGTCGACGCTTCGGAATCAATTCTTCGGTCGGGCCCGACTGTCTCGTGGGCTACCACGAATTGCGACCGCCCGACCACGAGAATCAGGGTGCTTGACCACAGCTGTGAACCGTATGACACCGGCTGAACCGGAATACGGGAACAGGGCGGCGGCCCTGCGGCCGAGCACGAGCGACGCAAAGTGCTCATGGACCGGCCGGAACGGTGATCGTGATGCCCCGCCCACAGCGCATACGCACCGGCACCCGCTGCTCAAAGCCAGTCCCGCCGCTGGAAGATGATGTACAAGCTCGTACACACCACCGCCATCAGGACGACGGCGAAGGGATAACCGAAGGCCCGGTGCAACTCCGGCATCCGGTCGAAGTTCATGCCGTAGATCGTGCCGACCAGCGTCGGGGTGAACAGAATGGCCGCCCGCGAGGAGATCTTTTTGAAATCCTCTTCCGGGCGGCCCTCATCTGGGCTTTTGTGTTGTGGTGGCAGTCTGACCAGGGCAAATGGATCTTTCAGGGTCTTTCGATGTGGCTCAGCTTCACGCAGCCGATTCTTCCCATGGGTGACGAGGCTGACCAGGACCCAGGCCGGGCGCGCGGGGGTGACAGGGCGCGAGCGCCCGGGGCCGATGTCGCAGCTGACGGCCGGCCGCAGGGCGCCTACCGTCCGGCAGCGGTCACCAGGTGGGGTGGTGGCGGGCGATCAGTTCGGGGAACCCTCTGGTCAGGCCCTTCATGACGTTATCGCCGTAGCAGGCGAACAGGGGGTTGTCCGGGTCCAGCGTCACGCCGCCCGCGGCGCTGACGTACCGGCTCGGCAGGGGCCGGACCGACGCCTCCAGGCGAGGGCTGTAGAAGAACGGCATGGAGTACCGGTCGACCCCCGGGGCCGGGCGGACGACCCGGTGAACGGTGGCCTTGAGGTATCCGCGCGTGGCGACCTCCAGCAGTTCACCGAGGTTGACCACGAACGCGTCCGGCAGGACCGGGACGTCGACGAAGTGACCGTCCTCGACGGCGACCTGCAGCCCGCCTTTGTCATCCTGCACCAGCAGGGTGAGCAGTCCGTAATCCTTGTGGGTGCCCGCGCCGGCGCCCTTCGGGACGCTGCCCGCCGTGGCGTCCGGCCCCGGGTAGTGCAGCAGCTTGAAATGGATCTGCGGCTCCGGGGTGACCACATCATCCAGGAAGCCCTCGGGAGTCTCCAGGGACTCCAGGATGAGCCTGAGCATCCGGTGCGAGAGGCTCGTCAACCGGTCCATCCATGCCAGTACGGCCGGCCGCAGCTCCGGCAGGGCGGCCGGCCACTGGTTGGGGCCGACCAGCCACTGGTACGCGGGCTCTCCCGGGCCGGGGCTCCGCGCCGGGCGCTCGGGACCGATGTCCAGCTGCCGGCGCTGGTCCGGGATGCCCCGGGTGCGCTCCCGCCCCATCGCGGAGTAGCCGCGGAAGTGTGGGGAGTTGAGGACGTCGAGAGCCGCGTGCTCCGACTCCGGCAGGGAGAACAGCCGACGCGTCAGGTCGAGCAGTTCGGCGGCGCCGGTGACGCCGTGGCCGGTGAGCTGGAAGAACCCGATGTCGTGGACGGCGGCCCGCAGCCGGTTCAGGAACCCGGCGCGCGCGTTCGGACCTTGTTCGCTGTCCCGGAGATCGATCACGGGAATCGCTTCTGGCATGGAGTGCTCCTGGTTTCTCGATACGGTTGTGAACCTCACCAATTGCGTTGCGGTTCCGGACCGGCCCGCACGGAGGCGGCACGCGGGGACGGGGAGAAGGCAGAAGACGGGGCAGTTACAGGGGCGTGGGAACGGCCCGCGTCGACCAGGTGTCCGGCCGACGCCGTTGCCGATGCCCCGTCAGGACAGTGCAGTGCCGTGCAGGGTCACCGCGTCGGCCGCCCGCTCCAGTGCCGCCGCGCAGTCCCGCTCCGTCTCGGCGACGGCGACGAGGAGGGCATACCGGGAGCGGGAGTCGCCCGGCGGGTACAGCCGCAGCTCCCGGCCCGGGGCCGTCAGCACCCGTACTTCCCGGATCTCGGGCGGCAGCCGGTCCTCCGCGATCTCGACGGACTCGACCCGTACCTCCCTTTCGGGATACAGGAAGCGGACCGCGGCCGTTGCGGAGGCCCCGGACGTCCGGAAGTCCGGCGTGGCGCCGACCGCCAGATCGGCCGCCATCAGGCCGATCTCCAATCCGGTGACCAGGCCGCCGAGGTACGGGACACGGCCGCCGCCGATCCGTGCGTTGATCTCCACGACCTTCGGGCCGGAGGAGGTCAGGCGCAGCTCGGTGTGGGTCACCGTGTCGGTCAGGCCGACGGCGGTGTGGGCTTTCTGGACCACTTCGAGCAGAACGTCGTCGGACAGCAGCGGATCGTCCGCCCGGACCGTGTGGCCCACCTCCTGGAACCCGGGGGCGTAGCCGAGCTGCTTGTGCGCCACGAACAGCGCCGTGACCTGCCCGTCGCGGCAGACCGCCTCCACACTGATCTCGGGTCCGTCGAGGAACTCCTCCACCAGGGTGGGCTGTGCGTACCGGGGCACCTCGTCGAACCAGATCCGGCCCGCCTGCTGGTAGGCCCGTGCCAACTGCCGTTCGCCGCCGACATAGGTCACTCCGCAACTCGCTGAAAGCGCCCGGGGTTTGACCACCACCGGATAGCCGATCCGGGCTGCTGCCTCGCTCGCCTCGGCCAGACTCGCGACGGCTGCCGACCGGGCCTGCGGGACACCGGCCCGGTCGAGCGCCTTCCGGCCGGCGTACTTGTCCCGGCACGCCCTCACGGCCTCGCGCGGGCTGGTACGCAGCCCCAGCGCGGTCGCCAGCTCGGCGACGGCCTCTACACGCGTCTCCTCATAGGTGAGCACACCCGCGCATCGCTCGGGGTGGGCCCGGACGGCGGCGGTCATCGCCGTGACGTCCAGGGTGTCCACCACACCGAACGAATCGATGTAGGGCTTTTCCCAGGTGGGAGGCGCGGGGCACAGCAAATGCAACCGGTATCCGGACGCCATGGACCGCAGTACGTAAGCGCGCCAGTGCTCGCTGCCGCTGCCTACCAGCAGCAGGAGCGGCCGCCCCGAGGAACCGGCCGAAGAGCAAGCCGCATCAGTGGTGTCGGTGTTCGCTGTCGGCATGTGGGCCGGTTCCTCCGTCGTGTCATGCGTGGGGCGGCAGGCGGGGCGAGTGGTGCGGGGCGGGGACTCCTGACGCTGTCCACCCGTCGGTGGTGGACGCATCGGCCGGTGACGGGCCGGTCGTGGGCGCTTTGGGCCCGGTCCCATCGTGGGCGCCTCGGGCCCTTGTCCCAGGGCACTCACATCATCACGTGACCGGCAGCCGTTATCCACCGCTGCTTTTTACGCCAAATGGGCGTGCACCCTATTTGGTTCGGGTTCTCTTCCCGGCAGAGTTGACGGGTGAACCGAGGAAGCGTGCCGCCCTTCGCCGGAGAAACGCATCTGCGCCCGCCGTTGGGGGCAGGTGGCAGCAGCACACCCCGCACGGGACGCGCAAGGTGAATTCGACCGTCACTTCTTCGGTGTAAAAGATGCACGTGGACAACGCTGCCCGGACCGAGTGAAGATGACGAACGGACAGGGGCCGATACTTCAATGCCCGCCAGGCGCACCATTCCACTGCTTCGATAACTGTTCCTCCTCCGGCAACCGTCACACCACACCCGCCGCATCAACGCCGCGGCGCCTCCCGCCGTCGCACCACCGAAGCCGCGCCGTACGGGTCGACAGGTGCGCACTCAAGTCCACCAAGCCAGGTACCGCGTGTTCCGATATCGAGGCCGAGCGGCAGCGCTTCGGGGCTGTGCCCACTCTTGCGCGTCGGCTCTTCTTCTCTTCCGGGGGCCGACGGTGTCGCCTTGACAGGGCGGATGCCCGGCTGGTGCCCCCACTCCGTGCACGTCGTGAGCGAAGGAGTACCCATGCTCTCAGCGGACAAGAACCGCATCCTTTCCCAGGTGCAACGCGGTACGCGAATGGGTGAACTGCTGCGCAGATATTGGCATCCGGTGGCGCCGGTCCTGGAGCTGACCCAGCGTCGCGTCAAACCCGTACGGCTGCTGGGGGAGGACCTCGTCCTGTTCCGCAAGCCGGACGGCAGCCACGGTCTGATTTCCCGGCGCTGCCCGCACCGGGGCACCGACCTCGGTATCGGCTGGGTGGACGGTGACGTGATGCGGTGCGCATACCACGGGTGGGGATTCGACTCCGAAGGCCGTTGCACGAGCCAGCCGTTCGAGGAGACGGGCCCGTCCGGCGGATTCCGCGGCAAAGTCGGCGTCGCCGCGTACCCCACCACCACGCTCGGCGGGCTGATCTGGGCCTATCTCGGCCCCGCCCCCGCGCCGCTGCTGCCCGACTTCGAGCCGTTCACCTGGGAGCACGGCTTCGTCGAGATCATCATGACGGAACTCCCGTGCAACTGGTTCCAGTGCCACGAGAACAGCATGGACCCCGTCCATTTCGAGTGGCTGCACCAGAACGGGAACGCCGTACGCAGCGACCCGGAATCCCCCACGTATGTGCCCCGGCACCTGTCGATCGACTTCCTGGAATTCGAGCACGGTTTCGTCAACGGGCGGGTGGTGGAAGTCCCCGACGTCCGCCCGACAGGTTCCTACTCGAGCACGAACGACGTGACCGACGGCGGGATCCTCAGCCTGTGGCCCTACACCCTCGCGTCCGGGAACACCATCGAGTTCCGGGTGCCGGTGGACGAACGGCGCACCCTCAATTTCACCTGGCAGTACTCCGTGCTCCCCGACGACGTACCGCCCGGCCGGCAGGATCCCGGCGCGATTCCGTACTGGTACGGCCCGCTCACCGACCCGGCGACCGGTGACATCATCACGTCGCACACCGGGAACCAGGATTTCGCCGCGTGGATCGGACAGGGAACGTTCGCGGACCGGACCGTCGAGCAGCTGGGGCGCGGCGACAAAGGCATCACCCTGCTACGGCGGAGGTACTTCGAAGCGATGCGGAAAGTGGCGCAGGGGGAGGACCCGCCGGGCACGGTGCGCGACCCCGCGGCCAATGTCAGCATTCAACTGCCCCTCCTCGGCAAGGCCCGCTACACACAAGGGGTGCCGCGCGAGGTTTTCGAGAAGAAACTCACTGTCCGCAAGAAGAACGGGCTCCTCGGGATCGGCGGATTCTGGACGGTGCAGGCCGGGCGGCCGAGCCACCTCCAGAAGGAGTACGACGAGATCGCGGGCGTCGTACGGAAGGCGCCTGCCGGCAGCGTCTGACGCCTTTCGGGCAGGCGTCACTCATACGGACCATTCAGCTGTCCGAGTCACTCACCCGGATCATTCACCACAGTGACTCGGCCGGCGGAAGGGCACCCTCACTACCCGGGCTGAGCGGCCGTCGGAGGAGATGATGACAGCGAGGATCCCAACAGGCGGGTGCATGGCTGTATCGCCGCGGTCTCTCCGTCGGCGCGACTCATGGGGGGTTCGAACGACACGCCCCGTCGGGGAGTTGATCGATGTGAGTTCACCGGGCTGTCCGGAACCACTGACGCCGCTTCGAGGTCGCTCCGCGTCACGTGTCTCCGGAGAGCGGCATCACGAGAGGACGGAGATGAATGCGGAGGCACTGCGGTCGCTCCTCACGGAGCGGCGAGCCTCAGTAGCGCCGGAATCCCATGGCCTCACACGGCCCAGGGGAAAGGGCCGACGTGCCCCCGGTCTCGCCCAGCACCAGGTCGATCTCCTGCTCAACCGGGGCTGGGGGACCTATCAGCGTCTGGAGTCCGGCAAGTACCGGAATCCGCCCGTGGACTTTCTGCGGGACCTCGCCCTGCTGCTGCGGCTTTCCGAGGTGGAATGGGTGGCCCTGTGCCGCTACGCCGGCATCGGCGACCCGCCCAGGCCCCTCACGCCGCAGTCCGGGCAGGAGGTGCCCCAGGTGTGGCAGGAGGCTGTCGCCGGAATGACCCACGCCGCCTGTGTCATTGACGCATCATGGAACATTCTTGCCCATAATCAGCCCTTCACCGATATTTTTCCGTACGGGAAACGCCCCACCAATACGATGCAGTGGATGCTCTTCGACGGTCGGCCCCTGCTCACCGACTGGGCCACCACCTGGGCACCGCACCTCCTGCCCCTCCTGCGGGCCGATCTGGCCGCCCGCCCCGACGACAACACGCTGCGCCGGTTCGAGGCGGCCGTACTGACGGATCCCTGCGCGGCGCCCCTCTACGAGACCGCCGGTGTGGCCGTCCACCCGGACGAGGACAGGCGTCCGCTGCAGCATGCGCGGAGCGGTCCGGGCTGGGTCAAGATGTGCATGGCGCAGCCCACCACCTCACCCGGCACCCGCCTCATCATCCTGATCTTCACACCCTGCGCGGGAGGCCCGGCCGGTCCGGCGAGCGGCGTCTGCGGCTCGGCCACGTCGGTGGCCGGACGGATGGCCAGGCCGCCGTGTTGCGACAGCCGGCCCCCGCGTGACGCGCCGGCCCGAGCCGCGGAGAATCTCCGCGCGATACTTTCCGCCCACCGCTGAAGCGTCGTTGCGGGCCACCGCTCCCGAACGTGGTGGCTGTCCGTCTCCCCTCCGTACCAGGGATCGAGTCGATGTCTGCTGCCCCGGAAGTGTCCGCCGCCCCGGACGGCCGTGCCCCACGGCGTCTGCTCTCCAGTTACCGGGACCTGATGGCGGTCCCGGGCTTCTGGAGGAACGCGCTCGTCGGAATGATCTCCAAACTCCCGCCCAGCATGGTCACGTTGAGCCTGCTGCTGTTGGTCGGCCGGGACTACTCGTACGGCACCGCGGGCCTGATGGTGAGCGGTTCGGCGATCGGGCAGGGGGTGACGGCGCCGCTGCGCGGACGGCTGATCGACCGGTACGCGCCACGTCCGGTCCTGCTGGGCTGCTTGACCGCCTATCTGACGGTGACCGCGCTGCTGCTGTTCATGGTGCGGAACGGGGGGCCCGTGCCGGTGATCCTGGTCACCGCGGTCGGTCTGGGGGTCACTGCCCCGCCGGTCGCGGTCATGATGCGCGCGGTGTGGTACTCGACGGGCGAGGGGGCGACGCTGACGACGGCCATGGCCCTGGATTCGTCCATGATGGGTGCCGCGCTGATCACCGGCCCGGTGCTGGCCGGCTGGCTGAGCCTGTCGGTGTCGCCCGTCGCCCCGTTCTTCGTCACCGCGACGCTGACGGCGCTTTCGGTCCTCCTCCTGCTGGTGGACGCCCCGGCCGCGCCGCGCTCCGCCGCCGGCGCCCGGGGGCACTGGCTGGGGCCGCCGGCCTCACCCCCCGTGCGGCGGCTGCTGGCCGCGAGCGGACTGTTCGTGACCGCCGTGACCGCCGTCGACGTGCTCCTGCCGCTGTACGCCAAGGAGCACGACGCCGGCGCGTACACCGGTCTCTACCTCGGCGCACTGTCCGTCGGCAGCGTGGTGGGGAGCTTCGGTCTGGGGGCCGTACCCGACCTGCTGGCCCGTGGACCGAAGGCATTCGTCCTCCTGATCGTCTTCGCCCTCGGTACGGGAGTGCTGTGCCTGGGCACGCGGCTGTCCCCGGAGATGGTGCTGCTGCTCTGCCCGGTGGCCGGGCTGGCCATCGGTTCCACGTTCGGGACGCTGCGGACGATCGGCGGCGATCTCGCGCCGCCCGGCCGGATGACCGAGACGATGTCCTGGCTCAGCAGCCTCGATCTGGCCGGGGGTGCGGTCGGCGCCGCGGTCTTCGCGCATCTCGCAGCCGCCCGGGGAAGCGGGACGGCACTGCTCGTGGTGCCCGCGGTGGCTCTGCTGGCCGCGGTGTTCGGCTGGGGCGCACAAACGCGTGCGGAGCCGCTGACGGCCGACGCGAACGGCTCCGGTGCCACGCGCGGCTGATGGCGCGGCTCCGGTGTCCGCGGGGTGGGCCACGAGGCGCCGGCGGTGTATTCGTGCGTGCGCGCCGCGAACTCCCCGACGCCATGAACGGCTGCAGAAAAAACTGTCCTTCACTGACCCGATAAATGGGACTAATGAGGTCGGGAAAGACAGGGAACGATAAATACAGAGAATTCTGTTCTATCGCTCTCCAGGAAACCTGTGCGCGGGCGCGGTAGGTGCGTCGGTAACAGCGCGAACCCGGTTCGCACCGTCGGACGGCATCAGCGGCATCCCGTCCTCGCCTTCCACACTTGCCATCCGGAAGAAACCGCGTTCGGTGCGGTGCGCCTCGGCCCGATGCGGCTCGCCACCTGCTGCCTCACAGCCCGCTGCGCACGCCCGGGCGCGGCGATTGCCGGATGACGTAACGAGCGTCCCACGGCCCCGCGGAGCTTGCACGCCCGGAGCTTCGGTGTCTTGTCATCGCTGTTCGAAACGACGGAGGTTGACCCCCATGAACAGCATCGTCGTCCTCAACCCGGTGAAGTTCGGCCTCCATTACAAACGGGCGGTCCAGGCCAGAGGACACCGGCTCATTTCACTCTACTCCTTCAGCGAGGAGTTGCTGGAAGAACGCTGGCCCTGCCATGCCGATGGTGACGATGTCTCCCTCTACAGCCGGGACCTCGATGGGATGCTGAATGAACTGGAGCCGTACCGGGACGACATCCGCGCGGTGCTCTCCGGCAGCGATGCGTCCGTCGACCTCGCCGACCGTCTGGCCCACACGCTCCGCCTCCCCGGCAACTGCGTGGAACTGGCCCATGCCAGGAACCACAAGGACGCGATGCGCCGGGTGGCCGGACAGGCGGGGCTGCGCATCCCCCGGTACCGGTTGGTCACATCGATCGCGGACATCCCCGCCGCCGCGCACGAGGTCGGCTTCCCCGCCATCGTGAAACACACCCAGGGGAGCGAGTCCCACGGCGCCGTGCTGCTTGCCGACGATGCGGCGCTGGCCGGCCTGGACCGCCTGGTGAAGTTCGACAACTTCCGTGAGCCGGTCCGGAAGTGGCTGGTGGAACAGTACATCCGCGGCCGGGAGATCGCGGTGAACACCATGAGTTACGACGGGCAGCACCAGATCATCGACATGTGGTTCTACTCCCAGCCCGACGACTCGGACTACGACTTCCCCTACTGGAACAACGTCCAGATCAACCGCGAGGACCCGGACTGGGACCGGGTGGCCGCCTTCACGCACGAGGTTCTGGATGTCTTCGGCGTACGTATCGGCCCCGGGCACACAGAGGTGAAGTGCAACGCGGACGGCGTGTACCTGATCGAGGTCGCCGCACGCCTGGCCGGCGGTCCCGTCACGGACATGTGGCTGGCACACAGCGACTTCAACCCCTACTACGCCGATATCGACTGCCGTACCGCCCGGCGCCCGGAAGCGCTGGGGCAGCACATCGCGTTCGACGCGGCCTTCGGCGCGATCGCCGTTCGCAACGAGGGCGCCCCGGGAGTCCTGCGGGAGATCAAAGGGCTGGACGCGTTCTCCGCGGGCCCGGGTGTCGAAAAGGTACTGGTCGCCTATGCCCCCGGTGACTGGGTCCCCACCACGGACAGTACGACCAATATCCCGCTGGGCGCGTGCGTGTCCGGTGACACCGTGGCCCAAGTCCGTGAGCGAATGCACCGCTTGCGCGATCTCGTACAACTCGATATCGACCGGGAAGCGGACGGGCCTTCTGATGCTTGACTTCCGCAGCGACACCCTCACCAGGCCCCGCCCCGGGGTGACCGCGAGCAACCGGGTTGCTCCGCGGCGGTGCGCCCTGCCCACGCTGCCCGGCCTGCGGAAGACACCCCCGCGGGAAAGAGCGACGTACGGACACGAACGGAAAGGGAAAGGCCGATGACGTCGGCCAAGACGCTGGTCGTCCTGTCCGGCGGCATCGACTCCGTCGTGCTCGCCCACGCCTGCAAGGCCGAGGGAAGAGAAGTATCCGCCATCGCGATCGACTACGGCCAGCGCCACCGCAAGGAACTGGAGTACGCGGGACGGGCCGCCGGAAAGCTGAACATCGACCTGACCGTCGCCGATCTCGGCGGCTATTCCCGGCTGATGCGTGGCTTCTCCCTGACGGACGCCGACGTCACGGTTCCCGACGAGCACTACACCCGTACCGGAAGCGTCAATGTCGTCCCGAACCGCAATCCGGTCTTCATGACGGTCGCCTACGCCCATGCCGTACTGGCCGGAGCGCAGGAAATGTGTCTCGGGTTCCTCGCCGAGGACGCGGCCACCGCGCCGGACACCTCGCCCGCGTTTCTGACGGCATTCAACGCGATGGAAGCCCGAGCCCTGGAAGGGCTCGCTGATCCACCACCCCGTGTGACCGCCCCGCTGCTCACCCTGCGCAAGGCCGACGTTCTGCTCCTGGGCACGGAGCTCGGCGTCGACTGGCGCGAGACTTGGACGTGCTTCAAGGGCGAGCGGTTCCACTGCGGAAGCTGCGCATCGTGCCACGACCGCCGGAACGCTTTCGCCGAAGCGGACCTCACCGACCCGACCCGGTATCAGAGGTGAACTCCGCTTCCGACGAACCAAGAAGGACCAGTCGAAGAAGCCGAGCCCATGCCGGCCGAAACGGCCTGACGAGTATCGAGAGACCAGAACGGACGGAGCTGCACCCATGTATGCGATCACCAAGGAATTCCACTTCTCCGCAAGCCACCAGCTCGGCGCCCTGCCGGCAGGACACCAGTGCGCCAGAATGCACGGCCACAACTACCTGGTGGTTCTCGAACTCCGCTGCGACGACACGGAACTCACCGAGCCCGGTTTCGTACGCGACTACGGGGAACTCGACGAGTTCAAGCACTGGCTCGACGCGACCTTCGACCATCGGCACCTCAACGACGCCGTCCCCGGAATGAACCCGTCCGCGGAGAACCTGGCCTGGTGGGTCTATCACCAGTGGGTCGAACGGCTGCCGGAACTGAGCTGTGTACGGGTATCGGAAACGCCCCGGACCTGGGCCACCTACCGTGGGAAGTAAGAGCGGTGCGATGAGCCGGCAGGAGACAACACGCGGCCGGAAGATCGTCGTCAATGAAATCTTCGGCCCGACGATTCAGGGCGAGGGCCCCTCCATGGGGCGCATCTGTTCCTTCGTCCGGCTCGGCGGCTGCAATCTGACCTGTACCTGGTGCGATACGCCGTACACCTGGGACTGGACCGGGCAGAGCAACGAGGGCACGGCGTACGATCCGAAAGCCGAATTGCACGCGATGCACGTCCCCGACGTGGCGGACCGGCTCAGGGCCATGGAAGTCCGGCTGGTCGTCATCTCCGGTGGTGAACCACTCCAGCAGCAGCAGGCCGTGACGCTCCTGTGCCACATGCTGAAGGAGAGTGGGGTATCCGTCGAGATCGAAACCAACGGGACCATCGCGCCATCGCCCGCATTGACGGCGACGCAAGCCCGCTTCAACGTCTCGCCCAAATTGCGGCACAGCGGCATGGGGCCGGAACGGACGGTGGTACCGGTCGCGTTGCGGGCCCTGAACGCCACCGGTGGCGCGGCTTTCAAGTTCGTCTGCCGTGGCCCGGCTGATCTCGAAGAGGTCGACGCCATCGTCGCGCGCCACGGCCTGGAATCCGTCTGGATCATGCCGGAGGGACAGGACCAGGAGACGCTGACCCGCCATATGTCGTCGCTCGCCGACGCCGTCGTCGCCCGGCGGTGGAACATGTCGACCCGTATCCATGTGCAGGCGTGGGGGAACCGCAGGGGTGTGTGATGGTGAAAGCCGCCTGGGAAAGGCAGGAAGCGGTCGGCGTATCCGTCGACGCCGCCCGGCTCGAAGAGCTGGCCCGGCAGATTCTGATCGAAATCGGGGAGGACCCCACCCGCGAAGGGCTCCGCGAGACTCCGCGACGTTATGCCAAATGGTGGAAGGAGTTCGTGGAGTACGATGCCGGAAAGGTGGATACCCTGTTCGAGAGCAGTACCCTGGGCCAGACGGTCATGGTCTCGGGCATGACCGTCTGGTCGTTGTGCGAACACCACTTGCTTCCGTTCAGCTGTGACCTGACTGTGGCCTACAAGTCCGGCGGGGTACTGCTCGGACTCTCGAAGTTCGCCCGTATCGCGCACAAGCACGCACACAAATTGCAGGTACAGGAACGACTCGTGGTCGACATCGCAGACGAGATCTCCGACATCACCGGGACGAATGACTTGGCCGTGATGGGGCGGGGTGAACATCTCTGCATGACCATGCGCGGTATCCGTACGCCTTCGACGATGTCGTCATCCATTTTCCGTGGGGTGTTCGACCAGTCGGAGCGTGCCCGGGCGGAACTCTTCGCCCAGCTCGGGGTGAAGTGACCGCGGTCGGCCGCGGGGCGATGGCCGGGAGGCGCGGTCCCCGCGCGTACGGGGCGGCCCCCTGTGGCCGGCCTCGGGCCAACTGCCGGCGACCAATTCGACCATGAGGTTCCCGGACGAGAGAAACACGTAACACCCCGTGCGGCCGGCGGCCTCCGAGTCGAGGGCTACCGCTCCGCCGAAGGCCGGGGCCTTCAGCGCGGGCCTTCGGCGGGGCGGATACGGCGGGGCGCGGGTGGGTGCGTGAGTTGCCGCGTTGCACGGACGCCGAGGGGTCCCCACAGTCGGTTGCTTCCGAGCCGGCCGGGCACTTCGCAGAGCTTCCTGCCGTCGAAGTCGAGTTGCCCTGGGGAGGGCCCGAGCCCGAGCGGGGGACGAAGACGTTCCCCTGATGTTGACCACGACTTACGGTAACGCTGTACGCGCCAATATCTTCAACGTCGAGGTCTGGAAGCCGACTCTGGCTGCGGCCGGTGTCATCCCCATGCGGGAAAAGGGCGGACGGTGGCAGATTTCCCGGAAGGACGGCTTCCCCGTCCTTGGGCATACCTGTGCCTCGATTATTCTCGAAGCCGGCGAGTCCGTGGTCACACTGGCACGTTGGCTCGGTCATTCGAGCCCTGACATCACGCTGGGCCATTACGCCCACTTCATGCCCGGGGCCGGAGACAAGGGGCGCAAGTCCGTTGATGTGTGACTCAACCAAGTGGCCGTAGCTGCGTAGTCAACCAGACGGCTTCGCTTCAATGGGGCCATCAAGACAAGAGCGGGGTGCAGCTTTCGCTGCACCCCGCTCCCTCACGCTGTCCTTCCGGTCCGGTCCGGTCGTCACTCTTGGGGCGCGCCGCGCGCACCCTGCGGCGTTCGACCCGCAGCGCGCTTGTGCCGACGCCGATTGCTCAGAGCCAATCCCGGCGCTTGAAGATGACGTACAAACCAGTACATACAACCGCCATCAGGACGATAGCGAAGGGGTAGCCGAACACCCAGTGCAACTCCGGCATGTGGTCGAAGTTCATGCCGTAGATCGTGCCGACGAGCGTCGGGGCGAAGAGGATGGCCGCCCACGAGGAGATCTTCTTGATCTCCTCGTTCTGTTCGAAGCCGGCTTCCGCGAGGGCTCGCATCTCGGCGTTCTGCTGCTGGTTCACCAGGGTGGCGTTGACGGTGAGGATGTCCTGGAGGGCCTGGCGGAAGCCGTCGACGCGTTCGGTGGTGTGGGTGGCGTGGTCGGCGACGTCGCGGAGGTAGCGGCGGAGTTCTTCATCGATGCCGTATTTCTCGAAGCCGGCGGTCAGGCTTTCCAGCATGCCGTTCAGCGGACGGGTGGCGCGCTGGAATTCCACGACCTCGCGGGAGAGTTCGTAGATACGGCGGGAGACCCGCGGGTCGCCGCCGAAGACCTCCGTCTCGATCTCGTCGATGTCGTTCTGGACACCGGCGACCACCGGCGCGAAATCGTCCACGACCGCGTCGAGGATCGCGTACAGGACCGCCTCCGGCCCGCGCTTGAGCAGTTCCGGGGTGGCCTCCATGCGGCGGCGTACGGAAGGCAGGTCGGGGGCGCCGCCGTGGCGTACGGTGATGACGAAATCGGGGCCCACGAAGAGGTGCAGCTCACCGAAGTCGACCTCTTCCGGATCGTCCAGGTAACGGGCGGCACGCAGGACGACGAAGAGGGTCTCGCCGTAACGCTCCAGTTTCGGCCGCTGATGGGCCTCCAGTGCGTCCTCGACCGCCAGCGGGTGAAGGTCGAATTCCGAGGCGAGGGTGACCAATTCGGAGGACGAGGGCCGGTGCAGACCGATCCAGGCCATGGAACCGGCAGTGGTGCGCAGGTTACGGAAGGTGTCGGCGAGAGTTTCGTGGGTACTGAGGCGATAGCCGTCGCGGTAAAGCGTGGCGTTGATGACACTGCCGACGGGTGCGGAACCAGTATCCGGAGTCTGGGCGTCCGGTGTGGTGTCCACCGGCGGGGTGGCGGACGCGGGCCGCTTCTTCGCGGGCTTGCGGAGACCGCGCAAGGCGCGCAGCCCACGGGCGGGAGGATCAGTGCTCATGGCGGAACCGACCTCCGTGACAGATGGGGTGAACAGGAACACGAGAACTCGACGCAGGATATATGCCCGGGGTGTCGGCACTGCTCAGCGGCCATGGTGCAGGATGGAGGAAGCAAGTGACGCCGTCCGTGTGTCGCACCCGAAGCCGTATATGCAGGTATCCCTACAATTGCGCGATGCAGATACCGAAGTTGTTCAGTGCCCCTCCGGGAGAGGTGATTCGGTGAACCGGCCCGACGCCACCGACGAACAGTGGGAAGGGCTCGCCGAGGTCGTTCCCCTTCGCAGCGGCAGTGAATGGCCTTCGTGGCCCGACCACCGCGCCCTGCCCGAGGAGGAACCCGGCGAGGAGATGCGGCGGTTCGTCGTCATCCGGGTGCAGACCTTCGCCGATGCGCGTGAGGTCGCCGAGTACCTGATGGCGCAGATCCCGGTCCTGCTCGACCTCAGCAGCGCCGACGCCGACGTGGCCAAACGGATCCTGGACTTCTCCAGCGGAGTCGTCTTCGGGCTCGCCAGCGGCATGCACCGGGTCGACACCAACGTCTTCCTGCTCACGCCCGTCGGTACCGAGGTCGCCGAGCCGCCGGCCGGTGCCGTACCCCGATCGTAGGAAGGCGTTGCAGCCGTAACGGTTTTGCGTTCGCCGGTTGCCTAGCGTCCTCGTATGGACACGGAAAGTGTGCGTCCGGCGGTCACCGAATTACGCCTGTCCGCCTTCAAGACGCATCGTGGCACGACCGTGCCGCTGGGCCCGCTGACGCTGCTGACCGGCCCCAGCGGCAGTGGGAAGTCCAGCGTGCTGCAGGCGTACGAGATCCTCGCGCGGCTCGGCAGCGGCGCCCGGCTCGGCTGGGCTGTGGGGGCGGCCCCGGGCGGCGCGGTCGGCTGCGTACCGGCGTGGGCGCGCCCCGACGAGCAGGGAAGACGCGGGTTCCGCATCGGCTGCACGGTCGACGGGCCGGTCGGTCCCGTCCGGCTCGACGTCGCCGTACAGGCCGAGCCGGAACTGCGCATCGTCGGCGAGCGGCTGACCGGCGGCGGTGAAACCCTGCTGTCCACGGCGCTGACGGACCCTGCCCGGCGCGCGGTCCAGGCCGCCTGGTACACGGCCGGATCGACGCCGGTGACGCGCGCGCCGCTGCCCGACGACCGGCTCGGTACGGCTCTGCTGCCGTTGCGTGTCGCGGGCAAGACGGCGGGGCAGCGGCTGGTGCTGGCGGCGGCGGAGCAGATGGTGGTGGCGCTGCGGTCGGTGTTCGCGTGCGATCCACGGCCGGAGGCGATGCGCGGAGCCGGGCCCGGGGGCGGGGGAAGCGCGAGCGCGGGGAGTGGTGCGGAAGCGGGTGGTCCCGGGGGCGGGGGCGGTAGTGGAGGCACGGGAGCTTCTGGAACTGGTGGTGGGGGTGGGGCTGGAGC
>NZ_JOCQ01000142.1 GCF_000720725.1 Streptomyces rimosus subsp. rimosus
GCCCTACGGGCCGCAAAGACGATAAACCCTCCGGGTTTATGCACAATTCCTCCGGAATTGCTATTGAATTGCTCCGCAATTCAATGCGAGGCGCTTTTCTGTGGTGCAGCGTTCGCGACTCTTTAACTCCTGTCGCCGTGGATCAGGCCAAAGATCAGCGGGCTACTTATTGGGGTGAGTGTTCGATGCGGCCGGGGCCTGCGCCGGTGGCGGCGCCCTGTCCCCTTCCACTGCTGGGTGCTCCGGGAACGGACCGTTGAGGGACCGCCAGCCTCCACGGTTCGCACCGCATGCCCCTATGCTACGGGACGCAACTCCTCCGTGTCTACGTTTTTCCGAAACTGATGCAACGTGATGCAATGGCGGGTAGAGTCTGGAAAAACGGGTCACCCCCGGAGCGGACGGGAGACTTCTGGTTCTTCGCGTCAGACAAATGTATGTAACGCGCCTCAGGGAATTCCTGTGCAAGAACTCGCTTGCATAAATCGTCGGTTGGGAGTCGGCCAGTGAACAGTAGCGGTCTTTGGCGGCATCAGGCAGAAGCCGATGACGCGATTTCCCGAGGCCTTTCCGTACCTCCGGATGGGATAGTGCCCGCCGGGGGCCTGCGGGGGACGGTGGTGATGGCGACCGGTACCGGCAAGACGCGCCTTGCAGCGGTCTCGGCCCGACGCCTGGTGCCCCGGGGGCGCGTGGGGGTAATGGTGCCGACGCTCGAACTGCTCACACAGACCGTCGAAACCTGGCGCGCCATGGGCCGCCAGGAGCCGATGATCGCCGTGTGCTCCCTCGGCGCCGACCCTCTCCTGGAGACGCTCGGCGTGCGGTGCACGACCAACCCGACACAGCTGGCCCTGTGGGCGTCGGCCGGCGGATCGGTGACCATCTTCGCGACGTACGCGTCGCTGGTGCCGCAGGGCCTGGAGGACGAAGGCACCGACCTTGCGGCCGAGGACGGCGCGACGGGCCAGGCAAGCGACTCGGCGCCGGGGGTGCTGGAGCGGGCGATGCGCGGCTCCTACGGACAGCGCCTCGGCACCTTCGACCTGCTGATCGTCGACGAGGCGCACCGTACGTCCGGTGATCTGGGCAAGGCGTGGGCGGCGGTGCTGGACAATGAGCGCATCCCCGCGAAGCGTCGCCTGTTCATGACAGCCACACCACGCCTGTGGCAGGTCCAGCCGGGCTCTGGTGACACCCGTGGCCGTGGATCGGGTGAGAAGGGCTCTGGGGGGCGTCCAGGGGCCGCGGAGGACGATGCTGCGGGTGGTGTGGGGCGGCTGGTCGCCTCGATGGATGACGAAGCGCTCTACGGGCCGGTGCTGTTTGAGTTCGGGTTGATGGAGGCCATCGAACGCGGCGTCCTCGCGTCGTTCGAGATCGACGTGCTGGAGATCCGCGACCCCGAGATGCCCGGAGAAGGCGCTCCGGTCGAAGAGGTGCGCGGCCGACGTCTTGCGGCACTGCAGGCCGCCCTGCTCAAGCACCTGAGCACCACTGCCGCAGGGACTCGCTCGCTGCTGTCGTTCCACTGGCGCACCATCGAGGCGATGGCAGCCGCGCGGGCTCTGCCGGAGACGGCCGCGGAACTGTACGAGATGGACCCCGCGGTCTATCCGAAGCGGGTGGGTTCGGAATGGCTGTGCGGGGACCATCCGGCCGTCTACCGGCGACAGGTACTGGGACGGTTCGCCGACGGCCAGGACGCGGACGGATGGGTCAACGACCTGCAGATCCTGCACAGCTGTCAGGTCCTCAGCGAAGGCGTCGACATCCGCGGCCGGCGCGGCGTGGACGGAGTCATCTTCGCCGACACGCGCAGCTCGCCGGTGCAGATCGTGCAGATCACCGGACGCGGACTGCGCCAGAACCCCGGCGAAGGCAAAGTCGCCCGGCTAATCGTGCCTGTCTTCCTGGAACCTGGCGAGAGCCCCGAGGACATGATGGCGTCGGCCTCCTACCGGCCCCTGGTCGCCGTCCTCCAAGGCCTGCGGGCGCACGATGAGCGGATCGCGCAGCGGCTGCTGCTCACCACCCGCACCGCCCGCGGCCGCGCCACCAGCGTCATCGGCCTTGACCCCGACGCCGACATCGATGAGGAATCCGCCGAGGCGGGCGAAGGCGGTGTCAGCGCGGACAGCGCGGGTGACGGTGCGGGCCCGGGCGCCGCGGAGTCGGAGGCCGCTGACGGTCAGGCTCCGGGGCCGGAGGAGGATGCCCACGGCGGTCTGGAGGACGGTGGGGCCGACGCCGGCGGGCAACAGGCACGCAAGAAGACAAAGACGCCGTTGCTGCGGTTCTCGCTGCCGAAGAACCCCGACGTGATCGCCGCCTTCCTGCGCACGCGGGTGCTGCAGCCGGACTCGGAGGTGTGGCTGACCGGCCTGAACGCCCTGCGCATCTGGGTCGAGGAGAACGGCAACGCCCAGGTGCCGCTGGACGGCACCGTCGCTCTCGGCGAAGACGGCGAGCGCACCTACCGTCTGGGGGCGTGGGTCAGCGAGCAGCGGCGGGCAGCTCGGGCGGGCACGCTCAAGGCGTGGCGCGCCGAGCTGCTGGACGAACTCGGTATGGTCTGGTCGGTCGCCGAGGCGAAGTTCATGAAGAACCTGTCCGCGGCCCGCACGTACTACGCGGTCCACGGGACGCTGGCCGCCCCGAAGGAAGCGGTCGCCGACGATGTGGCTGTGGGACAGTGGCTCGCCAACCTGCGCAAGGCCGGCGGCCTCGGCGCCAATGAGGAGCGCGCCAAGGAGCGCCGCCGGCTCCTGGAGGCCCTCGATGCGGACTGGAATCCGGCTTGGCCCATCGACTGGCAACGCCGCTACGTTCTCGTGCGGCGGCTGGTGGAAGACGACGGTGCCACGCCGGGCGAGATCCGCCCGGGCGTCGTCGTGGACGGCGAGGACATCGGCCGCTGGCTCAAGGCGCAGCGCGAGGGCTGGGAGCAGTTGCACGACGGGCAACGCGAGCGCCTGGCCGCCCTCGGCATCAACCCCACCAGCGGCGATATGGAGGCCGAGGCCGGGGGCGCTGTGATGGAGGATGCGACGGGAACCGAGGCGTTCCCCGACGGCGTCCCCGGCCTGGCCGACATGAACACCTTCCAATGCGGCATCGCGGCACTGACCCAGTACCAGGCCCGCGAGAACACCCTCACCGTCCCCCGCAAACACACCGAAACCCTGCGGCCCGCAGAAGCCGACGCGGGCGGTAAGGACGGTGGTGAGGAGGTGGCAGTGCGGCTGGGTGTATGGCTGTCCAACACCAAGACCCGACGCGCCAGGCTGGGGGCCGAACAGCTCGCGGCGCTGGCCGAGCTGGGGCTCGAATGGGCAACGACGTGATGTCCGGGCCCCTCAGCGGCGGGTGGGCGCCTGGACCGGTCACCGGCATCGGAGGACGCTGGAGTCGTACCACCCGCAACCACCAGGAGGCCGCTCATGGGCTGGGTAGATCCGCAGTACGCGCATCTGCTGCGCGAGGACGGCCGCTACGGCCGCATGATCAATATGACGCTGCAGCTCCTGCGCGAGCGGGAGCGTGAGCGTCAGGAGGACGACGTGCCCAGGTGCGGCTCGTGCCAGAACGGGCAGATCACCGTCGAGGCGCCCGACGGCAGCCGGACCACGATCACGTGCGAGCGCTGCGAAGGCAGCGGCACGGTGCCCGAGCCGCCCGACGACCCACGCAACGGCGCGGCTGGCGGTTACGAGCCTGACCTCGACTGATACCGGATGGACTCCCGCCGACTGACGGGAGACCGTTCACGGTCGTATACGTTCTCGTCCCTGTTGCGGATGGAGCTCTCTAAGTGCGGTGTCAGTCCTTCCCGCTAGCTTCGTTTCATGGACGCAGGAGACTGGATCACGCTCAGCACGGGTGTCGTAGCAGTGGGTGCCGCTGGGATCGCCGTCTGGCAGGCGAGGATTGCATCGGCTGCGGCGAGCCACTCCGGGCGGCAGGCCCGTGCAGCCGATGAGCAGGTGCGGGTTGCTAGCGAACAACCTTGACAGGCAGAACGCGCGCACAGCGAGCAGCTGGCGTTGGCAGAGCGCATCCACCGGGAGCAGAGTGAGCCGTACGTGATCGTTGACATCCAGCCTTCGGATCCAGCCTCGGGAGTCCTGGTGGTCGTCATTGAGAACATCGGCTCGACCATGGCTCGAAATGTGCGTATCTCTTGCAATCCGCCCCTGCTCTCCGCGTGGGGAGACGATATGACAGAGATGGTGCAGCGCGCCTTGTCCCGAACCATTCCCATGCTGCCGCCTGGGCGTCGGCTCGAATTCCTCCTAGATAACCAGGATCGGTTCCAAAACAGTGGCCTGCCCACCGCGTATACCTTCACCGTCGAGTCTGAAGGTCCCAGCGGAACCGTGGAGCCGCTCGAGTACGTGGTCGACTTCGGTACCTGGGCAGAGTCCCTGATGAAAAACCGTCCGACCAAACAGATCGAGGACAAGCTCGGCAAAATTCAGAACGCGGTGAAGTCTCTGTCGGATAACTACGAGCGGGCCAACGCACCATCCATTCGGGCCGAGCAGGAGCGCGTCCGGAGCCTTATGCGGGAGCGGGCAGAGGCACGCAGCCGCGGCAGCGAACCGCCGGCTGGCCCCCAGTAGCGCTCAGCGCGCAGGCGAGACGTGGGCGTCGGCGGCGGAGGGGTCGTGTGGTGAACGCACGGGTGTGACCGCTGCGGCGTGTATACCGCGTGCCGGCCGTCGTCCGCCCCGGCAGACGCACGCACTCGGCAAGCACTGGTGCACCCAGTGCGGGTCGATGTGCTGGGCGACGGCCAGGTGGGCGGCCTGCGCATCGTTGACGGGAAGAACTACGGCCACAAGGGCATCATCACCGCATACTGGGTGAACGGGCACATCAAGTTGGGCGAGTGCAGCGGACGGGACTGAGCGCCCGCACCGCAGTGGACCGTTACGAAGGAGCACGCCCATGAAGCAGTGGCACAAGGGCGACCGGGTCATGGCCACCGGAGAGACTGACCACCCCGAGGACCCGATCGGCGAGATGGCTTCAACCACCGTGTTGGGTGAGGTCATCGTGGTGTTCCCTCTCGCCGGTGCAGAGATGCACGACCCTGACGAGCTGGTACCTGCTCCCGAGCGGGACGACAGGGCGGCGGCACCGTAGGGCGCCCCATGACCATGCCGCCGCCCGGCGTCGGCGAGAGCAAGCTCAGCGCTTCTGGCTCCTGGCGTAGCATCCTTCTGGGACGCCAGCGCATTGAGCTGTGAGGCTCAATCGGGACTTCTGCGAGCGGGGCTTTGCCGCCCCGCGCCAAGCAACAGCACGGTCGTGCGAGTTGCCAAGCCGTCGGCGACCGCCCCCTGCGACTCGCTCTCGTGCGCTCCTGCCCGCTCGTTCAGTCCTTCAGGAGGCCACGCTCACTGACGAGGTAACCCGCCTGCATGCGGGTCTTGGCGCCCAGCCGCCGCATGATGACTTCTATGTGGCGCTGGCAGGACCGCAAGGACATGTTCAGTCGTCGCGCGATCAACCGGTCGTCGACACCTTGCACCATGAGATGCAAGATGGTGCGCTTGGTGCTTTCGGAGAGTTCCTTAACCACTTGGCGCTCGTACGAGGTACTGAACGTGACGCCCCGGGTCCACGCCCGCTCGAAGGCTGCGACCGCGAACGAAACCACGGCGGAGTCCCGAACCAGCACGATTGCGTCTGAGCGCGTGTGATCGGAAAAAACTGCCACCTGGCCGTCGAAAACGATCAGTGGCATGAAACTGTCGCTCCGAGTGCGGTACGACGTATTGCGCTGCGCCTGGGCCTGCATGCGCTCGGCCAGGTCCCGCCGGAAGCGTGCCGTGTGCGGGAACAGCACGCGGACCTCGACATCCGCACCGAGTACGGGCTTGCCTCCTGAATGAAAGTACGGCATGGCCGCGATAGCGGCGGTCACATCCGGTTCGGAGAGCAGGATCTCCGAACGGCAAGAGGCAGCCAACTGCTCGGTCAGCTCAGCGGCTTGGCGAGGCGATGTGACGACCTCCACCGATGCGGGTCCCGCGGAGCGCGCTACTCCTTCCTGGTAGTCACTGGTGAGCTCGTACAGCACCGCGCGTATGCGGTCGACCTCATGCTGCCGGTGTTCGATATCGCGCTGCAGGGGCGCAACGAGCTCGACTCGCGCCGTCTCAGGTGACACCGCAAGGTATTTCGAAGGTGACGTCGAGTCGACACGGACCAGATGCATCTGAAGCAACCTGCCGATCGACGTCTCAATTTCCTGCTGCTGCCGCCCGGTCCCTGATGTGATTTCCTTGACAGAGCAATGCGCGCCCCCGGCGATCCATCTGTAGACCTCGCGGTCCTCGCTTCGGAGAAAGACCGTCCTGGTCTCCGTGGCTCGCGATCTGAGTGAACCATCTTCGCGTGTGACGTGTGACACATTAGGCACGGTGGAATCCCTCATGCTACCGCCAGGCGGGAATGCGACGCCCTGGCTGGCGTTCTCTTGCTGGGCCGGAAGCCTAACCTATCCATGGCACCGGAACCGGCTCACGTCTCACCGCCGGCATCTATGCCTTCTCGTGACCGCAGGGTGTCCGGTGGCCGCCCTTCTCGCCACGCGGATTACCGCACGTGAAGCGACGCCGAGCCGCGCGGCCCGCTTGCGCCCGGCGGACACTCAAACTCTTTGCACCAAGAAACGGAACTGTCACACTCGTGCAACGCATAACTCTTTGCGTCGACGACTTGGCGCGTATCAGAATCATCGGCCCACTCGGCCAGCACATCGAGGCGATATTCGCAGTGGATGCCCTGCGCAACACGAAAATTGACTTCCTGCAAGCTTGGCGCCATAGAGTGATCGCGACAATAACGCATCCCGGCAAGGAGCTGGATGGAGCCCGGCGGCTGGCGAGGGACAGCGGCGGATCTCGTGGTGTCCTGTCCGCCTGGTCGAGCCACGCGAAGGCGCCAGGTGCAGCCCGCTCCTGCGCCCTGGAACTACAGGGAGCACACTTAGCAGCTGCCGTTGGAGAGATGTGCCAGGTGGCCGTGCGACCGTACTGGAGGCGCGTTCATGCTTGTCTCGCCTCGGTCCAGGAGCTCCGTCGGGACATCATGTGCCGTGATGGAATCGGGGCCCTGCTGAACAGCCTAGGCCCGGGCATACGCTGGAACGCGCCCGTACTGGAAATCGACTCCGCAGGCATGGCGAGTGTCGAGCCGAACGGATGCGGACTGCTGCTGTCCCCTTCGTTCTTCCTGCAGGGGGGCGCCGCGGTGCTTCCGTCGCTTCCGGGCGGCGCGGGGAGCGGCCCGGTCCTGGTCTTCCCCGGCCGCCCAGAGGGCCGTCACTGCTCCCTGCTGGACGAGGGGCCACCGTCTGCGCCCGCCGCAAGCCGCCTGCCGCAAGAGAGCCTGGCTGCCCTGCTAGGCAGGAACCGAGCAGCTGTTCTCCACGCATTGCGTGACGGCTGCAGCAACGGCGAACTCGCCGAGAAATTGGGAATCACCCCGGGTGCGATTAGTCCGACACGTAGCAGACGGTCCGGCATCCAGCCCTTCCGTGACAAGCCGTCCGATTCTGCAGACGGATTCCCGTCCTCACCGCGAGTGCCATGCCAAAACGGCCGATGTTCCGCCTGGTTTTAGCTGGAGCTAAAAAGGTTGCAAGTTGTACGACCGATCTGGATCATGATCCCGTCGGCAGATGGCGCAGAAGTGCGACCTTGCTCCGTGTTCGGCGTACCACTGGACGAGGATTCCTTGCGGCCAGGGCAGATGGAGGGAAAGTGGATCCGAAATATGGGCTGTATACCGTCGCGGATTCGCATTGGTATGAGCCGCTGGAACGTTGCGACGACACCTCCTCACGATTCTCTCTGGCCAAGCGCGAACTCCCCGTTGGCTGGAAGCGGAGCCAGTACGGTGTCTGGGAAGTTCTCACCCCCACCGGCGGAGCGAAGCTTCCCGATCAGGGCTGGAAGGTCCACATCACCGCCACTCCCGATACCGCCGAGGAAGCCATTGAGCAGACCTGGGCAGTGTGTCGGCAGCTGAACCTCCCGTGGAAATTCCTGCGCAGCCGCCGCGTCACACACTTGCTCAACAGCAAGTATGCCAACCGCGCCGCCAGCGGCAAGGTCGTCACCGTCTACCCGCGTGACGCGGAAGAACTGCGCACCGCCCTCACTGAACTAGATGCGGTACTGGGCGGCCGCCCAGGCCCGTACATCCTCTCGGACCACCGCTGGAACAGGGGGCCGGTGTCCGTCCGCTACGGGGCGTTCACGCTCATGTGGTGCGAACTGCCCGACGGCTCCCGGGTACCGGCGTTGCACGATCCCCAGGGCAACGCCGTCCCCGACCGGCGCCGGCCGGTCTTCACCGTTCCCGAGTGGGCCGACACTCCGGATTTCCTGGCCGCCAGCCTCGCCGCCGCGGTCCGGGACACTGATATCACGCTCAACGGCTACATGATCCTCAAGGCACTGCACTTCTCCAACGGTGGGGGTGTGTACCTGGCCGAAGCCCCCGACGGCACTCAGGTTGTCCTGAAGGAGGCACGGCCGCACGCGGGCCTGGATGCGGCGGGTGCCGACGCGGTGGAACGGCTGCGCAACGAGTGGTCGGCCCTGAAAGCCGTCGGCCACCTGCCGTTCGTCCCACGCCCCATCGAGTATTTCACCGAGTGGGAGCACCACTACCTGGCCATGGAGCACATCCGGGGAGAGTCCCTCAGCACATGGATGGGCCGCGACTACCCCCTCACCCGGCATGACCCCGATGAGCGGGTACGCGCCACGTACGCCACCTTGGCCCTCGACTACTTGGGGCAGGTGGAGGCCGCCATCGAGTGCCTGCACGAGGCAGGGCTGGCCTTTGGTGACCTGCACCCGCACAACATCCTCATCCGTGACGACGACACCATCACTCTGGTGGACTTCGAGATGGCCACATCTGTCGACACCGAACGCACCGCCGCGCTCGGCGCCCCCGGCTTCGTCGACCTGTCGCTCACCAGCGCCCGCGACCGCGACCTCTACTCCCTGGGCTGCTGCCAGCTCTCCGCGTTCATGCCGCTCACCGGTCTGGTTCAGCGCACTCCAGCGGTCGTCGGCCACCTGATCGAGATGGCCACCACCGCCTTCTCGACACTGCCGGCCGCATACGTCGAGCGGATGGCGGAACGCCTGGCCGTGTCCCCGACCGTGTGCCCCTACCTTCCCGGACACCGGGCCGACGCGGTGCCCGCGCTCACCCCACCGCGCGCCCTCTCTCTGCTGCGCGGCATCGACCGGTCCGCCGACACCACCCGCACCGATCGCCTCTTCCCCGGTGATATCGCTGCGCACCGGGAAGGCGCGGCGCTCGGGCTCGCCCACGGAACGCCCGGTGTCCTCCTCGCCCAGCTCAGCACCGGTTCCTGCTTGGTTCCCGAGCACCTGAGGTGGCTGGAACGCGCGGCTCGGCGGGCCCCGGCCCGCACCCCGCTCGGGTTGTACGACGGGCTGGCCGGTACGGCATGGTTGCTGCACCGGCTCGACAACCCACTGGGTACGACACTGATCGACCGCATTCTCTCAAGCCAGATGCCCTCATCACCCGGGCTGTTCAGCGGACTGACCGGCATCGCTCACCTCTTGTTGGACGTCGGCTTGTCGGACACCGGCGTACGCGACGCAGCGCTCAAACTGGCCGCGGCCGTGCGGGACCGCGTCGGTGAGAACGGCGTGTTGGACCGCCCCGGTCTGATGCACGGCTGGTCAGGGCCGGCGGTGCTGCTCGCCCGCTGCGCCCGCCTGACCGGCGACGAGGAGTGGGCCGAGGCCGCCGCGAGCGCTGTGCGCGCTGACCTCCAGCACGCGCGAGAGCTGGATGGAACACTCCAGATGAGCAGTTCCCGGCGTCTGCTGCCCTACCTCGCTGAAGGTTCGGCCGGCGTCGCCTTGGCGGCCATGGCGCTACCCGGTACACAAGCCGCCGAGGTGAACGTCGACGCCGTCGTGGCGGGGGCAGCACGCGCCGCGGCAGTGGACACCGTGGTCCAAGGTGGTCTGTTCAACGGCCGGTCCGGGCTCGCCTACTTCCTGTCCCACGCCACCGCTCACGTACCGCAATCACGCAGCTGGGCCGAGCACCAGATACGTCTGCTGTCCCTGCATGTGGCCGACCACGGCAACGGGCAGGTCCTCTGCGGTGACCAGCTCCTGCGCCTGTCCGCCGACCTGGCGACCGGCGCTGCCGGCGCCCTGCTGGCGATGGAGGCAGCCAAGACTCCCGGCACCCGCCTGCTCCCCGGTGCTCACCCGACCAGGATCGAGCTACCGACCGCAGCGGCCTGCCGGGGCACATGCACCCGTACCCGGAAAGGAGGTGACTGACCATGACGAACGTTCTCGCCCTGCAGGAGCTCGCCGAGGAAACCCGCCCCGAAGGAGTGAGCACCCTCAGCGTCTGGGGCTGTGACACCTGATCGTCTACCGGGGTACGCCCACGCCGGAGAGGAGGTGACTGACCATGACGAACGTTCTCGCCCTGCAGGAGCTCGCCGAGGAGATCCGCCTCGACGAGGGATGGAGCTCCCTCAGCGTCGTCAACTGTGACACCTGATAGCTCTCATCCGTGAGAGACGGGGTGCGGGGATGCCACGTCGAGTGCGGCATCCCCGCACCTTCCCCAGCTGACCGCTCCATGAAGGACAGTAATCGTGCCTGCCATGTCCTCTGCCCCGCCTCCTATGGTCGCCCCGCGCATCTCCCCCACCCGTCTGCTCTGGTCGGAGGTACGGGCGTATCCCGGGAGGGTGATCGGCGCGGCGGCAGCGTGCTGCGCCACGGCGGCGGGTTTCGGGGCGTGCCTGTTGCTGATGCTGGGCGCGGGCCTTGACGATCACCCGGCGGGCTCGCCCGAGGCTGCTGCCGCCCAGGGCGCTCAGCAGATCATGGGGCTGCTGATGTCCATGCTGTTGATGTGTGCAGTTCTGGTCACGGGCTCCACCGTGTCGCTGTGGACGGGACAGCGGCTGCGGCAGTTCGCCGTCCTCAAGGCCCTGGGGACCACCGCCGCCCGGCTGCGGCTGATGGTGGCCGCGGACGTGGCACGCCTGGCCCTGGTCTCGGCGGCCGTCGGTGCCGCAGCCGGAGCCCTGCCGCTGGCAGCGCTCGGACGTCGTCTGCTGATCGAGCAGCAGATGTGGCCCGCTGGCACCTCGCTGCCGCCACCCGCCCAGATATGGGGCGTTTGCGTCGCCGTCTGTCTGGGGACCTGCGGCGTCGGCGTACTCGCCGCACTGCTGAGCGTGCGGGCCGCCGGACGGGTCAACGCGATCGACCTCCTGAAGGACCACGAAAGCGCGCCCGGACTCCAACGCAGCCGCGCCCGGCTGATAACCGGCCTGTCCATGGCGTTGCTGTTCTGTGTGCCCTTGCTGCCCTACATGGCCCTCGCGCCGCTTTCGGCGAAGGAACGCGCTGCCATCCCCGCACTGCTGGCCCTGCTCGTCATCCCCACTCTGGCTGTGCTGGCCCCGTGGATCACCCCGCCGCTGACCAGACCGCTGTGCGCGGTCCTGCGCGTGCTGGACCGGCGCGTGGGCGCCCTCGCCGCCGCCGGGCTGCGGGCCACGCCCGCCCGCACTGCGGCCCTGGCTGTTCCCGTCCTGCTGGCCGTGGGGCTCACCGCCTGCCTGCTCGGCGCCGGCGCCACCATGGGACGCGCGACCCAGCAGGAGGTCGCATCGGCGCTCCGGGCCGACGCGGTGATCAGTGCGGAACCGGGAGTTCGGCTCCCGGCAAGTCCCGGCCCGCTCCGCGGAGCCACCGCCACCCCGGTGGTGGCCGCCCAGGTCACCGTGCCTGGCCGCAAACGCAGTTCAGCGCCGAAGCCCATCCGTGCCTGGGGCGTGGACGGACGCGCGCTGACTCGCGTGCTGGACCTTTCTGCGCGCGAGGGGGACCTCACAAAGGTCGCCGAGGGCAGCTTCGCCGCAGGCCTCGAACTGGCCGACGAGGCGAAGTGGAAGATCGGCCAGTCCGTGGACCTGACGCTGGCCGACGGCACGACACAGCGGTCGACCCTCGTCGCGATCTACACGCGCGACCTGGCATTTCCCCGCGTGATTCTCCCGCGCGCCACCGCCCTCGCTCACACCGTCTCCCCCACCTCCGACCGCATCTTTTTGACCGGGCCGAGCAGCGCCTGGCCCGCGGCGAAGGGCCAGACCGTCGCCGCGCGCGGGGACTATGCACGGACCTTCGTCCGCAGTCCCGGCGACGACCTGGCCACCCGCCTGATCGTGGCGGTGGTCGCGGCGTACGCTCTGCTGGCGGCGGCCAACACCAGTACGCTGGCGCAGCGTGACAGGGTGGCGCAACGTGCCCACCTGCGGGCCCTGGGCCTCAGTCGGTTCCAGATGGTGCGCTGCGTGCTGTATGAGGCACTGGGCGCGGGAGCTATCGGGGTGGTGCTCTCCGGCCTTGTTGCCGTGGTGTGCCTGGTGCCGCTGTCCGTGGCTCTCGGCCTCGGTCCGCTGCCGGCGGTCGATGTCCCGTGGACTGCGGGTGTGCTGGTGCTGGCCGCTGTGGCGCTCGGCACCCCCGCTCTCATGACGGCCCATCCACTGCTGACCGTCCAGCGGCAGTTCGCCCGGAGAGGACAGTGAACACTGTACTGTCCGGGCTGGCACTGGGCAGACCGTTTTGGCTGTTGTTCGGCGGGGAAGCCGCGTCGGCGTTCGGGGCGACCGCCTCGGTCATCGCACTGCCCGTGGTCGCGATGCAGGCCTCCGGGGATGCCCGGCAAGCCGGGCTGGCGAGCACGGCGTTCTCCGCGGGCATTCTCCTGGCCCGCCTGCCTGCCGGAGTGTTCGCAGACCGTTTCGATCGCCGTACGCTGCTGCTCTACGGCAATATTTTCGGCACTGCGATTCTGGGAACTCTGGCGCTGCTTCAGTCACGAAGTGCCCTAGGCCTTCTCGTGCTGACGTCTGCTGCGCTTCTTATGGGCATGGTCGGCAGTACCTTGACGCCGGCCGAGAACGTCGCCGTCCGGAATTTCGTGCACCCCGACCATCTTCCGAGGGCCTTGTCGTTGATGCAGGCTCGCACGGCGGTCTCCCTGATCGCCGGGCCGGTGGCCGGCGGCGCACTGCTCACGGTGGAACCGGCATGGGTCTTCACCCTCGATGCCGCCACCTATTTCCTCGCGGCAGCGTGTATGGCGGCCCTTCCGTCAGGAGCGGGTCCTGCTGGGGCCGGGCGGCCCACCCTGAAGGCCGCCTGGGAAGGCATCCGTTTCCTGTGGCGCTCGCCGTTTCTGCGCTACGCAGCGGTCAATGCCGCTGTTCTCAACCTGATCTTCAACGGCCTGCTGATCGTCATCATCACCTCGGCTGGCGGGGAGAGGGCTGGCCTGGGCATCGGTGCGCAGACCGCGGCGATCGGAGCCGGGGTCCTGGTTGGTTCCCTGATCGCCCCTGCGGTGGCCCGACGTTTGCCGGCGGCGCGCGGGATCGCGCTGTCCACCGGCGCGATCGCTATGGCGCTGACAGGCTTCGCGCTCGTCCACGGCAGCGGGGCCGCGGCGTTCCTGCTCGCCCTCGCCTCCGCCTTCGGACCGGTGGTCACCGTCTTGCTGACCACCGCGCAGATGCGAATGACCCCAGCTGAGCTTCAGGGCCGAGTACACAGCGGAATCAGCTTCCTCTCGCAGGCCGCCTCCCCGCTGGCCCCCACGCTTACCGCCGTATCCGCCCACGCCTTCGGCCTCTTCCGTACCGTACTGGGAGCCGCGCTGCTGGTGGTCCTCCTCGCTCTCGTCGGCAACGTCGTCACCGTTCGCCACCTCCATACCTCATCCCAGGCCACTGCCGGATGCTTCTCGTGTGACTCAGGCGGTTTCGAGACGGCCAGCGGTCAGGGAACCGGCGGCACCGAGCTGACAGGGACGCCCGCCGAAGGCGGGGATCGGAAACCGACGGACAGAAACAACGAATGAGGATGAGCACATGCCCTTGGCACACACCTCGCTGAGCCGCCCGGGCCCCCACCCGGCAGCCGCCGCCCGCGCCCTGACCAAGGACCACGACATAGGCGGCCACCGGGTCACGGCGTTGGACCGAGTGTCCCTGGACATCCACCGAGGACACTTCACCGCCATCATGGGCCCCTCCGGCTCCGGCAAATCCACCCTGATGCACTGCCTGGCCGGACTCGACTCCCCGTCCTCCGGCGCGGCCTGGATCGGTGAAGTGAATCTCACCGAACTGCCCGACCGGAAGCTGACGCTGATGCGCCGTGACCGGATCGGTTTCATCTTCCAGGCGTTCCACCTGCTGCCCACCCTGACCGTCCTGGAAAACATCACCCTGCCGATGGCCCTCGCCGGCAAGCGCCCGGACCAACAGTGGCTCACCGAAGTGACCACCACGCTGGGCCTGCGGGACCGGCTGGCCCACCGACCACCGCAGTTGTCCGGCGGCCAGCAGCAGCGAGTGGCCTGCGCCCGTGCGCTACTGAACCAGCCAGAGATCATCTTCGCCGACGAACCCACCGGAAACCTTGATTCCCGGGCGGGCGCCGAAGTACTGCGCCTGCTCCAGGAATCGGTCCGGCAGCTTGGCCAGACCATCGTTATGGTCACGCACGACCCGGTCGCCGCCTCCTGCGCCGACCGCGTGGTGTTCCTCGCCGACGGCAGGATCGTCGACGAACTGCAGCAGCCAACGGCGGACCGGGTGCTGGACCGGATGCGTCTGTTCGATGTCACAGGCAACGCTTGAAGCGGGCATGGGCACAGAGGCAGCACAGTGCAGCCTGGTGGTGGTGCGCGGTGCCGTCTTCGAGCCCGACGGGGCACCGGAGGGGCGGGAGGAGGCCTGCCGGCGAGCCGTCCGGCCGGGACTTCACACGGCCAGCCGCCAGGCCCTCGCCCACTGCGACACCACGCAGTACGTCGCGAGCCCGGCGCAGCGATCGTGCCGGTCGGCGCTGTGGCTGTGCAGGGCCCGTTCACGGGGTCTGTCGCTGATCTTGTGATGGTCGGCTGCTGGGCTGGCAATCCTCTGAATGTGCAGTTCAGAGGGGGTGGGACAGTTGTTTCCGCACCTGTCGGGTGTGGTGGTGGAGTCGATCGGGGTGAGCACGAACGTGGTCACGCTTCGTACCCGGTGCCGTACCCCGCGGGCGAGATGCGCGCGGTGCGGGATGCCGTCGCGGCGGGTGCACGGCCGGTACGTACGGAGGCTCGCGGACGCCCCGGCGGGTGGGGTGCCGGCCGTGATCGAAGTGCTGGTGCGCCGGTTCACGTGCGGCTCGCCGTGGTGCCCGGCGGTGACCTTCGCCGAGCAGAACCCGGGCCTGACCAGCCCGCACGCCCGCTACACCCCGCAGCTTCGCAAGCTGCTGGGGCGTATCGCCGAGGTCCTGGCAGGCCCACCTGGCGCCCGGCCGGCGGGCAGGCTCGGCATGCCGGTGGCCAAGGACACTCTGCTACGGCTACTGCGAGCCACGCCCGTTCAGGCCGCCGAATCCGTACGGGTATCGGGCATGGACGCATTCGCGCTGCTCAAGCGACACACACGCGACACTGCTGGTGGATCTCGAAACCCGGCGGCCGATCGAGGTGCTGTCCGGCCGCGAGCCGAGCCGGCCGCCCGCTGACTCACCGACCACCCCGAGGTGGAGATCGGCTGCCGCGACCGCGCGTCGGCCTACTCGGAAGCCGCGAAGCGGGCCGCACCCCAGGCGATCCAGATCGCGGATGTCTGGCATGTCTGGCACAACCTCGCCCAGGCCGTGGAGAAGACGGTGACCAGCCACTACTCCTGTCTCCGGGCGCCTGAGCCCGATCCCGAAGCGGGGCCGGCCAAGGAAGGACTCCCGCCCATGCCGGACGGCATGCTCGACTCTCGTGGGAGGCCCGCCGCATCGTCGCCACCATGCTCAAGCGGCATACGGCCGTGCAGGAACTCCTCTCCCAGGGTCGGCCGTTGCGCGGTATCAGCCGCGACCTGCACCTGGACTACTACGCCGTCCGCCGCTATGCCCGCACCCCGACGTCCGGGAGCTGCTGGTCAAGGTCACCCAGCGACGCACGAAGCTGGACGACTACAAGGCATTTCTCTACCAGCGCTACAGCGAGGGCTGCCGCAATGCCTCACAGCTCTTCCGCGAAGTCCGCGACCAGGGCTTTCGCGGCGAGCGCACCATGGTCAGCAGCTATATCCGCCAGCTCAAACTGGGCACCATCCCGGCGCCGCCGCCCTGGACACCGCCCAAGCCCCGGCGGGCGCTGAGGTGGATCATGACTGACCCGGACGTCCTGCGGCCGAGTGAGCGGCAGGAGCTGAAGGAGCTCCGGGCCGCCTGCCCCGAACTCGACGCCACCGTCCGGCATATCCGCGGCTTCGCCGCCTTGATGCACCAACGGCGCGGCGACGGCCTACCCGGCTGGATCGAACAGGTTCGTCGCGACAACCTGCCGCATCTGCACCAGTTCACCGACGGCGTGGCGCGCGACCAGGAGGCCGTCGTCGCCGGGCTCTCTAGCCACTGGAGCTCCGGCCAGGTCGAAGGTCAGGTCAGGTCAGGTCAGGTCACCAGAGCCAAGCTCCTCAAGCGCGCCGGCTACGGCCGAGCCAATCTCGATCTCCTCCGGACACGCAACCTCCTCAGAAACTGAGTCAGTGCCGTCACAAGATCAGCGACAGGCCCCGTTTACTCGTACGCGGTTATGCACTTCAGCTCGTACGCCGACAACTGCCGGTGACGGCGATGGAGGTCGTTCCCGGCGGCATCCGAAACGGTGCCGCTTCGATGTCCGCCTGCAACTGCGCCCAGGTCGCCGGGGCAAGCGGACGCCGCTTCACGTAGGGCGATGCGCCCTCGAAGCGGTCCGCCCAGTCCACCGTGTAGTCGGCGTCCTCCGCCATCGGGTCCGGTTTCAAAGTGGCGACGGAAAGCACCGCCCGTGACGTGCCGGCCTCCAGACGCAGAGACCGGATCGCCTCCCTGACATCCGCCAGGGACAGCCTGCGCTGCCCATCGGCGACTCGGCGGGCCACCCAGTCCGCGCCGGCGTGCATGGCCTCCTCATCGAACCGCAACCCGGCAGCGAACATCAGCACCTGCAAGTGCTCATGCAGGTGCATCACGTCCGTGCCAGGTCGAAGCGCAGCACCTTCAACAGATCCAGCAGCCTGTCCTCGCTCACCCCGATACCGGCGGCCCAACGACTGCGCGCCTGCCCCTTCTTCGATCGCGGTCCCCGCTGCGCCGCCTTCGGCACGAGCGACTGGGTGCGGGAATCCCTCAGTGAGATCAGCGGATCCCCGGCATCCGGGGACCGGTTGCTCAACAGGGCAAGATCGACCAGAGTGCCGTCCCCGGCGAGTTGCTGCCAGGCCTGCGCCACCTTGCGCAGGATCGACGGGCCGCCCTGGTCGCTCGGCTTGAGCAAGACTCCTCGTTGACGGGTGAGGAACTGTCTGCGGCGTACTTGACCTGCATGTAGGTGTGCGGCGGGTCCTCGCGGTACAAGACGACGTCATCCACGTTTCCCACGCCGTCCGCCTCAACGCCGACCGCTACCACCGGGTTCGGCACGCGCAGCGCCGCGTCACGCACCGCCGTGGCACAACCCTGCCACGCGACCAGCCACTGGTACCGGTCACCGGCGATACGAACACCCGTCGAACTCGGGGCAGGCAAGTCAGGCACGAAACACGGTCTCCCACTCGAGCGGCCGCCATACCGCAGCCAACGAGCAGATCATCACCGGCGAACCCTCCCCCCGCCCAGCCCATCAACGCTGAAGCCCGTCGGGCTGAACGACGGCGTTCTCGGGCCCGCCCGACGCTGACCAGCTTGCAAAGACCAAGGGCGCAGAGCGGGCACCTGCGCTCCCCCAGCCACTGCTCTATACGCGTCGGGAGCACTTGATGCCCAGTCCATGACAGACACCCACCCGGCAAGGGTTCGTCAGCCGAAGGCATGCAGACACCCCTGGCCGCTACCGGAATTCTCAACACATCTGCGGGATTCTCACCAAGCCTGCGGTACTGCAGCTCAAGGTCCTGATCCGCACGGAGAAAACCTAGCGAGGCATCTCTCAGCCATCTGCATCCTCGCAGGTCAGAGCGATCTCTCTACCGCAAGAGAAATGAGAACTCACACCCAGTCCCAGCACTAGAGATCTTTAATGGTGGGGGTTTGCCGTCCGGGTGACGGGTGGTGGCGCACTCGGTATGCCGGAGGTATGAGGTATCCCGATGGGGGCGGGCTGAGTGCCGCGGAGCGTGCCCGGCGGGAACAGGTGCGTCTGGCGGCGGCTGAGTGGATCGAGGCGGGCGTCGGTGACCGGGAAGTGGCCCGGCGGTTCCGGGTGACACGGATGTCGGTGAACCGCTGGCGCCGAACCCTGGCCGACGGCGGACGGGAGGCGCTGGCGCCCAAAGGAGCCGGTGGCGCCCGCTGCCGGCTCGGCACCCGGCAGTTGCGGGAGCTGGAGACGGCTTGGGCCGCCGGTCCGGCCGTGCACGGCCGGGGCGAGGACCAGTGCTGGACGCTGGCGCGGATCGCCGCCGTCATCCACCGGCGGTCCGGGGTGCACTACACGCTCGCCAGGGTGGACCTGCTGCTGCACCGCACGGGCTGGAGCGTGCAGGTCCCGGCCCGCCGGGCGGCCGAGCGGGACGAAGCCCGTATCGCCGCGTGGAGGGGCGAGCAGTGGCCGGCGGCAAAAGGACGGCGGCACACCTGGGCGCCTGGATCTGCTTCGAGGACGAGGCCGGGCAGGAGCTGAGGCCGCCGCGGGGCCGCACCTGGGGCCGGCGCGGACACACCCCGGTGGTGCGGGTGTCCGCCGCGGGCACCAAGCGCATCTCGCTCGCGGCCCTGGCCTGCACCCGGCCCGGCCACCGGCCCCGGCTGATCTACCGCACACTCGTACACCGCGGCCCGGGCCGGGGCCGGCGCAAGGGCTTTACCGAGACCGATTACGCCCGGCTGCTGGATGCCGCTCACCAGCAGCTCGGCGGCCCGATCGTACTGGTGTGGGACAACTTGAACACGCACCGCAGCACCGCGATGCAGCGGTCGATCGAGGCACGGGACTGGCTGACCGCCTACCACCTGCCGCCCTCCGCGCCGGAATTCAACCCGGTCGAAGCCGTCTGGTCTCATCTGAAGCGGTCCCTGACCAACCTCGCCAAGCACGACATCGACCAACTCGCCCTCCTGGTCAAGAACCGCCTCAAACGCATGCAGTACCGGCCCGACCTCATCGACGGCTACCTCACCGGAACCGGACTGGACCTCAGCCTCGCCTAACCCCCACCGTTAAAGATCTCTAGCTGGTCCAAGGCAGGCGGACGGCTTCGGTCTCAGGGTCCGCGAGCAGCGCCTCGACGAGCGGGCGGGGCCCGCAGACCTTGGTGCCCCAGAGGTCGTAGTCGGTGCAGACAACCCAGGAGCGGTCCGCGGCCCACAGGTTGGAGGGGGTGTACAGGATGTCCGGGTTGTCGAAGAGGGCCTGGGTGTCGCCCAGTCGGCCGGAGCGGACAAGCCCGTTCTCGAAATCCTGCACGACGATCGGGTTGTAGTACACCAGACAGGGGGTGTCCGCTCCCTGGGGGCTGTGCTCGGTGAGGAACCGGATCAGTTGGTCCCATGTCGGTCTGTCAAGACTGCCCTCGGCGGGCCACTCGATGGAGCCGGGCCGGATGCCCGCCTCTTTCGCGGAGGGAAAGCAGCGAAAGCAGGGGTACACGCCCTGCGGCACGACTGGATCACCGATCCGGGCGGCCAGCTCTGCCCAGCGCAGCCGCTGCCAACCCGGGCCGGGGTGCTCGTCCCGGCTCTGGCTGTCGTTGAAAGAATCCCCGGCGGTTCCCCCGCGCTCGTACATGCCGCCGAGCACCCAGGCGGCATCGGGTCGCCCGGGTGCCTCATAGCCGGTGAGGCCGTTGTCCTGGGCGAGCTCGGCAAGCCAGTCAGTCTCGGAGGCAGGCGCGAGGGGCCACAGGGCAAGGATGTCATCGGGCATCCGGCCAGGCTACGGGCCCGGGTTCGCACAGCTTCGGCGACCCGGCAAACCTTCCCGGTCACAGCACTCACGGGAGTAGCCGACCAGCGCGCTCTACCTGGACAAACGTCAGGGCGTCGATCGCCATCCCGCCGTGACGGACCAGCTCAGCGCCCAGACCGGATCCGGGCCCACCTGCCGCGGTAGGGCAACCTCACGGCGGGCGGCGAGCGCGCGGCGGTAGCCGTCCCAGGCGGTCTCCCGGGTGCGTACCGGCCCGGCGGGTGCGGCCGCAGTCTCCGGGCCGGCGTCGGCCAGCTCGGACACCGCCACCGTGCCGGACGCGAGGATCTTCAGGGCGCGCACGACTTCCACGCTCATACCGCTGACAACGACGGCCCCACCTACCTGCGTGTCCACGCCAACCCCGAAACCCCGACCACGACCGGCAGATCACAACACTGCGCCAGGCCGGCGCCCCAGACGACTGGACCCGTGCCATTCCCCAGCAAGCAGTCCAGCACCACGACCGGCACCGTCAGGCGGAGCGGCTGCGGTAACAAAACGTCTGCCCGAACGAGAGACAGCCACCCGTAGCCGGAACGGACCTGCCGCCACCAGCAGCCCCTGAGCGCGGAGTCCCTCCTCACGGGCGTCGCGGGCCGCCTTCTCGGCCCGGTTCGCCTCGGGCCGCACGGCCACACGCTCGGCCGACAACTCGGAGATGCCAGTGTGCCGATGGGCATCCGGGTGTAGGGCGGCCCCAGCCCCACACCGCTACCGGAAACTCCTCGACGACATCCGCCAAGGCTTCCGCGAGCCCGATGATGCGCCCGTACGGTTTGCGTTCCCGGATCCAGCCGATGATGTGGGCTTCGTGCAGGCGCCAGCCCGTCTTGGTGTCCGCCGCTGTCCGGATGACGTGCTCGGTGAGGATCAGGCCGGCGAAGGCGGGGGCGGTCGAGCACGCGGTCATTCGGGGCCGGTGGGTGGGTGAGAGGTCTACAGGGGTGCCGGCTCGGGGCGGAAGGGGCGGTACGGCCAAGCGGCGGACGAGGCTGGTTGGGGAGAGGACGGTGGCAGGCAGCGCGGTGGGCAGGGCCAGTACGGCCACGGAATACATGCTGACGTCGGTGGCGTGCCGGCCGCCTCTGTGTACGGCGGCCAGGTGGAAGAGCGTTGCCTCGTAGCCCCGTATGTGTCCTTCGAGGATGTGCTTGACGTGGTTGCCGCGCAGGCCGAAGGGGTGGCCGGGTGCACCGAATCGTTTCACCCAGTCGCGGGATTCTCGCTTGCGATAGTGCCAATCGGGATCCTCGCGGTATCTGCGAAGGCTTTTTCGAAAGCGCCACATTCTTGGCTGTCTCCTCACTCCTTGTAGGCGCCGTCCGGGTCGGTCAGCTTGGAACGAGGCTCGTCGAACGGGCTGTCCGGGTGGTCGGCGGTGCGGTCGGTCTCATGGGCGTTGGCATCTCCGTACACCACGCCGTTGGCGGCGGCTTCCCGGCCCGAGCCGAAGGCGGGCCCGGACTCGGGGCCCCGGCACCGTCCGCCGCCGGGTCCGCCACGGTCGTACCAGGTATCGCCGCCGTGCACCGATGCGCCGCCCGCCGCACCGCCAAGGCCGCTGGTGATCAGGTCGGGGATGATGCTGTCGCTCGTCTTGCCGCCCGCGTTGCCGTCGGCGATGTCGACCGCGTCGGCGGCCGCCTGGCCCGCCCCGCTGGCGACAGCGCCGGTGACCGCCCTGCCCGCGAGCCCTCTGCCTCCGACGACATCACCCAGCGCACCGGGCAGCTTCGTGCCCAGTGCCCGGCCGCCCGCTCCCACCACATCGAACCCCTATGGACACAACTTTGGCCACACGGCATCGAACCCGACGGCACGCCCACCCCCGCCCCGTACCCGCCTGAAAACCACCCCTGGCACAGAACCTGGTAGGCCCCCGCCGGCACGCGCGCCCCGAAGACCCACACGCACAGCCTCACCAGCCCTCACCGCACAACTCACCGACCACACCCCAGAAACCAGCCGACAACACAACAGAATCCTGATCTGCAGATAGCGAACTTCTCCGAGACCAACCCGGAGTCGGCGGCGTCCCGCATTCTCGGGGAATGCATGGCGGGAGCAGTCCGCTGACCGGCTGCGCTTCCCGCGACCAGTTGCACGTACAGCCCTGCGCGACGGAGGAAGGACTTCACGTGACTGCGATCCTCAAGCACGGTGACTTCACCAGCCTGGCCGAGAACTACTCCAAATACCGTGAGGGGTACGCGCCCTCAGTCATTTCCGCGCTGATCGGCCTGCTCGGCGGGTCTGCTGAGGTATGTGATGCCGTCGACGTGGGGGCCGGCACCGGCATCTGGAGCCGCATGCTCGCGGAAGCCGGTTTTCGATCGGTGACGGCCGTCGACCCCAACGACACCATGCGGTCGGCCGGGGAGAGGGACTCCGCGCACCATGACATCGCCTGGCGTGCCGGGAGCGGTGAAGAAACCGGACTTGCCACCGCATCGGCAGACCTTGTGACGATGGCCTCCTCCTTCCACTGGGTGGACTTCCACAAGGGCACGCAGGAGTTCAGCCGCGTGCTGCGTCCCGGGGGGTGGTTTGTCGCACTGTGGAATCCCCGTTACATCCAGGCCAGTCCCCTGCTTATGGACATCGAAGCGGAACTGGACCGGCTGAAGCCGGACATGAGGCGGGTCTCATCTGCCCGGCAAGGTCTCATGGACGAGCTTTCCGACCGGCTGGCGGCGAGTGAGCACTTCGACGATGTCATCCTCCTCGAGGGGCGTCACGAGGTGCAGCAAACCGTCGATCAGTACATAGGCGTATGGCGCTCGGTCAACGATGTCCGCGTACAACTCGGCGAAGAGAAGTTCGAGCAGTTCCTCGGCTATGCGCGGCGGCGCATCGGGGATGCAGAGACGGTGCGGACCACCTATCTCACCCGCGCGTGGGCAGCCCGCCGCGTGGGCGCCTGAAGCCGCTGCCTCGCCGGGTCTGTGACAGGCAGGTGAGCGTGAAAAATCCTCGTGTGCGGGAACGTTGCAGGTCATGAACGGTTCTTGGTTTGCTGAGCGGATTCGCCGTCACCAGGCGATTTTGCTCACCGCGTTGCTCACGACCACGAACTTCCTTGTCGTCTTCGACGGCTTGGTGGTCACCGTGGCACTTCCTGCGGTGCAGCACAGTCTGGGGCTCGGCCAGGCCGGCGCACAGTGGATCATGACGGCCTACACCCTCCCCCTGGGCGGCATGCTGCTGCTGGGCGGACGATGCAGCGACCGCTACGGACGCCGCCCGGTGCTCATGACCGGGTTCGGACTGTTCATCGCCGGCTTACTGCTGGCAGGTCTCGCCCCTGCACTGTGGCTACTGCTGCCGGGGCGCATGCTGCAGGGCGTGGGGGCCGCTCTCGCGGTCCCCACATCCTTCGCGATCATCAGCGCGCAGCGGTCGCCGCGTGACCGTAACCGTCTGTTCGCCGCTGTCGCGGTGGCCGGCGGGCTGGGGGCGGCAGGCGGCGCCGTCTTCGGTGGCGTCGTCACGCAGGGTCTCGGCTGGCGCTACGTCTTCCTGCTCTCCGTACCGGTCGCGCTCCTCGCCGCCCTGGTGGCGCCCAAGGTCTTGGAGCGCCAGCCGCCGGCTGCGACGGCCGGCGGACTGGACCTGCCCGGCGTCGTGCTCTCCATGGCCGGTCTCATGCTGCTCGTCTTCGCCATCACGAACACGGAGACCGCGGGTGCGGCCACCTTCGGCACGCTGGGCCCCCTGGCACTGTCTGCTGTTGCGTTCACCGGCTTCCTTCTGCACGAACGCAGAACAAAGGACCCCCTGCTGCGCCTGGGAACACTTCGCGTGCCCTCTTTCCGTACCGCGGTGCTCGCGATGCCGGCCAATGAATTTGCCTACCAGGGAAGTGTCTTCATCGGGTTGCTCTTCTTCCAGCAGGCTCTCGGATACAGCCCCCTCGGTGCGGGGCTGGCCTTCAGTCCTCTCGGGCTCGTGGTCCTGGTCGGCTCGTCCGTTGCCGACCGGCTCCTGCACCGCTTCCGCTGGACGGTGGTGGCAGCCGGCGCCCAGTTCGCCAGCGCTGTCGGCCTGGCTCTGCTCGCCCTGGCCGACCCGGAGAGCGCCTACCTGCCGCACATCCTGCCGAGCATGCTCATCCTGGGGCTCGGAACGGTAGTGGGAGCTGTCTCCTTCAATGTCGCCGCAGGCAAGGACATCTCCGCCCATGACAAGGGCGTGGGTTACGGCGTCTTCGAAACTGCCAAGTACGTCGCGGGCGTCTTCGCCGTCGCGGGGCTGGGCAGTATCGCCGCGGCCCGAAGCGGCTCCGCGGAGACGGCCAACCGGGCCGCGGCACTGGCAACGGGGTATCAACTCGCTTTCACCGTCGCAGCGGGCATCGCTGTTGTCGGCGGGATCACGGTCGCGGTGCTGGGCGATTCGCCAGGTCTGCGGAGAAGGCATCCGGGCCGTGCATCAGCGGTCACCGGCACGAGCGACGCGCACTCCTCACCACGTTCTCCCGACACATCAGACAAGGGAAATCGATGAGCGAGAAAATCTACTACCTGCTCCACGGCATACAGGACCGCTACAATGCCCTCTACCAGGACAATATCGAGGTACTCGGCGACCAGGACATCGCGGTCGCCAGTATCGGAGGCTCCGGCCAGTCCCTCCTGGGGAACATTCTTCTGGAGCTCGAACTCAACTACGCAGACCCCTACATCGATGCCCTGAACGCCGACGGCACGAGCAGGCCAGTACCTGCCTATGCCGAATATCGCAGCAGGCTGGCCGCCACCGACCGGAGCACCTGGGACGAAAATGCCCAGGAGCGGCCCCGATGGCCCCGGTTCGTGAAGACACACCTCACCCCCGAGTTCCTGGAACCCCGCCCTTTGCTGGGGGCTTGGATTCTGATCAGAGACCCGCGTGACTCCCTCTACTCCTGGCACAAGTTCCGCACCAACTTCGCAAAAGACCCGTTGGACCTCATGGCCCACACCTTCGAGCAGTGGCTGGAACAGCCAGGCCCTGCCGGAGTCACCCGGCTCGAAGACTGGTCGTCATTCTATGACTCATGGGACAAGGTGCGCGCAAACTTCCAGCGAAGCACCGTGACAACCTTCGAAGACCTCAAGACCAACCCCGTACCGACGCTGCGGAAAAATCTCGAAGACCTGGAAGTAGACGTCAAGCAAGCCGACTTGCTGAAAGCGATCGAGCGAAGCAGCTTCGAAAGCATGCGAGCACACGAAGAAAAAAGCTCGGCCACGGGAAGCAGCGGAAACGCAACCAGGACCCGTATCATGCGCAGCGGGACTCCCAACGAATGGCACAACTGGATGACCCCCAGCCTGCACCAGAAGTTCAGCACCGGGCAGATCGCCGAGGTAGCCCATCGCTTCGGTTACAAGACGACCGCATCATAAGAATGCGGCACCTCCTGACCTTTCACGCCGCAACGAAGAGCGGCAGCCGAGCCCAAGCTCGTGGCCGGTCCGGGCGGACGGGCCAGGGGCGAAAACCATAGCGGTACAGCACTGCGATGCCGCCGTCATGTTGCACGTGCCGCCCGAGGGACCGCACTCATTGCTCTCGTACAGGGAAA
>NZ_JOCQ01000143.1 GCF_000720725.1 Streptomyces rimosus subsp. rimosus
CCCGACGCCCCCTCCCGCTTCCGCCCCAACCCCGACATCGACTTCGCCGCCGGCCCGTTCGTGCCCGCCGTGGCGGCCGAGGACTGGCCGCGTACGTCCGCGCCGCGCCGCGCCGCCGTCAGCGCCTTCGGCGTCGGCGGTACGAACGCGCACGTCATCCTCCAGGAACCACCGCCTGCCCGGCCGCCCGCACCCGCCCGGCCCTGGCAGCTGCTGGCCTGGTCGGCGCGCGACGAGCGGGCGCTCGACGCGATGGCCGCCACGCACCCGCAAACGCTGCGCGGCCTGCGCGACGAGGAGTTCGCCGACTACGCGCGCACCCTGGCCGTCGGGCGGCGCCGGCTGCCGCTGCGCCGCGCCGTGGTCCTGCGCGACCGCGCCCACGCGCTCACGGAGTCCGCTTTCCGTACGGAAGCGGCGCTGCCGCGCGAAGGGCGTGCGGGCGAGGTGGCGTTCGTCTTCCCGGGCGGCGGTTCGCAGTACCCGGGGATGGGGCGGGGGCTCTACCGCGACGAACCGGTGTTCCGGGAGACCGTGGACACCTGCCTGCGGCTGCTGCCCGACCGGGAGGCGGCCCGGCGCCTGCGCGCCTGGTGGCCCGCCGGGACCGGGGCAGGCACCCCGCCGGACGTCGACGCCGACGCCGATCCGCGCGTGGCGATGCCCGCCGTCTTCATCACCGAGATCGCCGTCGCCCGGCTGCTCGGCTCCTTCGGCGTGACGCCCTCCGTCCTGATGGGGCACAGCCTCGGCGAGTACGCCGCCGCCCACCTGGCGGGCGTACTGTCCCTGCCGGACGCACTCACCCTCGTCAGCAGCAGGGGCCGGCTGCTGTCCGGCATCGACAACGGCGCCATGCTGGTGGTCCGCGCCGACGCACGCGGCCTCGGGCATGTCCGCGGCGACGGCGTCTGCCTCGCGGTGGTCAACGGACCCGACGCCTGTGTCCTGTCCGGGCCCGCGCCCCGCATCGAGGCGGCGCACCGCCGCCTGACCGCGGACGGCGTCGCCTGCAACGTCCTGCAACTCGCCACCGCCGCGCACTCCGCGCTCGTCGAGCCGGTGCTCGGCGCCTTCCGCGATGTCGTGCGCGGCATCGCCCTCGGCCGGCCCGCCGTACCGCTGATCTCCAACGTCACCGGCACCGCCGACGCCGACTTCACCGACCCCGAGTACTGGGTCCGCCACCTCAGGGAGACCGTCCGCTTCGACCTCGGGCTCGCCTGCCTGCGCGACCACGACCCGCGCGTGCTGCTCGAAGCGGGGCCCGGCACCACCCTGACCACGCTCGCCCGTACGCAGGGCCTCGACCGAGGTGTGCCCGTCATGCGGCACCCCCTGGAGGAACGCGACGACCGAGAGGTGCTGCTGACCGCGCTCGCCCGCACCTGGGAAGCGGGCATCGACGTCGCTCTGGACGCGCTGTGGCCGTCACCCGGGACCCGGGTGCCCGCGGCGCCGTACCCCTTCGCGCCCACCCGGCACCGCCCGGCGCCGGCTGCCGCACCGGCGCCGGAGCAGGCTGCCGGCCCCTGGTACGGGGTCGCCTGGCAGCGCGACCTCGAACCGGAACCGGCCCGTACGGGTACGGAGGCCACCGGGCACCGCTGGATACTGCTCCACGACGGCAGCCCGGCCGCCGACGCCTTGTGCCATGAACTCACGGAAGCCGGTGCGGAGTTGACCACCGTCCTGCCGGACACCGCGGCCGCGCGGCACGGTCACGGCCGGGGCGGGGAGCGGACCGTCACCCTCGACCCGTGTGCCGCCGACCAGTACGCCAAGATCATCGAGATGGCCGGGGGAGACCCGGACCTGCCGCTGCGGATCGTCAGCACCTGGAACGGCGCGCCGTCGCACGCGGCCTGCCCGCCACTGAGCGACCTCGCCGGACTGGCCCGCGCGCTCGCCACACCGGCTGGCGGCACCGAAGTGTGCCTGGTCACCCGAGGGGCGCTGGAAATCACCGGCGGCGAGGACCTCGACCCCTGGGCAGCGCTCACGGTCGGCGCGGCGGGCGCGCTGCGCGCGGAACTGGGCGACGCCGCGACCGTACGGGTGGTGGACATCGACGGGCGGGACGCGGCGGCCGACGGCGGTCCGACAGCTCCCGGTATGGCCCGTGGTCTGGCGCGCGACCTTCTGCGCGAATTCACCCGACCGGCGGAATCCGGACCGGTCGGGCTGCGTGCAGGACGCCGCTGGCTGCGCCGGTTCGAGCCGCTTCGTACGCCGCCCGTGGCCAACGGGACGGCCCTGCGGAACGGCGGGCGCTACCTGATCACCGGCGGTACGGGCGGCATCGGACGGCTGCTCGCCGGGCACCTGCTCCGCGACCACCACGCCCGGGTCGTCCTGCTCGGGCGCGATCCGGACGCGGTGCGCGCCACGGCGGACGAACTGTCCGGCCTCCCCGGCGAACTCCTCGCCGTCAGCGCCGACATCACCGACGCCGCGCGGACCCGGGACGTGCTGCGCGAAGCGCTGCGGCGCTTCGGCGGCCTGGACGGCGTCGTCCACGCGGCCGGTGTACCGGCGGGCGGACTGGCTCAGCTGCTGACCCCGGACACGGTGGCCGAAGCGCTCGCGGCCAAGACCACGGGCACCGTCACCCTCGTCGACGCCCTCCGGGAGACCGGCGCCCGGCCGGACTTCGTGCTGCTCTTCTCCTCCCTGGCGGCGTTCTCGCAAGCCCCCGGCCTGTCCTGCTACGGCGCGGCCAACGCCTTCCTGGACACGTACGCGCACGCCGCGGCCCGTACCGAGGGTCCCGCTGTCCTCGCCGTGAACTGGGACCGCTGGAACGGCATCGGCATGGGGCGGGAAGGCGAGCGGCGGCAGCGCGCGCTCGGCGGCGGGACACCGCTGGGCGGGCTGGAACCGGCCGACGCGATCGCCGCGTTCGAGCGGTGTCCCGGTGCGCTCTCGCTCGGCCAGGTGGTCGTCTCCGTACTGCCGCCGGATACGGTCGCCGGGCCACCCGGAATGGACGGCGGCGCCGAGCCGCGGAGCGACGTTGGTGAGCGGCCCGACGAGGCACCGGAAACCTCGCTTTCCGGCACCGACTCCGCCACCGACGCCACCACATGGAGCCCCCTCGAACGCGAAGTCCAGCGCATCTGGCAGGACGTGCTCGGCAACGAGGACGGCATCGGTCTGCACGACGACTTCTTCGCCCTCGGCGGACACTCCCTGGCCGCCCTCCAGGTCGTCCAGCGCTGCCAGGACAGCTTCGGCGTGGACCTCTCCGTCAAGACGGTGTTCCTCGCGCCGACCGTCGCGCGCCTGGCCGCCGAACTGAGCGCGGCACGCGGTGCGTCCGCGTCCGGGCCCGAAGGCCCCGCCCCCGAGCGGAAGGACCCCGTATGACCGGCGTATCCGCCCGCGAACCCGCTGCGGGCCGCACCGACGCCGCCCGGTGGCTGCTGCGCCGCCGGGTGCTGCCGGACCCCGCGCTGCGTTTGATCTGCTTCCCGCACGCCGGGGGCGCCGCGACCTTCTTCCACGGATGGCAGGACCGGGTACCGCCCGGTACCGAGGTCGGCGCGGTCTGCTATCCCGGGCGGCAGAACCGGATCGCCGAGCCGCCGCTCACGTCCATGGACGACCTCGCCGACCAGGTGCACGCGGCGCTGCGCGGACTGCTCGACCGCCCGCTGGCGCTCTTCGGGCACAGCATGGGCGCGGTCGTCGCGTACGAGGTGGCCGTACGGCTCGCCGAACGCGACGGCATCGACCTGGTGGCCCTGCTGGTGTCCGGGCACGGCGCCCCGTACCTGTGCGCGGCCGGACCGCCGCCGGACACCGCGGCGAACGACCGGGAGATCGCCGACCTGGCCATGGCCACCGACCCGGCGCTGCGCCGCTCGCCCCAGCTGCTGGACCTGGTCATGCCGGTGCTCCGCGCCGACCACGCGCTGCTCCGCGCCTACCGGCCCGTACGCACCCCGCGGATCGCCGCGCCGATCGTCGCCTACCGGGGCGCGGACGACCCCAGGGCGAGCGAGGACGACATGTGGTCCTGGCGCGCGATGACCGGCGCCGCCTTCCGGCTGCGTACCCTGCCCGGCGACCACTTCTACCTGGCCACCGAGGAGGCCGGGCTGGTGGCCGATGTCATGGACGCGTGCCGGGACGGTGTGGGCGACCACGGGGCGAGTGACGACGCGGCGAGCGGCGATGGTGGAAGCACCGCGGCCGGCCCGGACGCCGCGGCCTCCGCCGTACCGCTGTTCGTACGCCGCTCCGGCACCTGCCCCTTCGACCCGGCGGAGGACTTCGCCCGGCTGCGCGCCGAGCGGCCGGTGGTCCGCACCACCCTGCCGACCGGCGCCCGCGCCTGGATGGTCACGCGGTACGCCGACGCCCGCCGCGTCATCGCCGACCAGCGGCGCTTCAGCTCCCGCGCCGCCGTGAACGGCCCGGTACCGCCCCCGGAGCCCCCCGAAGGCTTTCCGCCGCCGCGGCCCGGCGTCTTCTACACGTACGAGCCCGAGGACCACGCCCCCATCCGCCGGATGCTCACCCCGGAATTCAGCGCCCAGCGCGCCCGGGTCCTGGAACCGCGCGCGGAAACCCTGGCCGACCGGCACCTCGACGCCATCGAGCGGGCCGGCCCGCCCGCCGACCTGATCACCGACTTCGTGCTGCCGGTACCCCGGCTGCTGTTCCTGGAGCTGCTGGGCGTGCCCGTCCGGGACGCCGGGCGGCTCCACCACGACCTGGCGCTCCTGCACGACTTCCACCCCATCCACGAGGCGCAGGCAGGAGCGTTCCGCCGGCTCGACGCATATCTGCGGGAACTGGTGGAAACGACGCGCGCCACGCCCGGCGACACGGTGCTCGGCCACCTGGTCACCGCGCACGGCGCCGAGCTGAGCGACGACGAACTCGCCGGAATCGCCTGCCAGTTGCTGCTGGCCGGGTACGCGACGATCGCGGGCACCCTGGGCCTGTCCCTGCTCGCGCTGATCCTCGACCCCGTACAGGCGGCACTGGTGCGCGACGGGCGCGCCCGCCCCGACCGGATGGCCGAGGAGCTGATCCGCCACCTGTCGGTGGTGACCTTCGGCAAGGTCTTCCAGGCGAAGGAGGACGTCACGATCGCCGGCCAGGACATCACGGCGGGTGAGTACGTGCTGTGCCACCTGCCCTCCGCCAACCGCGACACGGCGCTGGCCGAGGGCCTCGACCACCTCGACGTCACCCGCGAGCCGACACCCCACCTCGCCCTCGGTTACGGCGCCCACCACTGCCTGGGCGCCGAGCTGGCCCGGATGGAACTGCGGGTCTGTGTGCCCCGCGTCCTGCGCCGGCTGCCGGGCCTCCGCCTGCGCGTCCCCGTCGGGGACCTGCGCTTCACACCGCTGAACGCCGCGTACGGAGTGGAGTCCCTGCCGGTCGCCTGGTGAGCGCGGGCGCCGTCCGGTCGCACGGCGCAGCCCTTCGCGCCGGGGAACGGGCGAAGGGCTGCGGGCCGATACGGCCGGGGCAAGCGTGGTGGAACCGGGCGGCGAGTGGTCAGCGCACCCAGTGGTGGAAGAAGTACTTGTGCTTGTGGAGGTCGGTGACCTTCGTGTGCGAGGCGGCGCTGGCCTCACCGACGGTGGCGCCGTCCGGGCCACCGGCGTTGACGCCTTCCTTGTGAGCGGCCTGCCAGTGGCTGGCTGTGTGGTGGTGGAGGTGCTTGCCCCCACCGCCCGAGGGGGCGGCGGCCGCGGGAGCGGCGGCGACGAATCCGGCGGCGAGGACGCCGACGGCGGCTATCGCGATGCGACGCATGATCTCTCCTTATGGAGCGGGGTTGTTGACACGACTCTCACCCGCCACCACCCCGCCCGCACCCCGGGACCCGGCGGCCGGGGTGGGCCGCGAACCCGCGGAACCGCCGCTGACCGCCCGCTCCGCCGCCGGTCCGGGCGCTTCCCGGCCATCGTCCGTACGGGTGACCGCGGCTTCCGCGGGACCGTCGCGGACGCCGCCGCGGGATCGCTGTCCACGCCTCCGTGCCGCCGCTACGAGGGCCCGCCCACGCTGATGCCCGGCCCCTCTGGAGGGGCGTCCCGGTCGTGCGGTTTGAGCTCGATCTCGATGCGGTGGGTGCTCTCCCGCGCGAGCGCGCCGCCGGCCTCCGCGGTGACCACGCCGATCCGCAGCCCGCCGCGTCCCGAGCCCTCACGACGCACCTGGACGGCGAACTCCACGTTGACGCGTTCCACCAGGAACCGGAGCCGGCTCTGCTCGCCGTCGCGCTGCGCCGCCTCCAGCTCCTCGCGAATGCGGCCGATCACGTCCGCCAGGCCCGCGGTCTCCGCACCGTCCGTCCCGCCCCGCCCGGTGTCCGCGCCCATCACGATCCTCCCCTCGTACGGTGGGGGACGGTTGCCGCTCCCCGGAGCTATCGTGCAGGACTATGGAGGAACTCGGGGGGACTTCCAACTGCTACTCGGGAGCCGGGTGTTGGCGGGTCCGGTTGTTCCAGGGGGAGCGCCGGGGTGCCACACCGCTCGGCGCGGGCGTGCTGCTGCCCGGCGGGCTGGTCCTGACCTGCGCCCATGTCGTCCTGGCCAGACGCACGTCCGCCGGCCCGCCCCTGCCCCTGGAGGACGTGTACGCGGAATTCCCCGGCGTCCCGGCCGCGCTGCGCGGTCCTGTGGCGGCCAAGGTGCTCGACCGGTATCTCCGGCCGCCGACCTCCCGGTTCAGCGCCGATATCGCGCTGCTGCAACTGGCCGAGGAGCCGCCGGTGACGCCCGCTGTGCTGCACCGTCAGATTCCGGCGCGCGAGGAACGGGTGCACCTCATCGGATATCCGGAAAGGCTGCCCGGTGGCGAGCACGCGGACGCGAAGCTCATGGGCCGCGGCGGCCCCGGCCACGACACCGAGTGGGTGCAGCTGGACCCGGAACCGTCGTCGCCCTATGTGGTCGCGCACGGCTACAGCGGCAGCGGGGTGGTGCACAGCCGTACGGGCGGCGTCATCGGCATTCTCGTGTACCAGTACGGCACCGAGCAGCACCCGGTCACCGCCAGCCACAGCTACATGATTCCGACCGAGACGATCCTGGCGTACTTGGCCGACGAGAAGCTGACGCTGCAGGTCACCGGTGTGCACGCGGTCGCGGACTCCATCCGGCTCGAACCCGGCGCGGCCGGCTCGGATCGGGCGCTCGGGCTGCGCCGCTGGCTCGCTCGCTGGCTCGGCGACACCGGGCCGTCCGACCCGGACACGCTCACCGGCGCGGACAGCGCCGGCAGCCCCGGGCCGCGCCGCCCGGCCGACCAGGCGGAGCCCGTGGAGCTGGCCTTCGTCGCCGAGGGTGCCCATGACGAGACGTCCGCGCTGCACTCCGCCCTCCTCCTGGCCGACCGGGAGCGCAAACCGTGGCTGCTGCGGAGCGGCGAGGCCACGGTCATGGAGCCGCGAGCCGGCTCCATCGACATCGCCCTGGACGCGACGGACCAGCTGCCCGGGCAGCTGGTCCGGTACACCGCGGCCCGGGCCGGCCTCACCGCCGCCGAAGCGTCGGCCACCGGTGCGCCCACCGATGACCTCGCTGCGGTGACGCGGCGGATCGCCGCGAAGGCCCCGCCGCTGTCCGCCGCCTTCCTCTCCCTCGACCGGCTCCGGCCGGCCGGTGAATCCGTCCTGCCGCTGCTGCGCGCGCTGCTCGCCCGGGGCCACAGCCGGCTCCTGCTCGTCTTCCGCGCACCGCGCGGACCGCTGCTCGACCGTGTCGTCGGTGAACTCCTCGACGACCGATGGGCCGGCCGCCACAAAGCGGCCATCGACACGCGGCTGGCCTTGCTGGCCCGTCTGGAGGACCGGGACCGCCCGGCAGACGGTGGACCGGCCGGTCCGCGGAAGGGCGACGGGCCCCAACCGGTGTCCCCCCTCCTCGCCCAGCGACTGTCGGCGCTGTGCCAGGGCGGTGAACCGCGGAACAGCGCGAGCGTCGCGTACGGGCTGTTCCGGATCGCCGTCGCCGTCGAGGACGCCCTGCAGCGCCACGGCCTGCCCGGCGCCCCGCGCAGATACAACGTCGATCCGCCGGGCGACGGCCTGACCGACCTGCCGCACATCACCGTCGGCAACCCGGACTCCCTCGTCGGGCCCGCGCCCGAGGTGTCGGGCCCGGGGCCCGGCCCCGGGCCGAAGCCCCTTGCCGCACGATGGACCGGCCTCGTCAGCGGCCAGGAGCTGCATCAGCAGTACCGGGTCGTCGGCCGCCTCGGGCAGGGCAGCTACGGGCAGGTCTACCTCGCCCGCGATCAGATGCTCGACGACCGGCCGGTGGCCCTGAAAGGGGTGCGCGACCCCGACGACCCGAGGGCGGTGGACGAAGCGGTGAAGGAGCGCCTGCGGCTGGTCGGCCTCAACCACCCGTCGATCATCAAAGTGTTCAACTACGCCCGTCGGCCGGGAGCTTCGGACGGCAACCTCAGCTTCATCGTGATGGAGTTCGCCGACGGTGCCCCGCTGAGCTGGATCGCCGACCGGATCGCACGGCGCGCCGAGCCCTTCCACGACCACCGGGTCCACGAATTCATCGCGGTCTACGGACTGCTCATCCTGGACGCGCTCACCTACCTCCACGAGGAGTGCAAACTCGTCTACGGCGACCTCTCCCTCACGAACGTGATCCACTGCGGCACCGGCATCAAGCTCATCGACGTCGCCGGCGTGCGCCCCACCGGCACCCTGGGCTCCGTCACGTACCCGGCGCCCGAGCTGGGCCTCACCACCGCCGTGACTGTTCCGGCGGACCTGTACACGGTCGGCGCCGTGCTCGGGGAACTGGCCGCGCGGGTTCCCGAAGCGCCTCCGGGGCTCGGTACCCGCTCGCTGGCACACGTACTGCACCGCGCCACGGCCCGGATTCCGGCGGAGCGCTTCGCCGACGCCCGCGAGATGGCCGTCCAACTGCGCGGTGTGCTGCGGGAGTTGCGATCTTTGCGACTAGGTGAGGAGGCGGTCTTCGAGCCTTCCTCGCTCTTCGCCCCGGCGCCTGCCGCCCTCGACGGCGAGCTGGGCAAGGCGCCGCCGCTCGGCCAGTGGCGGGACGGCAGCAACGTCAAGCGCGGACTGACGGTCCGGCCGCCCGCCCCCGCCGAGGTCGCCCTCGGCCTGCCGGTGCCCAAGCCGGACGTCGCCGACGGCAACTGGACGGAACTGCACCGCACCTCCTACGACGACCCGGCGAGCCTGCTCCAGCTCAGCGACGCGTGGAAGGGATCGGCGGAGAAGGCGCTGCTGCATCTTCGGCTCCACCTGGAGATCGCCCGCGACCACCCGGAAGACGCCGCCGCACGGCGGGCCTTCGCCGAGACCGAGCTGGCCCGCGCCCGCGTCGAAGTCGGCGGACTCGCGGCGTACGACTGGCGGCTGCACTGGCACGAAGGTCTGCTCCATCTCGTCGACGACCGGGTGGCGGCGGCCCGGGGGTGCTTCGCCCGGGTCTACGCGGCGATCCCGGGGGAGTATGCGCCCAAACTGGCCCTCGGCTACTGCCACGAGGTGCTGGACGACCCGGCGGAGGCTGTGGCTCTGTACGGGGCGGTCTGGCACCGCAACCACGCCCTCGGGAGCGCCGCCTTCGGCCTGGCCCGTATCCATCTCGCCGACGCCAAGCCACAGCTCGCGCTGGAATGCCTCGAAGCCGTCCCCGTCGACTCCCGGCACCGCACCGCCGCCCGGACGGCCATGGTCCGCATCCTCGCGGACCCGCCCGCCGACGGCAGCCCGCCCGCGGTGCCCGCCGTCCGGGAGGCATGGCTGGCACTGCACCGGCTCACGGTGCGGGAGGGTCTGACCGACCGGCATGCCCAGGACCGGCTGCGCGCCGACCTCCTGGAACTGCTGCTCCTGCTCGTCACCGCCACGCCCTCGGGAGCGCCCGACCCGCTGGCCGAGCTGCGCGTGAATCCCGACCCCCAGGGCGAGAAGATCACCGTGCCGTCCATGGAGCACGCGCTGCGCGAAGAACTCGCGGCCTGCTACCTGCGGCTCTTCGAACAGCTGCCGCCCGCCGCCCGCGCCCGGGACCGGGCCCTGGCCGAGGCCCTGCTGGACAACGCCTACCGCACCCGCCCCATCGGCTACCGGCACCGCCGCGGCGACCAGCGCCCCCGCTGGTTCCGCCGGTTCCGCCGGTTCCGCCTCAAGAGCCGGTCCGCCCGGTCCGGCGACGCTTCTCCCCCGTCCGCGGACACCGTGCGTGAGGGGGCACGATGAACGGCCACGACGGCGCCTCTCCCGTACCGCCGGAACGCGGCGCATCACCGGAACGCGGCGCACGGCCCGGGAGAATCCCGGCGCGAAGACGACTCGGCCGCGCGCTGTGGTACTGGTCCTCGGGCCGCGTCGCGGGGGACAGGCGCAAGGACACCGGCAGGTTCCTCTTCAGCCGGATGCTGCTGCTGCCCGCCGCCATGTTCACCGTCCTCGCCCTCGCCGCCACGGCGTACTTCAACGTCCACGACCGTACGCGGGAGCTGCGCGGCCGCTACGCCCCCGCCCTGGTCGACCTGGCCCACGCCCGCGTCTCCTTGACCCTCGCCCAGGCCGAGGCCGAACGCCGGCTCGGTACGGGCGGCGGCCGGCCCCTGCCGCAGACCGACCTCGTAGGGCTCGGCGAACGCTATCCCTCCCTGGTGACCGCGGCGTCCCAAAGCCTCAACAGCGCCATCCAGACCGGTGCGCTGAGCAAGGCACAGGAACAGGAGGTCCGGGTGGTCTCCGGTCTGGTGGTCGCCTACGACGACTGGATCGACTGGGCCGACAGCCACCACGGCAGCCGGCCGTTGCGCCGGGCCGGCATGGAGTACGCGACGACCCTGCTGCGCGGCAGCCCCACCGCCGTACTCAACCGCATCGGCGCCGTGGAGAGCCGGCTGCGCGACTCCGTGGCCGACCTGTCGGGCGCGCGCGCCGTGTTCGCCGTCACGGCCTCGGCGGCGCTGCTGGTCACCTTGGCCCTCGCGTTCGTCTTCGTCGGCCTGCTCGACTTCGTCCGGGCCTGTCTGCGGGTCCGCAGTCCCTCGCTGGCCCTGTTCGCGCTGCCCGTCCTGCTGGTGTTCGTGGTGCTGTGGGCCGGTGTCAGCGAGGAGCGCGGGGCCCAGCAGGACGTGGCGCGCTCCGCCGTGCGGCTCGCGAAGATATCCGTGCCACGCGCGGCCGGACCGGAGCGGACCGACGGGCCGGGCGGGCCCGACGCCGCGATCGACGAGGTGGAATCCGATCTCGCCGGGCAGCTGCGCGGCGCCCATCCGGACACCTGGGCACTGGCGTCGGTGCTGACCCTCATCGTGGGCGCGGCGGGCGCCGTGGGGTGCGGCCTCACGATCGGCCGGTACGGCAGCGAGCACTGGAAGATCGACTGGGAGCCGGCATGAAAAGCGCGCGCCATCTGCTCCGCACCGCCCTGGCCTGCTGCCTGCTGGGGACGGCCGCACTGCTCCCGGCGGGCTGCTCGTCCGAGGAGGGCCGGACGCTGGTGGTCCTGGGCCCGTGGACCGGCGAGGAGGCGCGGCCGTTCATGGAGACACTGAAGGAGATCGGCAGACGTACCGGACAAACGTATGTGTACGAGGGCGCCCGCTCGCTCCAGGAAACCCTCGCGGCCCAGCTGCGCACCGAGTCACCGCCCGACATCGCGATCCTCAACGGCTTGGGCGAACTGTCCGAGTACGCGCGCGAAGGCGCCGCCAAGCCGCTGGAGGAGGACGTGGCCGGATCGGGGCTGGGGCCCTGGGCACAGCGGATCACGCTCCGGAACCAGCAGGGCGAGTACCGGCAGCACTCGTACTGGGTACCGGTGCGGGTGGACCTCAAGAGCATCGTCTGGAGCCGCCCCGACGACCCCCGGACAGTCCGGAATCCCCGCTGGTGCCTGGGCATGGCATCCGACGCGACGTCCGGCTGGCCCGGCACGGACTGGATCGAGGACCTGCTGCTCCAGAAGTACGGCCCGGCCGTGTACGACCAGTGGGCCACCGGCGACCTGCCGTGGACCGGCGAGCCGGTGAAACGGGCCTGGCAGGCATGGCGTGACCTGCTCGTCAAGGACGGTCCCAAGGCTGCCGAGAACGCGATATCCACCCAGTTCGAGTACCTGGGCGGCGGCTTGAACGGACTGCTGAACACCGGCAGGTGCACCCTGGAACACCAGGCATCCTTCATCCGCCGGCACTACGCCGACGATGTGCTGCCCGCGCCCACCCGCAAGTTCGTCCCCGGCCTTCCGGACCGCCGCGCCTACGAGGTCTCCGGCGACATGGCGGCCGTCTTCCGGCCCGGCGCAGCGGCCTGGGAACTGCTGGAGGCGCTGGCCTCGCGACCCGCCCGAGCGGAGTGGGCCAGGCTGGCGCGCCCTGGGGAGCGACCCTTCTTCTCCGACGGCAGCACGGGAAGCGGCCAGCTCTCGGCGAGCACCGCGGCCGTGCAGAAACTCTTCCGGGCCGCGGACAAGGTCTGCTTCGACGCCTCCGACGCCATGCCGTCGACCTTGCGCGGCGCGTTCCAGCGGGCCGTACTGGAATTCCTCCAGGACCCGCAGGACGCCCGTCTGCTCGACGGCCTGCTGAGGCAGCTGGAGGCCGAACGCCTGACCCAGCACCGGGCCGGTGCCTTCGCGCTGGAGCACCTGTGCGGGCGCCTCGGCGACTGAGAGCCGGAACCCCACCCCCTCCGGAAAACTGCCGGCCATGGCGCGAGGAGCCCCCCTCTCCGTGGGAAGGTTGCCCCGCCCCAGCCGCCCGCCGAATATCTCCCGACGAACCCCTGAAGTGATCCACATCACGTCCGGTGCCGGTACCGAATCGGCAGGGGACGCGTTTTCTTCGTACCATTCACGTGTTTGCCGAGGGAAATGGTGCGGTCAGTGCAGGAGCGGGCGGTCAAGACGCGGGAGGCAATTCTCCGGGCGGCTTCCGAAGTGTTCGACGAGTTCGGGTTCAGTGGCGCGAGCGTCAGCAAGATCATGAAGCGGGCCGGGGTCACCCAGGGCGGGATGTACTTCCACTTCCCGTCCAAGGAGGCGCTGGCGCACGCCGTCATGGTCGAGCAGGGGAACGGGCTGGAGCTGCCGCCCGGCGAGGACGGCCTCCAGCGGCTGGTCGACATCACGCTGTACCTCGCCGGGGAGCTGCAGACCAACCCCGCGCTGCGGGCCGGCGTACGGCTGGCGATCGAGCAGGGCGAATTCGGTGTGCAGGACGACGCCCCGTACCAGTACTGGGTGCAGGAGTTCGCCGGACAGCTGGGGGCCGCCCGGGACAAGGGGGAGCTGCTGCCGGAGGTGGACGTGGACGACCTGGCCTGGATGCTGGTCAGCTCGTACTCCGGTACGCAGCTCCTGTCGCAGATCTCCACCGGCCGGGCCGACCTGCACCAGCGCGTGATCACTCTGTGGCGGTACCTGCTGCCGGGCGTCGCCGCGCCCGAGGTCAGGACGCGGGTCACCTTTCCGGAACAGCGGGGCGGCACGGCCGCCTGAACACCCCGGCGCGGACGGCCCTACTTGAGGCCGCTGAGCATGACGCCCCGGATGTAGTGCTTCTGGAGCAGCAGGAACAGCAGCAGCACCGGCAGCACGCTCAGCACGAGCCCGGCCATCATGACCGGCACCATGCGGTGGGGATCGAGGTAGCTCTGCAACGTCTGGATGCCCACGGGGAGCGTCATCAGGCGGGGGTTCGCGGTGGAGACCAGCAGGGCCCAGATGTACTCGTTCCAGGCGCCCACGAACGTGAGCAGCGCGAGCGTCACCGCCACCGGCCGGGTCTGCGGTACGACGATGCGCCACCACACGGTGAACTCCCCGGCGCCGTCGATCCGCGCCGCCTCCAGCATCTCGTCCGGCACGGACACGATGAACTGCCGCATCAGGAAGATCCCGAAGCCGGACACCAGGAACGGCATGACCAGGGCGGCGAGGCTGACCGTCAGCCCGGCCCCGCCGTCGCCGAGCAGGCCGTTGCCGCCCGCCAGCGGCCAGTGCACCAGGATCAGGAAGTGCGGGATGAAGAAGACGAACGGCGGGAACATCATCGTCGCGAGCACCAGCCGGAAGATCAGGTCACGGCCCGGGAAGCGCAGCTTGGCCAGGGCGTAGCCCGCCAGTGAGGACGTCAGCAGCACCGAACCGGTGATCACCGCGGTGGCGACGACGCTGTTGCGGAACAGCAGCGGCAGGTCCAGCCGGACGAACGCCTCCCGGTAGTTGGACAGGTCGAAGGCCTCCGGCAGGAAGCGGTAGGGCAGCCTGCCGTACTCGCCCGGCCCCTTGAACGAGGTCAGCAGCATGTCCAGGAACGGCACCACCGTCACCACCGCGCCGATGCCCACCAGCAGGTACGACAGCCACGGGAAGCGCCCGCGCCGCCTCATGCGTCCGCTCCCTTGCGCCGGAACAGCCACAACTGGGCCGAAGTGATCACCAGGATGAGGACGAACAGCACCAGGGCCGCCGCGCTCGCCGAGCCCCAGTCCCCGTACTTGAACGCCCGCTGGTACATCTCCAGCGCCGCCACGTTCGTCGCGTCGCCCGGACCGCCCTCACCGGTCATGACGATGATCAGCGCGAACGACTGGAGGCCGGTGATGAACTGGGTCACGCACACGAACAGCAGGGACGGCCGCAGCAGCGGCAGCGTGATGCGCGCGAAGACGGTGAACGGCCCGGCGCCGTCCAGCTCCGCCGCCTCGTAGTAGACGTGCGGGATGGCCTTCAGGCCCGCCGTGAGGATCAGGATCGCGGACCCGAGCGAGGCCCAGGCCTGGACCACCACGACCGACGGGAGCGCGGTCACCGGGTCCTGGAGGAAGGCGACGGAGCGCAGGCCGAGCGCGTTGAGCACGCCGTTGACCAGGCCGCCGGGCTCGTACATGTACTTCCACACATTGCCGACCGCGACCACGGTCGTCACGATCGGCAGGAAGTACAGCGTGCGCCAGAACCCCTGGAAGCGCAGGTGGGTGATGCAGTGCGCGACCAGTACGGCACCGGTCAGCGCCAGGGCCACGGTGCCCAGCGCGTACAGCAGCGTGTTGGTCAGGACCGGCGTCAGGAAGGACGAGCCGCGCGCGAAGAGGGCGGTGAAGTTGTCCACCCCGGCGGGCCGTAGGTCGGCGAGGTCGAAGCCGGCCCAGCGGGACAGCGACAGCAGCACCGCGAACAGCAGCGGCAGGAGGAGGAAGACCGCGAAGAAGGCGAGGCTGGGGGCGAGGAAGAGGTAGGCGACGGCGGTTTGCCGGTAGCGGTAGCGGGTCCGGCGCGCGGCGGGGCGGGTGCGGTCCCCGGCCGTCCGCACGTCCCGCCCGCCGTCCGTACGTCCGCCGTCCGTACGTCCGCCGTCCGCCCGCCCGCCGTCCGCACGTCCGCGGCCTCCGGCTTTGCCCAGGCGCTCGGCCTCGCCGCCGTCGCCGTCCGCGCTTCCGACCGTTGTCGCCATGCAGCACCAGCCTTTCGGGGACGGGCGGGCCGACGGAAGAAGGCCCGGGGTACGGGGCGCGCGGTCAGCGGGAGAGCTCCTGGTCGACCTGGCGTACGGCGTTGCGCACGGCCGCGTCCGGCGGACGGCGGCCGGTCCACATCTCCTCGATGTTCTTGCGCAGCAGCGCCTTGGCCTTCTGCGCGCGCGGCCCGTTCGGCTCGGGCGTGGCGTAGTCGAGCGCGTCGACGAACGGGCCGAGGTTCGGGTCTCCGCCCGCGGCCAGCAGCGCCCGCATGTCGCCGGTACGGCCGGTCATCGTGCCGACGGACATCTGCAGGACGCTCATACGCGTGGCCCGTACGGCCGCGGCAGGGCCCGCCCGCGACCCGGCGGGCGCCACCTCGTCGTTCAGCCAGCGCAGGAACTCCCACGCCTCCCGCGGATGCCGGCTCTTCGCGTTGACGCCCAGCAGGAAACCGGTGGTGACCGTGCCCCGGTTGCCGGGCGCGGGACCCGGCACCGGCGCCACCCCGACATCGCGGTAGTCCCGGCCCATCGTCTGCTTCAGGCTGCCGGTCCACCACGCGCCGCTGACCGCCAGCGCCACCCGGCCCGCGGGGAAAGCTTTCATCAGGTCGATGCCGGGGTCGCTCGCGCCCCGGTCGATCAGCCGCCGCTCCAGTGCGAAGACGGCCCGCCCGGCGGGGGAGTCGAGGGCGCTGCGCGCACCGTCCGGCTGGAGGAACGATCCGCCACGCGACGCGAGCAGCGCCAGCGTCTGATTCACCACGGTCGAGTCATCGATCCGCGACAGCCCGAAGCCCTGCACAAGAGTGTTGCCGTGCCGGTCGCGCCGCGCGGTCCGGTACGCGGTCTCCTCCAGCTCCCGCCAGGTGCGCGGCGGCCCGGCCAGCCCGGCCGCGCGCAACAGCCGCTTGTTGTAGTAGAGCGCGTACGGCTGCACCTCGGTGGGATAGCCGATGATCCGGCCGTGCACCGAGGCCGCCCGGACCGCGGGGCGGGCGAAACCGCGCTCGATACGGGCGGCGTCCCCGGGCGGCGCCGGCCGCACCACCCCGGCCTCCGCCAGCTGCCCGGCCCACAGGCTGTACGGGTGGACGATGTCCGCGCCCTGCCCGGCGGCCTGCCGCACCATCAAGGTGGTCAGCAGGTCCTGGAAACGCACCGCCGTCGTCCGTACGCGCACCCGGTCGTGCGCCGCGTTCCACTCGTCCACCACCCGTTGCAGCGCCGACTTCAGCGGATCGGTCGCGTAGTGCGACAGCAGCGTGAGCACGACCGGATCGCCCGGACGGCCGCTGCCGCCCCGGCCGGGGGCGCCGCAGCCCGCCGCGCTCACCGCCGCTCCCGCCAGCCCCGCCAGGACCCGGCGCCGCTTCATGGCCGTACCTCCCGCCGTAAGACCTGGAACCTGCGGGTCGTGGCGAACCCCGCCGACCGGTAAAGGTGCCCGGCCGGGCTGCGCTCGCCGGTCCACAGGAACCATGCCCCGTGCGCGCCCGCCGCCCGCATCCGCTCCAGCGCCAGGTGCAGCAGCACCTTGCCCAGGCCGGTGCCGCGCTGGTCGGCCCGTACGCCGAACGGGCCGAACCGCTCGGCCAGGCCCTCGTACGCACCGTGCATCGCCCATCCCACGACCTGGCCCGCCGGATCGTGGGCCGTCACGATGCGGTCCAGGGGCGCGCCGGTGTCGAGTGCGTGCCGGATGGCCTGCGGCCAGTCCGGGCCGAACTCGTCCTCGGCCAGTCGCAGCAGCCCCACCAGGTCGTCGTCCCGTGGCGTGCCGAAGCGGTAGCCGTCGGCGGCCAGCGCGGCGGTCCGCCGACGTACCGCTTCGGGCGTCCGGTAGCCGACCAGGCCGCGGTCCATGGCGACGGCTTCGAGCCGGGGCGCGAAGCCCAGGTCCGACAGCAGCCGGGCGGCCTCCGGATAGGCGTCCCGGTCCAGGCCGGGGAGGAAGTAGTGCGGGGTGTACGAGGCGAAGTCGACGCTGGTGCGGCCGTGCCCGGCGAGCCAGTCCAGGACGCCGGTGAGCAGCCGGCGCCCCAGCCCGGCACGGCGCACGGCCGGATCGACGAAGAAGAACGGGATCCAGCCCTGCTCCGGCTCCAGGTCGCTCCCGGCCACCGGCACCTTCCGGCGCACCCCGTACGCGGCACCGATCACCCCGCCGTCGCGCACGGCGACGTGCAGGCCCGCCGGGTCGAAATTCGGATCGAGCAGCACGTGGCGGCGGAAGCGCTCCCGGGTGACGGGATCGTACGGAGCACTGCGCGCCCACGCCGCGACGAGCGGCGCGCCATCGCCGGGCGCGAAGGCCCGGACGCGGACCTGGCCGGAGGGGGTGGGGGCATCGCTGGGGACGGGGCCACCGGCGGGGGCGGGGCCC
>NZ_JOCQ01000144.1 GCF_000720725.1 Streptomyces rimosus subsp. rimosus
CCGAGGACCGTGCCGACGGCCCGGGCCTGGTGGGCGGCTGGGGCTGGGTGGTTCTGGGGCGGGGGTGGGTGGTTACGGGATGCGTGCAGGGGAGTCCGGAGGGTGATTGATGGCCGACGGGGCTGTTGTTTAGGTTTCAAGTGATGTGTATCTTCGAAGGGTGACTTGAAGTTTCAAGTACTTCGATGGCGGTCGCCGGTCCTCGTGGAGGGTCTGTCGGCCCGGACGGAAAAGAGCGTTCGTATGTCCTCCCCCCTCAGCCCCCTTCGTGACTACGGCAGCGGCGTCGACGACCGCCATGCCGCGACTCCGCACGCGTACGACACCGGTCTGCTGCTGTTGCGGCTCGTGGTCGGGTTGACCATGGCCGCGCACGGTGCGCAGAAGCTGTTCGGCTGGTTCGACGGGCCCGGGCTGGACGGGACCGGTCAGTTCTTCACGGCCAGCGGCTATCCGTCCGGCAAGGCCATGGCCGCGGTCGCCGGGCTCAGCGAGACGCTGGGCGGCCTCGGGCTGGTGCTCGGGCTGCTGACGCCGCTGGCGGGTGCGGCGATCGTCGGGACGATGGTGAACGCGCTGGGAGTGAAGTGGGGCGGCGGGTTCTTCGCGCCCGAGGGCGTCGAGTACGAGCTGCTGCTCACGGCGGGCGCGGCGGCGCTCACGCTGACCGGCCCCGGCCGGTACGCGGTCGACCGGCTGCTCCCGGTCCTGCGCGCGCACCGGTTGGTGTACGGCGTGGCCGCCCTGGTGCTCGGCGTGGTCGTGGCGGTTGTGTTCCTGCTGCTGCGTAAGTGAGGCGGAGCAAAAGCGGGAGCGGGAGCCGGTAAGGCAGGGGCGGGCATGTCGGGATGTTGTCGGGAAGCAGCTGGAAGGTGAGGGATTGACGTGGCGGTACGGCGGTTGAATCACGCGGTGCTCTACGTACGGGATGTGGGGCGCGCCGTGGCCTTCTACACCGAGGCACTCGGGTTCCGGGTGGACACCGAGATCCCGGGGCGGGCCGCGTTCCTCAGTGCCGAGGGGACGGCCAACGACCATGACCTCGGGCTGTTCGCGGTGGGTGCGGCGGCCCCCGGGCCCGAGCACGGCCGGGTGGGGCTCTACCACCTGGCCTGGGAAGTCGGAACCCTGGGGGAGCTGGCGGACGTGGCGGCGGAGCTGGCGGAGCGGGGCGCGCTGGTCGGCGCAACCGATCACCTGGTGTCCAAGTCGGTGTACGCGAAAGACCCGGACGGCAACGAGTTCGAGGTGATGTGGCGGGTGCCGCGCGACGGCTGGCCGGGGCCGGACGAACCGGACCGGCTCCGCCCGCTCGACCTCGAAGCGGAGCTGGCGCGCTGGGGGCGGGACCTGAAGACGGGGGCGGCGGCCGGTTCGGCTACCTGAGGGGAGGGAGAGGGGGGAGGGGGAGAGGGGAAGAGGGGAAGAGGGGGCTGGGGTGCCCGCGCGGGGCCGGCCGGCCATGTAGCGGCCGGTCGTTCGCGTACCGTTCGCCCGGCTGCCCTTCCGTCCTCTCGCCCTCTCGTCCTCCCGCCCCCCCTCAGGCGGTCTTTCCGGCCTCCCCGGTCTCCCCGGTCTTTCCGGTCCCCCCGGACTTCCCGGCCTCCGCCCCCGTCCCTCCCGATGCCCGCGCCGACCAGCGCTTCTCCACTCCGGCCAGTCGCCAGTACGCCAGGGCCGCCGCCCAGACGACGACGAAGAGGCCGACGATGATGAAGCCGACGTTGTCCAGGTCGATGGACGAGATCCAGTCGGTGACGCCGTCCTTCAGGTCCAGCTTGTCGTGCAGGACGGTGACCAGCTCGATGGTGCCGATGAAGAACGCGACGGCGATCGACAGGCCGGTGATCGTGAGGTTGTAGTAGACCTTGCGTACCGGGTTCGAGAACGCCCACTGGTACGCGAAGTTCATGAACGTGCCGTCCAGTGTGTCGAACAGGCTCATTCCCGCCGCGAACAGCAGCGGCAGTACCAGGATCGCGTACCAGGGCAGGCCGGCCGCCGCGCCGCTGCCCGCCATCACCATCAGCGTCACCTCGGTCGCGGTGTCGAAGCCGAGGCCGAAGAGCAGACCGAGCGGGTACATCTGGCCGGGCCGGGTGATGGAGCGGGTGAAGCGGCCCAGTACGCGGTTCATGAAGCCGCGCGAGTCGAGGTGCTGCTCCAGCTCCGTCTCGTCGTACCGGCCCTGCCGCATCGCGCGGAACACCCGCCAGATGCCCGCCAGCGCGACGAGGTTGAGCGCGGCGATGAGGTACAGGAAGCCGCCGGAGACCGTGGTGCCCACGGTGCCGAGTACCTGGTGGGCGCTCGATTCGTCGTTCAGCAGGGTGCCCGCGAGCTGCGCGCCGCCGGCGACCAGCGCCGCCATGGCGACGACCACGCTGGAGTGCCCGAGCGCGAACCAGAACCCCACGGAGACCGGCCGCTTGCCGTCGGCCATCAGTTTGCGGGTGGTGTTGTCGATGGCGGCGATGTGATCGGCGTCGAAGGCGTGCCGCATGCCGAGGGTGTACGCGGTGAGGCCGAGGCCGACGCCGAAGACCTGGGAGCCGACCGCGTAGTGGTGCGGCACGACCAGCAGGAAGAGCACGCCGAAGGCGACGATGTGCAGTCCGGCTATGACCGCCATCAGCCCCGCGGTCCGCACGGTGTCCTGCCGCCGCCAGCGGAAGTCGGGCAGGGGCGGGCCAGCCCCCTCGGGGGAGGGGGAGGCCGATGTGCCTGAAGTGGGTGGAGCGGGCGGGGTTGGGGATGTGGGGGACGTGGAAGAAGGGGGATCTGTGGACAGGGGCATCCGGTGGTCACGCTCCAGCACCTCGTGGATCAGTTCGTGAGATGCCGTGGCCGGTCTCCTGGCTGACGGGTGTGCGCGCCCGCCCCGGCCTTCCCGGCCGCGGGCTGCGGCCAGTGGCTCCGTACGGCGCGGGGCGCCTACGGACAGGGGCGGGAACTTCCCGATCACAGTGGCGAGGGCCGCTCCGGCCTGGACCTGTAGGTCGTCACCGGTCTTCCCGAACACCACGGCCCGGACACTCTAACGCCGTCGGTGCTGCCGGCCGGTGCCCCGGCCACTGGTCACTGACTCGGGAACCCGGGACGCCGGTCGGTCGACTACCTGGTCCGGAGCCCGCGTCGGCGGCCTCCGGACCAGGTAGTCGAGAGGCAGGGAGAGCGGGCATATGCGTCCTCGCGCGGATGTGGTGGGGCCGGGATCAAGGTCGGGATCGAGGTCAAGGTCAAGGTCGGGGTCGGGGCCAGGGGTGAAGGGCCGGACGGTGACGGCGGCGGTGCTGGTGCTGGCGGTGGTGGCGCTGGCCGCGGGATGCGGCAGCGCCGACGGGCGGAAGGCCGGGGCCGCGGAGGGCCGGGACGGTGCGGCGGGCGGGTTTCCGACGACCGTCACCGATTGCGACGGGTGGAAGACGACCTTTTCCACGGCGCCGCGGAAAATCGTCACGAGCAATGCGTCGAGTTTGGAGATGTTGCTTCGGCTGGGCGTGGGGGACCGGGTTGTCGGCACCGGATTTCCGCCGGGCAAGGGCACGTTGCCGGACGGGCTCGATGCCCGGGCACAGCGGGTGCCGGTCCTGGGCAAAACGGTGATTCCCAAGGAGAAGCTGCTCGGCTCCGGGGCGGATCTCTACATCGACACGTTCGCCTCGATGGGCAACATGGGCGGGGCGGCGGCCGGGCCGACCGAGGCGGAATTCGCCGCGGCGGGCATCAAACACGTCTATCTGGCCTCGACGGCGTGCGCGCCGCGCAAGAAGGCGCCGCAGCGGGACCTGTCCGCGGTGGAGGGGGACATCCGGCGCCTCGGGCAGGTCACGGGTACGTCGCCGCGGGCGTTGCAGCTGGTGGCGGAGATGGAGAAGAAGGTTTCCGAGGTACGTAAGGCCATCGCGGACGTACCGGCGGAGAAACGGCCGTCGTATTTCTTCTTCGACTTCGACGCGGGTACGAAACAGCCCGTCGCCGTCTGCAACCGGCAGGTGGCGAACGCGGTGCTGACCGAGGCCGGGGCGCGGAACGTCTTCGCGGACTGCGCGGGCGATTTCCGGCCGGTGTCGTGGGAGGACGTGGTCGGCAAGGACCCGGACTGGATCCAGCTCGGTGTACGGAACCGGGGCAGTGCCGCCGCCAATGAGAAGGCGTTCGGCGAAGCCGAGCAATTCCTCAGGACATTCCCGGCCACGGCGGGGCTGCGCGCGGTGAAGGAAGGGAAGTTCCTGCGCATCGGCTCGGAGCAGACGACCATCGCGGGGGTCGGCAACGCCGATACGGTACGGCGGATCGCGGAGACGCTCTACCCGGACCGGCTGGCCAAGTCCGGGGCGGGGCGTTGATGGCGCCGTCGTCGTCCGGTGGTGAGCGGGCCGGGCTCGATGAGAGGACTGAGTGGGCCGAGCGGGCCGGGAAACGCGATGGGGCAACCGCCCGTACGGCGGTGGGCATGGCTCGTACCGTATGGCCCGCCCTCGGCCTTCTCCTTGCCCTCCTCGTCGCGCTGACCGCCGCCGTCTCGCTCGGTGCCACCGACATCGCTCCGGGCGAGGTGTGGTCGGTGGTGTTCCGGCGGCTGGGCGGGGAGCCGCCCCGGCCCGGTACGGACGATCTGATCGTCTGGCAGCTGCGGGTTCCCAGGGCGCTGCTCGCCGCGCTGGTCGGCGCGGGTCTCGGGCTCGTCGGTACGGCCACCCAGGCGCTGGTGCGCAACCCGCTCGCCGACCCGTACCTGCTGGGTATCTCCAACGGCGCGTCGCTCGGCGCGGTGGCCGCGATCGTGCTGGGCGCGGGGGCCGTGGCCGGGGCGGACGGGATGTCCGGGGCGGGATGGACGTTCGGGCTGGGCGGGGGCCTGGGGCTTTCGCTGGCCGCTTTCGCCGGGGCGCTCGCCGCGTTCGCGCTGGTCTGGACGCTGGCCCGGCGCGGTGGCGGCTTCGCGCCGCTGCGGCTGGTGCTCGCGGGCGTCGGTATCGGGCAGTTCCTGGCGGGGTTCACCAGCTATCTGGTCCTCCAGGCCGGGGACGAACAGCAGACGCGCGGCGTGTTGTTCTGGCTGATGGGCAGCCTCGGCGGCGCCACGTGGGGCACGCTCGTCCTGCCGGTGCTCGCCGTGCCCGCCGGGCTGCTGGTCCTCCAGGCACGTGCCCGCGCGCTCAACGCGCTGACCATGGGGGACGAGACCGCGGCGAGCGTGGGCGTGGACGTCGTCCGGCTGCGCCGGCTGCTGTTCGTGGTGACCAGCCTGCTGACCGGCGTATTGGTCGCGGTGTCCGGAGCCGTCGCGTTCGTGGGGCTGATGGTGCCGCACCTGTGCCGGCTGATCGTCGGGGGCGACCACCGCCGGCTGCTGCCGCTGGCCGCGCTGACCGGGGCGCTGCTGCTGGTCGTGGTCGACATCGTGTGCCGTACCGCCATGGACGGCCAGGAGTTGCCGGTGGGCGTGGTGACGGCGCTGATCGGCGCGCCGGTGCTGCTCTACGTACTCGACCGGCGGTTGGGAGCGGGGGCATGAGCCGGAAAGCCCAGACGGATATGGACACAGCTACGGGTACGGGTACAGGCAGGCGCATCGACATCGAGGACCTGCGCGTCTCGTACGCCGGCCGGTGCGTGGTGGCCGGTGTGCACCTGGTGGCCGCGCCGGGGGAGATCGCGGGTGTGGTCGGGCCGAACGGGAGCGGGAAGTCCACGGTGCTGCGTACCGTCTACCGGCACCTGCGGCCGGAAGCCGGCCGCGTGCTGCTGGCCGGGGAGGACATCCGGTCGATGCCGCCGACGCGTACCGCCCGGCACATCGCCGCCCTGCCCCAGGAACGCGGCGGCGACTTCGAACTCACCGTCCACGAGGTGGTGGCGATGGGCCGCACCCCGTACAAGCGGGCGTTCGCGGGTGACGACCGCGCCGACCGGGAGACGGTGGCCCGCGCCCTGGCCGAGGTGGGGCTGGCCGGGCACGGCGGGCGGCGGTTCTCGGCGCTGTCCGGCGGGGAACGGCAGCGGGCGCTGCTGGCCCGCGCCTTCGCCCAGGCCCCGGACGTGCTCGTACTGGACGAGCCGACGAACCACCTGGACGTACGGCACCAGGTCGAGCTGCTGACCCTGCTGCGCGGCCGGGCCTGCACGACGCTCGTCTCGCTGCACGACCTCAATGCGGCGGCTTCGGTCTGCGACCGGCTGCACGTGCTGTCCGAGGGGGCGGTGGTGGCGTCCGGCGCGCCGCGCGATGTGCTCACGCCGGAACTGCTGGCCGAGGTGTTCGGGGTGCGGGCGACGGTGGTCGACCATCCGCTGACGGGGGACCCGCTGATCGCCGTCGATCAGCGGCGGGTCGCGGACGGCGCCACCTGAGCCGCCTGACCCACCTGAGCCGCCTGACCCACCTGAGCCGCCTGACCCACCTGAGCCGCCTGACCCACCTGAGCCGCCTGCCCCACCTGAGCCGCCTGCCCCACCTGGCCCGCGTGGCTTACCGTTTTAGCCATCGACTGGCCAGGCACCGGTACCGGCACTGGCTTCGGCACCGGTACTGGCTTCGGCACCGGCCGCCCGACCTCCTCCGCATAGTGGCTCGGGCGGCCGCCCCGGTGGACGAGCCGCCCCGCCTGCGCCGCGTCCGCCGCGCGCAGCAGCCGTACGCCGCCGTCCGCCTGCCGCAGTACGCACGCGTGCCACGGCGTCATCCAGGCGTCGGGCGCGTCGAGCAGCCGGATGCCGAACTTCGCCGCGCCGCGCGGCTGCGGGTGGATGGACAGCCGTACGGCATCGGGGTGGTGCTCGGCGATCAGCGCGCCCCAGGCGCGGCTGCGCTGGATGACCCCGTAGGCGCGGCGGCGGCACGCGCGTTGCAGTGCGGAGCGGGTGCCCTCGAAGCCGGTGGTGTCCTCGAAGAGGAAGCGGGTGATGCCCCGGTAGAGGCGCAGCGTTTCGCCGTCGTGTGCCGCCGGGCCCCTGGTTTCGGCGCGCAGGGCGTCCAGGGAGGGGGCGTACCGGCGGAGTACCTGCTCGCGCTTGGCGTCGCAGGGCAGGTCCCCGTAGACGTCGCGGAGGTCGAAGGTGCTCAGGTGGGACAGCCCGGCCGTACGGATCATGGCGCGCAGCGCGTCGTTGTACGCGTCGACGTGCGGATCCGGGACGCCGATCAGGTCGCTGAAGACGTGCCCGTCGGAGCAGATGACAAGGCGCGCGCCCGGCGCGTACCGTGCGCCGATCCGGGCGCAGAGCCCGTCGAGGAAGTGCAGGGCGAGGCGTTCGCCCTCGTCGGGGAGGCGGCCGATGACCTTGGCGGGGTTGGGTGATTTGCAGGGGAAGCCGGGGAGGGTGAGAACGATCGGGCGGCGGGCCGCCACCAGGCGCTCCAATTGATGGAGCTGGTACGGGAAGTGGGCGGGCGTGGTCGCGTGCTCGGGGGGAGCTGCCTCCAGGGTGCGGCGGTGGGGGAGGAGGGTGGCGAGGATGTCGGCCGCTGTGTTGGCAGCCGGTGTGTTGGCGACCGGAGTGTTGACGGCCGGTGCATTGACGGCCGGTGCGTTGGCGGTCGATGCGCTGACGGTCGGGTGTCTCATCAGAGGGTGGCCTTCCCGGCAGCGCCGCTGAAGGGACAGGCGTACGGAGACGATCCGGCCTGATCCGCACGCGGCCCACCAACGTCGCCCGAACTTCCACCCACCGCCCCGTATACGACCGGAAGCGCAGCCACCCCGCGCGCCAGCACCGCCGGTATCCACTCCAGGTCGCCGTCCGGCACGGCCAGGCGCAGGCCCGGCAGGCGGCGGAGCAGTGTCTCCAGGGCGATGTGCAGTTCGGTACGGGCCAGTGTGGCGCCCGGGCAGAAGTGGATGCCGTGGCCGAAGGCGAGATGCGGGTTGGGCGTACGGTCGAAGTCCAGCGTGTCGGGGGCGGGGAAGCGGGCAGGGGCGCGGTTGGCCGCGCACAGCGAGACGATCACGGAGTCGCCGGCCGGGATCCGCGTGCCCGACACGTCCGCGTCCGCCGCGAGGAACCGCCAGGTCGTCAGCTCGAAAGCACTGTCGTAACGGAGCAGTTCCTCCACCGCGCGGGGGAGGAGCGCGGGGTCGTCGCGGAGCCGCGCGAGGTGTTCGGGGTGACGGAGCAGGGCGGTCAGGGCCGTCGTGATCTGGTTGGTGACGGGTTCCTGTCCGGCGACGAGGAGTTGGAAGATCATGGAGTCCAGCTCGGCGTCGTCCAGGTCCCCGGTTTCGCGGGCGGTGACGAGGCGGGAGAGCAGGTCGGTGCCGCGCTGCTGCCGCTTGTGGCGTACGAGGTCGGCGATGTAGCCCTGCAAGCCGCGCAGCCGGGCCTCGTACGCCGGGCGGCCGGGGTCGTCCGGGCCCACGGGCTGGACGACCTTGCCCCAGTCGCGGTCGAAGCGCACGGTGAACGCGTCCGGCAGGCCGATGACCTCGGCGAGTACGAGGAAGGGGAAACGCGCCGCGAACGCCGCCACCAGATCGGCTCGACCGCCCCGTTCGCCATCACCCCCACCACCCCCGCCCCCCGATCCAGCGGGCGGCAATGCGTCCAGTAGCGCCTCCGCCAAGCGCTCGAAGCGCGGTCGGAGTCCGGCGATCCGTTTGGGGGCGAAGGCGTCGGTGATCAGACGCCGCATGGCGGTGTGCCGGGGCGGGTCCTGGTGCAGCAGGTGGACCTGGAGCTGCGAGTGCTGCGGCTCCGGCATGATCGAGGCGCGGGCGCGCCAGGCGGCGTTGCCGCGGGAGTGGTGCTTGCCGAGCCGGGGATCGTTCAGCGCCCGGTGGGCGGCCTCGTACCCGGTGACGAGCCAGGCGCACACCCCGCTCGGGAACCGGACCCGGTGGACGGGGCCGCGCTCGCGCAGCTCGGCGTAGAGGGGGTACGGGTCACGCTTGTAGTCGTCCCCGTAGAGGGGGAGCGGTTCGGAAAGGGGCATGGACGGGACTCCTCAGGTGCTCGGTCAGTGCTCGGGCGGGCGCTAGGTCAGGTGCTCGGTCAGGTGCTCAGAAGGCGAGTTCGGGCCGGTGGTGGTCCAGCCACAGCGCCAGGTCGACAACGCGTTCCAGGCGCAGGCGGTGGTCCCACCGGAGGTTTTCGGGCGGGGCGTCGAGAACGGTCTTGATCACGCCCTCGTCGACCAGGTCGCGGACGCGGCCCTGCCCGGCCCCGAGCGCGTCGCGTGCCATGTCCTGAAGGCCGCGGTTGTAGGCCGGGTGGTGGGTGGCCGGGTAGTGGTTCTTGGGGCGGTGCAGTACGGAGGGCGGGGCGAGGCGGGCGCCCGCGGCGCGCAGCAGGCTTTTCTCGCGCCCGTCGAAGTCCTGTAGCGCGGCCGGGGCGTTGAAGGCGTACTCGACCAGCCGGTGGTCGCAGTACGGCACCCGTACCTCCAGCCCCTGCGCCATGCTGAGCCGGTCCTTGCGGTGCAGCAGCTGGCGCAGCCAGCGGGTGAGCGAGAGGTGCTGGAGTTCGCGCCGGCGGTGCTGGGCGGGCGTCTCGCCGTCCAGGTGCGGGACTGCGGCCAGCGCCGAACGGTACGTGTCGGCCCGGAACTCGCCCATCCGCAACGTCGCCGCCAGCGCCGGGTGCAGCGGTACGGCGGCCTCGTCGCCGGTCACCAGCAGCCACGGGAACGTTTCGGCGGCCAGTGCGGCCGGGCTGCGGAACCAGGGGTAGCCGCCGAAGACCTCGTCCGCCGCCTCGCCGGACAGCGCGACCTTCGCGTGCCGGGCCATCTCGCCGAAGAGGAGGTACAGGGAGGTGTCCATGTCGCCCACGCCGATGGGTGAGTCGCGGGCCGCCACCACGGCCGCGCGGTGCGCCGGGTCCAGCAGGTCCCGCGGATCGAGGACGACGAGCCGGTGGTCGGTGCCGATGAAGACACCGGCCTCGGCCGCGTACGGGGTGTCGTGGCCGGTGCGCAGAACATCGCCGGTGAAGCGTTCCACCTGGTCGCTGTAGTCCACGGCGTACGAGCGCAGGCGCGCCGCGGGCCCTTCCCGTACGCGCAGTTCGTCCGCCAGCAGTGCGGTCAGGACGGTGGAGTCGAGGCCGCCGGAGAGCAGCGTGCACAGGGGGACGTCCGCCTCCAACTGGGAGCGGGCGGCCCGGTTCAGGTGGGCGCGGACGGTGTCGACGGCCGCGTCCACGCCGTCGTCCGGATGCGGACGGGCTTCCAGGCGCCAGTAGACGTATTCGGTGAGCCCGCTGCGGTCGAAGACGGCCGCCCCGCCCGGCGGCACCTCCCGCACCCCCGACCACAGCGTCTCCCCGGTGCCGAAGACCAGCCCGTACGCCTCCCGCATGCCCCGCGCGTCAACGCGCGGGCGGCAGGCGGGGTGGGCGAACAGGGCTTTGGGCTCGGACCCGAAGACCAGGCCGCCGGGCACCTCGGCGAAGAACAGCGGCTTGACGCCCAGCCGGTCGCGTACGAGCAGCAGCCGCTCCGCACGGGCGTCCCAGACGGCGAAGGCGTACATGCCTTCCAGGTGTGGGGTGAGGTCGTCGCCCCACTCCAGGTAGGCGCGCAGGACCACTTCCGTGTCGCTGCGGGTGGAGAAGTGGTGGCCCCGAGCGCGTAGTTGGCTGCGGAGGGCGTGGTGGTTGTAGACCTCGCCGCTGTAGGTGAGGACGACGTCCGGGGATGATGAGCGGTGCGCGCGGTGTGCGCGGTGTGCGCGGGCGGGCAGGTCGGTCATGGGTTGCGTACCGCCTTCCAGGTCCAGTACGGCCAGGCGGCGGTGCCCGAGGGCGGCATGCGGGCCGCACCAGATGCCGGATGCGTCGGGGCCGCGGGGGGCCAGCGCGGCGGTCATCCGCTCTATGACGGGCATCTGGGCTGTCTGGGCTGTTCGGGCTGTTCGGGCTGTTGGGACTGTCCGGGCTGTTCGGGCTGCTGGGGCGTCGGCCTCGCGGTATGAGATCCAGCCGGTGATGCCACACATGGGCCGTGCTCCTCGGCGGTCGGTGGGTATCCGCGTACACGCCCGGTGCCGGTCGTGCGCACGCTTCACTCAGTGGTCGGGCGGAACGGGCGCCGAGTTCCCGCCGAGTACGGGAATGGGGCCGCGCGGGGCCCCGCAACGGCGCTGGAAACCCAGGTAGTCGGAGCGGCGGCCGGTCTGGTTCCGGCGCGCGGGGAGGACAAACCTCACGTGGGACGGGAGGGGGCAGGGGAGGGGGTGGGGGCGGTTCGGCGTGCCACGATGGCTGCGCCGAGCAGCGCGATTCGCGCGGCTGCCGTCTCGCGCTGCGCTGCGCTCGCCGCTGTGTCTCCCTCGTACCTCCCTCGTACCTCCCTCGTACCTCTCCCCGTCTGTGTATCGGAGCGGCCATGTATCTCGTCCGGCGATTGTCATCCGTACTGCCCGCGAAAGCGGTGCTCGGGTTCGTGGCGCTGCTCGTCGTCCTGTTCGTGTGCGCGTACGGGGCGGGGGCGGCCGCCGGGCCCGTGGCGCCGGGGATGCGGCCCGGCAGCCCGGCTCCTGGGGCACCCCAGCAACCCGCGGACAGCGAGGGGATGGACGGCATGAGCGGCATGGGCGGGATGGGATGAGCGAGCGTGTCACCGTGCTGGCGGTGGGCGGTATGACCTGCGCCGCCTGCGTCAACCGGGTGGAGAAGAAGCTCGGGCGCCTCGAAGGGGTCACCGCGACGGTGAACCTGGCCACCGGCAAGGCCCGCGTCCATCATCCGGCCGCGCTCTCCGTGAGCGACCTCGTGGCGACCGTGGAGGCCGCGGGCTTCACGGCCCGGCCACCGGAGCCGGAACGGAAGCAGGTACGGGAGCCGGCGGGGGGACCCGTACAGCAGCCCACGCCACCTTCCGGACCCCTGGAAGAACAGCCGACCGACGCGGACCGCACCCGGCTCCTCGTCACCGCGCTCCTGTCCGTCCCCGTACTCGTCCTGTCGATGGTCCCCGCCTGGCAGTTCCGCAACTGGCAGTGGCTCTGCTTCGCGCTGACCGCGCCGGTCGCCGTGTGGGGCGCGCTGCCCTTCCACCTCCGCGCGGCACGCGGCCTGCGGCACGGCGCCGCGACCATGGACACGCTGGTGTCCCTCGGGGTGGCCGCCTCGTTCGCCTGGTCCACATACGCGCTGTTTCTGAGCGGCGGCACCGCGCACAGCTACCTGGAAGCGGCCGTCGGCGTACCGCTGTTCGTCCTGGCCGGGCGGCGGCTGGAGGCGGGGGCGCGCCGCGGTACGGGGTCGGCGCTGCGGGCGCTGGCCGAACTGGTCGGAAAGGAGGTGTCGGTACGGGCGCCGGTGGGCGACGGTGGGGGTGGCGCCACCGTGGAGCGCCGGATTCCGGTGGCCGACCTTCAGGTCGGTGACCGCTTCCTGGTCCGCCCGGGAGAGCGGGTTGCCACCGACGGCACGGTGGTGGAGGGCAGTTCCGCCCTCGACCTGTCGCTGGTCACCGGGGAGAGCCGCCCGGAGGAGGTGGGGCCGGGCTCGGCGGTCGTCGGCGGCGCGGTGAACGCGGGCGGCCTCCTCGAAGTGCGCGCCGCCGCGGTCGGCGCGGACACCCGGCTGGCCCGGATCACCCGCCTCGTGGAAGAGGCGCAGACCGGCAAGACCCGGGTACAGCGCCTGGCCGACGCGGTGGCCGGGGTCTTCGTGCCGGCCGTGCTGGCGGTGTCCGTGACCGTACTCGGATTCTGGCTGGGCGCGGGCGCGGACCCGCAGGCGGCGGTGACCGCGGCGGTGGCCGTCCTGGTCGTCGCCTGCCCCTGCGCGCTCGGACTCGCCACGCCCACCGCCCTGCTGGCCGCGACCGGCCGGGGCGCGCAGCTGGGCATCCTCGTCAGCGGGCCGCGGGCCCTGGAACGGCTGCGGCGCATCGACACCCTGGTGCTGGACAAGACGGGGACGCTGACCACCGGGCGGATGAGCGTGGTGGCCGTTACGGGGCGTGCGGACACGCGTCCCGCGGTGGATGCCGGTGATGGGGCCGCAGTTCTGACCACCGACGACGCCGTCCGGCTCGCCGCCGCCGTCGAGCACGGCTCCGAACACCTCTTGGCGCGCGCCATCACCACGTACGGCGACACGCGCCGCAAGGCCCTCGGCGACCACCGGCCGCTGCCCGCGGTCCGCCGCTTCACCGCGACTGCCGGTTACGGCGTGACCGGCGAGGTGGACGGGCGGACCGTGATCGTCGGGCGGCCCGGCGACCTTACGGAGCTGCCCGCCGCGCTCGCGGACGCGGTCCGTACGGCCGAGGACGCCGGGCACACCGCCGTACTGGTGACGGCCGACGGCACCCCGCAGGCCGTCGTCGCCATCGGCGACACGTTGCGGCCCGACTGCTACCGGGCCGTCGACCACCTGCGCCGCCTGGGCCTGCGGCCGGTGCTGGCCACCGGCGACCGGGCGGCCACGGCCCGCGCGGTCGCCGGACACCTCGGCATCACGGAGATCCATGCGGGCGCGCTTCCGGAGGAGAAGGCCGCGCTGGTCACCACGTTGAAGGAGCAGGGCTGCCGGGTCGCCGTGGTCGGTGACGGAGTCAACGACGCAGCCGCCCTGGCCCACGCCGACCTCGGCATCGCCATGGGCAGCGGTACGGACGCCGCGATCGGCGCCGCCGATGTCACCGTGCTGCGCGAGGACCTCCAGGCCGTACCGGACGCCGTACGGCTGGCCCGGCGCACGCTGGGCACCATTCGCGCCAACCTCGTGTGGGCTTTCGGCTACAACCTGGTGACCGTGCCGCTCGCCGCCGTCGGCCGGCTGGACCCGATGATCGCGGCTGCCGCGATGTCCGCGAGTTCGCTGCTGGTGGTGGGCAACAGCCTGCGGCTGCGGGCGTGGCGGCCGGGTGGGCATCAGGCGGGTGGGCACCGTGCAGGTGGGAATCGTGCAGGTGGGCATCAGGCGGGCGGGCGCAGGGCGGGTGGGCGCCGGACGGACCGCCGCGAGACGGCCGGAGGCCGTACTTTCCCCCTCGAAGCCTCCCGGGACAACGCATGAACCTGAACCAGAACCTCTCCACCGCGCGCGCCGCCCTGCGTTCCGCCGCCGCGCCCCTCGTCGCGGGCGTGCTCACGCTCGGCTGCCTCACGGCCTGGACCCTGGCCGGGAACGCGGGCACCCCGGCCGAGCTGCGGGTGACCGAGGGCCGCATCCTCGTCCCCTCCAACCCGGAGGCCACGGCCGCCTTCTTCACCATCAGCAACACGGGTACCACCGCCGACGAACTGACCGGCGTCACCGGTCCGGCCGGACACCAGGCCATGGTCGGCCGTGATGTCGAGGTCGCCGAAGGGGCGCACCGTATGGAGATGGCCGGAGCCGTCACCGTCCCGGCGCGCGGCGCGCTGCGTATGGCGCCCACGGATGTGGACGTCATGGTCAGCCCGCCGCCGCGGCTCGCACCGGGCGACCGGGTCGTCTTCACGCTGCACTTCCGCGACAGCGAGCCCGTCACGGCCGAGGCCGTGGCCGTACGTCCGGGGCGCCTGGAACCGTAACGGCGCCGCCAGCCGTGTTACGGCCGGATGGCACGGCCCGGTGCCCCGGAGTTCCAGCGAACCCCAGGGCACCGGACCGGTTCAGGCGGCCGAACCCGCCAGCGCGCGGGCGGGTGGCGCGGGAAGCGGTCCGGCCGTACCGGCCGCGGTGCCCCGCCCCTCCTCCGCCAGCAACGCCACCAGCGTTTCGCGCGCCCTCGCCACCCTGGAACGCACCGTCCCCACCGGACAGTCGGCGATCGCCGCCGCCTCCGCGTACGGCAGGCCCAGCAACTGGGTCAGCACGAACGCCTCCCGTCGGGGCGCGGGCAATGCCGACAGCAGTTCGGCGAGGGCGATGCCTTCGTCGAATCCGGGCACGCCGCGCGGCTGCGCCTTCTCCGCCGCGCTCTGCCAGTCGTCGATCCCGGCGAGCCGAGGTCTGCTGGCCAGCGACCGCAGCCGGTCGGCGACGGTCCGGCGGGCGATGGTCAGCAGCCACGTACGCGCCGACGACCGCCCCTCGAACCGGGGCAGGCTGCGCAGGGCCCGCAGGTACGTGTCCTGCACCAGGTCGTCCGCGGCCTGCGCGTCGCCGCTGAGGTGCGTGACGTAGCGGCGTACGTCCAGCTGCGTCGCGCGGACGAAGCGCTCCACGGCGGCCTCGTCGCCGGTACGGGCCGCGAGGGCCCAGGCCGTCACCGAGGCGTCATCGCGCACCCCGCACCTCCCGGCCGTCGGCCGCGGAACCGGCGCCGCGGACTTCGGGGAGGATGGGGCCATGCAGTGCTCGCGCGTACGAACCGCTCTCTCCGCCCGCCTGGACGGCGAACAGCTGCCGCCGGGCGTCACGGGCGGTCGGCTCGACGCCCATGTGGCGGGGTGCGCGGACTGCCGCCGCTGGTCGGCGGAGGCCGCCCGGTTGCAGCGCCTCACCCGGTCGGCGAGCGATGCGGCCGATGACGGCGGCGGTGGTGGTGCGGACGCGGCCGCCCTGGACGGGCTGCTCGACCGGCTGCGGGGCTCTTCCGTACGGGGGGACGCCGTACGGGGAGAGGCCGTACGGGGGGATGCCGTATGGGGGGATGCCGTACGGGGTGGTGGCGAGCGCTCCTGAGCGGCGGTAGCCGCCCGCGGGAACAGGAGTCATCATCAAAGCTCCTCGGGGAGATCCGGCCCCGCCGCGCACGGAACGCACGACGGCCGGGCCGGTGACGATTACAGGGACCAGGGCCATGGGCGGGACGGGATATGTCCTCGGCATGAGTCCTGGGTGTGACCGTGCTGTCAGCAGACAGCCGTCTCCCGGGGCGGGCCGCGGAGCCAGATGACGTGGACGAGAAGCAGCCGCCGCAGGGGCCGCCGGGGTTCGCGGCGTACCGGGCGGGCCGGGCGGGGCGGCTCGGGCAGCACCGTGCGCAGGACGAGCAGCAGCGGTACGAAGAGCCGTACGGATACGGCCCGTACGACGCGGAACGCGGCCCGCTCGCCGCCGCACAGCCACCACGCGCTCAGCAGCGCGACGAGCACGTGAGCCGCGAGCATCCCGGTCATGCTGCCGCCCATGGCGCCCATGCCGGGGATGCCGGGCATGTCGTGCATGTGTTGGGCGCCGGCCATGTCGTGCGCCCCATGCATCCCGGCCATCCCGTGCGTCGCGGCCATCGCCTCGCCGTACCGCCGCCCGAGCCCCACGTCGTACAGCATCCGCTCGGCGTCGTGCTGCGGCATCGGGCGTCCGGCCATGCCGCACACCAGCGAGGCCGCCCACCGCTGGGCCAGGGACGCCTGCTCGCCTCCCGTTCCGGCGGCCGTTCCGGTGGCTGTCATTCCGGCCGCCACCGACTGGCCGAAGGAGAAGGCGGTGTGCAGCGCGGCCTGTGCCGTCAGCGTCAACGCGGTCACGAACAGCGGCCCCCGCTCGCGCGCGGCGAGGCACCACGCTCCGCAGGCCGTCACCGCCACCGCGCCGAGCACCACCCACACGGGCACGGGCGCGTCGGACATCAGGGCGTGCCCGAGGGCGGCGAGCAGCACACACACCGCCGCGAACACCCCGGCCCGCAAGCCCCTGAGAAGACGCCCCGCAATCATGACCCGCTCATCGTTGCACCCCGCCCCGCACGCCGGACGGGCAGGGCGGGCTGAGCGGGGATCAGTACGGCGGGCCGGTCGGTGCTCAGTACGGCAGGCCGGAAAGGAACGTGTGCAGAGCCTGGTCGAAGTGCGGCGTGTTCTCCAGGTTCACCATGTGCGCCGCGCCCGGTATCCGTACCCGCTGGGCGCCGGGCACGGCCAGGGTGATGGCGTGGGCGTTGGCGGAGATGTCGGAGCAGTCCAGGTCGCCGTCCAGGACCAGGGTCGGTACCCGGATCTCCGCCAGCCGCTCGTACGCCCCGACCTCGATCGGCATCCCGGCGCCCATCCCGCCCGCGTGCACGACCACATTGGCGTCCGCCGAGGCCCGCATCCGCTCGCGCAGGACGGGGTCGACGGCGGCCGGTTCGCGGTGCGGGCCGTCCACCCACATGCGCAGGAAGTGCTCGATGTAGCGCTCCGCGCCGTCCTCCTCCGGGTCCTCGACGGCGGCCACCTGTTCCTTGATGTGCTCCAGGACGAACGGGTCGGTGAAGGCCCGGCCGCTGATCCCGGGCGAGGCCAGGGCCAGCGCGAAGACGCGGTCGGGGTGGGCGAGGGCCATGTCCAGGGCGACCCGGGCGCCGTGCGAGAGGCCGATGAGGATGGCGCGGGCTATGCCGAGGTGGTCGAGGAGGACGCGCAGGTCCTCGTGGTTGGCGTAGTCGCCGTCGACCGTGGAGGACAGGCCGTGGCCGCGCGCGTCGTAGCGGACGGTGCGCAGGCCGGAGCGGACGAGCCAGGCGAACTGCTCGTCCCACATGCGCTGGTCGAGCATCCCGCCGTGCAGCAGCACCACCGAGGGGCCCTCGGGGCCGGTGCCGGCGGCCTCGTAGAACAGCTCGCCGTTCTCGATCGGGATCGTGCCGTTCTCGACCTCCGTCTCGGGCCAGGCGCCGGGTTCCTGGGTTCCTTCGATTCCTTGGATGGTCATGCTCCGTGCCGTCCTGTGTGGGGTGCTGGGGTCGGGTGGGGCGCCGAGGGATGTGCGGAC
>NZ_JOCQ01000145.1 GCF_000720725.1 Streptomyces rimosus subsp. rimosus
CCCCGAGCCCCCACCCACCGGACCGACCGCGCCAGACGCGCACCCCCACCCAGCCCCAACGGCCACCCGAAGCCGAGCGACCCCGTCGGCGTGACCCCAAGCACCACCCGCCCCCCCGCCGCGCAATTCTCGCCAGGCTCCCAGCCATGGCGGCAAAGGACGCACACCCCCACCACGCAGCACAGATCCCGGCCCCCGTCACCCCACGCCGCTTCCGCGGCCGAAGGCCGCGTCCGCAAACCGGCCATCCGCGTGACATACATCGCATGGCCCGTTATCCGTCGCCGCAGGCGGAACATTAGACTCGGCAGATCGACAAGGTCGACCAGCCAGAGCCAGCTACGACCAGGCGAATCCGCACGAATCGCTCGAACCAGCTCGACAGCAAGGAGGCACGGGTGGCGCTGCTGACCCGTATCAAGGGACCGCGCGATCTGGACCGGCTGGGGCCGGAGCAGCTGGAGCAGCTGGCGGGGGAGATCCGTACGTTCCTCGTCGACGCCGTCTCCAAGACCGGCGGTCACCTCGGCCCCAACCTCGGTGTGGTCGAGCTGACCATCGCCCTGCACCGGGTCTTCGACTCGCCGCGGGACAAGGTGCTCTTCGACACCGGCCACCAGTCCTACGTCCACAAGCTGCTCACCGGCCGCCAGGACTTCTCCGGGCTGCGCAGCAAGGGCGGGCTGTCCGGTTATCCCTCGCGTGCCGAGTCGGCGCACGACGTCATCGAGAACAGTCACGCCTCGACCGTGCTGGGCTGGGCCGACGGCCTGGCCAAGGCCAATCAGGTGCTGCGCAAAAACGATCATGTTGTGGCGGTGATCGGGGACGGCGCGCTGACCGGCGGCATGGCCTGGGAGGCGCTGAACAACATCGCCGACGCCCAGGACCGCCCGCTGGTGATCGTCGTCAACGACAACGAGCGCTCGTACGCGCCGACCATCGGCGGCCTGGCCAACCACCTGGCCACCCTGCGCACGACGGACGGCTACGAGCGCTTCCTGGCGCGCGGCAAGGACCTCCTGGAGCGCACGCCGGTCGTCGGCAAGCCGCTGTACGAGACGCTGCACGGGGCGAAGAAGGGGCTGAAGGACTTCATCGCCCCGCAGGGCATGTTCGAGGACCTGGGTCTGAAGTACGTCGGGCCGATCGACGGGCACGACATCGAGGCCCTGGAGTCCGCGCTCCAGCGCGCCAAGCGCTTCGGCGGCCCGGTCATCGTGCACTGCCTGACCGAGAAGGGGCGTGGCTACAAGCCCGCCGAGCAGGACGAGGCCGACCGCTTCCACGGGATCGGCGTCATCCACCCGGACACCGGCCTGCCGGTGGCCTCCGGCGGCGCGAGCTGGACCTCCGTCTTCGGGGACGAGATGGTCGAGCTGGGCCGGGAGCGCGAGGACATCGTGGCGATCACGGCCGCGATGCTCCAGCCGGTGGGCCTGCAGAAGTTCGCGAAGGCGTTCCCGGACCGGGTCTACGACGTGGGCATCGCCGAGCAGCACGCGGCGGTCTCCGCGGCCGGCCTGGCCACCGGTGGCCTGCACCCGGTCTTCGCGGTCTACGCGACCTTCCTCAACCGCGCCTTCGACCAGGTCCTGATGGACGTCGCGCTGCACAAGTGCGGTGTCACCTTCGTCCTGGACCGGGCCGGTGTCACGGGCGACGACGGCGCCTCGCACAACGGCATGTGGGACATGTCGCTGCTCCAGGTCGTGCCGGGCCTGCGGATCGCCGCCCCGCGCGACGCCGAGCAGGTACGGGCCCAGCTGCGCGAGGCCGTCGAGGTGGACGACGCGCCGACCGTGGTGCGCTACTCGAAGGGCAAGGTCGGCCCGGCGGTGGAGGCCGTGGGCCGGGTCGGCGGCATGGATGTGCTGCGGGAGCCCGGTGAGGGCGTCGAGCGGCCCGATGTGCTGCTGGTGTCCGTGGGCGCGCTGGCGCCGATGTGCCTGGAGATCGCCGATCTGCTCGACAAGCAGGGCATCTCCACGACGGTGGTGGACCCGCGCTGGGTCAAGCCGGTCGACGCGGCGCTGCCGGGCCTGGCCGACGCGCACCGCGTCGTGGTCACGGTCGAGGACAACAGCCGCTCGGGCGGTGTCGGCTCCGCCGTCGCGCAGGCGCTGCGCGACGCGGGCGTGGACGTACCGCTGCGTGACTTCGGTATTCCGGAGCGCTTCCTCGACCATGCCTCCCGCGCGGAGATCATGGCCGAGATCGGGCTCACCGCGCCGGACATCGCCCGGCAGGTCACCGGCCTCGTCTCCAAGATCGACGGCCGGTACGAGGGCGCGGACCGGTCCGTGGACGCCGCGGAGTCGGTGGGCGCCGCGGACGGCGCCGAGCGGGCCGAGGCCGCCCGCGACTGACGGGAGCGGTGGGGGAGGGGGAACGGGTGCTGCCGGTTCCTCCTGTGGGTGAGGCGCGAACGGCCGGTGTGCGGGCGAGGACGTACGTACACCGGCCGGTCAACGGTTTCACCGGCCGCCCCACCGCCGCTCAAGGCCGCACAAATCCGACGCGTAACACTGCACAAACATCGCTGAACGGTCATACCATGGGCTGGTGGGCCACCCGAACGGGTGCAATCACCGGCCCTTCGGCATATCCACCCGTCCGTACCATCGGGTGAATCCCCGCCGCGCGCAGGCCCGCCGCACCGTACTCGTCCCGACCATTGCGCAGACTCGGTCAGTTCACGAGTCGCGACGGTCGTCCAGGCGGAGGTTGGCCCATGAGCAGCACACAGCGGGGCACGGCACACGGACCGGAACGCGGCGGCGGGGAGCAGACCCCGGTACGCCGCAGTGGTCTGTTCCGGACCAAGACGGTCGAGGAGTCGATCCGGGACACCGAGGAGCCGGAACACGCGCTCAAGAAATCCCTCTCCGCCCTCGACCTGACCGTCTTCGGTGTCGGCGTCGTCATCGGCACCGGCATCTTCGTCCTCACCGGCAAGATCGCCAAGGAGACCGCGGGCCCGGCCGTCGCGCTCTCCTTCGTCACCGCCGGCCTGGTCTGCGCGCTGGCCGCGCTCTGCTACGCGGAGTTCGCCTCGACCGTTCCGGTGGCCGGCTCGGCGTACACCTTCTCGTACGCCTCGCTGGGCGAGCTGCCCGCCTGGATCATCGGCTGGGACCTCATCCTGGAGCTCGCGCTGGGCTGCGCGGTGGTCGCCGTCGGCTGGTCCGGCTACGTCCGCTCACTGCTGGACACGGCCGGGCTCCAACTGCCGCAGGGGCTGTCCGGCACCCATGAGGGCACCTTCGGGTTCGATCTGCTCGCGTGCGTGCTCGTACTGGTGCTGACGGCCATCCTCGTGATCGGCGTGAAGCTGTCGTCCCGCGTCACCTCGGTGATCGTCGCCGTCAAGGTCACCGTCGTGCTGCTCGTGATCATCGCGGGCTCGTTCTTCATCACCGGCGCCAACTACCAGCCGTTCATCCCGCCGAGCAAGGCCACCGCGGGCAGTGACGGCCTCGCGGCGCCGCTGTCCCAGCTGATCTTCGGCTTCACCCCGGCCAACTTCGGCATCATGGGCATCTTCGCCGCCGCCGCGGTGGTCTTCTTCGCCTTCATCGGCTTCGACATCGTCGCCACCGCGGCCGAGGAGACCCGCCTGCCGCAGCGGGACGTGCCGCGCGGCATCCTCGGCTCGCTCGCCATCTGCACGGTGCTCTACGTCGCCGTCTCGGTCGTGGTCACCGGCATGCAGAAGTACAGCGAGCTGTCCACGGACGCGCCGCTCGCCGACGCGTTCAAGTCCGTCGGGCACCCGTTCTGGGCCGGGCTGATCAGCTTCGGCGCGGCCGTCGGCCTGACCTCGGTCTGCATGATCCTGCTGCTCGGCCAGAGCCGGGTGTTCTTCGCGATGAGCCGCGACGGCCTGCTGCCGAAGGTCTTCTCACAGGTCCACCCGCGGTTCGGCACCCCGTACCGCTCGACCGTCGTGCTCGGTGTCGTGGTGGCCGTCGTGGCCGGCTTCACCTCGATCGACGAGCTGGCCGAGCTGGTCAACATCGGCACCCTGTTCGCGTTCGTCGTGGTCGCGATCGGCGTGGTCATCCTGCGCCGCACCCGCCCCGACCTGCCCCGTTCCTTCCGCACCCCACTGGTCCCGTTCGTGCCCGCGCTGTCGGTGCTGGCTTCGCTGTGGCTGATGCTCAACCTGCCCGCGGAGACCTGGCTGCGGTTCGGCGTCTGGATGCTCGTCGGCTTCGTCATCTACTTCACGTACGGGCGGTCGCGGAGCCGGATGAACCGGCCCGGGGGCAGGAACGCGGCCACCGGGCCCGTGGGCGGTGGCCCGGGGCGGGGAGCCTGATCCGTACGGGCGCGGCGGTCACCCGCTGCGCCCCCGCCGTACGGCACGCGGCCCGGCCACCCGGGCCCCCAGCGCCTCCACGCGCGCCCGCCGTACGCTGCCGGGATGCCCACCACCGAGCACACACCCGACCTGGTACGCCGTTCCGCCCGCGTCCTGCTCCTCGGCACGGACGACCGGCTGCTGCTCTTCCGCGGCCACCTGGACCCCGCCCGCCCCGAGACCGGGCACTGCTGGTTCACGCCCGGCGGCAGCGTCCACGAAGGGGAGTCGCTGCGCGCGGCGGCGGCGCGGGAACTGGCGGAGGAGACCGGGCTGCGGGTGGCGCCCGACGCGCTCGGGCCGCTGGTCGCCCGTACCTCCGGATACGCGGAACTGCCGTGGGCGAGCGGCGAGTTCGAGGACGTGTTCTTCCTGCACCGCGTCGCCCCGTACGAGGTCGACACCGGCGGCTTCCGGGAACACGAGCGGGCCTCCGTCACCGGGCACCGCTGGTGGCCGGTGGACGAACTGGCGACGACGGCGGAGACGGTGTTCCCGTACGGGCTGCCGCCGCTGCTCGCGGAGATACGCGGCGGCCGGACGCCGGCCGAACCCGTGCGACTGCCCTGGCACCACTGAGAACAGCGGTACCAGGGCAGTCGGCGCGGCTGCCGTCCGGGCCTAGGCGGGCACGCTCGCCACGCCCGGGGCCAGGAACTTCTTGCCGTTCACACGCTCGGAGACGCCCTCGCGGTCCAGGTACGGCGTGATGCCGCCCAGGTGGAAGGGCCAGCCGGCGCCGGTGATCAGGCACAGGTCGATGTCCTGCGCCTCGGCGACGACGCCCTCGTCCAGCATCAGGCCGATCTCCTGGGCCACCGCGTCCAGGACGCGGGTGCGGACCTGCTCCTCGGTCAGGACGGAGTCGCCCTGCTTGAGCAGCGCCTTGACCTCGGGGTCCAGCTCCGGCTTGCCGGAGTCGTAGACGTAGAAGCCGCGCTTGCCGGCCTTGACCACGGCGGCCAGGTTCGGCGAGACGGTGAAGCGGTCCGGGAAGGCGCCGTGCAGCGTCTCGGAGACGTGCAGGCCGATCGCCGGGCCGACCAGCTCCAGCAGCACCAGCGGCGACATCGGCAGGCCGAGCGGCTCGACGGCCTTCTCGGCGGTCTCGACGGGGGTGCCCTCGTCGATGACGTTCTGGATCTCGCCCATGAAGCGGGTCAGGATGCGGTTGACCACGAACGCCGGGGCGTCCTTGACCAGTACGGCCGTCTTCTTCAGCGACTTGGCGACGGAGAAGGCCGTGGCCAGCGACGCGTCGTCGGTCTTCTCCGCGCGCACGATCTCCAGCAGCGGCAGGATCGCGACCGGGTTGAAGAAGTGGAAGCCCACGACCCGCTCGGGGTGCTTGAGCTTGGACGCCATCTCGGTGACCGAGAGGGACGAGGTGTTCGTGGCGAGGACGGCGTGCTCCGGCACGACCGCCTCGACCTCGGCGAACACCTGCTGCTTGACGCCCATCTCCTCGAAGACGGCCTCGATGACGAAGTCCGCGTCGCCGAAGGCGGCGGCCTTGTCGAGGTGGCCGCTGACCAGGCCCTTGAGGCGGTTGGCCTTGTCCTGGTTGACGCGGCCCTTCAGGAGCAGCTTGTCGATCTCGCCGTGGACGTACTGCACGCCCTTGTCGATGCGGGCCTGGTCGATGTCGGTCAGCACGACCGGCACCTCAAGGCGGCGCGCGAACAGCAGTGCCAGCTGCGAGGCCATCAGGCCCGCGCCGACCACGCCCACCTTGGTGACCGGGCGGGCGAGGGCCTTGTCCGGCGCGCCCGCGGGGCGCTTGGCGCGCTTCTGCACCAGGTTGAACGAGTAGATGCCGCTGCGCAGCTCGCCGCCCATGATCAGGTCCGCGAGGGCCTGGTCCTCGGCGTCGAAGCCCTGGCGCAGGTCGCCGTTCTTGGCGGCGGCGATGATGTCCAGCGCGCGGTACGCGGCCGGGGCGGCGCCGTGCACCTTGCCGTCCGCGATGGACTTGCCGCGCTGTACGGCCTGGTCCCACGCCTCGCCGCGGTCGACGTCGGCCCGTACGACCTCGGTGTCGCCCTTGAGGACCGAGGCGGTCCACAGCAGCGACTGCTCCAGGAAGTCGGCGCCCTCGAAGATCGCGTCGGCGATGCCGAGGTCGTAGACCTGCTGCCCCTTGAGCTGCTTGTTCTGGTTGAGCGAGTTCTCGATGATCACCGAGACCGCGCGGTCGGCGCCGATCAGGTTCGGCAGCAGGACGCAGCCGCCCCAGCCGGGCACCAGGCCGAGGAAGACCTCGGGCAGCGAGAAGGCGGGCAGCGCCTTGGAGACGGTGCGGTACGTGCAGTGCAGACCGACCTCGACGCCGCCGCCCATCGCGGCACCGTTGTAGTAGGCGAAGGTCGGCACGGCCAGGCCCGACAGGCGCTTGAAGACGTCGTGGCCGCCCTTGCCGATGGCCAGCGCGTCCTCGTGCCGCTTGAGCAGCTCGACGCCCTTGAGGTCGGCGCCGACGGCGAAGATGAACGGCTTGCCGGTGATGCCGACGCCGGTGATCTTCCCGTCCCTGGCCTCCGCCTCGACCTGGTCGATCGCGGTGTTCAGGTTCGCCAGCGACTGCGGGCCGAAGGTGGTCGGCTTGGTGTGGTCCAGGCCGTTGTCCAGCGTGATCAGCGCGAAGGTGCCGGCGCCGGGCAGTTCCAGGTGCCGTACGTGCGCCTGGGTGACGACCTCGTCCGGGAACAGCTCGGCCGCGCCCTTCAGCAGCTCGGTGGTGGTGGTCACTTGCCTGCTCCCTCGAAGTGCGGGTTCTCCCAGATGACCGTGCCGCCCATGCCGAAGCCGACGCACATGGTCGTGATGCCGTAACGCACCTGCGGCTGCTCCTCGAACTGCCGGGCCAGCTGCGTCATCAGACGCACGCCGGAGGAGGCGAGGGGGTGGCCGAAGGCGATCGCGCCGCCGTACTGGTTGACGCGCGGGTCGTCGTCCGCGATGCCGTAGTGGTCCAGCAGCGACAGCACCTGGACGGCGAACGCCTCGTTGATCTCGAAGAGGCCGATGTCGTCGATGGACAGGCCCGCCTTGGCGAGGGCCTTCTCGGTCGCCGGGACCGGGCCGATGCCCATGACCTCCGGCTCGACGCCCGCGAAGGCGTAGTCCACCAGGCGCATCTTGACCGGCAGGCCCAGCTCACGGGCCACGTCCTCGGCGGCGATCAGCGAGGCGGTGGCGCCGTCGTTCAGGCCCGCGGCGTTGCCGGCGGTGACGCGGCCGTGCGGGCGGAACGGGGTCTTGAGGTTCGCGAGGTTTTCGAGGGTGGTGCCGGGCCGCATCGGCTCGTCGGCGGTCGCCAGGCCCCAGCCGGTCTCGCCGGCCTCCGCGTTGGTGCGGCGCACCGAGATCGGCACCAGGTCGGCCTGGATCTTGCCGTCGGCGTACGCCTTGGCGGCCTTCTCCTGGCTGCGGACCGCGTACTCGTCGGCGCGCTGCTTGGTGAGGTGGGGGAGGCGGTCGTGGAGGTTCTCCGCCGTCATGCCCATGAAGAGGGCGGACTGGTCGACGAGCTTCTCGCTGACGAACCGGGGGTTGGGGTCGACGCCCTCGCCCATGGGGTGGCGGCCCATGTGCTCCACGCCGCCCGCGACGGCGATGTCGTACGCGCCGAAGGCGACGCCGCCCGCGATGCTGGTCACGGCGGTCATGGCGCCGGCGCACATCCGGTCCACGGAGAAGCCGGGGACGGACTGCGGCAGGCCGGCGAGGATGCCGGCGGTACGGCCCAGGGTCAGGCCCTGGTCGCCGATCTGGGTCGTGGCGGCGAGGGCGACCTCGTCGATACGGGCCGGGTCGAGGTCCGGGTTGCGGCGCAGCAGCTCCCGGATGCACTTGACGACCAGGTCGTCGGCGCGGGTCTCGTGGTAAATGCCCTTGGGGCCCGCCTTGCCGAACGGGGTGCGGACGCCGTCGACGAAGACGACGTCCCTAGCGGTACGAGGCACGTTGGCTCTCCTCCAGGTGCGGGATGGCACTGCTGCGGGCGCGCCCGGAAGCGCGTCTCCGGTCTCATGCTACTTGCGGGTAACCACGGTGCCCAGTCCCCCCGGGGTAAGCGGTGAAGGTCACAGAGAGGGGCTGTGATTCGTCTGGTGGTGGCCGGGAAATGCGCCTCCTGCGGGCATTGGTCCCGTTGCAGTCTTATGGTGCACATATGGGTACGAAGAGGAGTGGTGTCGTGACCAAGCGTGTCCGGACCGTGGGGGCTGTGTGTGCTGTCGCTCTGGCCGGGGGGCTGCTGGCCGGGTGCGGGGATGACGACGACGGCGGGGGCGGGGCTTCCGCTTCGCCTCCCGCCTCGCCTCCCGCCTCGTCATCGGCCTCGGCACCGTCGTCCTCGGGCGGGGCCTCCTCGGGCGGCATGACCGAGGATCAGCGGTCGCGGAAGGCGCTGGTTCCGGAGGCGAAGACCTCGTACGACCAGGCGCTCAAGGCCGCCACGGGGGCGGTGTCCGGCTCCAAGGCGGTGTCGGTGGAGCTGAAGCGCGGGAGCGGCGGCAAGCCCGAGTGGGTCACGGAGGTGGCCACCGAGAGCGGGAAGGCCAGCACCGTGCGGGTCGACGCGGTCTCCGGCAAGGCGGGGCAGCCGCAGGCGAAGAAGGACGATGACGACGACATGAAGAAGCTGGCGGACCGGCTCGAACGGGCCACCGTCACACCGCAGCAGGCCGCCGCCACGGCCACGGCGCGCAAGAGCGGGACGGTCACCGCCGTGGAGCTGGACGCCAACGACCAGAAGAAGGAGATCTGGTCGGTGGACGTGGTGACCAAGAACGACTGGAACAAGACCACGTTCGATGTGGACGCCGCCGAGCGGAAGATCCTGCGCGAGCACGTCGACCGGGACTGAGCCTCCGGGGGCGGGCCGGGAGTGCCGGGCCGCCCCCGGGGAATCAGGCGCCGGTCGCGCCCAGGGCCTCGGTGAGGATCGGGGTGACCTGTTCGATCTGCCAGGGGCGGGCGCCGTGGCCGGCCAGGACGGCCGCGACCGCCTCTCCGGTCGGCTCGGCGGGGGGCTCCCAGCACAGGCGGCGCACCGTGTCGGGGGTGATCAGGTTCTCCTGGGGGAGGTTCAGGTCCTCGGCCAGGGCGGTCACCGCCGTACGGGCGGCGGCCAGGCGGGCCGCGGCCGCCGGGTCCTTGTCGGCCCACGAGCGGGGCGGCGGCGGGCCGTTCAGCGGCTGGCCGGGCTGCGGCAGCTCGCTCTCCGGCAGGGCGCGGGCGCGGTCCACGGCGGCCTGCCACTGTTCGAGCTGGCGGCGGCCCATGCGGTGGCCGAAGCCGGCGAGGGTGGCGAGCGCGTGGGTGTTGGGGGGCAGGTTCAGGGCCGCTTCGATGATGGCGGCGTCGCCCAGCACCTTGCCCGGTGAGATGTCGCGCCGCTGGGCGACCTGGTCGCGGGTGGTCCACAGTTCCCGTACGACGGCCATCTGCCGGCGGCGGCGGACCTTGTGCATGCCGGACGTGCGGCGCCAGGGGTCCTTGCGGGGCGGCGCCGGGGGAGCGGCGGCGATGGCCGCGAACTCCTGGCGTGCCCATTCGAGCTTGCCCTGCCGCGCCAGCTCGTCCTCCAGGGCGTCGCGCAGGTCCACCAGCAGCTCGACGTCGAGCGCGGCGTAGCGCAGCCAGGGCTCCGGCAGCGGGCGGGTGGACCAGTCCACCGCGGAGTGGCCCTTCTCCAGGGCGTAGCCGAGGACGTTCTCCACCATGGCGCCGAGGCCGACGCGGGCGAAGCCGGCGAGGCGGCCGGCCAGCTCGGTGTCGAAGAGGCGGGACGGGACCATGCCTATGTCGCGCAGACAGGGCAGGTCCTGGGTGGCGGCGTGCAGCACCCACTCGGCGTCGCCGATCGCCTCGCCCAGCGCCGAGAGGTCGGGGCAGCCGACCGGGTCGATCAGAACGCTGCCGGCGCCGTCGCGGCGCAGCTGCACCAGGTAGGCGCGCTGGCCGTAGCGGTAGCCGGAGGCCCGCTCGGCGTCCACCGCCACCGGGCCCGTACCGGCCGCGAAGGCCGCCACGACTTCGGCAAGTTCCTCGGCCGTGGCCGTCACGGGCGGGGTGCCCTCGCGCGGTTCCAGCAGGGGGACCGGCGCCGGGCGGGTGTCCGGAGGCGAGTCTCCGGATGTTCGCAGTGTCGAGTCTTCTGCGGTCTTTTGGGCGTCGGTCACCAGTCAAGGGTATCTGTGTATGCACTGCGCCCGTCGAGGGAACGTTCCCTCGACGGGCGGGACGGTGATGTTCGGAGGGCGGAGGTCAGTGGATGATGCCGGTGCGCAGGGCCACGGCGACCATGCCGGCCCGGTCGCCGGTGCCCAGCTTGCGGGCGATGCGGGCCAGGTGGCTCTTGACGGTGAGCGCCGACAGCCCCATGGAGACGCCGATGGCCTTGTTGGACTGGCCCTCCGCAACCAGCCGCAGCACCTCGACCTCGCGTCCGGACAGCTCGCGGTAGCCGCCCGGGTGGCCGGGGGCGCCCGGGGGGCGGCGGTGCATACGGGCCGCATTGGCGCCGATGGGCGCGGCGCCGGGGCGGCCCGGGAGGCCGAGGTTGGTGCGGGTGCCGGTGACGACGTAGCCCTTGACGCCGCCGGCCAGGGCGTTGCGTACGGCGCCGATGTCGTCGGCGGCGGACAGGGCGAGGCCGTTGGGCCACCCCGCGGCCCGGGTCTCGGACAGCAGGGTCAGGCCGGAGCCGTCGGGAAGGTGGACGTCGGCCACGCAGATGTCGCGCGGGCTGCCGACGCGGGGACGGGCCTCCGCGATGGACGACGCCTCGATCACGTCCCGCACACCGAGCGCCCACAGGTGGCGGGTGACGGTGGAGCGGACGCGAGGGTCGGCCACGACGACCATGGCCGTCGGCTTGTTCGGGCGGTAGGCGACCAGGCTCGAAGGTTGCTCGAGGAGAACTGACACCGGGCCTCCTGGGGGAGTGGCGGGACGGGATCCGGCATTTGGGGCGAGTCGGAATGCTCCGTCTTTGAAGGGTCACTGACCTCTTCGGCATCAAACGGGCCCGACTTTAGAGTTTGATCTCAACTAGTTAGGTTCATTTCGGGCAAATCGGTCGCTTGATCGACTGAAGGGTGATCCGGTGGCGGGGCGTTGCCGGGTGGGCGTTCGAGGGGTGTGGGGGAAGCGGGTGTCCGCCTGCCCGTCAGGCGGCGCGCCGGTGGGCGCGCGGTCGCGCGGGGCGGTGCGTCCGTACGCTGCCCGGCACTGCCGTACGCCGGCGGGTGCGTCGCCGCGCCGGAGGGCGTACGGTTCCGCGCGCCCCCCGGTGCACCCGTGCGCGGAGCGCGTTCAGCGTGCCTGGGGTCCCCGGCGCTGCGGCAGGGGCACCACGCCGCCGCGCGGTGACGGCTCGGGCGCGGCCGGGGGCAGGCCCGCCACCTGGCACAGCAGGTCGCACCACGCCGACAGGTGGGCCGCGGTGTCCGGCACCCCGTCCTGCCCCTCCTCCGGGGTCCACGAGGCGCGCATCTCCAGCTGGGTGGCCGGCTCCCGGTCCGCGAGGCTGCCGAAGGAGTGGGAGCTGGCCCGCGTCACCGTGCCGCCGATCTCCCCGTACCGCACGCCGCGCGCGTCCAGCGCCCCCGTCAGCCAGGACCAGGACACCTCCGGCAGCAGCGGGTCGGCGCCCATCTCCGGCTCCAGCTCGGCGCGCGCCAGCGTCACCACGCGGAAGGTGCCCTGCCACGCGTCGTGCCCGGCCGGGTCGTGCAGCAGCACCAGTCTCCCGTCGGCCAGGTCCGCGTCCTCCCCCTCCGGCCCGGCGCCCGGTTCGACGACCGCCGCCTCCAGCGCGTACGCGAAGGGCGCGAGGCGCTTGGGCGCGGGCGTCGGCTCGATCTCGATCTCGGGGCGCAGCCGTGCCGTGCGGAGCGCCTCGATCGCCTGACGGAAGGGGATCGGTACGTTGTCCGCGCTGTCCGCGAGGTGTTCGTGAGCCGCAGCCATGCCCGGAAGATTAGGCGGAAGGAGCCGCTGGGTGAGGGAGGACACCCGGTGCGCGCGTCGCCCATTCGGAGGCGCCCTCGCACGCGTGCGAAGATTCGGTGTGTGAGTGCCAACCGCCCGACGGGCCAGCAGCAGACCGGTACGTACGACTCGGCCTTCCTCAAGGCCTGCCGCCGGGAACCGGTGCCGCACACGCCCGTGTGGTTCATGCGCCAGGCCGGACGCTCGCTGCCGGAGTACCGCAAGGTCCGCGAGGGCATCGCGATGCTCGACTCCTGCATGATGCCCGAGCTGATCACCGAGATCACCCTCCAGCCGGTGCGCCGGCACGGCGTGGATGCGGCGATCTACTTCAGCGACATCGTCGTCCCCCTGAAGGCCATCGGCATCGATCTGGACATCAAGCCGGGCGTCGGCCCGGTCGTCGAGAAGCCGATCCGCACGCGCGCCGACCTGGAGCAGCTGCGCCCGCTGGAGCCCGGCGACGTGCCGTATGTGGCCGAGGCCGTGCGGATGCTCGTCGGCGAGCTGGGCGCCACCCCCCTCATCGGTTTCGCCGGCGCGCCCTTCACCCTCGCCAGCTACCTCATCGAGGGCGGCCCGTCGCGCAACCACGAGCACACCAAGGCGATGATGTACGGCGACCCGCAGCTGTGGGCCGACCTGCTGGACCGCCTGGCCGTGATCACCTCGGCGTTCCTGAAGGTGCAGATCGAGGCGGGCGCGAGCGCCGTGCAGCTCTTCGACTCCTGGGCCGGCGCGCTGGCCCCGGCCGACTACCGCCGCTCCGTGCTGCCCGCCTCCGCCAAGGTCTTCGAGTCGGTCGCCGGGTACGGCGTCCCGCGCATCCACTTCGGCGTCGGCACCGGCGAGCTGCTGGGCCTGATGGGCGAGGCGGGCGCGGACGTCGTCGGCGTCGACTGGCGCGTCCCGCTGGACGAGGCGGCCCGCCGCGTCGGCCCCGGCAAGGCGCTCCAGGGCAACCTCGACCCGGCCGTGCTGTTCGCGCCGCGCGAGGCGGTGGAGGCCAAGGCCGGCGAGGTGCTGGACGCCGCCGCCGGCCTGGAGGGCCACGTCTTCAACCTGGGCCACGGCGTGCCGCCGAACACCGACCCGGCCGCGCTGACCCGCCTCGTCGAGTACGTCCACGAGCGCTCGGCCCGCTGACCGCGCGGGCGGGCCTCCGGTGCTCCGGAGGCCCGCCGTCCGCTCAGCCGCCCGTCTCCCGCACCGCGGCCGCCGCCTTGCGGGCCGCGACCAGGACCGGGTCCCACACGGGCGAGAACGGCGGCGCGTAACCGAGGTCGAGGGCGGTCATCTGCTCGACCGACATTCGCGCCGTGAGTGCCACCGCCGCCACGTCCACGCGCTTGCCCGCGCCTTCCCGGCCGACGATCTGCACGCCGAGGAGGCGCCCGGTGCGCCGCTCGGCCATCATCTTGACCCGCATCGGGCGGGCGCCCGGGTAGTAGCCGGCGCGGCTGGTCGACTCGATGGTGACGGTCACGTACTTCAGGCCGACCGATTTCGCCTGCTCCTCCAGGAGGCCGGTGCGGGCGATCTCCAGGTCGCAGACCTTGGAGACGGCGGTGCCGACGACGCCGGGGAAGGTCGCGTAGTCGCCGGCCACGTTCGAGCCGATGATCTGGCCGTGCTTGTTGGCGTGGGTGCCCAGCGCGATGTGCCGGGTCCGGCCGAGGACCAGGTCCAGTACTTCCACGCAGTCCCCGCCGGCCCATACGTTCTCGTGGCCGCGCACCCGCATCGACAGGTCGGTGAGCAGCCCGCCCGTGTCGCCGAGCGGCAGGCCGGCCCGCTCGGCGAGGGAGGTCTCGGGTCGTACGCCCAGGCCCAGCACGACCACGTCGGCCGGAAACTCGCCGTCGTTCTCGGTGGTCACCGCGCAGGCCCGCCCGGAGCCGTCGGTGCGGACGCCGGTGACGACCGCGCCGCGCACCGTCTCGATGCCCATTCCGCACATCGCCTCGTGGACGAGCGAGCCCATGTCGGGGTCGAGCGTGGACATCGGCTGCTCGCCGCGGTCCAGAACCGTCACGTCGTAACCGCGGGTGACCAGCGCCTCGGCCATCTCGACGCCGATGTAGCCGGCGCCCACCACGACCGCCTTGGTGCCCTCGGTGGCCCGGAGGGTGTCCAGCAGCGCCTGCCCGTCGTCCAGCGTCTGCACACCGTGCACGCCGGGCGCGTCGATGCCCGGCAGCGGCGGGCGCAGCGGCCGCGCGCCGGTGGCGATCACCAGCTTGTCGTAGCCGGTCCAGGACTCGGTGCCGCCGCCGGCCAGGTCGCGGGTGCGGACCCGGCCGCGGTCCACATCCAGCTCGGTGACCTCGGTGCGCATCCGTACGTCGATGTCGCGCTCGCGGTGCTTCTCCGGCGACCGGGCGATCAGGTCGTCCGGGCCGTCCACCGAGCCGCCGACCCAGTACGGGATGCCGCAGGCGGAGTAGGAGGTGAAGTGGCCGCGTTCGAACGCGACGATCTCCAGGTCCCCGGGCTTCCTCAGCCGCCGGGCCTGGGACGCGGCGGACATGCCCGTCGCGTCGCCGCCGATGACCACCAGTCGCTCCGCCATCGCGGGTGCTCCCTTCTCGTGTACGGCCTCGTGTACGGCCCTTATGTACGGCCCTTTGTACGGCCGTCTGTCCCGTACGGCGCAGATTACGGGTCAGAGCGGATAACCGGCCGGGGTGGCCCGGACCGTGGTCCAGCGGGTCTCGGTGAACGCGTCCAGGTTGGCCGTACCGCCGAAGTGCGCGCCGGTGCCGGAGGCGGCGAGGCCGCCCATCGGCGCGACCGGCTCGTCGTTGACCGTCTGGTCGTTGATGTGCAGCAGCCCGGTCGGTATGCGTTCGGCCAGCTCCAGCGCGCGGGCGGTGTCCCGGGTGACGACGCCGAGCGCCAGCCCGTACTCGGTGTCGTTCGCCAGCGCCACGGCCTCGTCGGTGGTGTGGAACCTGCGTACCGGCGCGACCGGGCCGAAGACCTCCTCGGCGTAGGCGGGGGAGCGGTCGTCCACGTCGGCCAGGACGGTCGGCCGGTAGAACAGCTCACGGTGGCTGCCGCCGGCCGCGAGCCGGGCGCCCGCCGCCGTGCTCGCCTCCACCAGGCCGTGGATCCGGTCCCGCTGCCCGCGGTCGATGACCGGCCCCAGCTGTACGTCCTCGCGGTACGGGTCGCCGACGGCGAGCGCGTCCGCCTTGGCCGCCAGCCGCTCCACGTACTCGTCGTACAAGGAGGCGTGCACGAGATGGCGGCCCGAGGACATGCAGATCTGGCCCTGGTGGAAGAAGGAGGCCCAGGCCGCGGCGGACATGGCGGCGTCCAGATCCGCGTCCTCCAGGACGAGGAAGGCGCTGTTGCCGCCCAGCTCCAGATGGGCCCGCTTCAGATGGCGCGCGGCGAGCGCGCCGACGTTGCGGCCCGCGTTCGTGGAGCCGGTGAAGGAGATCACCCGGACGTGCCGGTCGCCGACCAGGGCCTGCCCGGCCTCCGCCCCGCCCGGCAGCACATGCAGCAGCCCCTCGGGCAGCCCGGCCGCGGCGAAGACCGCCGCCACGGCGTGGCCGCCGCACACCGCGGTCCGCGGATCGGGCTTGAGGACGACCGCGTTGCCGAGCGCCAGGGCCGGGGCGACGGAGCGCATCGCGAGGACGAGCGGGACGTTGAACGGCGCGATGACACCGACCACGCCGGCCGGTACCCGGGTCGCGTACGAAAGGCGCGGCGCGGCGGAGGGCAGCACCTGGCCCAGCGGGTGGTGGGCGAGGGCCGCGGCCTCGTAGCACTCCTCGGCGGCCGTCCGGATCTCGAACTCGGCCTTGCCGGGTACGCTCCCGGCCTCCCGGATGATCCACTCGGACAGTTCGGCGGCGTGCCGGGTGATCAGGTCTCCGGCCCGGCGCAGCACCGCGGCGCGCTCGGTGTACGGCGTACGCGCCCAGGCACGCTGGGCGGCCGCGGCCCCGGCGGCGGCGCGCTCCACGTCGGAAGGGGCGGCCAGGGTGAACGAGGCCAGCGATTCGCCGGTCGCCGGTTCGACCGCGGTGGTCTCGCCGCCGTGCAGCGCGGGCAGGTGGTCCAGGTCGAGCAGGGGCATCGGCGCGGCCTCCGGTCGAGGGGGAACGGTTGAGGAATGAACCAGTTCCGTTCATCCTCTCGCACCGGTGATCAATGGGGGCGGCGGGGTGCGGGCCTTGCGGACGCCGCCGCGCGGGGGCAGCGTCACTGAGGACGGCGGGCGGCCGGAAGGGGCGGAGACCGTGACCAAGGAGGAGCTGCGGACGCGTACGGCGGTGACCGTGGCGGCGCTGCTCGGCCTCGCCCTCAAGCTCCTCGTCCCGGAGCGGGTGGACGCGACCGCCGTGGCGCTGCTGGTCCTCGCGCTGATCCCCTGGATGTCGACGATCCTCCAGCGGATCGACACGGTTGCGGGCGGCGTCGTCCTGCGTGAGGTCAAGAAGACCCAGACCGGGCAGCAGCAGGAGCTGGACCGGATGAAGTTCCTGTTCGAGCACCTGGTGCCGGGCGAGGAGCTGCGGCATCTCCAGGCTCTCGCCGACGGGTCACCGCTGCCGTACGACAGCGGCTACACCCGCCCGCTCCTCGACGCCGAACTGCGCCGCCTCACCGGCGTGGGGCTGATCGAACGCCGGCCGGGGCGCACGTTCGCGCAGATGGGCGAGGTCGGGGACGTCCGGCAGCACTTCGCCATCACGGAGGCGGGCAGGGCGTATCTGGAGATACTGAACGGCTACCGGGCCGGAGGCGCGCCGGAAGACCTCCCTTAGTCGCGTTCGAGGACGAGGGCGAGGCCCTGGCCGACGCCGATGCACAGGGCCGCCAGGCCGGTGCCGGAGGAGCCGCGGGCGGCCAGCTGGTGGGCGACCGCCCACCGCGCTCGCCTTGATCCGGGCCAGCGGCTCGCGGCCGGTGGCCCGCAGCCCCTCCGCGTCGGCCAGCAGCAGCGCGGCGGCGCCGTCGCTGAGCGGGGAGGCGTTGCCTGCGGTGACCGTGCCGCCGTCGGTGCGGAAGGCCGGGCGCAGCTGGGCCAGTGCCTCGGCGGTGGTGGTGGCGCGGATGGACTCGTCGCGGGCCAGGTCCACCTGTGGCAGCGGCACGACCTCGGCGGCGTAGGCGCCCGTGTCCCAGGCGTGTCGGGCTTGGGCAGGATGTAGGGGGCGCGGCTCATCGACTCCACCCCGCCCGCCAGGACGATGTGCGCGTCGCCCAGGGCGATGGCGCGGGCGGCCTGGAGGACGGCTTCCAGGCCGGAGCCGCACAGCCGGTTGACCGTCACCCCGGGCACCGTCACCGGCAGCCCGGCCAGCAGCACCGCCATCCGCGCCACATTACGGTTGTCCTCCCCCGCCCCGTTCGCATCCCCGAACACCACATC
>NZ_JOCQ01000146.1 GCF_000720725.1 Streptomyces rimosus subsp. rimosus
CCCCAACGCCCCCGCCGCACCACCCCCAAATGCCCCACCCTCCGCATGCACCCCCACCCCGCAACCGAATACTGAAGGAACGCACCTAAGGAGGCGCCTCATCCTGTTGTGAGCGGATCTGGTGCGTCTTGGGTGCTGGAGGGCGCCATGGAGGAGCAGCGCTGTGCCGATGCATTCGCCCCGTATGTCCCGACGGCGTCTGCTCCAGGTGGCCGGTGGGGGAGCGGCCGCGGTCACGGCCGGGGCCGGGATGTGGGCCTGGCTCGGGCCGGGTGCGCCGTTGTCCCAGGTCGCCGCTCCGGCGCTGGAGCGGGAGGCCGCCGCGTCCGGTGCGGAGCAGGCGTACCTGCACGTCATCGCGCACGCCGACGATTCGCTGTACTTCATGAACCCGGCCCTGGAGCAGTCGGTGCGCAGTGGCGCCCGCTCGGTGACGGTGTGCCTGACCGGCGGTGAGTCGGACGGCCGGAACACCGCCGAGCACGGGCGCGGGAACCGGCTGCCGCCGCGCGACCGCGCCGCCTTCGCGCGGGCCCGTACCAACGGACTGCGGGCCGCGCACGCGGTCATGGCCACCGGCGACCCGCTCAGCCCCTGGGATGTGGAGGCCGTCTCCCTCCTGCCCGGCTTCCAGGCCGAGGTGCAGACCCTGCGGGCCGCACCGCACAACCAGCTCTTCTTCCTGGAGCTGGTCGAGGCGCGGACCGTCTCCGAGCCCCGCGCGCACAGCCTGCGCGGCCTGTGGCTGGGCGTCACCGACACGCTGTCCACGCTGCGTCCCGAGGGCACCCCCGTACAGCGCACCTTCGAGTACACCCGCGAGCAGGTCGTCGAGTCGCTGGTCGCGCTCCTGGAGCGGGTCCGGCCCACCGTGGTCCGCACCCTCGACCCGAACGCGGTGCATGCCCCGCATCCGGCGCCGCGCACCGACGACCCCAGACTGCGCGGGCTCTTCTACTACGACCACCAGGACCACACGGCTTCGGCGTACTTCGCGCAGGCGGCGCTCGCGGGCTACTGGGGGCGCGAGCACAACCGCCCCACCGTGGTGGAGAGCTATCTCGGATACGAGGCGGACGCGCTGCCCAACAACCTCGACCCGCAGGCCGCCCGGCGCAAGGGCCGGCTCCTGTCCGTCTACGGCTGGGCCGACGGCCGGGACTGCGGTGACCGGTCGGGCTGCGGCGACCGCAAGGTGGGCGGTTCGGCGCTGGACGGCTGGTCCCGCAACTGGACCCGCAGCACCCGGCTCCGCGCCCCCGGCTCCAACAGCTGGCTGCGGCCCCTCAAAGACGGCCGGCTCGCGGCCTTCGCGGTCCTGGACGGCACCGCGGTGTGCTGGGCCGAGACCGCGCCGGGCAACGGTAGGTTCAGCGGCCCGCACCCGCTCGGCGGCCGCATGTTCCAGGGCCAGCTGCACGCCGTCAGCCACCCCGGCGGCGCCCTCCAGCTCTTCGCCTCCCGTACGGTCCTGCCCGCCCGCAACCAGGCGCACCGGCGCGAGCTGCTGACCGCCCTCCAGAACGGCACGGCCCGCGACGGCGTGCCGACCTTCGGCACGTGGGAGTCACTGGGCGTCCCGGACGCCGCGCCGGTCAGGTCACTGGAGACGGGTTTCCCGGCCGCCGCCGTCGACCAGGAGGGCACGGTGCACGTCTTCGCCCGCGACTGGCAGGGCGGCATCGGCTACCGCAGCGGCGCGCGCGGCACGGACTGGTCCCTGTGGCGGCGGCTGGCGCCGCCTACCGGCTCCGGCGGCATGGCGGGCCGGGTGCCGGGCATCGTGGACGGGCTGGACGCGTGTGTGGACTCCGAGGGGCTGGTGCACGTCGCGGCGCCGGGCGACAAAGAGGTGTACCACTGGATCTCCAAGGAGCCGGGCGAGCTGCCCGAGCCCACCGGGGGCACCAATCTGCCCGAACCCGCCGGGCCGCTGAGCCTGGTCCCGCTGGGCGACGGCACGGTGCGCCTGGCCTACCGGCAGAGCGGCACCGCGCGGGTCCTGCTCGCCGAGCGGCAGGAATCCGCGTCCTGGCGGCTTGCGGCCCGGTACGAGCCGGTCGGCGGGTACGGGCGGGTGGCCGCGGCGGCTGTCGGCAAGCCCGCGCGGACGGTCGTGCTCGCGGCCCGGGACAGTGCGGGCCTGCTGCGGTACGCGGTCGGCGAGGCCGGCCAGGGCGGGCCGGGACGCTGGCAGACCGGGAAGGTTCCGCATTCGGGTGCGGCGGCCGTCGGACAGGACCCCGACGGGCGCGCCGTCCTGGCCGTCCTCGGCAACGACGCGCGGCTGCACACGGTGCGGCAGCGGGACGCCGGCGCGGACGGCCCGTTCCAGAAGTGGACGGTCCAGCAGCCGAGGCGGGGTCAGACCGGCCCACCGGACCGCACCGGCTGAGCTCCGTCCCCCGTACGGCCGTCGTCCTCGCCGGTACGAGGAGCCCCGTCCCCCGTACGGCCATTCCTCGTACGGCCGTCCCCCGTACCCCCCACGGATACCGGCGCCCGCCCCGGCACCAGAATGCGCGTCGAGACCAGATAGGTGAACGGGATCGCCAGCACCGCCGCGAGCAGCGGCGCGATGCGGGTGCCCAGGCCGCACCAGTTCACCAGCACCACCAGGCCCGCGCTCTGCACCACGTAGTTGGTGACCTGGGTCAGCGGAAAGAGCAGGAACTTCTTCCAGGTGGGGCGGGTGCGGTAGGTGAAGTAGGTGTTCAGGAAGAACGAGCCCACCATGCTGAGGACGAACGCGATCGTGTAGGCGGCGAAGTACGGCAGCCAGGGGTGGAGGGCCAGGTAGCACCCGTAGAACGTGAGGGTGTTGACGCCGCCGACGACGGCGAACCGCAGCAGCCGCGCCAGCCGCGCCAGCCGCGCCAGCCGCGCCAGCCGCGCCAGCCGCGCCGGCCGCGCCACTCGGGGGAGACGCCTCATCGGCGGACCCGGCCCGCCACCCGGGCCGTCGGGGTGTGGGCGGGCGTCGTCCCGTTGGTCTCCTTGACCAGGAAGTGCGGGCGGCGCTTCGTCTCGTAGTAGATGCGGCCGATGTACTCGCCGATCAGGCCGAGCATCACCATCTGGAGGCCGCCCAGGCCCACGATGATCGCCACCAGGGTGACGTAACCGGGCGCGGTGATGCCGCCGACGACCGCCGCGCCGATGATCCACAGGGCATACGCGGCGGCCAGCGCGGCCAGGCTCAGGCCCGTGTAGATCGCCACCCGCAGCGGGCGGCTGTTGAAGGAGATCATGCCGTCGATGCCGTAGTTGACCAGTGAGCCGAAGCACCACTTGGTCGTGCCGCCCTCACGCCGGGCGTTGCGGTAGTCGAAGGTGACGGTGTCGAACCCGATCCAGGAGAACAGCCCCTTGGAGAAGCGGTTGTACTCGGGCAGCGAGACCAGCGCGTCCACGGCGGGGCGCGACAGCAGCCGGAAATCGCCGACGCCGTCGGTCAGCTCCACGTCCACCCATTTGTTGACCGCCCGGTAGTACAGCCGGCTGCACACGCTGCGCAGCGGCGCATCGCCGTCCCGGCTGCGCTTGGCGATGACCTGGTCGTGGCCGAGCTGGTAGAGGTCGAGCATCTTCTCGATCAGCCGGGGCGGGTGCTGGAGGTCGGCGTCCATGAGGATGACGGCGTCGCCGGTGGCCTCCTTCAGGCCCGCGAGCATCGCGGACTCCTTGCCGAAGTTCCGGCTGAAGGAGAGGTAGCGGGTGGTGTGGCGGTGCTGCTGGGCGAGGGTGCGTATCCGGTGCAGCGTGCCGTCCGAGCTGCCGTCGTCCACGTAACACAGCTCGTACTCGACGGCGAGTTCTCCGAGCACCTGGCGGATCTCCTCGTCGAAGCGGCCGATGACTTCCTCTTCGTTGTAACAGGGCACGACGACCGAGAGCTTCATGAAGGGGCCCTTTCGCCGGGGCGGGGCGGAGCGCGGCGTGGTGAGACCACCACGCCCCAAGCAGCAATTCTACTAATGAGATGAGATGTCACGATTTGGGCGAAGGGGCCGAGTGGGATGCCCGGCCCCGGCCCCAGCCCTGACCCCGGCCCCACCTCTGGCCTTTGTCCCGCCTCCGGCCTTGGTCCCGGTCCCACCGCCGACGCCCCCGTACGCCACCCGTGACAGCCACCGCGGCCAGCACCAGCAAGGCGCCGCCGCTCGCCGCCAGCCCCGGCAGCAGTCCCGGCGTGCGGTACGAGCAGTCCAGCCGGGAGGCGCCCGCCCCCAGCGGCACGGCGATCAGGCCGCCGAACGTGCGCGGGGCGCGGGCCGTACCGCCGTCCACCCGGCAGCTCCAGCCGGAGACGGCCGGTACGGCCAGGACGGCCGTGCCGGTGCTGTGCGCGGGCAACTCGGCCGACAGCGCGTGCCCGCTCGCCGAGAGACGTGCCGGAGCCTGTGCGCGCAGCTTCGCCACGGCGGCGGCGAGCTTCTTCGGGGCCAGGCAGCCGAGCGGGTGTTCCGGGACGCGCTGGGCCTTCGGGTTGCTGAAGGACACCGTCAGCCGCCCGTCGGCGGGGACCCTGCCCAGTCCCCTGATCGGGTTGGCGGTCGTCTCCCGGCTGCCGAACCCGGGGGAGGTATGGCCGTCCGCCTGCACCTTGCCGTGGTACCAGGGCGCGTACCAGAAGACGTCCGACCCGGGAGCGCACCGGACCGTGAAGACGGCGGCCCCGCCCCGGCGGGTTGCAGGCAGCCGCCACTCGCCGTCCACCAGACGCGGCACCGGACGCACGGACCCGGCGGACGGGTCGGGAAGGCGCGGGCCGGGACCGTACGGGGGGCCTGGAACGTACGGGCTGGAAAGGTAAGGGGAGCCAGGAACGTACGGGCCGAGCCCCACCGAGTGCCCTCCCGCCGCCGGCCCGCCCCCGCCGCCCCCGTCACCCGTCAGGCGCAGCGTCGGCACCTCGTACACGCGCGCGCCCAGCAGCCGCTCCTGGCGGGCGAAGACCGTGCTGCCGCCGACCCGCGGATCGTCGCGCACGTCGATGCCCCGCGCGGCCGCCCCGCGCCGCTGCTGGTCGAGGTCGTCCGCTTTCAGGCCGGGCCGTACGGTCAGCAGCGGCGCGGCGGCGGCTCGCCCTACGTCGACCGGACCCGCCTGCGGGCCTGTCTGATAGCTGCTCACGGCCATGATGGCGCGGCTTACGGGGTCTTCGAGGCTGCGTGTGTGACGGCCCTGGATGTACCAGCCGCCGCCCAGCTCGCGCAGCGTGCGCGCGGTGCTCTCCGGCAGGTAGCTGCTGTAGTACGCGCCGCCCTCGCCGCCCAGCAGCAGCGGGTCGTTGTTGGCGAACTCGTGCGGCCCGGGGTCGGTGCGGGAGCGCGGCCAGTCCGCGCGCTGCTGGATGCCCCGGTGCGCGGCGAGGGCCTGCTCGTTCAGAGTGATCTTCGGGCCCCACCATTCGATCTTGTCCCGGGCGGCCGTGACGGCGAACGCCGCGTACGCCGACCCGAAGAAGACCGCGCAGGTCAGCACGGTGGCGACGGTGGTCCGTACGGCGTGATCGGTCCGCCGCCGCGCGAGCGCCACCAACACCCCCAGCACCACCGTCCCGCCCCCCGCCACCAGCACCCAGGTGGCCGGGCCGACCGCGCTGCGCCCGTGGCACAGCGCGGCGAGCAGGGCCACCAGTACCGCGCCGGCCGCCAGCTCGCGCGGCCGCGGCCGGTGTGCCAGCGCCAGCCAGGAGATGATCACGAGCAGCGCGCTGAGGACGAAGGAGGCGCGGTACGGGCTGCCGTTGGGGACGGCCAGTCCGTGCCAGAGGAGCAGCGTCGGTTTCCAGACGAAGGAGACCGCGACGCAGGCGGCCAGCGCGTACCAGGCGACGCGGACCCGTACCGGAACGGCGCGGACGAACGGGAAGGCCGCCACCAGCAGCAGGCCCAGCATCCCGATGAACAGGTGCGGCGCGGGCACCGAGCCGCGCCCGCCGGGCAGCAGCTCCGCGAGGACGTCCAGCGTCGGCGGGCGGCCCCGGTAGACGGCCTCCGGGGCGGGCCGGGACGCCTTGCTGGCCTTGAGGGTGACGGTGATGGCGGGGGCTGCCAGGAGGATGCCGGTCAGTGCCATGGCGGCGGCCCGGGCCAGGGCGCGCAGCCGGTGCCGTACGGGCAGGTCCGTGGCGAGCAGCAGGCGTACGGCCAGCACCAGCGCCATGGCGAGGGTGGCCATCGCCGCGGTGTAGAAGTTCCCGGCCCAGGCCACGCCGACCAGCAGGGTGCCGGCCGGCCAGCGGCGACGGCGCAGGCACCAGTCGGCGGCGATGCCGGTCAGCGGCAGCGAGACCAGGCCCCACATCCACATCGGGTCGGCGGTGCCGTCGCTCACCACCCAGGCGCAGGTGCCGTACCCCACCGCGAGCAGCGCGCGCAGCCAGGCCGAGCCGGGGTGCAGCCGTCCGAGGAAGACGGTCATCAGCGCCGTCCCGAGTCCGATGCAGCCCAGCGTGACGAGGAAGACCGGCAGCTCGGCCAGCTCGCGCGGGAACAGCCCGACGAGCCAGGAGAACGGATTCATCAGATAGGTGAGGAAGTCGGCGAGGAAGGGGACGCCGTAGCCGCTGTTCCAGTTGAACGCCAGGTCACCGGTGGTGGCGCCGTGCATCAGGTCCCACAGGTGGAAGTGGAAGGGGACGAACTGGTTTCCGAGGTCATTGACGGCACGGGAGCGGGTACCGAACGGATAGCTGCCGAGCATCGTCATACCGAGGCAATAGGCGCCCATGGCCAGCAATGCCGCGAAAGGCGGCGCGAACCGGGGTGCGGTCAGCGTCTTGAAGGTCACTTTCACGGGGCGCCGCGCTTCCCTGTCCACCTGCGTCATGAACGAGTAGATGCCGCTTTCGGGCGATGGATTTGCCGTGTCGGGAATGTCGTGACCCGGTTCCCGATGCGGGTGATCGTCCCCGGGTCGAGAGTCCTACGGTAAGCCAAATGTCCGCAATAATGCGGTTTGACAAGAGGAAGGCCCGGCGGCGAACGTGCGCTCGTGCGCCGGTCGGCGGCGTGCCGGGCGGGTCGCGGACCGATGTAGTTTTGGGGTCCCGCAGCGCTATGAAAAGAGGATTGGGGTGCCCGTGCCTGACGTCTCCGTAGTCGTGATCGTCTACAACGACGCCGACCGGCTACCGACGGCCGTCCGGTCCGTACTGGACCAGACGCTCCACGGAGTCGAAGTACTGATCGTCGACGACTGCAGCACGGACAGATCCTTCGAGGTGGCCCGGCAGCTCGCCGCCGCCGACCCGGACCGGGTGCGGGCCCTCCAGCTGCCGCAGAACAGCGGCGGCTGCGGCGCACCCCGCAACCACGGCGTCCAGCACGCGACCGGCTCGTACGTCATGTTCCTGGACAGCGACGACGTCCTGGAGCCGAACGCCTGCCGCAACATGCTGGAGGCGGCCGAGCGGACCGGCGCCGACCTGGTCTCCGGTATGTGCGTACGGGTCAACGTCGACTCGCGCCACCACAAGCAGACCGAGTGGTACCCCTGGCTGTACTCCCGCACCCGCACCATCGAGTCCATCTCCGAGCTGCCCGACCTGCTGGTCTTCGACACGCTCTCGACGAACAAGTGCTACCGGCGCGAGTTCCTGCTGGAGTCCGGGCTGGTCTTCCCGGTCGGCATCCACTACGAGGACCTGCTCTTCTCGGCCCAGGCGTACGTGGCCGCCAAGCGCATCACGCTGATCCCCAACCACGTCTACTTCTGGAACGTCTTCGAGAAGGCGGCCACGAAGTCGATCAGCAACCGGCGCCACGAGATCGCCAACTTCGCGCACCGCATGGAGATCCACCGCCGGGTGGACGAACTGCTGGAGCGCGAGGGCCTGGCCGACCTGAAGTTCCACAAGGACGTCAAGTTCCTCAAGCACGACCTCGTGCTGCATCTGCGTGATCTTCCGCTGCTGGACGAGGCGTACCGCCGCGAGTTCGCGGCGATGGCCAACGGCTACCTCGCCGGCATCTCCCCCGAGGCGTACGAGCGGGTCCAGCCCATCCAGGCCATCTGCGCCTACCTCCTGGCCCAGGAGGACTGGCACAACCTGATGCCCGCGGTGGACACCCTGATCAACCGCGACAAGCTCTCCTCCCCGCTCGCCGAGCGCGACGGCCGCATCTACTGGTGCGCCGAGCACCTCGACGACCCCGAGGGCCGCCGGGTGCTGGACGTCACCGACGCCGGCTACCACACCCGCTCGGTCGGCAAGCTGTTCCTGCGCAACCAGCTCACCTCCTACGAGGACGACGGGCGCGGCACGGTCAGGCTGGCCGGCACGGTCGTCAACCCGCTCGGCAAGGTCACCCCCGGCACCCCGCTGCGCGGCCGGCTGGAGCTCAAGGCCCGCCGCAAGAGCCTCCAGGCGTTCTCCTTCCCGCTGACCTCGCTGCGCATCGCGGAGGACGGCCTGCACTGGGACGCCGAACTGGACCTGGCCCGCCGGCTGCGCCCGCTGGGCGTCATCGACGCCGTCTGGGACGTCCGGCTGATCCTGGACGTGGACGGCGCCACCACCCGCACCCGCCTGACCGTCGGCGGCGTCGACCTGGACAGCGCCCACGCGCTGCGGGTGCGCCCCCGGCTCACCCGGCTGGTCTCCGACCGCGTCGAGCCCGCCACCTCCAAGCGCGGCCACCTCACCTTCGTCCTGGACGCCCAGGGCAAGGCGGCCAGGCGCACCAACGAGGTGCTGCGGCAGGCGCTGCGCAGCCCCGCCGCCGACCTCGCCAAGAACGGCGTGCGCAAGGCCCGCAAGGCCAAGCGCGACCTGACCTCCGGCGAGACCAAACTGCGCGTCTACCACGAGGTGTTCAGCAAGCTGCCGGTCCACAAGGGGCTCGTCGTCTTCGAGAGCCACCTCGGCAAGCAGTACAGCGACAGCCCCCGCGCCATCTACGAGGAGATGCGCCGCCAGGGCGTCGACTTCGAGGCGGTGTGGGCCTACGACGGCAAGAAGCCGGACGGCTTCCCCAAGGACGCCACCCTCGTCAAGCGCTGGAGCTGGCAGTACCTGCGCGCCCTCGCCCAGGCCGAGTTCTGGATCGACAACCAGGGCTTCCCGCTGCGCCTGCACAAGCGCCCGGAGACCACCTACATCCAGACCTGGCACGGCTCCGCGCTCAAGCGCATGGGCTTCGACGAGCCGAGCCTGAAGCTCAAGTCGCGTGCCGCCAAGGAGGAGTTCCAGAAGGTCCTGGACCGCTTCGACCACTTCCTGGTCCGCTCCGAGCACGACGTACGGACCCTGGCCCGCGCCTTCCGCCTGCGCGACGAGGTGCTGCTGCGCACCGGCTACCCGCGCAACGATGCGCTGGCCGCCACGCGCCGGGCGGAGGAGTCGAGCGGCGTGCGCGAACGCGGCCCGCTCGCCGAGGAGCTGGGCATCGGCGCCGACAAGACCGTGCTGCTGTACGCGCCGACCTTCCGCGCCAACCCCAACGGCTCGGTCCGCGGCTTCGAACCGCCCTTCGACGTGGACGAGTTCGCCGAGCGCTTCGGCGACCGCTTCGTGCTGCTGATGCGCTCGCACTACCTGAACAACGTGGTGCTGCCGCCGTCCGTACGCGGCAAGGTCATCGACGTCACCGGGTACCACGACATCACCCCGCTGCTCCAGCTGGCCGACGCGATGATCACGGACTACTCCTCCGTGATGTTCGACTACGCCCTGCTCGACCGGCCGATGCTGTTCTTCGCGTACGACTACGACGAGTACGCCAACGAGGCGCGCGGCACCTACTTCGACCTCAAGGAGAAGGCGCCGGGCCCGGTGCTGGGCACGGCCGAGGAGCTGTTCGAGGCGATCGAGGGCCTGAAGGCCGCGGACGACGGGCACCGCGAGGCCCGGCGCCGCTTCACCGCCGAGTTCGGCGAGTACGACCAGGGCGACGCGGCCCGCGCGATCGTCGAGTGGTTCTTCGGCGGCGCGCCCACGGGCGGCGCGGACCGCGGCACGGTGCCGGGCGGCGCCCTGCCCGGCCCCACCGTCATCACCGGCTCCGCGCCGAGCGGCGCTTCCGTGAAGGGGGAGGCCCATGACCGGGCGTGACATCTTCTTCGTCTCCAACAACGTCGACGAGATGGGCGGGGTGACCACCTGGTCCCACCAGATGGCCCGGCTCTTCGCCGAGCGCGGCCACCGCGTGCACGTCATCGGCGTCGTACCGGCCCCGGAGGACCTGCGCGCCGACCTCGGCGCGGACCTGCCGTACGAGACGACGACGCTGTACGACGTGCACCCGCCCAAGGCCGTACCAGCCGCCCGCGGCATCAAGGGGCGCCTGAACATCGCCGAGCAGCGCCGCCGGGCCGCCCGCCAGGCCGGCATGGAGGAGCAGGCGGCCAAGCTCAGCGCGCTGTTCCGGGCCGCGCGGCCGGGCGGCATGGTCATCGTCACGCAGGTGTGGGCCATGGAGTGGGTGGCGCTCGCGGACACCGCGGGGCTGCCGGTGGTCGGCATGACCCACGAGTCCTTCGAGGCGTGCCGCAAGTCCTCGCGCTTCAACCGGGTCAAGAAGCACTACAAGGGCGTGGACCGGCTGCTCGCCCTCACCCGCGAGGACGCCGACCTGTGGATCCGGCAGGGCATGGACAACGCGGACTTCATGCCCAACCCGCTGCCGGTGACGCCCGAGGTGCCCTCCGACCGCACCGCCAAGGTCGTCGCCAGCATCGGCCGGCTCTCCGACGAGAAGGGCGTCGACCTGCTCCTGGACACCTGGGCCGCGGTCGCGCCGGACCACCCCGACTGGACGCTGCGGATCTACGGTTCCGGTGAGGACGAGGAGATCCTGAAGAAGCAGGCCGACACGCTGGGGCTCGCGGACTCCGTGGAGTTCATGGGCCGCACCGACGACGTGGCGGGCGCGCTGCGCGGCGCCTCCGTCTTCGCCCAGTCCTCCCGGGCCGAGGGCTTCCCGCTCTCGCTCATGGAGGCGATGGCCAGCGGCGTGCCGTGCGCGGCGTTCGACTGTGCTCCCGGCGTCCACGAGATCGTCCGGGACGGCGAGGACGGCCTGCTGGCCGTGGTCGGCAACACCGCCGAACTGGCCCGGCACATCGACGCGCTGATCTCCGACAAGGAGCTGCGCGACCGGCTCGGTACGGCGGCGCGGGAGAACGTACAGCGGTACTCCACCGACCGCATCGTCAAGCGCTGGGAGGACCTCTTCGCCCTGCTGGAGCGCTGAGGTCCGCCGGACCGGCCCCGCCCGCGCGCGGGGCCGGTCCGCACCGGACGACGGAAGAGGCACACCGTGGCAGCAGACCGTCCGCCCGCCTCCGGCGGCCAGGGGCCCGACCCGGTCGTCTCGGTCGTCGTGCCGGTGCACAACACCCGCTGCTACCTGGAACGGAGCCTGGGCTCCGCCTTCGCCCAGAGCCTCGGCCCGGACGCGGTCGAGGTGATCGCGGTGGACGACGGGTCCGACGACGGGAGCGGCGCCTGGCTGGACGAGGCGGCCCGTGCGCACCCGAACCTGACGGTGCTCCACCAGCCGGCCTCCGGCGGTCCCGGCAAGCCCCGCAACGCCGGCATGGACCGCGCCCGCGGCCGCTACCTCTTCTTCCTCGACTCCGACGACCATCTCGGCACCGAAGCGCTGGAACGGCTCACCGCGCTGGCCGACACGTACGGCTCGGACATCGTCTACGGGCGCATAGTCGGCGCCGGCGGTCGCGGCGCCCCCGTCGACCTGCACACCACCAGCCCGCGCGTCACGCCCTTCGACTCGCCCGTCTACTGGACGCTGGCGGCCTACAAGCTCTTCCGCCGCGCCTACGTCCAGGAGCGCGGCCTGCGCTTCGTGGAGGGCCGGCTGAGGGCCGAGGACCTGCCCTTCGGCATCCGGGCCCTGCTCGGCGCGGAGACCGTCTCGGTCCTGGGCGACTACGACTGCTACTACCTCCAGGGCCGCGACGACGACAGCAACGCCAGCCGCCAGGACCTCGACTGGGTCGAGCACCTCGGCTACATCGGCACCGTGCTCGCCGAGGTCGCCGACCTGGTGCCGCCGGGCCCGGACCGCGACACGCTCATGGTCCGCCACTTCCACGGCGAGATCCTGGCCCAGTTCGCCGAGCCCTACCTCGCCCGTGACGCCGCGGGCCGCCGCGCCATGGCGAAGGCCGCCCGCCCCCTGGTCGAGGCCTATCTCACCGACCGTGTGCTGGACGCCCTGCCGCCGGGGCTGCGGCTGCGTGCGCAGTGCCTGCGGAAGGGCGCGGTGGAGGAGCTGACCGAGGCCGTACGGGCGGACACCGGGGGCGAGCCGGACCCGCCGTCGGCCGAGGAGGACGACCGCGCCTGAAACGCCGTACGCCCCCGGCGGAACCGGGGGCGTACGGGCAGGCGTTCCGGATCAGGCGCCCGGGCGGTGGTGCTGCCAGCCCTGCCAGGCCGAGGTGATCATGTCGCGCACGTTGTAGCGGGCCTTCCAGCCCAGCTCACCGGCGATGCGGTCGGCGGCGGCGACGACCCGGGCCGGGTCGCCGGGGCGGCGCGGGGTGACCTCGGGGGTGGCGTCCGGGTGACCGGTGATCTCGTTGATCAGGTCGATCATCTCCTTGACGGAGACGCCCTCGCCGCGGCCGATGTTCAGCGTCAGGTCGCGCACCGGGCCGGGCTCGGCCAGCTTGCGGGCGGCGGCCAGGTGGGCGTCCGCGAGGTCCGCGACGTGGATGTAGTCGCGGATGCAGGTGCCGTCCGGCGTCGGGTAGTCGTCGCCGAAGATCCGCGGCGCCTCGCCGTCGGTGAGCTTCTCGAAGACCATCGGCACGATGTTGAAGACGCCGATGTCGGCCAGCTCGGGCGTGGCGGTGCCGGCCACGTTGAAGTAGCGCAGGCACGCGGTGTTGATGCCGTGCGCCTTGCCCGCGGCGCGCGCCATCCACTCGCCGACCAGCTTGGTCTCGCCGTACGGGTTGATCGGCACGCAGGGGGTGTCCTCGGTGACCAGGTCCACGTCCGGCATGCCGTAGACGGCCGCGGAGGACGAGAAGACGAACTGGCCGACGCCGCCCGCCGCCATGGCCTCCAGCAGCGTCTGCAGGCCGTGCACGTTCTCCCGGTAGTAGTGCAGCGGCATCTCGACGGACTCGCCGACCTGCTTCTTCGCGGCCAGGTGCACGACGCCGGTGATGCCGTGCTCGGCGATCGTCCGGTCCAGCAGCGCGCGGTCCAGGGTGGAGCCCTCCACCAGCGGGACGCCCTCGGGGACCCGGGCGGCCACGCCCGTGGAGAGGTCGTCGAGCACCACGACCCGCTCGCCCGCCTGCGTCATGGCCCGTACGACGTGGGCGCCGATGTAGCCGGCGCCGCCCGTGATCAAGTAAGACATCTCGCCATCCTAAGGTGGTCGTTCTGCGTCGGGTGGGAAAGGAACGGACGCCCGAGGGCGCCGTCCCGGAGGCCGTACGGCGGCTTCCGGCGCGCTGACCGGGGCCGTCCCGGAGCCGCCGCCGCGCCGGGCCCCGCCGCCGTCGGCCGGGCCGCTGTGACACGACTAACGACAGCTCACGCCCTGCGGCTCAGCTTGCGGGCCGCGATGTGCCAGGCCGCGCGCACACCGGACGCCACGCGCAGGGCCAGCGCGCCGCCGGTGGTCGCGTACGGCTGCACCAGCAGCAGACCGTGCCGGCGGCTGGGCAGCGCGTGTCTGCGCAGCCCGGAACCGACGGCGCGCAGCGCGCCCTCCAGGACGGAGCCGTCCGCGCAGCGCACGCGGGCGGTCAGGTCCCATGGCACGGGGGACGCGGCGCCATGGCCATCGGTTCCGAGCAGGGCGCCCAGGTCGAGGGCCGTCCGGGCCGTCCAGACCGTCCCGGCGGAGTCGGGCGTGAGCGTGGCGGCGTGTACGGGGCCGGGACGGCCGTCCGTCCGGCGGCACAGTTCCACCTCGATGGCGGTCGGCCCGGCGGCCTTCACCCGCCCGTACAGGTCGTGCACGCGCAGCCGCAGCGCACAGCTGAGGCCGAGGACCGGCTCGGCGTCGATGGTCACCGGCAGCTCGGCGGCGGGCAGCGCGTCCAGGCCGTCCAGCTCGGCCCCGGGCAGCTCGCGGGACCACACGGGCCGCTCGCCGTCGCGTGCGTACGGCGGCAGCAGGCGGCCGGGGCGGGCGGCGAGCTGGGTCAGCCGGGCCGCGTCCACCGGCGCCTCGCAGGCCAGCAGCACCCGGGCCAGCCAGCGGGCGGGCGCGGCGGCGGCGAGCAGCTCGCTCTCCTCGAAGCCCGCCAGGTACGCGCGGGTCAGCCGCCACCACTCCCGCTGGTAGTCCGCGCTCCGGGTGTGCAGCTCACGGACGTACATCCGCAGGTCGTGGTCGAGGAACTTGGTGCGCGCCGCGTGCGCGAGCCCCTTGTGCCCGGCGTCCGCCAGGATGCGCGCGCTGGTGCGGTGCGCCTCGATACGGGCTTCCCAGTTGGCCACGTCGCGCCGGTCCAGCGAGATCGACTGCTTGGCGGCGGAGCGCCGTACGTGCCAGATGTAGACCTGGTCGGGGACGACCGCGAGGCCCGGCGCGGCGGCCAGCACCCGGGAGGTGAAGACGAAGTCCTCATAGGTGAAGCGGCCGTCGGGGAAGAGGATGCCGTGGTCGAGCAGGAAGGCCCGGTCGTAGAGCTTGTTGACGCACAGGGTGTCGCCGACCAGCTCGGGGTGCCCGTCGAGCGGCGCGTGCACGGCGGCCTCGCGGTAGAGCTCCGGCTGCCAGGGCACCTCGCGCGGTCCCGGCAGCTCGCGGCGTACGCACAGACCGGCCGTCACCGGGGTGCCGTGGCGCAGCGCGGCGCCCAGCAGCGCGTCGACCGCGCCGCCGGGCAGCACGTCGTCGCTGTCCAGGAACATCACGTAGCGGCCGGCGGCGGCCCGCAGCCCGTCGTTGCGGGGCGTGCCGCAGCCGCCGCTGTTGTCCGCGCGGTGGATCACCCGCAGCCGCCCGTGCTCGCGCGCGAGGGCGTCCAGGACCTGCCCCGTACGGTCGGTGGAGGCGTCGTCGACGGCGATCACCTCGGCGACCGCGTCGCCCTGCGCGAGGGCGGAGCGCACCGCCTCGCCGACCAGCGCGGCGTCGTTGAAGGCGATGATGACGATGCTGACCTGGGCCGGGGGCGGGACGGCCGGCCCGGCGGGCTCCGGACGTGGCTGTCGGGCTTGATTCACAGTCACTGCATCTACATTTCGTGTCGGAGTGGTCGGCGTCGGCGGGCTCCCGTTGGCCTCCGTTCTAAGGAGACCGGAACCTGCCCCTACGGTTCCGTGCGCGTTCCTGTTCCGGGCCATCTTGCCGTCCCGCGTACGGCTGCCGGGCGCGGCCCCCCACCACCCGTTTCCGTATGACAACGGACCCGCCCGTACGGGGCATGCGGGTCAACTGGCCGCGCACCGGCAGGAAACGGCCGTACGTCGAACGGGTGAAAGGCGAAATCGACAGCCCGTAGCGACATGATTACACTCTGCGTCCGGCTGCCGCGTACGTCGGTCCGCGCGCCCCGACCTTGGGAGGGCCATGCCCCGGTTCAGCGTCATCGTCCCCGCCCGCGGCGTCCAGGGATATCTGCGCGCCTGCCTGGACTCCGTACTGGAGCAGGACTACCGCGATGTGGAACTGATCGCCGTCGACGACTGCTCGGCGGACGCCACCGGCGCGATCATCGACGAATACGCCCGCCGCGACCCCCGGCTGGTCACCCTGCACCTGCGCCGCCCGAGCGGCGCGGGCCCGTCCCGCAACGCCGGCGCCGCGCTCGCCGGCGGCGACCACCTGCTCTTCCTCGACGGCGACGACACGCTGGCCCCCGGCGCGCTGGCCGCCGCCGACGCGCGGCTGCGGGCGTGCGGCGACCCGGACGTGCTGCTGTGGGACCACGAGCGGATGGACGTGTGGGAGCGCCGGCGGCCCAGCGGCGACGGCGCCCTCCTGCGGGCCGCGGGCGACGCGGTCTTCGACGCCGCGCGGCGGCCCGCCGTGCTCGGCGTGGCGCCCGCCGCGTGGAACCGCGCGGTGCGCCGCGCCCACTGGACCGGCCGCGGCCTCGCCTTCGCCGACGGGCCGTACGAGGACATCCCGTACGCGTACGAGAGCCTGCTCACCGCCCGGCGCGTCGCGGTGCTGGACCGCGTCTGCGTCACCTGGCGCGAGCGGCGGCGGGGCAGCGCCGCCACCACCCCGGGCCCCCATCACCTGGTCGCCGTCGAGCGCTACGAGGAGCTGTTCGCCCGGCTCGACGGGCTGCTGCCGGAGGCGGGCGGGGACGCGGAGCGGGCGGCGGGGGAGGAGGCCGCCGCGGACGGCGGCCGGCTGCCGCTGCCGGCCGTGCTGCACGCCCGTATGACCGAACGGCTGCTGGCGATGCTCGACGACCCCGACCGCATCCTGCCCGCCGACCGCGCCGCCTTCTTCCGCGCCGCGAGCCGCTGCATCCGGCGGCACCGCCCGGCCGGAGCGCCGCTGCCGGCCGCGCTGCGCTCGTACCGCGCCTACCGGTCGCTGCACGGCGCCCGGGACCTGCGGCGGGAGCTGGCCAAGGAGCTGCGGGACCGCGGCGAGGCCGCCGCCCGGACGGCCTCCCGGCGCTACTACGGCCTGCGGCGGCACGCTCCCCTCGACCCCGACCTGGTGCTGTACGGCGCGGGCGGCAACCGCGCGGTGTCCGGCAACCCGTACGCGATCCACCGCAAGGCCCAGGAGATCGCGCCCCAGCTGCACGGTGTCTGGGCCGTCCGCGAAGACGCCCGGGACGCCGTCCCGGCGGGCGCGGACCACGTCACGGTCGGCTCCCGCCGCTACTGGGAGCTGCTGGCCCGCGCCGCCTACCTGGTCACCGACGGCCACTTCCCCGGCGCTGCCCGGCGCCCCGGACAGCTCTGCCTACAGACCCACCGCGGCACCCCGCTGGCGGCGACCGGCCTGGACACCCACCGCCTCCCGGCCGCCGGAACCGGACCGGGCCCCGGCCGCGTCCTGGAGCACGCCGACCGGTGGGACTTCTGCCTGTCGGCCAACCAGTACGCCGGCGAGATCTGGGAGCGCGCCCACCCCAGCGCGTACGAGACGCTGGCCACCGGCTTCCCGCGCAACGACCGGTTCGCCACCGCCACCGCCGCCGACGTGCGCGCGGTGCGGGCCGCGCTCGGCGTCCGGCCCGGCGCGACCGCGGTCCTGTACGCGCCCGCCCGCCGCGGCGAGGCGGGCCACGTC
>NZ_JOCQ01000147.1 GCF_000720725.1 Streptomyces rimosus subsp. rimosus
CCCGGCGGTCGCGGGCAGCCCGCAGGGACCGGGCCAGGCGGCCCAGGGCGGTCAGGCCCAGCCGACCGGGCGCCGGGCACGCCGGACGCTGGCCGACACGGCCGAGCGGCCGATCCCGAACCAGCCGCAGGCACCGCAGGCCGCGGCCCGTAACCAGAACCCGGCGTTCGCGCTGCCGCCGGCCGCCGCCGACCAGCTTCCGCAGTCCCCCCTGCCCGCACTGCCGGTCCTGCCCGGCCAGGCCGCCGGGCCGCAGGGCGGTAGCGGGGGCGCTGGCGGTGGCGGTACGGGTACGAATACGGCTACGGGTACGGAAGCGAGCCCGGGTACGGGTCGCCGCCGCGCGCGTACGGCTGCCACGGAGGCCGTTGGCGAGCAGGCCGGGATGGCCGGGGTGACGGCCGACTCCGGCGTCCCCGAGGGCGATTGGGGCACCACCGAGCCGACCGGGCGACGCCGTGCGCGGCGAGCCGCTGCCGAGGAGCGGGCGGCTGCCGCGATGGCCGATTCGGAGTCGACGGGGACGTTCGTCGCCGGTCCGGAGGGCCTGGTCGCGCATCCTGTGGGGGATGGGCCGGTGGGCGGTTCCGGTTCCGGTCCTGCGGGTACTTCGGTGGCTGGTTCCGGCCCCGTAGGCGCTCCGGTGGCCGGTCTCGGCCCCGTAGGCACTCCGGCGGCCGGGGAAGGCCAGCCTGTGCCTACTGGGCGGCGGCGTGGACGGCCCAGCCCGGCGGAAGCGGGGGGACAGGAGCAGGGGCAGAACCAGAGCCAGGGGCAGCCGGTAGAGCCGCAGGCCCAGCCCGGTCAGCCGGTACGTCCTGGTCAGCCCAGCCACCCCGTACAGCCCAACCAGCTCAACCAGTCCAACCAGCCCGCCACCGCCGACACCCCCGGCGCGCCCCAGCAGCCCGTACCGGACCCGGTCGCGCCCCGGCAGCCGATGCCCGCGTCCGCTTCGCCGGAGGCGGCCGAGGGTGACGACGCGGCGGGCGGTCCCGCCGCGGGGCACTCCCACGGACGCGCGTTCAGCGTGCGGACGCTCGGGCAGGGCGTGCCGTTCTCGCAGCAGATCGCCGACCAGCAGCGCCCGGCCGCCCCCGCGCCCGGCACCCCCGCAGCCGGCTCGGGGCGCCGCCGCAAGCTGGCCCAGCCGCCGCAGGAGGCCGAGCGTGCGGCCGACGCCGCCGAGGCCCGCCCGCACCCGCAGCCCGGCGCCCAGGCACCGGGCCAGGGTCAGAGCCAGGGCCAGGGCCAGCCGCAGCAACCACCGCACCAGCAGAACCACCAGCACCAGCACCAGCACCCACAGCAGCACTTGCTGAACTCCTCCGAAGGCCGCGCATTCGCCGTCTCCGCGCCCGACGAGGGCAGCGAGGGGCCGGAGCCGCTGGACGGCCCGAACGGTGCCGTCGAGGTGACCGAGCCGCAGCCGCAGCCGATGGACGACGAGTTGCCGCCGGAGCCGCTGGACAACCCGCGCCGGCTGCTGGTCTGGCCCGCGCCGGACGTCTCCACCCAGCAGGCGCTGAGCGACCGCGGCTACCGCCCGGTCATCGTCAACTCCCGCGAGGAGGTGGACGCGCAGATCGCCGCGTACCCGGCGGCGCTGTTCGTCGACCCGCTGACCGGGCCGATCACCCGTACCGCCCTGCAGTCGCTGCGTACGGCGGCGGTGGCGGCCGAGGTGCCGGTGCTGGTGACGGCCGGACTCGGCCAGGCGACGCGGGAGGCCGCGTACGGTGCCGACCCGGCCGTACTCCTGAAGGCGCTGGCGCCGCGCGACAGCGAGCAGCACCCGCCGCGGGTCCTGCTGACCGAGGAGAACGACGCGGTCGCCGGAGCGCTGACCGCCTCGCTGGAGCGGCGCGGCATGCAGGTCGCGCGGGCGGCGACGGACGCGGACGCGGTGAACCTGGCGGCCCAGATGCGGCCGAACCTGGTGGTCATGGACCTGATGCAGGTGCGCCGCCGCCGGGCCGGGATTGTCGACTGGCTGCGTTCGAACGGCCTGCTCAACCGCACTCCGCTGGTCGTCTACACCTCGGCCGACCTGGACCCGGCCCAGCTCCCGCGCCTCGCGGCGGGCGAGACCGTCCTCTTCCTGGCCGAGCGCTCCACGAGCGCGGAGGTCCAGGCCCGGATCGTCGACCTGCTCGCGAAGATCGGTACGAACTGAGCGGTGACGGGGCGGCGTCGGCCGCCCCGTCACGCCGAATTCCGTGGTGGCCCGCCGCCCTCCTGCGGTAGAAACGCCCCATGCGCCCCGGCCCCGGTGAAGTCCTGCATTTCTCCGAAGACCCCGCGATCACGCGCTTCGTCCCGCATGTCGCCCGGACAGCCCGGCAGCAGTCCGAGGCGTACGTCTGGGCCGTCGACGGCGGCCGGGCGCCGGACTACTGGTTTCCGCGCCAGTGCCCGCGGGCCATGGCCTGGACGGTGCCGGGTACGACCGCAGCGGACCGCGCCCGCGTCCTCGGGCCGGGTGGCGGCGAGCGGGTACACGCGATCGAGTACGACTGGCTGGACCGCCTGCGTACCACCGAGCTGTTCGCCTACCGGCTCCCGGCCGACGGCTTCCGCCCGTTCGGTGAACCGGTACCGAGCGCCGTCGTGGCGACGGAGCCCGTCGTACCGCTCGAACCGCCCGAGCCGGTGGGCGACCTGCTGAAGCTGCACCGGGACGCCGGAATCCAGCTCCGCGTGCTCGACAACCTGTGGGGCTTCTGGAACGAGGTGATCACCAGCACGCTGGGTTTCAGCGGCATCCGGCTGCGCAACGCGAAGCCGGCACCGCAGCCGGGTTCGGCCGCGCGAAAGCCGCCTCCCGTACGTCGCCGCCTCACTCCACCCCCCGCGTAACCGCCAGCTCCTCTCACCCCACCCGCGTAACCGTCAACTCCCCATCCGCGTACTGCTTGCGCAGTACCTTCTTGTCGAACTTGCCGACGCTCGTCTTCGGTACGGACGGCACCACCGTCCACCGCTCCGGCAGCTGCCAGCGGGCCACCCGCTCGCCGAGGAAGGCCCGCAGCTCCTCGAAGGCCGCGCTCGCGCCCTCCCGCAGCACCACGGCGGCCAGCGGGCGCTCGCCCCACTTCTCGTCCGGTACGGCCACCACTGCGGCCTCCGCGATCTCCGGGTGGGCCATCAGGTGGTTCTCCAGCTCGACGGACGAGATCCACTCGCCGCCGGACTTGATCACGTCCTTGGCCCGGTCGGTCAGCGTCAGATAGCCGTCCGACGTGATCGTTCCGACATCGCCGGTGCGCAGCCAGCCGTCGGGGCTGAACTTGTCCTCGGGGCGCAGATCGGCGCCGTCCGCGCCGCCGTAGTACGCGCCCGCGATCCACGGCCCGCGCACCTCCAGCTCGCCCGCCGACTCCCCGTCCCACGGCAGCTGTTCGCCGCCGGGGCCGATCAGACGCGCCTCCACCGAGGCGGGGAAACGGCCCTGCATGGCGCGGTAGGCCCACTCCGCCTCGCCGCTCACGCCGGCCGGCGGGTGCGAGACCGAGCCGAGCGGCGAGGTTTCGGTCATGCCCCAGGCGTGCACCACGCGCAGCCCGTGCCGCTCCTCGAAGGCGCGCATCAGGGACGGCGGACACGCGGAGCCGCCGATGACGACGTTGCGCAGCGAGGTGACGTCGCGCTTCGTGGCGTCCAGCTCGCCGAGCAGGCCCTGCCAGATGGTGGGTACGGCGGCGGCGATGGTCGGCCGTACGGTCTCGATCATCTCGGCCAGCGGCGCGGGCTGGAGGAAGCGGTCCGGCATCAGCAGCGAGGCGCCCGCCATGAAGGAGGCGTGCGGCAGGCCCCACGCGTTCACGTGAAACATGGGCACTACCGGCAGCGCGATGTCCTTGCCGCCGAGCGCGAACGCCTCCGCGTTGTTGACCTGCATGGAGTGCAGGTAGAGGGACCGGTGACTGTAGGCGACCCCCTTCGGGTCGCCGGTCGTACCGGAGGTGTAGCAGAGCGCGGCGGCCTGCCGTTCGTCCAGCTCCGGCCAGTCGTACTGCTGCGCACGGCCCGCGATCAGGTCCTCGTATTCGTGGACGCGCGGCCGTACGCCGTCCAGTACGGAACGGTCGCCGGGCCCCGCCACGACGACGTGCTCGACCGCCGGCAGGTGCGGCAGCAGCGGTGCCAGCAGCGGCAGCAGCGAGCCGTTGACCAGGACGACCCGGTCGCCGGCGTGGTTGACGATCCACACCAGCTGCTCGACGGGCAGCCGCAGGTTGAGGGTGTGCAGCACGGCGCCCATGGAGGGGATGGCGAGGTACGCCTCCAGGTGCTCGGCGTTGTTCCACATGAGCGTGGCGACGCGTTCGTCCCCGTCGACACCGAGTTCGTCGCGCAGCGCGTGCGCGAGCTGGGCGGCACGTGCGCCGATCTCCGCGTAACTGCGGCGGTGCGGCTCGCCCTCACCGGTCCAGGTGATCGCCTCGGCCTTTCCGTGGATCGTCGCGCCGTGCGTCAAGATCCTCGAAACCAGCAGGGATACGTCTTGCATCGTGCTCTGCACCGGGAGCCTCCCCATAGGGTGCGCCTGTTACGCGCGGGTAAGTTCCTGGCGATTGTCCTGGTGTTTCTCGCGGTATGTCACTACCCGAACAGTGCCGATTCGGCCGTGGTCCGGGTACGCGACGACCGCGCTACACCGCCGGTGAGCGGTACGGGGTGGGGGCTGCGCCCCCGTGGGGCCGGTCTCGATCAGGCCATCTTCGCCATGTTCGCCGTTTCGGATGATTGCCACCCGCCGGACGAGTTGCCGGCTGGTCGCGTTTCGCTCGGCGGTGAGGAGCGTGTCCCGCTCCCCGATCAGCATGCCGTCGGCGTTGACCCGCGGACCCTGTTCACGGGCCCGCCGCACGTGGCGCACGCCCTGCGGCGGAGGGCCTGAAACGGTGGTCGGCTGATCATCCCCCGACTGACCTCGTCCACGGGGCCTACTCCCCCCACTCGTTCAAGGGGGTTGCCCCACCCGGTGCATGCATGTCGAGGATCGCCGAGCTCGGCCTTTGCAGGTCAGCGACTGCGTCTCGTAACGAAAGATAGATCTGCAAGAAGCCGTTGGCGTCAGCACCACGGCCTTCCTCCGCAGCTTCCGTCGCTCGTTCGAGGGCCGTTGCGTAGAGATCCCGAACGGCCCCAATGTCGCGTTCATTTATTCCACCCATGCCTTGACGGTACGACCGTCGCTTCCGTAGGGAGCCCACTGACAGCTACGCGCCCGCCGCTGGGCACGTTGTTCCCGGTGACGGGTCGCGGTGAGTAAATTGAGCAGATGTTCGAGAAGGTGAGTGCGGAAGAGGTCGCGCGCCTGGAGGCGCTGGCGTCGAAGGTGCGCGATGAGCTGGCCGCGGCCGGGCTCCCCGTACTGGCGCCCGGATTGAGTCACGTACTGGCCGGCGGCGCCGAGGTGGAAGTCGACGACGGGGCGGACGCCGCCGGTGGTGTGTATGTGGACTGGGAGGCCAGTCCACGCCTGCGGCAGTGCGCGACCCGCGCCCTCCGCCTCCGGTTGATGGACGATCCCGTTCTACGGCGTCCCGGCGAGATATCGGCCGCGATGATGCACGCGATATCCGCGATCCTGACGGGCGCCGGGTTCACCGTCGAGGACCCGAACGACGACTACCGCCCGTTCCACCTGCGGGTGGTCGCCGGCCCTCCCCCAGGCACAGCGCCCGGGTGGGAGCTGCGCGATGAGGAGGTGTCCATGGCCGGTTGGCAGGCAGCCGGTGAGGATGCCGACGCCGACTGACTGCGGCTGCGTACGACTGCCTGCCCGTGGCCGTTTTCGGTTACGGAGCGCCGCTCCCGCGGTCGAGCGCGAACCACACCCCCTTACGCCGACGGGTGTTGATGTTGGGCCGGTAGACACCCCACCGCGACGCCAACGCTTCGACCAGGAGCAGGCCCCGCCCCGACCCGCCATCGACCAGGGCGGGCAGGCTCAGGAGGCGGCTGCCGGGCGCGTCGTCCCACACGGTCACGCGTACGGACGTGAGGTGTACGGCCACGTCGAGGCGTACGACGGCGGTGTCAGTGTGCAGGTGTACGTTCGTGACCAGCTCGCTGACCAACAGCCGTGCGTCGGCGACGAGTTCGCTGTTGCCGGTCAGGTTCATCAGGTCGGCCACCACGGTCCGGGCGATCTCCGGCGCGGTCACGCCGCTGACCAGGTCGAACCGGAAGGAGTGGGGCGCTTCGGGGAGTGTGGTGGGGGGTTTCGGGGGTGCGAGAGTCATGGCTACGTCTCCCAACGCGGTGTTGCGCGTTACGCGCTGCCGTGGCCCGACCACCCCCCAGGGGCACGCCCGAAGGCGCACGCGAGCGGCTGCACTTCGGCGATGTGGCGTGTGGCGCGAGTGCTGACCACGAAGCTAGTGGCATACATGCCCCGTAGCAAGGGTGCCCACCCCACTAGTGCCGACCGGTGGACCCGTGACACCGTTACGCGGCAGACTCAAGGAAATTGGGGACGGTGACATGCCAGCGAGGGACAACCCGACCGCACGGCAGGCGCGCTTGGGTGCCGAGCTGCGGAAGATGCGCGAGGCCGCGGGCAGGACCGCACGTGAAGCCGCCGGCCTGCTGTCTACCGACCAGGCCAAGATCAGCCACATCGAGGCCGGTCGCATCCGTGTCTCGGTCGAGCGGCTCACCCGGCTCGCCACCTTTTACTCCTGCGACGACGCCCCGCTCATCGACGCCCTCTGCGCCATCGCAACGGAGCACCGGGGGCAGTTCTGGTGGGATGAGTACCGCGGTCGACTGGCGCCCGGCTTTCTCGACATCGCCGAACTGGAGCACCACGCGACGCGCATGCGGTCGATGCAGTCGGTGAACATCCCTGGGATATTCCAGACGGAGGATTACGCACGCGCCATCTATCGCGGGCACATTCCCGCCCTGCCGCCCGAAGAGCTCGATACGCGAGTTGAGCACCGAATGCGTCGCCGCGGCGTCCTTGAGCGCGACGATCCGCCGCATTTCACCGCCATCATTCACGAGGCGGCGCTGCGCATGCGTTTTGGCGGGCGCAAAGTGGTACGCGCTCAACTCGAACACCTGATCACCGCGTCTGAGCTGCCGAACGTGGGCGTTCGCGTGATCCCGTTCACTTGCGAAGACTTCATCGAGGCAACGCAGCCAGTACTGTACGCAAACGGCGTCGTGCCGCAACTGGACTCCGTTCAGATCGACAGCGCCTTCGGGGGCCGCTTTCTGGACGCCGAGGCTGAACTGAAACGATACCGGGCATTGCTCGACACTGCCGAGAAAGCATCACTCGACGCAGACGAATCCCGGAATCTCATCCATCACATCGCGCGAGAACTGTGAGAAACCCAGGCATGGAACAGCAGTGGCAGAAGTCATCGTTCTCCGGAGCAGGAGGCGAGAACTGTGTCGAGATAGCGAGGAGGGGGGAAGAGGTCTTCATCCGCGAGAGTGACAACCCGAACGCGATAGCGATCGCCAACCGGGGCAAGTTTGCGGCGTTCATCACGGGCGTGAAGGCCGGGAATTTCGATCACTTGTTGTAAGAACGGCGTACGACCAGCGGTTAGGCCCCTCACACCGAACGGTGGAGGGGCTTTGTCATATGCCGGTAGGCAACCGTGCTCCGTAGCACCCTTGCAGTGGGCGGACGCGTGACGCTACGGTCACAGCGCGACGCCGTTTCTCCCGGCGTACGCCTCTCATAGCCACCGGCATGAGGGCTCCGTAAATCCCCTCCCCCGCTGATTTCTCCTAAAACCATGCCGGGGAGGGGACCCATCGGCACCACCGCAGCAGGTCTACGCATGCCCGTAAAAGGGCTCACCCGTAAGGGAAGGAAAGACGCTGTGACGACAATTGCGCACCCGCGGGAAGGGTTTCCGGTCGCGGCTGAGGGCGGACCGGTTCCGTACAGCGGCGAGGGGCCCAGCGGGCCTACCACCCGCCCGTGGATTCTCCGGTTCGCCCGCGTCCCCGACGCCGCCAAGGCCACCGTACGGCCGGCCGCCACGTACGACGCCGTATCGCAGGTGTCCGTCGGGCTGTTCGGGGAATCGCTCCCCTTCGCCAACACCCACGATCCGACCGTTCCGGACGGGTCCTTGACCAATCCTCCGCCACTCGACGAGGGGCCGAAGGACTGATGTCCATCCTCGTCATCGCGGCCCGCGATGACTGGCCCACCGACCGCGTCGTACGCATGCTGACCGGCCGGGGCGCCGACGTGTTCCGTCTCGACGTCGCCGAATTCCCCCAGCAGGTCGCGCTGAACGGCCGTACAGCAGTGCACGGTTGGGGCGGGTGGCTGTCCAACGCCCACCGCACCGTGAGGCTCGACGCGATCACCGCGGCCTACTTCCGCGCCCCCAACGCCTTCCGATTCCCCACCGGCATGTCCGGCCCGGAACACCGTTTCGCCGCGGCTCAGGCGAGGGCCGGTCTCGGGGGCATTCTCACGGCGCTGGAGTGCCGTTGGGTCAGTCATCCCGCTGCCATGGCCCGCGCCGAGTACAAGCCGCTGCAACTCGCGATGGCACGCGACTGCGGCCTGACCGTACCCCCGACGCTGATCACCAACGACCCGTCCGCCGTCCGCTCGTTCGCCGACGACATCGGGGGTCCGATCGTTTCCAAGCCCGTCGCCAGTCCCGTCTTCATCGAGGGCGATCAACTCAAGACCGTCTACACCCGCCGCCTCTCCGCCGATGACCTCGCCGACCTCTCCGGCGTCGAGACCACCGCCCACCTCTTCCAGGCGTGGGTGGACAAGGCGTACGAGGTCCGCCTGACCGTCGTGGGCCGCCGCCTGTTCGCGGCAGAGATCCACGCGGGCAGCCCGCAAGCGTACGAGGACTGGCGCAGCGACTACCCCGCCCTCACCTACACGCCCACCCGCGCCCCGGACCGCGTCGCGCAAGCCGTACGCCGCCTGACCAGCCGTCTCGGTCTGCGCTTCGCCGCCTGCGACTTCGTCGTGCCGCCCACCGGCGAGTGGACGTTCCTCGAAGCCAATCCGTGCGGCCAGTGGGACTGGATCCAGCACCACACCGGGCTTCCCATCGCCGAAGCCATCGCCGACGAACTGCAAGGAGTGGCGCCGTGAACGCCTCCCCCACCGACGACGTACGGCCCCGGCTCGCCGCCCTCGTCACCACACTCGAAGAGGCCGGCGCGCTCCGTACCCCCGAGTGGGCGCGGGTCTTCGCCTCCGTACCCCGCCACGTCTTCGTGCCGCGCTGGTACGAGCAGGAGACCACGGACCGGGGCATCACCGCGTGGCGCCTGCGCGACGCCTCCGACCAGGGCCTGGACCGGGACGCGTGGTACACCGCCGCCTACAGCGACCGCACTCTCGTCACCGCCCTCGACCCCGCCACCGCCGAACGGATCGGCGACCGCACCTGGACCGGTCTGCCCACCTCGTCCAGCACCGCGCCGCACCTCATGGCCGGCATGCTGGAAGAACTCGACGTCCACGACGGCCACCGGGTCTGGGACGTGGGCACCGGTACCGGATACCTCACCGCCCTCCTGTGCACCCGCCTGGGCTCCCGTCTCGTCCACTCCAGCGACATCGCCCCCGCCCTCGCCGACGCCGCCCGTACCCGCTTGGCGAGCCTCGGCCACACCCCCCGCCTCACCGTCCACGACGCCCGGTCCGGCCATCCCGACGCGACCGGCTTCGACCGCGTCATCGCCACCTGTTCCGTACGGTCCGTGCCCGCCGCGTGGCTCCACGCGACGCGCCCCGGCGGCGCCATCGTCACCGACCTGGACCTCGGCATCGAGGGCGGCCTCGTCCGCGTCGCCGTCGACGGGCCCCACGCCACCGGACGCTTCACCAGGACCACCGGCCGCTTCATGGCGTCCCGCGGTGACGCCCACACCTACCCCCGCAAGCTCCGGCCCCCGTACGCACCGGAAACCGCCGTCCGGCCCACCACCGTCACCGGGGCGGACCTGCGCAACCACTACCCCTTCCGGCTGCTGCTGGCCTTCCACCTGCCGTACGCCGAACTCGTCTACCACTGCGCCGACGACGGCGCCCTGTCGCTCCAGCTCCAGCGGCGCGACGGGGCCTGGGCCCGGTCACTGATCGCCGGGGAACACCACCCCGGCACCGTCACCTACGGCGGAGCAGACGATCTCTGGGCGACGGTGGAGAGCGTGTGGCGGTGGTGGAACGATCACGGCTGTCCTGCGCAGGATCAGTTCGGCTACGCCTGCGAGCCGGGTGGACGGCGCTACGCGTGGCACATTCCCGACGGGCGGCGGTGGGATCTCACGGGTCCGTAACCCCCGTACCCCCGTGTTCCCTGTACCTCCCGTGTCCCCGTATCCCCTGTACCTTCCGTACCCCCCATACCGCCCGTGCCCCCATACCCCCCGTATCCCGTGACTCATGGCTCGCAGTCTCCGGCGGCGCTGTCCACTTATCACGCGGTATATGACCCCCGCACCAAGAAATCAGGAGTCTCGGGCACTACGGTCGTGGCAGCCTGGAGGTATGGGGACGATGGTGGGAACGGTGACCACGCTGTGGCGTTATCCGGTGAAATCGCTGCTGGGCGAGGAGGTTCCGGACGCTGTGGCGGATGTCCGCGGGCTGGCGGGGGATCGCGGGCTCGCGCTGGTGCATGAGACATCCGGCCAGGTCGCCAGCGCCAAGAATCCCCGGCTGTGGCGCGACTTGCTGAAGTTGCGGGCCGAGATCATCGACGGTGCCGTACGGATCACGCTGCCCTCCGGCCGGACCGTACGGTCCACCGACGCACACGTGGACAAGACCCTCTCCGCGCACTTGGGCCAGCCCGTCACCCTGACCGACACCCCGCCCGAAAAGGCAACCCTGGAGCGCTCACGGCCCGAGGAGGTCCTGGAGGCCGGAGCGGCCGCCGAGGTGGGGAACGAGACCCTGGAGATCGCCTCGCAGGCGCCGCCCGGCACCTTCTTCGACTACGCGCCGCTGCACCTGATCACCCGCGCCACCCTCGACCGGATCACCGAGCTGGGTCCGCGCGCCACCACCGTCGAGGCCGAGCGCTACCGGCCCAACATCGTCATCCGTACCGAGGCCGCCGGCTTCGTCGAGAACGACTGGCCCGGCCACGAGCTGCGCATCGGTGACGAACTCACCCTCCGCATCGTGGCCCGCACGCCGCGGTGCGCCGTACCGACGCTGGAACACGGCAGGCTGCCGCGCGACCCGGACGCGCTGCGCGTGCCCGCGCGGCACAACCGGGTGGTGCCGCTGGAAGGCACGGGACCGCAGCCGTGCGCGGGGGTGTACGCCCAGGTCGTACGGCCGGGGCGAATCCGGCAGGGGGATGCGGTGCGGCTGGTGTGAGAGGCCGGAAGGGACGCCGGGGGCGTCTCAGGCCGCGATCGCCAGCTCAGGGTCCTCGCGGAGCTTGGCCAGGGCCCGGGAGACCGCGCTCTTGACCGTACCGACGGAGACCCCGAGCACCTCCGCGGTCTGCGCCTCGCTCAGGTCCTCGTAATACCGCAGCACCACCATGGCCCGCTGCCGCGCGGGCAGCCGCAGCACCGCCCGCCACATCGCGTCCCGCAGCACCTGGGCCTCGGCCGGGTCGGGGGCCGGTACCGGATCGGGCTCGGGTATCTCCTCGCAGGCGAACTCGTCGACCTTGCGCTTGCGCCACTGCGAGGTGCGGGTGTTCAGCAGGGCGCGGCGCACGTAGCCGTCCAGCGCGCGGTGGTCCTCGATCCGCTCCCACGCCACGAACGTCTTGGTCAGCGCGGTCTGCAGCAGGTCCTCGGCGTCGCTCGGGTTGGCGGTGAGCGAGCGGGCGGTCCGCAGCAGCACCGGCCCGCGGGCCCGTACGTACGACGTGAACGACGGGAACACAGCGGCGCTGGAAGCGCTGGTGCACACTGGCGTGGTCATGCTCCAACGCTAGAAGCGACAGGCGCCGCGCCGGATCGCCCCCAGGTGCCGAAGCCCTCTCCCTCTCAGGTTGTACAGGTGGTGCTGCCCCCACCTCCTAAAGGCGGACAGCCACTCGTCCCCCGTCAGGGTGCCGCTCCCACTTTGGTCAGGGCGGTCCAGCACTCAGGGCAAGGCGGCCCACTACTCCGGTCAGGGCGGCCCACCACTTTCGTCGGGGCCCCGGCCCCCGTGTGCCGGGGCCCCGATCGGCAGCCGGGCGTAACGGCAGCCGGGCTGCCGCTATGCCCGGGGTTACTGGATCACGGCGACCGGAGCGTCCACCTGGTTGCGGTCGATGACCAGCCTGCGCCCGCCGTGCGACTCCGCCACGTTGCCCGCGTACTGGTGGATACGCAGGTGCGGACGCCACGCCTGGCGGGACAGCTCGGGCTCGCCGTACAGGTTCGGCCTGCTGTGCCAGCGCGCGAACCACATCACCGACGGCAGGTCCCGGGTGCCCGCCCGCCGCGCGCGCTCCATGTGCCGCGCGCCGGAGTCGGCACTGCTGTAGAAGCCGGGAAGGTAGCCCAGGCGGCGGGTCTCGCGGTTCCAGGCCCTGATGTAGCCGAGCGTCGTACCCGTACAGGAAGTGTTGCGCAGGCTGTACGCCTCCATGTCGAGGTACAGCGCGCTGCCCGGCGCGATGCCCAGCGCCTTCGCGCGCTGTACCGCGTCCCGCCCCTCGCTCGTGCCCACCAGCGCCGGGTTGCCGCGGATGGTCACCTTGCGCTTGTTCTTGTTGACGACGCACGGCGCCTGCGAGCCGACGTACAGCGGCAGCAGCCGCCAGCCCGAGCGGTGGGCGGAGCGCACCCAGCCGGCGCTGAGGTTCGGCTGGGTGGGGCAGGCCCGGCCGCGGCCGCCGAAGTAGATGCCGATGCCGCGGTACTTGGCGGACTTCCAGGCCTGCAAGGTGCTCAGCGGCGGCGTCTTGCAGGTGTCGAACGCCCAGCCCTGGAACACGTTCGGGCCCCGCGGCCAGGTCCGTTCGGGCTCCGCTCCGGCGGCCGGGGCGAGGAGGGTGGCCAGCAGGCCGAGCAGGGCGGTGAGCAGGACGCTGGGGAGCAGCACACTCCGTCGGATGATCCGTTTTGTTGATCCCATACCGGGAGTCAAAGTGCGGGTACGGGGAGCGGCCCGCCGGACACGCCCGCAGGGGCGCGCATTCAGCCGTACGGGTGCTTGGAGGGTGCCACTGGGGCGGGCGGGCGGATCTCAGCCGTCTGTCCCCAGCACCAGCCCGGATGTCGGTACGCCCGTACCGGCGGTGACCAGGACGCGCGCCGCGCCCGGCACCTGGTTGACGGAGGTACCGCGGAGCTGCCGTACCGCCTCGGCGATGCCGTTCATGCCGTGCAGATACGCCTCGCCCAGCTGTCCGCCGTGCGTGTTGAGCGGCAGCCCGCCCGCGGCGACGAAATCGGCCGCCTCGCCCGGCGCGCAGAACCCGAACTCCTCCAGCTGCATCAGCACGAACGGGGTGAAATGGTCGTAGAGGATGCCCACGTCGATGTCCGACGGGCGCAGGCCGCTCGTCCGCCACAGCTGCCGCGCCACGACCGCCGACTCCGGCAGCCCGGTCAGATCGTCCCGGTAGTAGCTGGTCATCTGCTCCTGGGCGCGGCCCGCGCCCTGTGCGGCGGCCCGGATCACGGCGGGCGGGTGCGGCAGGTCACGGGCCCGTTCGACCGTGGTGACGACGAGGGCCTGGCCGCCGTCCGTCTCCTGGCAGCAGTCGAGCAGCCGCAGGGGTTCGACGATCCAGCGGGACGCGGCGTGGTCCGCGAGGGTGATCGGTTTCCCGTAGAAGTACGCGGCGGGGTTACGTGCGGCATGGCGCCGGCCGACGACCGCGACCTGCCCGAACGCTTCCGGCGTGAGCCCGTACGCGTACAGGTAGCGCTGCGCCGCCATGGCGACCCAGGAGGCGGGCGTCAGCAGTCCGGCGGGCAGGTTCCAGCCGAGCGCCGCGCCTTCGGCGGACGGCTCGCGCCGCTGCACCCCGGCACCGAAGCGGCGGCCCGAACGTTCGTTGAACGCCCGGTAACAGACGACGACTTCGGCGATCCCGGCGGCGACCGCGAGGGCCGCCTGCTGGACCGTGGCGCAGGCCGCGCCGCCGCCGTAGTGGACGCGGGAGAAGAAGGACAGCTCGCCGATCCCGGCCGCCTGCGCGACGGTGATCTCGGGGCTGGTGTCCATGGTGAAGGTGACCATGCCGTCGACGTCGGCGGGACTTAGCCCGGCATCGTCCAGGGCGGCCCGTACGGCTTCCACGGCCAGCTTCAGTTCGCTGCGGCCGGAGTCCTTGGAGAACTCGGTCGCGCCGATGCCGACGACGGCGGCCCGGCCGCCCAGGGTGTCCGCACGGTGGAGGGTCATGGGGTGGGCTCCGGGAGCGGCGGTCGGGTGGTGGGCACCGTCACCGACACCGTCACCGTGCCGGTGACGTGGTGGCCGAGGCGGTTGGTGCCGATGACGCGCACCTCGGCCGTGTCACCGTCCAGGGAGCGGACCGTCCCCCGTAACATCAGCTCATCGCCCGGGTAGTTGGGGACGCCGAGCCGGATCGCCACCTTGCGGAGGACGGCGCGGGGGCCGAGGCAGTCGGTGATGTAGCGGCCGACGAGGCCGTTCGTGGTCAGGATGTTCATGAAGATGTCGGGGGAACCCTTGGCTCTGGCGGCCTCGGCGTCGTGGTGCACGTCCTGGTAGTCCCGGGAGGCGACCGCGCCCGCGACGATGAGGGTGCGGGTTATGGGGATGGTCAGTGGGGGGAGGTTGTCGCCGGGGTTCATGGGTGGCTTTCGGTGGAGGGGTCTGGGCGTTGGCTTCCGGTGGAGGGGCCTGGGGGCTGGCTCCCGTTGAAGACGGGCAGCACCAAGTCGTCCTCCACGATTCGGAACTCCAGGCGTACGGGCATGCCGATGCGCACCTTCTCCGGTGGTACGCCGACCATGTCGGCCACCATCCGTACGCCTTCGGCCAGCTCGATCAGTGCGACGGCGTACGGCGGATCGAAGGCCGGGAAGGGCGGATGGTGCATGACGACGTACGAGAAGACCGTGCCGTGCCCGGCTGCCTCGATGGTGTCCCAGCCGTCGCCGCCGCAGTAATTGCACCCCGGCAGCCAGGGGAAACGGAGCGTCGCGCAGTCCGTGCAGCGCTGGATGAGCAGCTTGCGCTCGGCCACTCCGGCCCAGAAGCCGGCGTTGTCGCGATTGATCACGGGGCGGGGGCGGTGGGCCTTCGGGGTGGTACGGGCGGGGTCCGGCGGCGGGTGGTCGGCCGGCTGCTTCGGGGTGGTGGCGGGCGGCTCCGGAACGGTGGCGGGTGGCTCCGGAACGGTGGCGGGTGCGTACTTCAGGATGCGGAAACGGTGCGTACCGGCGAGATCGCCATCCGCCCGTACGTCCATCCGGGTCGTGACGAAGTACCCCGTCCCCAGCTTCGTCGTCTTGCGCGGGGACACCGACTCGATGACGGCGTCGAAGGTGATCCGCTCGCCGGGGCGCAGCGGGCGCAGGTACTCCTGCTCGCAGTCGGTCGCGACGACCGAGGTGCAGCCGGCCTCGTCCAGCAGGGCGAAGAGCGCGTCGTACGCGGAGGAGCGCCCGGAGCCGGGGCGCCCATGCCCGGAGAGGCCGCCCATCGTCCACGCTTGGAGCATGGTGGGCGGGGCGATGGCGGACGGGCCCTGGTAGGCGGGGTTCTCGTCGCCCATGGCCTCACACCAGTGGCGGATCATGGGCTCGTTGACGGGGTCCTTGCCCGTGCCACCGGTGACGGCGGGCTGCCCTTCGAAAACCTTCAGGCGGGCATGCAGGTCGTCGGGCACTGGCCGGTCCGCGGCGCCGCCTCTCCGGCGTAAGGACGCCTCTTCTGCCACGCCCACTAGCCCCTCCTCCCGACCTCGGTACCGCACACGTAACGAGGAGTTTCTGACTGTCCGTCAGGAACCCCTCGCTGTCAAGAGAGGCGCGGTGCGGGCCGGTCGGTGTCACCGGTTACCCCAGCCGGGCCACGCGCCCCCGGCTCACCAGAGGTTGGTGAAGTTCACCGTGGCGTTGGTCTGATCGATGCGGGTCAGGCCGCGACCGATCACGCTCGCGTTGTTGTTCTGATTGGACGCGCCGGGACCGTTCGCGACCTGCTGCGTGGTGGTCGAGTTGCCGTGGCTGTTGTGACCGACACCGCTGCCGACCAGGCTCGTGACCGCCGCGCTCGACCCGTTGCCCGCGAGCGCGCCGTTGTCGGCGTGGGCCACACCGACCAGGAGGGCGGTCGCCAGGGGCAGGGCGGCGAGGGCGGCGGTACGGGCTGCGCGGTTTCGGTCCTTCCCGTCGCGAACGCCGCGTTCCCCTTCTCTTATTCGAACGCTCATACGAAAATGAAGTCATGGCCGCTCCTCGCTCGACCAACATGGACACGACCGCCGGAAGCCACTCCGCCCGCACCACCGACCAGCCGACCGACCGGTCGACCGATCACCCGGCCGACCAGCCCGGCCGCCCGCACCACCCGTACGGCCTCTACCTCCGCGAAGATCACCACACCACCGCGCTCACCCACGCCCTCATAGCGGCCGGCCGCGGCCATGCGGTCATCCCGCTGACCCGCGCCAAGCTCCCCGCCGTACGCTCCCCGCACCACGCCGACCAGACCGTCGGCAGCCCGTGCCGCGGCGCCTGCGGCCGCCCCGGGCACGGCATCCACGACGCCACCGCCGACCCGCTCGCCGTACGCCGCCTCTTCGCGGCCGCGCCCTGGGCCACCGCGTACGGCATCGCCTGCGGCGTCTCCCCGCACCACCTCATCGGCATCGACCTGGACACCAAGCACGGCGCCGACGGCCTCACCGCCCTGCAACTACTGGCCGATGAGCACCGCTTCACCCTGCCGCCCACCGTCACGGTCCGCACCCCGAGCGGCGGCCACCACCTGTACTTCTCCGGCCCGCCGACCCCGGCCGTCCCCAACTCCGCGGGCCGCCTGGCCCCCGGCATCGACATCCGCGGCACCGGCGGCTAACTGGTCGGCCCCGGCTCCCGTACATCCCGCGGCGCCTACGCCCTCGCCCTCGGCACGCCCCGGACCCCGGCCCCCGCC
>NZ_JOCQ01000148.1 GCF_000720725.1 Streptomyces rimosus subsp. rimosus
CGCCCACCCCGGCGGGTGCTTCCTCGCCCCCGCCCACCCCGACGTCCACGACCAGCGACGTCCCCATCGACAGCTCCGCCACCACGGACGGCGCCCCCGCAACGGACGGTGCCTCCCGGGGAACGGCCACCGAACCGCCGCCCTGAGCCGCCCGCCTCCCGTAACCCGGCGCTCCGCCACCGGGCGCCCCGGCCTGCCTGCCCCCATCCAAGGAACCCGATGCCCCCTATATCCACCGATGTACGCGACCAACCCCAGCCTCCGGCAGCGCCCCGGCGCCTTCCGGGGCCCGCCACCCGGGCCGGCCGTGTGCGCTGGGGCATACGCGGCCGCGCGATCCGGCGCCTCGGCCCCGGGGACCGGGACATCCTGTGGCTGTACCTGTCGACACGGATAGGGATCTGGCTGACGGCCTACTGCGCCCGGTGGCTGTTCCCCTCCGATCCCGCCACCCACGACCCCGGCCCGTCCCTCGCGCCGTTCCAGCACTGGGACTGGGACCACTTCCTGCACATCGCCCAGCAGGGCTACTTCCCCGGACAGGCCGGGCCGTGGCAGTCCGAATGGGACAACCGTGAGGCCTTCTTCCCCGGCTTTCCCCTCGTGCTGCGCGCGGTGCACCTGCTGGTGCCGGACTGGGCGCTGGCCGGGCTGACGATCTCCTTCGTCTCCGGGGCCGTCGCCGTACTGGCCCTCGCCCGCATAGCCCGGCACCACCTGCCCGACGCCGAGGCGGGACAGCGCGCCGTCCTGTTCTTCCTGCTCTCCCCCTGCGCCGTCTTCCTGGCCGTCGGCTACACCGAGGCCCTCTTCCTGGCCCTCGCCCTGCCCGCCTGGCTCGCGGGCCGGCGCCACAACTGGCCCCTGGCCATGGCACTGACCGCCGCGGCCACCGCCGTACGCGTCAGCGGCCTCTTCCTCGCAGCGGCCCTCGCCACCCAGTTCCTCCTGACCCTGCGCAGCACCCGCAACCTGCGCCCGCTCCCCTGGCTGGCCCTGCCCGTGCTGCCCCTCGCCCTCTTCAGCTGGTACCTCCACTCCCACACCGGCGACTGGATGGCCTGGAAGCACGCCCAGGAACGCGGCTGGTTCCGCACCTTCCACACGCCCTGGGAAGCCTGGAGCAACACCTGGACCAACGCCTTCGGCCACGCCCAGGGCACCGGCTACGCCTTCATGTTCCAGGCCGAGCTGGTGACGATGGCCGTCGGGGTGGCGCTGCTCGTCGTGCTGGCGCGCAAGCGCCGCTGGGCCGAGACCGTCTACGTCGCCCTCAGCCTGTGCGCCCTGGGAACCTCGTTCTGGTACGTGTCCATCCCCCGCGCCGCCCTCCTGTGGTGGCCGCTGTGGATCTTCCTGGCCGCCTGGAGCCTGCGCAGCCCGCGGTTCAAGACCGCGTATCTCTGTGTGGTCGCACCTCTGAGCACGGTGTTCGCCCTGACCTTTCTCACGGGGCGCTGGACCGGGTGATCGGGGGGATCCGGGGTGGGGATCGAGGGCCGGGTGACCGGCCGCCGGGCACGATACGGTCCGTCCGCCCGGGCCCGGCACAGTCTCCCCACCCCGGGCCCGGCAGCCTCACCGACCGGTGTTGAGCCGCGCCGCCTGGCGCGTCAGGTAGTCGCGCTCGGCGAGGTTGGGTGCCTTGTGGGCCGCCTCCGCGTACAGCCGGGCCGCCGTCGTCAGGTCGCCGTCGCGCTCGTGGAGGTACGCCGCCACCGCCGCGTGGCGCGGCAGGCCGGCGTCCAGCTCCGCGAGCGCCGCGAGCCCGGCGCGTGGCCCGTCGGCCTCACCGACCGCGACCGCGCGATTGAGCCGGACGACGGGGCTGTCGGTCAGGCCCGCCAGTTCGTCGTACCACTCGACGATCTGCACCCAGTCGGTCTCCTCGGCGCGCGGAGCGTCCGCGTGGAGGGCCGCGATGGCGGCCTGGGCCTGGAATTCGCCCAGCCGGTCGCGGGCGAGGGCGGCCTGCAGAATTTCGACGCCTTCGGCGATCGCCCCGGTGTCCCACTGCGTACGGTCCTGGTCGGCGAGCGGCACCAGGGCGCCGTCGGGCGCGGTCCGGGCGGCGCGCCGGGCGTGGTGGAGCAGCATGAGGGCGAGCAGCCCCGCGACCTCGGGGTGGTCGATCACGGTGGCGAGCTGCCGGGTGAGCCGGATGGCCTCGGCGGCGAGGTCGATGTCGCCGGAGTAGCCCTCGTTGAAGACCAGGTAGAGCACGCGCAGCACGGTGGCGACATCGCCGGGCCGGTCGAAGCTGCCCCGGGCTTCCGGCTTCGCCCGGGCAGGAGAGATCCCCTTGTCGGCGAGGGTGCGCTTGGCCCTGCTGATACGTTGCGCCATCGTCGCCTCGGGCACCAGATAGGCCTGGGCGATCTGGCGCGTGGTCAGCCCGCCGACGGCGCGGAGCGTGAGCGCGACCGCGGACGACGGCGTCAGTGCCGGGTGGGCGCACAGGAAGTAGAGCTGGAGGGTGTCGTCCGCCGCGGGCGCGGGCCCGGGCGCCGGCTCCTGGTCGACGAGGTCCTCGCGCCGGCGGCGGGCGGAGTCCGCCCGCCGCGCGTCGAGGAACTTGCGCCAGGCCACGGTGACCAGCCAGCCCTTCGCGTCCCGCGGCCGATCGGCCGGCCAGCCGCGGACCGCCTCGACCAGGGCGTCCTGCACCGCGTCCTCGGCCGCCGCGAAGTCGGCTCCGCGGCGGACGAGGACGGCGAGCACGCCCGGGATCAGGCTCCGGAGCAGCGCCTCGTCCATCGATGAGGCCGATGAGGTCACTGTGCGGTCACTCCGTGATGGTGGGCGGCGCGGCCAGGAACGGGCGCAGCTCCAGCCACTCGTGGATCGGCTTCCCGCCCGCCCCGGGGGCCGCCGACAGTTCCCCGGCCAGCTCGACGGCGCGCTCGTGGCTGTCGACGTCGATCACCATCCAGCCGGCGATGAGGTCCTTGGTCTCGGCGAACGGGCCGTCGGTCACCGGCGGGCGCCCCTCGCCGTCATACCGCACCCAGGTCCCCTCGGGGGCGAGCGCCTGACCGTCGACGAACTCGCCGGTCTTCTCCAGACGGGCCGCGAAGTCGTGCATGTACTGCATGTGTGCCGAGATCTCCTCCGGCGTCCACTGGTCCATGCATACGTCGTTGACCGGGGCCGGGGCGCCGCGGTAGTGCTTCAGCAGCAGGTACTTGGCCATCGTGGTTCTCCTCGATGCGGGTGCGACCCATTGTGGTCACGTTCACCCCGGGGACGGAGCCGGTCATGGGTTCTCGACATCTCCGTACAAGATTTTTTTCGAGTTTCCCGATCGCCTTCGGCGCGCCGTCCGCCTCAGCCCGTCGGGCGGCGGCCCCAGGCGGAGGTCAGCGGTGCGGTGGCCAGGTCGAGGCCGCCCGCGGCGATGTTGGCCAGGTGCCGCTCGATCTCGTCGTCGGTGGCCAGGCCGGCGGCCACCAGCTTGTCGCGTACCTGATGAACGGTGGCCTTCTCCAGCACGGCGCACGCCGGTGAGGTGATCGGGAAGTACGCGTCGGCCTCGACCTCGGCCAGCCCGGCCTCGCGCAGCAGCCGCGGCAGCTTGCGCCCGTACGCCAGGTCCGCGCCGCGCTGCCGCAGCAGCTCGCGGAAGCCCCGGCGCAGCCTGTTGGCCGGCTCCTGCCCGGGCCCGTGCTCATCGGGGCAGAACAAGCGTGGCGCAGCACCGTGAAATCCTTCTCGGCGGTGTCGTCCACCCAGGACGTGTCGATGTTGGTGGCCACCACGTACCCGGTCGGCCCGACCCGCCCGGCCAGCCGGCTCGGCACGGCGGGCCCGCCGGCGCCGACCTCCCAGCACCGCCACCCCGCACCGAGCCCGACGGTCTCGAAGTGCCGGAACGTCCACGCGTCGAAGAGCGCCGACAGCGCGCTGAACCGTTCGCCCGCCTCGGACTGCCGGTTGTCCAGGCGGTACCCCGTGCCGGAGGATTCCCGCGCGTCGTCCGCCATGGGGCGATCATCCCAGGCGGACCGACGGGCCGGGCCGTCCGCATCCGCGGCGGTCCCCCGGTCCGCGGCGGTCCACCGGTCCGCGGTGACGGCCTCACCACGGCAACGACAGCCGATCGAAAAACTCTTCGATGCGGGACCGGCCGCGCTGCTAACATCCCGTCAGCGCGAGAGACGCGTGTGCGAGGGACGAGGAGGTTGATGAATATGGCCGCCGTCGGCCGCCGTCAGCATGCCCTCGTCCGATCCGTGCGCTAACCCCCACGGGCCGGTCGTTCCACCACAACGACTGAGAGTGACACGTGTCCGCTTCCGCCTCATCCACTCACCCGCTGCTGACCACCGACCGCCTCGTCCTCCGGCCCTGGGGCCTCGGCGAAGTGGCCGCGGTCAGCTGCTGCATACCGTCGGTGGACTGGGCCGACGGCTTCCCCGCCGAAGGCGACCGCATCATCGCCCACCTCTTCGAGCAGCACCCCGAGTGGCTCGACGACCACAGCCAGCGCCTGATTGTCGAGCGCGACAGCGACCTGCTGGTGGGCTCCATCGGCCTGTTCCTGCCGCCGGACGACGGTCAGGTCGAGATCGGTTACGGCATCGTGGAATCCCGCCGCGGCCGGGGCTACGCCACCGAGGCCACCCGCGCCCTGACGGCGTACGCCCTCACCTTGCCCGACGTCCACACCGTGGTCGCGGGCGCCGAGCTGTCGAACCCGGCCTCACTGCGCGTACTGGAGAAGGCCGGCTTCCGCCGCCTCGCCACCGACGACGAGGAGAACCTCGCCCGGTTCATGATCACGCGGCCGGATCGCCGCGAACGGTGATGCCGGGTGGCCGGCGGCATGCCGTCGGCCACCCCGCCGGTCGTCAGGCCGCCGGGAGGACCGCGGTGGCCGCCTGCGGCTGCCGGGCCGCGGCCAGGGCGTGCACCAGCGTGGCAAGTACCAGGCAGGCGGCAAGTCCTGCGGCGACGAAGGCGGGAAGAGGGCGCAGGAAAGTGTGGTGGAGCGTGTGCGAAAGGGGTGAGGGGGCGAACGGAATTCCCGCCAGTACGTGCGGTGCCATTGCTGCCACAGAGACCAGGAAACCGGCCGCCAAGGGTCCGATCGTGCTTCTGAAGAACAGCAGGACGGCCATCAGGACGCACAGCGCCGGAAGGCCGATCGCCGCGATATCCGCCGGGATCGACGCGCCACGGTGCAGCCCCGTGGGAACATGCGCCCCGCCGCACAGCAAAAGCCCCAGGCCCCCCAGTCTGGGGAGCCATCTCGCGGCAGGGGAACAACCGGATTCCGCGTGCTCGTACGCCCCCGCCTCATCGCCGTTTTCGGGCGGTGACACACCGTCTTCGAAGTCTCCGGCGCTTTCGGGCGCGCTCTCCTTCGTGCGCTCGGCCACGAGCGAGGTGATGAGTTCGGCCAGTTCCTCCACGGAACGCCGGCCCGCCGCCGTACGTGTCGTCTGCGAGCCGGCCCGAGCGGCGTGCGGCGGCTGGTGCAGCAGCGTGACGAGATGGCTGACCTCGGCGACAGGCCGCCGCTCCGCGGCCCTGCGGAGAATGGCGTCGGCGCCGTCGGAGGACCGTGGCGGTTGCGACAGCAGATGCACGAGCTGCGCCACCTCGTGTACGGGCAGCTCCGTCGCGGCCGTGCACAGCGCCTCGTCCGCGGCGCATCTGCCGTGCGGAGATCTCTCCAGCAGATCGACGAGGCGCGCGACCGCGTCCAACGGCTGACAGGCCACGGCCGTACGAACCAATTCGATCACGGGGTCCGCGTAGTCCTCGGGTGCGTTTCTGTTCGCCTTGAATTCTGGCCTCATGGGCTTCCTCTCCCGTACCGAGAAGCTGGTTCCTGTGCACTCGTTCGGCATAGGCGCGCCTGGACAAGATCAGGTTCTGCAAGATCCAGTCCTACTTCATGATCCGGGAGTCGGCGATTCTACGGCCGCCGGGAGAGCGGGAACGCGCTCTCCTCCGCAAGGGCGGCCGGCAGCAGCCCGAGCGGCGGAGAGCCGAGGGAAAGCACCGCGCGGTGGAATCGCGCGGCGGAATAGGCGCTGCCCCAGCGCCGCCGGGCTTCGCCCCGCAGGTCGCGCAGGGCGAGCTTGCCCCAGGTGTAGCGGCCGTAGGTGGGGTCGAAGGTGGCGCGTTCGGCCTCGGAGCGGGCGGCGCGGCCCGACAGGTAGGTGTCCGCCTCGAAGCGCCGGGCGGCCTCCGGCACGTCCATGGCTCCGGTGTGCACGCCGATCGCGCAGACCAGCCGTACCACCCTGATCAGTGCTTCCATGCAGACGCCGATGGCGAAGCGGGGGTCGCCCGCCCGGAAGCCCTCCTCCACCATCAGTTCCTCCCCGTAGTGCGCCCAGCCCTCCATGAAGGTGAGGGACTGCAGGATGCGCCGGACTGGACTGGTGGCCCGGCGCAGGCATCGGGCGTGCGCGAAGTGCCCGGGCACCACCTCGTGCGCCGTGACGGCGGGCAGCATGGTGGGGCTGAAGACGGCCAGCCACTCTGCGGCGTCCGCCGTGCGCCAGCCCGGTCCCGGCAAGGTGATGTGGTACCAGGACGGAGCGTCGGGTTCCCCGGGCGCGGCGAACGCCATCATGGCCCAGGTGTCCTGGCGGGACGGCGGCGTGGGGCCGACCCGCACCTCGCCGTCGAGGTACGGCAGGAGGGCCCGGCCGCGGGTGAACTCCATCAGTTCGGTGGTGACGGCCCGCGCCCGGTCCAGTACGGCGTCGGCCGGCGGGGGTTCCCGTACGAGATCTCGCACGAGAGCGTGCGGGCGGCGGCCGGGGGCCAGCCGGTGGCAGGCGTCGCGCAGCAGGACGCGCAGCCGTTCCGTCTCCTGGTCCGCCCGTTCGGCCAGCCGGGGCAGGCTCACGTCGAGCCCTTCAGGGGCGCCCATGAGCAGGGCGAGGTCCCGCTCGCCGAGTGCGGAGCGCGGGTCGCCGTGCTCGGCCGCGTACCGGAGGCACGTCACCAGCCGTCCATGTGCGCTGCGGGCCCGTACGGCGATGTCGGTGTCGGCCAGTTCGGGCGGGATGACCGCGGTGAGGCTGTCGGCCGCGGCCAGCATGGCGCGGGCCGTGGGGGCGTTGACCCGGTCGAGCGAGCGGACGGAAGCGTCGATGGCGTCGGGCCAGGCCGCGAGGTGGGCGCGCTTGGCGCGGTCCCGGTCGGCGGCTGGCGCGTACTCCCGGTCGTATACGCACAGATCGAGGTTGAGCAGGTGCGGCAGCGGGTTGCGGCGGTGCATTTCGAGGTCGCCGTGGACCGTGCGGAGGGCTTTTTCGAAGATGTGGAGGTGGGCGGTGTCGTGGGAGGCGGGTGTGTGGGCGGAAGACGGCGACTCGCCCGAGTCGGGGGCGGGGCGGCCGAGTTCGGGCGAAACGGTGTTTCCGAGGTCGGATGATGCGGCGTCTTCGAGTTCGGACGATGCGGCGTCATCGGGTTCCGCGCATCCGGCGCGGACATCTCCGAGTTCGGCCAACCCGGCGCGGATTCCGTCCGGGGAAAGGTCCTGCACATGGCCATCGTATTCATGCAGGCCGGCTTGTTCGCGTACCTGCTCGACCATCAGGTCGCACACCGCGCGTAACCGAGCGTCCATGGCTCCGTATTCCTTCCGGTTCCGTCCCTGGTTCCTGCGGACGGGCGATCACTTCAGCTGGACGGTCAAGGGATGGCCGTACGGAAGAGCAGTTCGCTCTCCTCGCGAGCCACTTCCGACAAGATCTCGACCATGGGCTCCACCGCGGGCGAGTGGGCCCCCGCGGGGAGCGCGACGTACACACGCCGGGGCGGGAAGTGTCCCGCCAGGGAATGCACAGCGAACCTTTCCTCCGTGCGGGCGGCGAGCAGTCCCGGAATGAGCGTGACACCGGCGGACATCTCCACCAGCCGACTGACCGCGCCCCAATCCCCCACCCGGAAACGGATATGCGGATCGAATCCCAATGCGCTCCTGAATTCTGACGGCGGGCCCAGGCAATCCGGATGGGCACCCTCGATCCACGGTTCCTCCGCCAGGCCGCGCAGCCCGCGCAGTCCGCGTGGAGGCGGTCCACCACGGCCGGCCCGGCTGCCGCGGCCGGCGGCCACGAACAACTCGTCCTCGAACAGCGGAAGTATGTCCAGCCCGCCGACCTGCCCGGACGGGCGGTCCGGTGCGGCCTGGCCCATCCGCTCCCCGATCACGTCCCAGTCGGTGATCAGCGCCATGTCGAGCAGCCCGGACCGCAGGTCCGCGACGTGGTGGCGGGTGGTCGAACCGGACAGCGAGAGTTCGACCCGCGGATAACGTTCGGCGAACCGGGCCAACGCCCGTGGCAGCAGATGCGCGTTGGCGCCGGCGAAGCCGCCCATGCGCAGCCGCCCGCCGCGCAGCCCGTTGAGAGACCGTAACTCCTCTTTTACGGCGACGATCTGCGAAAGAATACCGCGTGCCCGGTCGGCCAGCAGCAGACCCGCGTCGGTCAGCCGGACACCGCGGCCCAGCCGCAGTACGAGTTGCGCACCCACCTCCTGTTCCAGCGCCTCGATCTGTCGTGAGACGGCCGGCTGACTGAAAGACAGCGCCCGGGCCGCGGCCGACATCGAACCCCGGTCGGCAATCTCGACGAGCACCCGTAAACGGTGAAGGTCACGCATGCTCGGAAGATAGAGCAGCCATGCGAAACCCGCAATTGTGCTCTTGTCGCGGATCGGGAAATCTGGTGGAGCGGTTGCCCCGCCGGGCAGCCGGCCGACAGTAGAGGAACAGGACATTCCATGAGTGCCACACCCCTCCCGAAATCGCCTGATCGGGAAGCCGATTTGGCGGTCCCCTGCAGGCAGTACTCCTGGACCCCGGAAGTCCACGACTTGTACGGCGACCCGGAGTCCATCCTGAACAAAATGGACTCGCACAACATGGAGCTCACCGAGCGCCGCATCTTCGTCCTCCTCACCGAAAGCGAGAACCGGGCCCAGATCCGATTCTTCGAGCAGGTGAGGGGCAAGGAATACGCGGTTTCCGCCTGGACCGGCGAGACCCTCGACGGCGCCGGCGCGGCGATCGGCGACACGATCCTGAAGAACAAGGGCATCAACTGCGTCGGCGAGCAGGTACGCGGCCTGCTGGCCCGGTTCCCCATGGCTGCGCCCACCACCGTGCCGGCGCCGGCCAACGCCCGGGCGGCGTTCGCCCACACCGTCCGCGCCCACGGCGAAGGCACCTTCACGCGCGCCACGTTCGCCCTTCTGTGCTGACACCGGCGGCACAGCGCCGATCCGGCCGTCCCGACCAGCGCGCGGGCGGCCGGGTCTTCGCGCGGCTGTGGGCCGCGACGGCGTCGGCGAACCTGGGCGACGGACTGGTCATGGCCCTGGTCCCGCTGCTCGCCGTCCATCTGACGGCCTCCCCGGGGCTGGTCGCGGGGGCGAAACTGGCGCACACGCTGCCCTGGGCGGTGGCCCCGCTCCTGGTCGGTCTGCTCGTCGACAGCCTGGACCGCCGCCGCCTGATCGTCTTCTTCCACCTCTGCCGCGCGGCGGCGCTGTCCGCCCTCCTGGCCACCCTCCTTCTCGACGCCGCCGCCGTCTACGCCCTCTGCCTCCTCTACCTGGTCGCCCTCTGTCTGGCGGTCGGCGAGGCCGTCGCCGACATCGCCACGACCGCCCTGGTCCCCTCGGTGGTGCCGGGCCCCCGGCTGGAGTGGGCGAACTCCTGGATACGGGGTACGGAGTCGGTACTGAACGAGTTCGTGGGGCTGCCGCTGGGCGGACTGCTGATCGCCATCGGCCCGGCGTGGGCGGTGGGCGGCGCCGGCGGGCTGTATCTCGTCGCGGCCGGTGCCATGGTGATGCTGCACGGCAAGTTCCGGCCGGTGATCCAGGGTTCGGCCCGGGGTTCGGCCCCTGATCCGGTGCCCCAGGATCCGCCTCCTGTTGCGGACGGTGCCGGACACCCCGACACCGGTCTCGACGGGCCCAACCGACATCCGCTCACCGCAGGCGTGCGCCTCCTGTGGCGCAACCGGCCGTTGCGCACGCTGACCCTCATGAGCACCGTCATGGCGGGCTGCTGGAGCGCCTGGCTCGCCGTACTGGTCGTATACACCGTCCAGGGGCCGGTCGGCCTGTCCCCGGCCGGGTACGGGCTGCTGCTGACGACCCTGGGCGCGGGCGCTGTGACCGGTGCCGCGCTGGCCCCGCGCCTCGCCCGTACTCTGGGCGCCCGCCGGATCCTGGCCGCGGACGTGGCGGCGGGCGTCGTCATGCTCGCCACCCCGGCCGTGAGCGCCGACGTCGCGGCGATCGCCTGCGCCACGTTCCTCGGCGGGGTGGGCAGCGGCCTGTGGAACGTGGTGGTCATCTCCCTGCGCCAACGCCTGGTGCCACACGGCCAGTTGGGCCGGATCAGCGGCGCCGTCAGATGCCTCGGCTGGGGCGGCATGCCGCTGGGCGCCGCGCTGGCCGCCGGGCTCACCCAACTGGCCGGTCCGCGCCCCGTCTTCGCCGTGGCCGCCCTCCTCACCGCGCTCACGATGATTCCGCTGCTGCGTATCCTGCCCCCGGGCAGAGCGGGCGACGAGCGGCGATGAGAGCTGCTCGTACGCGCGCCGTGCCCGCCGGGGGTCAGCGGGGCTCTGTTGCCGACGGCCAGGCCCGGGGGAACGGCACGCGCAGCGCCTCCGCGGGGACCGGCGTGTGCTCCGCGGCGGCGTGCAGGCGTCCGTCGCGCAGGACGACCGCGCCGCTGCCGAGCATGGCCGTGACCAGCTCGGCGGCGAGGGTCTCGGGGGTGCGGCCCAGGAGCCTGGCCGCGTCGGTCAGCCACGCCCGCGCGTGCAGATACGGCTCGACCTCGCCGGCCGGAATGCCGCCCCGGATCATCAGGGCGAACGCGAAGACCCGCCGCGCGCCGTACCAGACGGCTCCGCCGGGGTCGTCGACCAGGCGCTGGGCGCGGCGCAGCGCGGCGGCGAACGCGGCGCCCGGGTCGGCAGGGGCCGGGCCGTGGGACGGGAGGATCACACGCGGGCCGAGGTCGGCCATCCGCTTGAGCGAGGCGAGCGCCGTACCGGCCGCGGTCGGCCCGTCGAGGGCGAGGTTCACCCAGCCGACGTCGTAGTCCGACAGCGCGTCCCCGACCACGAGCAGTCGCTCCTCCGGCTGCCACAGGGCCAGATGGCCGGGCGTGTGCCCGGGGGTGCGGACCGCCTCCCAGTCGGTGTCGCCGAGGCGGAGGGTCTGCCCGTCGTCGAGCGGCAGATCGACCGTGTACGGGGCGACGGGCTGGTCGAGGTATTCCGCCGCGCAGCAGCCCGGGTCCCTGCGGGTGATGGCCTCCGCCTCCGGGCGCCCGGCCGCGATGCCCGCGCCGCGCGCCTGGAGGAGGGCGTTGCCGCCGACGTGGTCGGAGTGCCAGTGGGTGTTCACGACCAGCCCGATCCCACCGGCGTGCGCGCGGGCCCAGGCCTCGGTCTCCTCCGCGTGGCCGACGAACCCGCTGTCGATAAGGGCCGGCTGCCGCCCGTGCAGGAGGAGCGTGTTGGCGTCCGGGAAGGGCCGCTGCCACCACGTGGCCCAGGACGGCAGCGACGGCGCGAACGGTCGCGGCTTCACCGCTCCTCCGGCCTGTCCACGCGGACCAGCGTCTGCTGCCCGTTGGCGACGAGTTTGCGCCCGCCGTCGTCGTGTACGCCGAACACCGCCAGCCGGCACACGGTCAGCGTGCGCCCGGATTTCAGCACGGTGCCCACTGCCTCGATGCGGTCACCGGTGGCGGGTGCCGGCGCAATGCAAGATATCCGCGCGCCGAGGTGGGCCATGAGCCCTTGCCGGCCGAAGCTGTCCTGGACGCGCTGGTGCGCCTCGGGACTCACCTGCTCCGGCTGCGTCCGGTCTCCCACGTGTTCTCCTTCGACGGACATCGCGGACCCCGGCCAGCGGCGGCCGGGATGCGGCGGGTTCGTCGGCCGACCGGGAGATCCACCGACGGGGACCCGTCGATGACGATCATCATGCGCCTTGGTACCGCTGTGGAGTCAACCAGCCGCCGGGGTCGGCGGATCCGGCCGGGACGGTGCCTCGGCCGGCGGCAGCCCTTCTCGTACGGCGACGATCCGGCGCGCAGGAGGGGCCTGGCGCAGTCCGGGCTCGGATGCTCCCGCGTCGGTCCGTTATGCGCTCAGCGTCGTCCGGCCGCCCGCCTCTTCTTCGGCCGCGGCTTGCCCGGCCACGTCGTCCAGCGCAACGCATCGGCCTCTTCCGCGGGCAGCAGTCCGGCCCCGATGAGAGCGGCCCGGCCCGCTTCCCGTCCGGCGATCACGTAGCCGTACTCCGAGGAATCCACTGCGTGGAAGGACCCGTCGGTCAGCAACACGGCAGCCGCGACACCGTCCAGCCCCTCCGACAAACCTGCACGCACCGACGGCAGGAACTCCGGGGGCAGGCGGTCTTCCGGTACGGCGCTCAGCAACTCCGGCCCCCCGCCCGCACCTGGCGGCTCGAACCGGGCCACGAAGTGCGCGTACGGCCCGCAGGCGCCGATATTCATCAGCACCCGGGCGCACACATCCGAAACGGAAACGGGAAGAGCGATCACATCCGTCACCGTAGGCTCCCGGCGGAGGATCGGCCAGGAAATAACTCGGCCGGCCCGTCCGGAGCGGCCATTCACGGGCGCGGGCGTCGGGCGGCCCGCCCTCAGAAGTCGGCCAGCCGCTCGAACAATGCCATCGGAGTCACGTACCCCGGCCAGCGGCCGTCGGAGAAGAGGTGGATTCCGGCGTCGTGGTAGCTCTGGTCGACGAGTTGGGAGCAGATCATGTGGCCCGTGGCGGCGACGTAGCGGCGCAGGCCCGGGAACGGGATGTGGAGGCGGTGGACGGCGATGGCCAGGTAGTCGAGGAAGCTGTACGGGACGCCCTCGTAGCGGCGGGCGGCGGCGCATATCGCGTCGCGCTGCGGGTCGGTGAGCCCTTCCGGGCAGACGTACAGGATGTTCGCGCCGTCGTAGGCCGACAGGGAGCGGATCGTCGCGCCGCCGGGTTCGGCTTCGATGAGCATGCCGTCGGGGAGTACGAGGAAGGCGTGCTGGTAATCGCCGAAGCCGTTTCCGTTCAGCCATTGGCCGATACGGATCAAGCGGCCGACATTGCCGCTGATTTGGGTGAGACCTATGTCGCCGGGCATGGGCAGGGCATGCTGCATATGCGGCTCCGAGCACACACGAGGGGGTTTTCTGTGTGATACCCAACGGGGAGCCGTTGAAAGGGCCGGGGAAGGAAATGTTCGGGCGGATTCGGAGGCGGACGGTCAATGACCGGATGCGGACGGATTCACGACCGGATGGATTCGGGGCCCGGCGAAACGGGTTCAGCCCAGTTCGTAGTGCCAGCAGCCGTCGGCCGGGTCGAACCGCATGTGCACGCGGGCGGCGGCGCGCAGCCGGTCCCGGTCCTGCCGGGTCACGGTCACCGTGCCGCCCGCCCGGTCGACCACGTACTTGAGCGCGGATTCGAGTTCGTCGCGCCTGCGGGCGAGTTGCGCGTGCTCGTACTGGAGTTGTCGCAGGCGGGCCTGGAGCACCAGGACCTGCTGTTCGGGAGTGGGGTTGTCGTCGACCATGGTGATGGCGTCCTCGGTCGCGGACCGACGGGCGAGGCGGGAGAGGCGCCCCGCCCGGTCCGTTCGCGTGCCGGCAGGCACACCCGGTGGGTGCCGGATGTGCCCACCATCAAGGCGCTGGGGACATTAGTCCTGGTCCAGGTCCCCGAAACGGGCGGCGGAGTTCCAGTTGCCGCTGCCCCAGTTGTGCGAGGCATAGCTCGGCGCATTGGTGTGCTTGCTGATGCTCACGGCATCGTCATCATGGCCGTGGGCCTGAGCCGCGACGGCACCGGCGGCGGACAGACCCACCACCGCGAGGCCGACGAAGAGCGGACGCATTGCAGAACGCATACCAACATCCTCCTTTGAGGCGTGCTGAGAGTGACTGACAGCGTCGATTCAACCCTTGGCGGCCGATCATATGAAAGGAGAAACGCCACTTTCGTCCCGATATACCCGGTTGGCGTATAGGGAGGGGCGGGGGCCGGAGGAGAGGGGCGGGGTCGAAGAAGAGGGGCGGGGCGGGCGGGGCGACGTGCGGCGTTGGGGTCGGTGGAGTCGGTGGAGTCGGTGGGGCGGCACGCAGGCCCGGCGTGCGGGGACGGAGTGTGTGGGTCTGGACACATACGGAGGATTCCATGCACCGGGCACGTACCGGTCGGAGCAGGTCAGCCGCATATGTACGGTGCACGGGGCCGGGCCGGGCGGCCGTGCGGGCACCGAGGGACCTTCGGCGGGGAGCCGTTGTCAGTGCCCGCCCCTAGCATGGACGGCATGCCCCCAACTCCTCCCCCTTCCACGGGTGCGCCCCTCGCCGCGGACGCGAACGAAGCGATCCGGCGGTTCGTTCGCGCCCGCCGAGGCCGTGCGTGGACGGCTGAGGACCGCGCGGAGTACGCGCGGCTGCTGGAGATATGGACGAGCGCGGTGGACCGGACGGTGGCCGGGGTCCGCTGAGCGGATCCGAGCCGGGCCGGAGCGGGCTCGGCGGCCGGACGGGCAGCGGCGGGCGGCTTCTCGGGCAGGGGACGGAAGCAGCGGTGGAAGACAATGAGCGGGAAGGGACCGGCAGGACCGTGTGTGGCGCGCCCCGCGCGTACCGGCCGGGAGTGAGCCGGGAGTGAGGTCGTCGTGAACATGCCGCTGCCCGGCTTCGGCGGTCCCGAACCCGTACGGTCCCGGCCCGCGCCCGGCGCCGTGCACGTGCCCGGCTGGCTGTCCCCGGAACGGCAGCGGGAGCTGGTGGCCGCCTGCCGGGGCTGGGCGCGGGGACCGGTACCGATCCGGCACACCCGGCTGCCGCGCGGCGGTGTCATGTCCGTACAGACGGTGTGCCTCGGCTGGCACTGGCAGCCGTACGCGTACAAGCGGACCGCCGACGACGTCAACGGTGCCCGGGTCGCCGCATTGCCGGACTGGCTGGCCGACCTCGGGCGGGCGGCGCTGGTCGACGCGTACGAGGATGCGACGGCGGGCGACGGCTACACACCGGACACCGCACTGATCAATTTCTATAACGGTCAGGCCAGGATGGGCATGCACCAGGACAAGGACGAACGGTCCAGCGCCCCGGTCGTGTCGCTCAGCATCGGCGACACCTGCGTCTTCCGCTTCGGCAACACCGAGTCCCGCAACCGGCCCTACACCGACATCGAGCTGGCCTCCGGCGACCTGTTCGTCTTCGGCGGACCTTCGCGGTTCGCTTACCACGGCGTGACCAGGGTGCTGCCGGGGACCGGCGACCCCGCGACGGGGCTGACGAGCGGGCGCCTCAACATCACGCTGCGCGTCACCGGTCTGGAGTAGGGGCTGCGCCCGGCAGCTCCGGCCCCCGCCCGTCTGCCCGGCCACTCCGGCCTCCGCCCGTCCGCCCGTCCGCCCGTCCGCCCGTCCGCCCGTCCGCCCGTCGATCCTTCCCGCTCGCGCTCTCGCGGGGCACACTTGACCTATGTGCCGCAGTATCAAGACGCTCCGACCGCCGGCCACCCCCGAGGTGAGCGAGGACGACATCCGGGCGGCGGCTCTCCAGTACGTCCGCAAGATCTCCGGGTTCCGCGCGCCCGCCGCGCACAACCAGGAGGTGTTCGAGCAGGCCGTGGACGCGGTGGCGGCCGCGACGCACGACCTGCTGGCCGGGCTCCAGGTGCGCGGCAGGGGTGGCGCCGCGGCCGCCGGCGGCGGGAACGGGAGCACGCGCGGCGCTCATACCGGCTGATACGGGCGGTTCCGCCGACCGCTGCCGTCGGGCCGGGACCTGACCGGGGTCCGCCTCACTTCCCGGAAGTCTCGGGCAGCTCCAGCACCGCCCGTACCGGCAGGTGATCGCTGGGGAACTGCCCGTCCTCGGAGAACGTGTCGATCACGGCGCGGTGGGTGCGGACCGACGGCGAGGTGAGGATCCAGTCGATCCGTTCGCCGTCCCGGACCAGCGGCCGGTAGCCGTGGAACGTGGCGTACAAGGTGCTGCGCGACTCGGCGGTGTCCCAGCTGTCCACGAGGCCGCCACGGCTGAGCATCGTGTCGTAGACGGGGTTGTGGTGGGCGGGGACGTTGAAGTCGCCGGTGACGATGCGCGGCAGCGCCGGGTCGAGCGGGCGCAGCCGGTCGGTGATCAGGGTCGCGGAGCGTTCGCGCGAGTACTGGTTCAGGTGGTCCAGGTGGGTGTTGAGGGCGTAGAACTCGCCGCCGGTCCGCAGGTCCCGGAAGCGCACCCAGGTCGCCATCCGGATGACGCTGTTGCCCCACGTCGCCGAACCGATCAGGTACGGAGTGTCGGACAGCCAGAAGTGGTCGTACTCGACCGGGACCAGTCGATGGATGTCGTAGAAGATGGCGGCGAACTCGTCACGGCTGCCGCCGGCGCGGCCGGTGCCGAGCCAGGCGTAGTCGTCGCCGAGGTCCTCGGCGATGTCCTGGAGCTGGTGATAGAGCCCCTCCTGCGTACCGAGCAGGTGCGGCGCCGCCCGGTGCAGCAAGTCGCGCATGACCGGGCGGCGTTCGGGCCACGAGTTGGGCCGCTCGTTCGACGCGTACCGGAGGTTGAACGTCATGGCGCGCAGCCGCCGGTCGCCCCGGGCGGCGTGCGCGGTGCCGCCGCCGTACGCCAGGGCAGGCGTGCCGACGGCCGTCGCCGCGGCCACGCGCAGCGCGGTCCGGCGGCTGAACGGGCTCACGGAGGCGCGGGCGGCGCCCGTGGCCGCCGGTGCGCCCGGGGCCCGCCCCCGCCCGGGG
>NZ_JOCQ01000149.1 GCF_000720725.1 Streptomyces rimosus subsp. rimosus
GCCCAGGCGCCGCCCCAGCCGACGGCGCAGCCGGTGCCCCGTGTGCCGTCGGCGCCCCGCGCGCGCCCTCCGGGCGCCGTCCAGCGCCAGCCACACCCGTACCTCCGTGCCGCCCAGTACGGACCGGCCCAGGCGTACGTCCCCGCCGGTCGACTCCGCCAGCCGCCGCACGATGTCCAGGCCCAGCCCGGTGGATCCGTCCCCGCCGTCCCCGTGGCCGCGCCGCAGGGCCGCGTCCGGGTCGGCGATGCCCGGTCCGGCGTCCGAGACCAGCACGATCACCGCGTCCTCGGCGTTGTGCACGTCCACCGCGAAGGCGGTGCCCTCGGGGGTGTGGCGGAAGACGTTGCCGAGCATCGCGTCCAGCGCGGCGGCCAGCTCGGGGCGCGCGACGGGGACGCGTACGGGACGGTCCGCGCCCGCGACCCGCACCGTGCGCCCCTCGTCCTCCGCGAGCGCCGACCAGAAGTCCATCCGCTCCCGGATCACCTCGGCCGCGTCGCAGCCGGCCGCGGCGGCGGCCTGCTGGGCGTGCGCCTTCTGCTGGCGCGCGGTGCGGATGATCTGGTCGACCTCGCGCTCCAGCTGGGCGACCGCCTCGCGGGTCTGCTCGGCCACCGGGCCCTCACCGAGCGAGGCGGCGTTCAGGCGCAGCACGGTCAGCGGGGTCCGCAGGCGGTGGGAGAGGTCGGCGGCCAGCTCGCGCTCGTTGGCCAGGAGCTGGACGACCTGGTCCGCCATCGCGTTGAACGCGGCGGCGGCCGAGCGCAGTTCCTTGGGGCCGTCCTCCCGTACGCGGACGCCCAGCTTGCCCTTTCCGAGGTCGTGGGCGGCGCCGGCGAGACGTTCGGCGGGCCGCACCATACGGGTGCCCAGGCGGTCGGCGACGGCGACCGAGCCGACGATCAGGGCCAGGCCCACGCCCGCGAGCAGCGCCCAGGAGGTGCCGACGCCGTTGGTGAGCGCGGCGTCCGGCACGTACACCTCGACCACCGCGATACCGGAGGCCACGGCGGTGGGCTGGAGCAGCACGGAGCCGCCGGGCGCGGGCGCGATGGAGGCGCGGCCGAGGCCGACGGCGGCCTCGACGTCCGCGGGACGGGCCCGCCGGGAGCCGATTTCGGCGGGCCGGCCGCCCTTCTCGTCGGCCGGTACGTGCACGCCGATGTACCCGCCGGGCCCGCTCTCCGCGCTGGCGACGGCACGTTCCAGCTGGGTGTGGTCGGTGGTGATGGCCAGGACGGGGCCGATGGTGGCCGCCTGCCGTTCGGCGTTGGAGAACGCGCGGTCCTTGGCCATCTCCTTGACGACGAGCCCGAGCGGTACGGCGAACGCCACCACGACCATCGCGGTGACGGCCAGGCATACCTTGACCAGGGCCCATCTCACGGCAGAAGCTCCCGCGGATGCGGATACGGACGCGGATACGCCGGGAATTCCCCGTCGCGCGCGGGCGGCTCCGGCGCGTGCGCCGCCCGGCCGCGCCCGCTCCGGGCGCGCCTCACAGCGGGGGCTCCAGCTTCACGCCCACTCCGCGCAGGGTGTGCAAGTACCGGGGCCGTGCGGCCGTTTCGCCCAGTTTGCGGCGCAGCCAGGAGAGGTGGACGTCGATGGTCTGGTCGTCGCCGTACGACTGCTGCCAGACCTCGGCGAGCAGCTCCTTGCGGGGCACGACGACGCCCGGGCGGCCCGCGAGGAAGGCGAGCAGGTCGAACTCGCGGCGGGTCAGGTCGAGTGCCGTTCCGTCGAGTTCGGCCTGCCGGCGCAGCGGGTCGATGCTGAGCCCGCCCACCTGGAGCACCCGGGAGGGCGGTTCGCCGCCCGCGGCAGCGCCCCGGGAGCGGCGCAGCACCGCGGCCATCCGGGCGGAGAGGTGTTCCACCGAGAACGGTTTGGTGAGGTAGTCGTCGGCGCCGTCGTTCAAGAGCCGGACGATCTCGGCCTCGTCGTCCCGCGCGGTCGCGATGATCACGGGTACGTCGGTGATTCCGCGCAGCATCTTCAAGGCCTCGGCCCCGTCCAGGTCGGGCAGGCCGAGATCCAGGATGACGACGTCGAAGCCGACATGGGCCACCTCGCGCAGCGCCTCAAGAGCCGTACCGACGCTGCGTACCGTGTGGGACGCCTCGGTCAGATGCCGGATGAGGGCCGAGCGCACGAACTGGTCGTCCTCGACCACGAGCACACTTGCCATGGGCGGCACCGTACGCCATGAGCGTGCTTTTCCTTACGCGAGGTTGACGCGGAAGGCGGCTGCTCCGGCCCCCTTTCGACGGGTCTCGACCGCCGTCCCCGGCCCGTCCCGGATCGTCCTGCCACACCGTCTATGTCCCGCTCGTACCGGGCCACCGCCCTCTGCCGGGCCCCGGCTCGTGGTGCAGTATGAGCCGGATGCACAGAGGACTGGTTCACACGGCGGCCTGGACGATGGCGACGGGCGCCGCCGTCACGCTGTCGTGGTTCGGCGTGCACACCGTGCTGGCCGGTACGGCGTACGACCCGCCGCGCGCGCTCCCGCTCTCCGACCACACGCCGTCCGCGCACCCCGGGACCGACGGCGGGCTCTCGCCCCGGGCCTCCTCCACGCACCGCCCCAAGCCCTCCGGTTCCCCGTCCGCCCGCCCCGGATCGACCGCGAAACCGGCCGCCCCCTCCAAGGAGTCCGGCGGCAGCGGTTCCGGAAGCGGTCCGCACCCGCCCGGCGGTGACACCCCGACCACCACGAGCGGCACCGTCAAGAGCTTCGACACCGCGGGCGGCCGGGTGGTCCTCGACATGGGCACCCGGTCGGCCGAACTGGTGTCGGCCACCCCGGACGCGGGCTGGCAGATGCAGGTGTGGCAGCAGAACGAGTGGATCCGGGTCGACTTCACGGGAGGTACGGGGCAAACGTCGGTCTTCTGCACCTGGAACGGCCACCCGCCGCAGGTTCAGACGGACACCCACGCTTGAGGCTTGCCGGGTTGCCCGTCATCCCCCGTCATCCCCCCTTAGCGCAGACGCACCCGTGAATCAGCCTCACTTGAAGACGGCGGGCGGCGGGGACGGCGAGTCCACCGCGGTCGCGTCCGTCACCGGCTGCGCTCCCCCGGTGAAGTCCAGCAGCGCGCGCCCGTGTTCGACGCGGCCCTGCTGCGGGTCGGTCGCTGCCCGCCGGGTCAGCTCGGCGACGGGGAGTTCTCCGGTGGCGGCGAGCAGGACGGCGTTGCCGAAGCGCTTGCCCCTCAGGACGGCCGGGTCGGCGGTCAGGCACAGTTCGGGGAAGACCGTACGGACGGTGGCGATCTGCGCCCGTACGAAGGCCAGCGGCGGGCCGTCGGCGAGGTTGGCCGCGTACCAGCCGCCGGGCCGGAGCGCCCGCGCGACGTCCGCCGCGAACTCGGTGCTGGTCAGGTGCGCCGGGGTGCGGGCGCCGCGGAACACGTCCGCGATCACCAGGTCCGCCCAGCCGTCCGGGATCTTCGCGAGCCCCGCGCGGGCGTCCGCGCCGCGCACCCTGATCCGCCAGCCGGGGTCCAGCGGCAGTTCACGGCGGACGAGTTGGACCAGTGGCGCGTCGATCTCGACGGCCTGCTGGGTCGAGCGGGGGCGGGTGGCCGCGACGTAGCGCGCCATGGTCAGCGCGCCGCCGCCCAGATGCACGACCTGGAGGGGCCGGCCGGGCGGCGCGGCGAGGTCGACGATGTGGCCGAGCCGGCGCTGGTACGCGAAGTCCAGGTACGTCGGGTCGTCCAGGTCCACGTGCGACTGCGGGGCGCCGTCGAGCAGCAGCGTCCAGCCGCGCGGCCGGTCACGGTCGGGGCGCAGCTCGGCGACGCCGCCGTCCACGGTTTCCACCACGGGCTCGGGTCCCGTACGGGACCGGCCGCGCCTGCTCTTCGCCATGCCTCCAGTATGCCGCGTATGCGCAGGTCAGCATGGGCTCGGTGGAAGCTGTGGACGCACCGGCGGCAGGCTCAGCGGCAGCGGTCGACGGCCTCGATCGTGCGGGCCGCCTCGCCGAGGGCCTCGCGCAGGACCACGGGGTCGGTGGCCGTGCCGCACGCGCCGTCCGGGGACACCAGCCAGTCGGTGCCCGCGACGGGCGGCTCGACGGGGGCGCCGTCGGCGGTCTGCGCGCCGTGCGCGGGCACTTCGCGCCCGTACGTCTGCGTACACGCGCTGCCCGGCAGGTCCCAGCCGTCGGCCGTGCCCGGCGGGACCAGGAAGCCGAGGGTGTCGCACGCGCCGTCGTGCAGGACCGGGCCCACACCGGCGCGCAGCCGCAGGATGTCGACCGCCTCCAGGCCCTGGCGGGCCGGCACGGTCACCAGGTCGCAGGTCCGCGGCGCCTCGGGCAGGACGCTGCGCTCCGTGGAGGGCCAGCGCCGGTCCACGGCGGGTGAACCGTGGCCCGGCGCCCGGCCGTTCGGGTGCGCCGCGCGGCCGGTGCGCGCGCTGCCGCCGTGCGCCGCCCCGGCGGCACCCGGCTCGCCGCCGACGGCAGTCCTGACCTTGGCCACGCCGGTCTCCCGCACGCGAACCCCTCCTCTGCACGCGCCGCTCCCTTTACGTGCTGTTCAACGTCCGGACACGTCGACGGCTACGGCGGCAGGACACTGCAATGAATGGCACTTCATGGCGGATCGTGCGTGAGATATCCGGTTTGTAGCCAAACTCTGCGTGTCGGCGAGGTCACAGCTAGTACGGTTCGTTCCGCCGCACCGCCAGGCCGCGGCACCGCCACGGAGATGGCACGGAGGGTCTGCCATGGCGCCCCAGCCAGCCGCGGGACCAGCGTCGTCCCGGCACGTCCCGGCACAGCCGAACCACGCCTTCCGGCAGTTGCGCGGGCGGCTCTCGCCGGGGGAGTTCGCGGCGTCGGTGCGCCGCGCCGCCCGCGAGATCGGGGAGCAGGTCGCGTGCGACGCCCGGTACGTGGGCCGCGTCGAGGCCGGGGAGATCCGTTGCCCGAACTACGCCTACGAACGGGTGTTCCGCCACATGTTCCCCGGGCTCACGCTCGCGGACATGGGGTTCGCGCCGCGCGAGACGGTGCGCGGACGGCGGGCCCGTACGGCCGTGGACGGCGGCGCACCGGCGTCCGGCGGCCCTTCAGGAGCCGGGCCCGGGCCCGAAGACCCCGCTACCCGCATCGAGACCGGCAAGGAGAGCGACGTGCAGCGTCGCACGTTCATCACCGGCGGCCCGGCCGCCGCCCTGGGGCTCGCCGCGCTGCCCCCGTTCGCCCCGGAGGCCGCCGCCGGCCCCCGCGTACCGGCCGGCCGCCCGGTGGACGGCCCCGGGCGGGCCGGTTCGGCCGAGGCCGCGGCGGTCGAGGAGGCGGTGCGCCGCATCCGGCTGCTGGACGACCGGCACGGCGGGGAGGGCCTGTACCGGCGCGCCGCGCAGCCGCTGCGCACCGCGTACGAACTGCTGGACGCCGAGGTGCACCGCCGATCCGTGAGCGACCGCCTGCACGCGGGCGCGGGCGAGCTGGCCATCTCCGTCGGCTGGCTGGCGCACGACTCGGGCCGGTTCGGCGACGCCCGGTCGCACTACGCCGAAGCGCTGGCGACGGCCCGGGTCGCCGGTGACGCCGCCCTGGAGGCGCACGCGTTCTGCAATACGTCCTTCCTGGCGCGCGACGCGCACCGCCCCCGGGAGGCCGTGCGCGCGGCGCAGGCCGGGCAACTGGCCGCCCGGAGTCTGGGATCGCCGCGTCTGCTGTCGCTCCTGGCGCTCCGCGAGGCGGGCGGGTGGGCGGGGCTGGGCGACCGCCGGAGCTGTGAACGGGCGCTGGTGCGGGCGCAGCAGCTGTTCGACGAGGGGCCGTCCGACGGCGATCCCGAGTGGATGTCGTTCTACGGCGAGGCGGAGCTGGCCGGCCTTGAGGCGCAGTGCTGGTCGGCGCTGGACGAGCAGGGGCGCGCGGCGACGCTCGCGCGCCGGGCGGTGGCGCTCCAGGACGCGCACTTCACGCGCAACATCGCCTTGTTCACCGCAGAGCTGGCGGGCGATCTCGCGCTCAGCCGGGCCCCCGAGGAGGCCGCGGCGGCCGGAACGCGGGTGCTGGTGCTCTTGCAGGACGTCCGGTCGGCCCGTATCCGGACGATGCTGGACGCGACGGCGCGCGCGCTGCGGACGTACCGCGGTGGTACGGGAAGCGCGGCCGACGCGGTGGCCGCCTTCCTGGACCGGCACGCCGCCGCCCGGCCACCGGCCTCCCGGAAGCCGGTCCGGCAGGGGGCGCGGCGGACGGGCGGCGCGCTGCCGGAGCAGCGGGGGGACGGGGAGGCCGGGGCGTATACGGCGTGAAGGCGGGACGTACGGCATGGCAGCCACGCCCCGGCGTCAATCACAGCCCGGCGGCTCAGCCCAGGTGGCCGGTGTCGTTCCAGCGCTCGATGGCCGGCTCTCCGTACGCCCAGCCCAGCACCGACAGGGACGTCGGCTCCAGGCGGATGCGGGCGGCGAAGGAGACGTCCAGGCCGAGCCAGCGGGCGCCCAGGGAGCGCAGGATGTGGCCGTGCGCGAAGACCAGCACGTCGCGGTCTGCCGAGCGCGCCCACGCCACGACCTCGTCGGCCCGCGCCGCGACCTCGGCCAGCGTCTCGCCCTCGGGCACGCCGTCGCGCCAGATGAGCCAGTCCGGGCGGCCCGTCTTGATCTCGGCGGGCGTCAGGCCCTCGTACGCGCCGTAGTCGACCTCCATCAGCGCGTCCCAGTCCTGTGCCCGGTCGCCGAAGCCGGCCAGCGCGCAGGTCTCCTTGGCGCGCACCAGGGGGCTGGTGCGGACCTCGACGTCCGGAAGGCCGTTCCAGGGGGCGCGGTGCAGCCGCTCACCCAGGAGCTTGGCGCCGCGACGGCCCTCCTCCAGGAGCGGAATGTCCGTACGGCCGGTGTGCTTGCCGGACAGGGACCACTCCGTCTGCCCGTGCCGGGCCAGCAGAATGCGCGGTGCCATGGGGAATACCTCTGGCCGATCGCTCGGCTCTTCCGTCCTCGGAGCCCACATCGGAGCTCGGTTTCGCTCGACTGTCGCTCGACTCTTGGCGTGTCCCGCCGCGCTAGTTGATCGACTCTTGTCGCTTTCTGACGCTGTCCGTCCGTTCCATCATCGCGCACCGGCCCGCGGTGCCGGACGCGGCCCCTCCCGCTCCGCGGCAGCGAGCCATACAGCGTACAGTGGAAGGTCGGCGCCTTCGCGCCGACGGGTGCCGCCCCGCACCGCGCACCCCTCGCACCAGGCCCGCGACCGATCCGCCACGGGCCACGCATGTTGGAGAACGACCAGGATGGACGCCGCAGCACGCCGCCCCGCGGCAGCCGGCAGCCGGCCGCGGTGGTGGACGGAACTGCCACTGCTCGCCCTCGTGTACGCGGCCTACTCCGCGGGCCGGCTCGTGGCCCGGGGCGACGCCCACTCCGCCGCCGGGCACGGGCAGACGATCCTGCGGTGGGAGGAACTGCTGCGGATCGATCCGGAGCGCGCGCTGAACCGCTTCTTCACCTCCACGCCCGCCCTCGGCATACCCGCCGACTTCGCGTACGCCTCGCTGCACTACCTGGTCACGCCCGCCGTCCTGATCTGGCTCTGGCACCGGCGTCCCGCGCACTACCGGACGCTGCGTACGTGGCTCATGCTGGCCACGCTCATCGGACTGATCGGCTTCACGCTCCTGCCGACCGCGCCGCCGCGCCTGCTGGACACGGGCAGCGGCTTCGCGGACACCATGGCGCAGTTCTCCTCGTACGGCTGGTGGGGCGGCGACGCGAGCGCGCCGCGCGGGCTCGGCGGCATGACGAACCAGTTCGCGGCGATGCCCAGCCTCCACGTGGGGTGGGCGCTGTGGTGCGGGGCGGTCCTGTGGAAGCACGGCCGGTCGCGGCCGACGCGAGCCCTCGCGGTGGCGTATCCGCTGGTCATCGCGCTGGTGGTGATGGGCACGGCCAACCACTACCTGCTGGACGCGCTCGCCGGTACGGCCGTGATGGGGCTGGGCCTGCTGCTGACGCGCCCGGCGCTGCGGCTCGCGGATCGGGTGCGTGGGGTGGTGACGGGTGCGGCGGACCCAGGCACGGGTTCCTCTTCGGGCCGCCTGAGCGGTTCCGTGGCGCCCGTGACGGCTGGCTCGGGCGCGGGTTCCTCTTCGGGCCGCTTGAGCGGTTCCGTGGCGCCCGTGACGGCGGGCACACCCGCGCATGTCAGTGCCGGATGCGAGACTTCCGCGGGTGAACTCATTCCGCGACAGCCGACCCGCCGCGGCCGACCGACCGCCGCGGCAGCCGCCTCCGCTGCCGCAGCCGACGACGGGGCTGCGACAGCGGCTCAGTGAGCTGCGCGGCCCCGGCGTGCGGCCGCGGCCGCTGGACGCCCGCGCGCTCGCCGCGCTGGCCGCCAACCCGGGCTGCCGCCGCCGGTCCCTGCTGGACGGCGCCGGGGTCGACAAGGCGGCGCTCGCGGGGGCTCTCGGGTCGCCCGCGCCCTTCGGGCAGTCGCAGTTCGCCCTGGCCCGGGGCAATTCGTTCGAGGCCCGTGTGAAGGCGGACGACGGCGTGGACCTGATGCGCCTGCTGCACGAGCGCATGGATTCCGGCGCGGCGGCGCCCGAGCCCGGCGGGGTCGCTGTCCCCGACCTGTCCGCCGCCGGTCCCGAGGGACGTGCCGCCCGTACGGCCCTGGCGTTGCGCGAGGCCACCGCCGCCGGCGGCTGGACGCTCCTGGACCACCCGATGCTCACCCTGGAGGTGGCCGGTTCGCCCGCCTATCTGGAGCCGGACGCGGTCGTGGTGCATCCGGACGGCGGCTGGACGGTCGTGGAGATCAAGTCCTTCCCGATGATCGACGGTGCCGCCGACCCCGCCAAGGTGGGCGCCGCGGCCCGGCAGTCCGCGGTGTACGTCCTGGCGCTGGAGCGGGTGGCCGCCCAGGTGGCCGCCGCGACCGGCCGTACGGTGCCGGTGCGCGACCAGGTGCTGCTGGTCTGCCCGAAGGACTTCGCGAACCTCCCCACCGCCGAAGCCGTCGACATCCGCAAACAACTGGCGACGACCAGACGCCAGTTGCGGCGCCTCACGCAGGTCGAGGAGATCGCCGGGCAGCTCCCGCCCGGCACGACCTTCGACCTCCGGCTCGCGGACGACGGCAGGACGGTGACGCGCTCCGCCGAGGAGCTGGCCGAGGCGGTGGACGCGGTCGACGCGGCGTACGCGCCGGAGTGCCTGGCCGCCTGCGAGCTGGCCTTCCACTGTCGTGGGCGGTCCCGCGCCGCGGGCGCGGTGGAGTCGCTGGGCCGCGGGGTGCGCGGCGAGCTGGGCGGGCTGCGTACGGTCGGGGAAGTGCTGGAGGCGGCGGGTACGGAGCGCGCGGACGGCTGTACGGGGACGGGCGCGGACGACCAGGGGAGCGCGGACGGCCACCCGGATACCGAGTCCTCGCCCGACGCCCCCGCCGCCGAAGCCCTGCGCCGCGCGGCTGCCCTCCGTACCGAAGCCCTGGCCGCCGCCCGCCGTGCACAGGCGGAGCCGCACGGCCCCGATGGCGCCCCGGCCGTCGAAGACGCCGTGGAGGAGGCCCCATGTCGTTGATCGAAGTACTCGCCAGGATGGAGGCCGTGGTGGCGGGGCGCGCCCAGCCGCTGGCCACGGTCCGGCATCGTCACCTGTCCGAACGGCCGCTGGTCTTCGTCCCGTTGACGACCGCGGGTGAGGCGGGCGCGCCGCTGGGCGCACTGGTCGGTACCGACCGTGAGAAGCCGCTGCTGCTCGCCGTGCCCCAGCCGCGCGACCGTGACCTGCGGTTCGCCTTCCTCGCCGAGCTGGCCGAGACCGTCCTGCCGTACGTCGACGGGTACGCGGACACCGTCGAGACGGAGCAGCGCAAGGAGACCGACCCGGAGACCGGCAAGAAGGTCGCGGTCGAGGTCGAGCTGTGCGCGGACGCGCCGCAGGTGATCGTGCCGAGCGCGGCGGGCGTGGAGTACGTACGGCTGCTGGGCCGGTCCATGCGGTTCCGGCGGACCGCCGAGCAGGAGCCGGACACCCCGCATCCGGCGCCACCCCATGTGCCGCTGCTCGGCCGCTGGTTCACGCACTTCGGCGAGCGGGCCCGGGTGCCGGGCGCGAGCCTGCTGCTGCCGATGACCGGGCTGCTCGCCCGCCACTGGGCGACCGGCCAGAGCAACCTGGAGGACCAGCACCTGGGCGCGCTGCTCGCCTGGATCGACCCGCCCGAGGGCGAGCACGGCGCGGCGGCCGCGGAGCGCGCCGAGACCGCGCGGGACGCGGACGGCCAGTTGCTGTGCCCGCCGGCCGGCCCGGCCACGGACCCGGCCTTCGACAACAAGCACCTCGCCCCGGCGATGGCCCGTTACGACGCCGGGCTGCCCGGCGCCGAGGACGAGATCCGCGAGCTGGTCGAGAGCCGGCTGCGCCCCACCTGGGACGCCGTGTGGCACGGCATCGACCTGCTGCGGGCCCTGCCGGAGGGCACCCGGGTGGCCGACCGGTGGAGACGCGACCGCTGGTCGTACACCTCCCACCGCGACCGGGTGCGGGCCGGTGAGCCGCCGCAGCCCAAGCGGGACGACGCGATCACGGCCGCGCGGAAGCTGTCCTCCCGGGAGACCGCCCAGGCGCAGCTGGACGCCCAGGAGGCGCTGGACGACCCGCTGGTCATGGCGGCGCGGCGGCTCGCCGGGGAGGCCCTGGTGGGCGAGGTGACCGGGGTGGAGATGGCGTATTCGCAGGGCAAGCGGCCGATGCCGCGCCCGTTGGTGACGCTGTGGACGGAGGACCGGCCGCAGCTGGCCGAGGGCGGCAAGCTGTACCGGCCGCTGCCGGACGGCAGGAGCCAGCCGGCGGAGTTCGTCGCGTACACGGCGGACGGACCGTCCGGGCTGGTCGTGCGGCTGACCGGCGGGATGGGGCGGGGCAAGGCCCCGGAGCCCGGGTCGGTGCCCGAGCCCGGCGACCAGGTGTGCTGGACCCTGTTCGAACACCAGCCGCGGGGCGGTCCGGAGCTGCCCGACCCCGAGGACACGCCGTGGACGCACGGCGGCCCGCCCGCCGACGACGGCGGTGCTCTGCCCGTCGACCTGCCCGATCCCGTCACCGCGGAGGACTTCCTGTGACCGAGGCCCCTTCCGCTTCCGCGCCCTCCGGGGTGCCCGCCGCCCGGCGGCCGGACGGCGCGCCGCACTCCGGACCGGGCGCGGCGCCTTCCGCCCCGGGTGCGGCACCTTCCGCCCCGGGTGCGGTGCCCTTCGACCCCGGCGCGGCGGCGGCCGAGGCCACCGACGCGATCGTGCACAGTACGCTGCACGGCACCCACCGCGGTGTCGTCGTGGACTCGCCGCCCGGCGCGGGCAAGTCCACGCTGGTGGTGCGGGCGGCCCGCGAACTGGCCGCGGCCGGGCGCCCGTTGATGATCGTCGCGCAGACCAACGCGCAGGTGGACGACCTCGTCCTGCGCATCGCCGAGAAGGACCGGGAGCTACCGGTGGGGCGGCTGCACAGCAGTGAGCCGGGCGCGTTCGACCCGGCGCTCGCGGAGCTGCCCGCCGTCCGCACTTCCGCCAAGATCAGCGACCTGGCCGGGCTGGACATCGTCGTCTCGACGGCCGCCAAGTGGGCGTACACGAAGGTCGACGAGCCGTGGCAGCACGCCATCGTGGACGAGGCGTACCAGATGCGCTCGGACGCGCTGCTCGCCGTGGGCGGGCTGTTCGAGCGGGCGCTGTTCGTGGGCGATCCGGGGCAGCTGGACCCGTTCAGCGTGGTGGGCGCCGACCAGTGGGCCGGGCTGGCCTACGACCCGTCGGCCAGCGCCGTGACGACCCTGCTGGCGCACAACCCCGGCCTGCCGCAGCACCGGCTGCCGGTGTCGTGGCGGCTGCCCGCCTCCGCCGCGCGGCTGGTCTCCGACGCGTTCTACCCGTACACGCCGTTCCGCAGCGGTACGGACCACGGCGACCGCCGGCTCGCCTTCGGTGTGCCCTCGGACGGCTCGGGCGTGGACCGCGTCCTGGACGAGGCCGCCGAGTCCGGCTGGGGCCTGCTCGAACTCCCCGCCCGGCACACCCCGCGCACGGACCCGGAGGCGGTGCACGCCATCGCGCAGGTGGTACGGCGGCTGCTGGAGCGGGGCGGCGCGGCGACCAGCGAGCGCTCCCCCGACCCCGCGCCGCTGACCGCCGACCGGATCGCGGTCGGCACGGCACACCGTGACCAGGCGGCGGCGGTACGGAGCGCGCTGGCCGGGCTCGGCGTCAGCGGGGTGGCGGTGGACACCGCCAACCGCCTCCAGGGACGGGAGTTCGACGTCACGGTCTTCCTGCACCCGCTCTCCGGCCGCCCCGACGCGACCGCCTTCCACCTGGAAACCGGCCGCCTGTGCGTCCTCGCCTCCCGGCACCGGCACGCCTGCATCGTCGTCTGCCGCGCGGGCGTCGCCGACCTGCTGGACGAGCACCCGTCCGCGGAACCGGTCCAACTGGGCGTCACGGTGAAGTTCCCGGACGGCTGGGAGGCGAACCACGCGGTACTGGCACATCTGAACGAGCACCGGGTGGCATGGCGGCCGTGACCGGCTGTCCGGCATCCGTCCGGTCCGGCCCGCCCGCAGGGGCGCCCGCGGGGGCGCCCGCCCTTCAGCACGGCGCACTTTCGCCCTCGCGCGCGGCGTACGGTCGTACGGTGGCGGTGCGAGGCGCATCGTCAGGCGCGCGTCGAGTGGTGCGCCCCGCCCGGCCGGACGGGCGCATCCTCAGGCGCACTTGCGCGGCGCGGGACAATGGAACGCGGCACACGATCCAGGAGGTACGTACATGTCCGAGCCGCAACCGGCTCCCGACCCGCGCGGGACGGCCCCGGCGCCCCGGCGCCTGAAACCGGCTCCGCTGCTCTTCGAGCCTCCGGAGGCCACGTCCGACCCCGAGCACTTCTTCGGCCTGGAATCTCTTGAGGACCCCAAGGAACTGCTCACCCGCGCCACGGAGCTGACGCTCGCCTTCCGCGCGGCGGCGGACCGGGCCACGGAGTTCCAGGCGATGGCGGCGGCCCAGCTCGCCGACCCCAAGCGCTTCGACCGGCTGCCGCTCGCCGTGATCGCGGAGCGCGCCGGCTGGACCGAGGACTACGCCGCGAAGATGGTCGAGTTCGGCCGTGGCCTGCTGCGCAGCAGCGGCGGCAACCGCCTCGATCCCACGGACTGAGAGCCGGTATCCGACCGGGGCCGACGGTCGACAGTCGGCAGCCGACAGGCGGCATCCGCCCCGGTGCGGGCCGGGGGCGGACGCCCGTACGGCGACCGCGCTCCGGAGGCCAGCGCCCGTACGGCACCGGCACCGCGCCTCGGGAGCCGACACCTCCGCCCCCGGACCAGCCCGGCCCATGATCACCCCCCGCGATCATGGGCCATTGGCATATGCGGCCGCGGAAACATACCCCACACCGCCCCGTCCTGTCCCGATTTCGGCCATTCCGCAGAAACGGAACACCACCCACCGGTAAACCTGGGCCGTATGAGCGACTGGCCCTCCGAGCACCCCCGCCGACCCTCCCCCGCCACGTTCCACACCGCGTCGTACGTCACCCTCGCCGGCGCCGACTGGCTCGCCTCCGCCGATCCGTGCCCGGAGAGCGTGCACGCCCGGTGGGCGGCCTGTCCGGACGCGCCGAGCACGCTTCCGTGCGGCACCGTCTTCGACGTGATCAACGCGCCCGCGCTTTTCGGGCGCGACCTGGTGGACCGGTTATGGACCGTGGGGCCCGGGTCCGGGCCGGTCGCCACCCACCGCGGACGCATCCTGCTGTTCGCCGAGCCCGGCACGGCCCGGCGGCTGCCCGCCCTGCTCGGCTGGGAGGAGTGGTCCGGTTCCGTACCGCCGCTGCTGTGCCACGGCACCGGCGACGCGGTGACCGTCCCGCCCCTCTTCCCGCACCGCCCGCCGCGGCCCGATCCCCCGTACGGCCCCCCTGCCACCCCTACCGGCGGACACCGGCCCCACCGGTCACCCGGCACCCACACCACCGCCCCGGAGGCCGCCGCCCCGGAGGCCCGCCCCCCAGATTCCGACTTCCCGGAGGCCGGTCTCCCCGAGCCCGACCCCCCGGACGCAACCTCCCGCTGGCTGGTCGCCCCCGACGTACGCCATCCGTGGCTGCCCGGCCCCGGCACGCTGCTCTGGGCCTGCATACGGGCTGCCCGCCGCGGCCGCACCGGCGGGGCGGAGCCGGTGGCCGACGCGCCGGACTACTCCCCCGCCGGCCCTGTGACCAGCGCCACCACCGCCCCGGCACCCCTGAGCCGACCCCTCTCGGGGCCCGCCGCGCCCCGCTCACACCGCTGAAGGGACCGGCTCCGCGGAATCGATTTTTGCGCCACCCGATCAGGATGCTAATGTTTTCCACGTCAGCAGGCGCCGCTAGCTCAGTTGGTTAGAGCAGCTGACTCTTAATCAGCGGGTCCGGGGTTCGAGTCCCTGGCGGCGCACCGACAGAAGAAGGCCCCCACCTCGGTGGGGGCCTTCTTCGTGCGCTCGCGGGCGTGCGCTTACGGGGCGGGGACTCAGCGCCGTCCGACCTTGACCGTCCAGTCCCCCGAGGACGACCGTCCGTACACCTGCACCCGCACCCCGTCCTCCGCGACATCCAGGCTCTCCCCCTCGCCGAGCGGCGCATCAGCGAGCTGCGGGTAGACGGAAGTCCCCCAACACGCCTCGGTACCGGGGTGACCGTCCAGGACCTCCACCGGACCGCTCCCGGACGCGGTCTCGCTGCGCACGCGGTAGACCAGCACGCCCTCGGTGCACATGTCGCGGTCGTTGCCCATCGCGCCGCGCGCCTCGACGGCCAGCGCGCTGCGCGGCCCGGTGCGTACGACCAGCAGCCGCGACCGCCGCTCGTCGCCCGGCTCCATGGGCGCCGACAGCGGCCGCAGCGTGTGGACGGCGTCACGCCGCTCCCTGGCCGGGGAGACGCACGTCACCTGGCGGCCGCGCAGCCAGCCGAGCTTCCACTTGTGCCAGCCGAAGGGGTCGGGGGCCAGCCCGAACTGGCTGCCCATGAGGTCCCAGTCGCCGACGTACGTGTCCCAGTCGCCCTTGCCGTCCCGCGGCCGGTGGTAGAGGTCCGGCAGGTCGAAGACGTGGCCGGTCTCGTGGGCGAGCACGTTGCGGTCCGGCGGGCTCTGCTCGAAGACGGTGACGAACCGGCTCAGGTCCGCGTCGTCGGCGCGCAGCGGCCGGTCGAGGTTGACGACCTTGGTGGCGTCGGAGTCGACGCCCGGCGCGTCCGGGTCGGCGACGAGGTAGACCACGTCGTAACGGCTGAAGTCCACCACGCCGTCGGCGGCGGCGACGGCGTCGCGCAGGTAGGCGCCGCGGCGGTCGGCGTCCCAGTCCCGTCGTATGCCGTACGAACTGGAGACCCGCGGCATCCGTACCCAGCGGCGCTGGATGTCGGGGCGCAGCGCGAAGCGGCCGTACGAGGCGCGCTCGAAGAAGCGGGAGGTGGACGGGAAGTAGTCGGCGGCCAGCTCGCGGGGGTCGGCGACCGGCTCGGAGTCCGGGAAGGACAGGAAGACCATGACGGCGTCGAGGGTGCGCGCGGGCCGCGGGTAGGCCCGGTTCCAGGTATCCAGGCCCTCGGAGTGGTGGGCGTCGGTACGGGCCAGCGCGCAGGGCAGGGCGCCCTCGGACGCGGTGGCGGGGCCCGTGATGACGGAGGTGGCTATGACCGCGCTGAGGGAGGTGGCCACCGCGGCCACCCGGCGCAGCACGTGGCGGTCGACCTCCGGAGGTTGCTGGGCGCGCGGCACATCGACCTCCCAGTACGGATTCGGGGCACCTTCACCACTTTGTGGCGATTCGCCGTTATCCGTCCTGTTCCGGGGCCCCAGACGAGTGACCGGCTCAACTCCCTGGCCCGTAACGGAAAGTCACTATCGATCGTTGACCGGATACGCACGAACACAGCCGGACGGAAATGGCCAAAGTTCCGCCATGGGTACCGATGATCACGGCTGCGTCGCTGGATAGGCCCTTGCGGCAGCCTCTATGATCGCCACACTTTCCAGCGCGGATTCCCCCCTCCATCACGAGACAAGCGCCATGCGGGAGCGAGCAGTGAGCGGATACCCCGGCGGCACGGGCCGCGCGCCCGGAACGACGCTCTCCGCGGTGACGGAGCGTAATGAACCGACCAATGAACCGGCCGAGGGCCAGGACGAAGCCCCCGGCCCCGCACACACCGCCGGCGCCGACGCGGCCGACGGCCCGGCCCGGCCCGGCGGGCGGCCCGGCCCGCAC
>NZ_JOCQ01000150.1 GCF_000720725.1 Streptomyces rimosus subsp. rimosus
GCCCGGCTCGTGCCGGGCCAGGCCGCGGTCGAGCGGCTCCCTCTCCTCCCCCTCCGCCCCACCGCCCCATCGCCGCAGGTCAGCGCATGACAACGGTGTTCAGCTCCGCGTTGCCACATACCCCCCACCCGTAGTTCACTGCAAGGGCCGACGGCGTCCGCCGGGCGGCGCGGACGCGGCTTTCCGGGAGGCGTACGGCATGGGCGCGGGACACGACCACGGGGGCGGCGCGGGTACCGGTACGGCGGCCGCCGCCCATCGCGGGCGGCTGCGCGCCGCGCTGGCGCTGACCTCGGGCGTCATGGTCGCCGAGATCATCGGCAGTGCGGTCACCGGCTCGCTGGCGCTGCTGGCCGACGCGGGGCACATGGCCACCGACGTGGTGGGGCTGACCATGGCGCTGCTGGCGATCCGCCTGGCGAACCGGCCCCCGTCGCCGCAGCGCACCTTCGGGCTCGCCCGCGCCGAGATCCTCGCGGCGGTGGCCAACGCGCTGCTGCTGTTCGGGGTGGGCGGGTACGTGCTGGTCACAGCGGTGCCGCGGTTCTTCGAGCCGGTCGAGGTCGAGGGCGGCACGGCGATGGTCTTCGGCGTCGTCGGCCTGCTGGCGAACCTGGTCTCGCTGGCCCTGCTGATGCGCGGCCGGCGCGACAGCCTCAATGTGCGCGGCGCGTTCCTCGAGGTGATGGCGGACGCGCTCGGGTCGGTGGCGGTCATCGTGGCGGCGCTGCTGGTCACCCTGACGGGCTGGTCCGCGGCGGACCCCGTCGCGTCCATCGTGATCGGTCTGATGATCGTCCCGCGGACCTGGAAGCTGTTCCGGGAGTCCCTGGACATCCTGCTGGAGGCGGCACCGAAAGGCGTGGACATGACGGAGGTACGGGCGCACCTGCTGGCGCTGCCCGGCGTGTCGGACGTCCACGACCTGCACGCCTGGACGATCACGTCCGGGATGCCGGTGCTGTCGGCCCACGTGGTCGTCGCCCCCGAGGCGCTGGACCCGATGGGCCACGAGAAGCTGCTGCACGACCTGCGCGGCTGTCTGGCCGGGCACTTCGCCGTCGAACACTGCACCTTCCAGCTCGAACCACACGGCCATACGGCACATGAGGCGCAGCCGTGCCCATGATGCGGGCGCGCCTGGGGCAGACTTGAGCGGCGAGGAGACCTACGACAAGGATGGGCATGCCGATCACACCTGCCAACGGACAGACCGCCGGGACCGCGGCGGCGAACCCACCGGGCGCCGCCGCCGAACCGATCTTGCTTGAGCTGGTCGACGAGGACGGCACGACGATCGGCACCGAGGAGAAGCTCACCGCGCACCAGCCCCCGGGCCTGCTGCACCGGGCGTTCTCGGTCTTCCTCTTCGACGACCGGGGGCGGCTGCTGCTCCAGCGCCGGGCGCTGGGCAAGTACCACTCCCCCGGTGTCTGGTCCAACACCTGCTGCGGCCATCCGTACCCGGGCGAGACGCCGTTCGCCGCCGCGGCGCGGCGCACCGCCGAGGAGCTGGGCGTGGCCCCGGCGCTGCTCGGCGAGGCCGGTACGGTCCGCTACAACCACCCGGACCCGGACTCCGGGCTGGTCGAGCAGGAGTACAACCACCTGTTCGTGGGGCTGGTGCGGGACGCTCCGCAGCCGGACCCGGAGGAGGTCGGCGAGATCGCGTTCGTGACGCCCGGAGAGCTGGCCGAGCGGCACGAGCAGGCGCCGTTCTCGGCGTGGTTCATGACCGTGCTGGACGCGGCGCGGCCGGCCGTACGGGAACTCACGGGGCCGGCGGCGGGCTGGTAGGCCCGTCCGCCGGCGGGGCGAGCGGCAACTCGGCCCAGACCGCCTTGCCGCCGCTCGCCGTGTGCTCGACGTCGCACTTGCCGCCCGCCTCGGCCGTGAGCATCTTGACCAGCCACAGGCCGCGCCCGCCGACGTCCCCCTCGTCCGCCTCGACGGCCTTGGGGCGGTACGGATGCTCGTCCTCGACGGCGACCCGGACCCAGCCCGCGCCGACGGTGACCTCGACGGTGATCTCCGGGGAGAGCAGCGCGGCGTGCTGCACGGCGTTGGTGACCAGTTCGGAGGCGATCAGCAGCAGGGCGTCCATGACCTCCTCGGCGGCCGGTACGCGCTGCTGGGCGAGCAGGTCCCGGACCGCGTGCCGCGCCTGGGGCACCGAGGACTCCAGCGCCGGCGCGGTGAAGCGCCAGACGCCTTCGTACGCGAGCGGGGCGGTCAGCTCCTCGGGGGGTTCGGCCGGGGGTCCGGAAGACATCCTCACGTAACGAGTGTTGGTTCTGCGCTGGTCCGGACCGACCCGCTGAACAGAAGTCAGCCTCTATCGACGCCTTCTGACCGATAACGCAATCGGAAATCGGCCCTACGACCGATCCTGTCCTATTTGTTTCTCGTTCAAGGACCGCCCTATGGGGCCGGTGGGTGGCCGGTGGCGTCCGGTGCGGCGGGTGCGCCGTCCCGCGCGGTACCGCGGCCGCCCGCCACCATGCCGACGATCCGCCGGCCGCCGACCCCCATCGCGATCAGGCCGAGCCCGTCGAAGAGCAGCGCGAGGGAGAAGAAGCAGCCGATCACGTACCGGCTGCTGTGCGGCCAGTCGCCGAGCACCAGCACGCCCAGCAGGATGCCGAAGGCCCCCTGCACCAGCGTCCAGCCGAACTGCGGCCCCCGGACGACCGCCCCGCCGACCAGCCGGAAGACCCCGCCGGTCAGGAACAGCAGCGCGGCGAACATCGTCAGGCCCGCCGCGGCGACCTCCGGCTGACGGATGACGACCACGCCCGCCGCGATGTTCAGGGCCGCCACGATCACCGCGAGCCAGAAGAAGCTGGAGCCGCGCGACTGGATCGCGTGCAGCAGCCCCACCACACCGCCGATCAGCAGCAGCCAGCCGAACAGCAGCATCGAGGTGAGGGTCGCGAACCCGACGTACACCAGGCCCACCAGGCCCGCGAGCACCAGGACCCCGCCGAGCACCGCCAGCCAGGCGAAGCCGCGCCGCAGCTCGCCCGCTTCCCGTGTCCCCGGGGACGTGCCGCGCGCCGGGCGCTTCGAGGATCTGCGAGTGCCGATCATCACCGTCCTCCTCACGGACGCCTTTGTCCCGGTATACCCCCTTCAGGGCCGAATGGCAGCACACACGACAGCAGGCCCGGTGCTCGTCATGAGCACCGGGCCTGCTGCGGAAGTAGCGGGGACAGGATTTGAACCTGCGACCTCTGGGTTATGAGCCCAGCGAGCTACCGAGCTGCTCCACCCCGCGTCGGTTCCGCCCACCTTACGGGGCGCCGGGCCGTACGCCAAATCGCCGGGCGACCACCTCCCGATCGCCGGACGGCCGCCCCCCGACCGCCGGGCGGTCACTTCCCGGCAAGGTGCGCGGTCAGGCGGGACAGCAGGGTCACACAGTCCCGCAGCCGCCGCTGTTCTTCAGGACTGCACGTGTCGCGGATGGCGGCGTTGAGGGTACGGGCGCGCTGCTCGCGTTCGCGTCGCAGGCGGGCGCGGCCGGCGTCGGTGATGTGCACCAGGAGTTTGCGACGGTCGCCGGGGTGCGGCTCGGTGCGCGCCAAGCCGCCGCCGACGAGTTCCTTCACGGACTTGGCGGCCGACTGGTGGGTGACGCCGCGCCGGTGGGCGAGGTCGGCCGTGGTCAGCGGGCCGCCCCGGTCGAGATAGCCGAGGGCGGCCGCCTCCCCGGGCGGCATGGAGTCCACCGTCCGTACCGCCCGTACCAGCTCGCCGATCGACTGCCGGAGATCCTCGGCCAGCGCGTCTTCGTCCATGCGCACACCTTAGCCGAGGAATGGAAACAAGTTGTACAACTTGGTTGTACAGTTTTCTCGCATCCCGAGCGAAAGGTTTTCCTCCCGTGCAGCTCACCAAGTTCGGCCACGCCTGTGTCCGCGTCGAGAAGGACGGTCGGCGCCTGGTCATCGACCCGGGCGGACTCACCGGCCCGGAGGCGCTGGACGGCGCCGACGCGGTCCTGGTCACCCACGAGCACTTCGACCACTTCTCGGAGGAGACGCTGCGCCGGGCGGCCGAGTGCAACCCGCGCCTGCGCATCTGGACCAACTCCGCCGTCACCGAGCAGCTGGACGGCCTCGGCACCCGGGTCACCGCCGTCGGGGACGGTACGGCCTTCACCGCGGACGGCTTCGACGTCCAGGTCCACGGCACCTGGCACGAGGTGATCCACCCCGACATCCCGCGCGTCACCAACGTCGGGTTCCTCATCGACGGCGCCCTCTTCCACCCCGGGGACGCCCTGACCGTCCCCGGGACCTCCGTCGATACGCTGCTGCTGCCGGTGCACGCCCCCTGGTCCACCACCGGCCGCCTGATCGACTACGTACGTGAGGTCGCCCCGCGGGACGCCTACGCCATTCACGACGGCGCCCTCAACGACATCGGCACCGCGATGGTCGGCGGCTTGCTGGGCGAGAACGGACCCGGCATCGCCGCGCGCTACCGGCGTCTGGCCCCGGGCGAGACCGTCCGGGTCGGCTGAGCGCCGGACGGGAGGGTCGTGAAGCGGCCTCAGAGCACGCGCTCGGCGATGCGCCCGCTCTCGACCTCGATCCTGCGGGTGGTGTGCACCGCCTCCAGCATCCGCCGGTCGTGCGTGACCAGCAGCAGCGTCCCCTGGTAGGAGTCGAGCGCGGACTCCAGCTGTTCGATCGCCGGCAGGTCGAGGTGGTTGGTCGGCTCGTCCAGGACCAGGAGGTTGACGCCCCGGCCCTGGAGGAGGGCGAGGGCGGCGCGGGTCCGCTCGCCCGGGGAGAGCGTGGCGGCGGGCCGCAGTACGTGGGCCGCCTTGAGCCCGAACTTGGCGAGCAGCGTGCGTACGTCGGCCGGGGACATCTCCGGTGCGGCGCCGCGGAACGCGTCCGCCAGCGGCTCGTCCCCGAGGAACGCGCCGCGCGCCTGGTCCACCTCGCCGACGACGACGCCGGAACCCAGCGCGGCGTGTCCGGCGTCCAGCGGCAGCCGGCCCAGCAGGGCGGCGAGCAGGGTGGACTTGCCCGAGCCGTTGGGGCCGGTGACGGCGACCCGGTCCGCCCAGTCGATCTGGAGGTCCACCGGGCCGAAGCGGAAGTCGCCGCGCCGCGCCTCGGCGCCGCGCAGGGTGGCCACCACCGCGCCCGCGCGCGGCGCGGCGGCGATCTCCATGCGCAGCTCCCACTCCTTGCGCGGCTCCTCGACGGCGTTGGCGTCCAGGCGCTCGATCATGCGCTGGGTCTGCTTGGCCTTGGCGGCCTGCTTCTCGGTGGACTCCGTACGGAACTTGCGGCCGATCTTGTCGTTGTCGGTGGCCTTGCGGCGGGCGTTCTTGACGCCCTTTTCCATCCAGTTGCGCTGGAGGTGGGCGCGGGTCTGGAGGGCGGCCCGGGTCTCGGCGTACTCGTCGTACTCCTCGCGGGCGTGCCGCCGGGCCCGCTCGCGCTCCTCCAGATACGCCTCGTAGCCGCCGCCGTAGGTGTTGACCTGCTGCTGGGCGAGGTCGAGTTCGAGGACGCGGGTGACCGTACGGGTCAGGAACTCGCGGTCGTGGCTGACCAGGACCGTGCCGGCGCGCAGGCCGGTGACGAACTCCTCCAGCCGGGCCAGGCCGTCCAGGTCGAGGTCGTTGGTGGGCTCGTCCAGCAGGAAGACGTCGTAGCGGGAGAGCAGTAGCGAGGCGAGCGAGGCGCGGGCGGCCTGGCCGCCGGACAGGGCGGTCATGGGCTGGTCGAGGCCGACGGCGAGGCCGAGCTGGGCGGCCGTCTCCTCGGCGCGTTCGTCGAGGTCGGCGGCGCCGAGGGAGAGCCAGCGCTCCAGGGCGGTGGCGTACGCGTCGTCGGCGCCGGGCGCCTCGTCGACGAGCGCCTGGGTGGCGGTGTCCAGGGCCGCCTGGGCCGCGGTGACGCCGGTGCGGCGGGCGAGGAAGGCGCGTACGGACTCTCCGGGGCGGCGGTCCGGCTCCTGCGGGAGATGGCCGACGGTGGCGGTGGGCGGGCTCAGGCTCAGCCGGCCCTCCTCCGGGGTGTCCAGCCCGGCCAGCAGGCGCAGCAGCGTGGACTTGCCGGCGCCGTTGGCGCCGACCAGGCCGATGACGTCCCCGGGGGCGACCACCAGGTCGAGGCCGGAGAAGAGGACGCGTTCGCCGTGGCCGGCGGCGAGGGACTTGGCGACGAGGGTGGCGGCGGTGTCAGACATCAGACCGACGATCGTATCCGGCCCGCTGCCAGGCGGTCGCCTCGATATCCGGTGGCCGCCCCGGCCTCCGGTGGCCGCCCCGGTCCCGGTGATCACCGCGGTATCAGCCGGCCGCCTTACCATCCGGAGCATGGAACCGGAGATCATCACACGCGTCGGCGACGGCACGGCGACCATCACCCTCAGCCATCCCGCCAAGCGCAACGCCATGACGACGGAGATGTGGCGGGAGCTGCCGCCGCTGCTGGACCGGCTGGCGGCGGACCGTGCCGTACGGGTGCTGGTGCTGACCGGCGCGGGCCGGACGTTCTGCGCCGGTGCGGACATCGGGTCGCTGCGCGGGTCGGCGGGGGCGGAGAAGGGGCTGGCGACGGCCGCCGAGGAGGCGCTCGCGGCGTTTCCCAAGCCGACGCTGGCGGCGATACGCGGTTACTGCGTGGGGGGCGGCTGCCAGCTGGCGGCGGCGTGCGACCTGCGGTTCGCGGAGGAGGGCGCGCAGTTCGGGGTGCCGCCCGCGAAGCTGGGGATCGTCTATCCGGCCTCGTCCACCCGGCGGCTGGTGCGGCTGGTGGGCCCGTCGGCCGCCAAGTACCTGCTGTTCTCGGGCGAGTTGATCGACTGTGCGCGGGCGCTGCGGACCGGGCTGCTGGACGAGGTGCTGCCCGAGGACGGGCTGGACGAGCGGGTGGCGCGGTTCACCGCCGTACTGGCGAGCCGGTCGCAGCTGACGCAGGCCGCGGCGAAGGAGTTCGCGGACGGCCCGGCGGACGGGGAGCGGGTCGCCCACTGGGAGGCGCAGGCGCACGAGAGCGGCGACACCGCGGAGGGTGTCGCCGCTTTCCTGGAACGCCGGGAGCCGCGCTTCACCTGGTCGGTGAGGTGAGCAGGCGACTCCCGGCGGGTCGTGCGACGGGCGGACCCCCGTGGGTCAGGTGACCTCGCCGTCCGTCTTGAGGGTCAGGCGTACGTTGGTGTCGGCGGTGCCGTTGTTGGTGGCGCAGGCGGTGTAGTCACCCGCGCCGGGCCAGCCGGCCCAGGTGTCCCGCAGTTCCGCGGCGTACGCGGTGACCAGGCCGGGCGAGCCGGTGCCGGGCACCGTCGCGCCCTGGTACTGGAGCTTGAACTTGGCGCCCTGGCCCGTGGCCTTGCCGTCCACGCGCACCTTGTGCTCGGCGGACTGCTGCACGCAGCGCTGCTCCCCCGGGTGCAGCGTGCCGCCGTAGAACTGCGACGCGGCGGCCGGTCCGGCGGCCGACAGGGCCAGTCCGGCGGCCGAGGCGGCGGCGAACGCGACGCCCATGACGGTGGTGGTCCTGCGGTTCATCTTTCTTCGCCCCCTGAGTTGTTGGTGGTGCGGCACCCAGGAAGCTAGGCGCGGTGAACGCCCGGAAAGCAGACCGTTACATGTCCGCTTCATGTCCGATGAGGGTCCGTTCCGGCCGCCCCGGCGACATACTTGTCGCGTGGGTGACCGGTTGGGCGACCGGCTCGTGACGGCGCGCGAAGAGGGCTTCGTCGGCCGCCGCCGGGAGACCGCGGCCTTCCGCGCGCTGCTGGCCGCCGGGCGCGGCGCGGTGGTGTACGTCCACGGTCCCGGCGGCATCGGCAAGACCACGCTCCTGCACCACTTCGCGCAGCTCGCGCGGCACGCCGGGCGGCCCGCCGTACGGCTGGAGGCGGCCGAGGTGCGCTCCTACGAGGAGGAGCTGACGGGGCGCATTCCGGACCGGCCGGATCTGGTGCTGCTCATCGACGGCCTGGACGACCCGCGGGTGGCGCGGGACACCGTGCACCGCGAGCTGCTGCCCCGGCTGCCCGCCGACGCGCTGGTCGCGCTGGCCTGCCGGACGGCGCCGCCGCTGTCCTGGCGCCTGGATCCGGCCTGGCAGGGGCTGCTGCACCTGCTCCCGCTCGGGCCGCTGGACGATGCGGACAGCCGGGAGCTGCTCACCCGGCGCGGTGTGCCGCCCGCCGTCCAGGACCAGGGGCTGGCCTTCACCCGCGGGCACCCGCTGGCCCTCGCGCTGGTGGCGGACGTCGCCGCGCACGGCGGCGAGGCGGCCGGGGCCGACCCGTCGCCGCAGATCGTGCGGGCGCTGCTGGCGAGCCTGCTGGAAGCGGTGCCCACGCCGCTGCACCGGACCGCGCTGGAGGCGTCCTCGCAGGTGCTCTCGACGACCGAGCCGCTGCTGGCCGCGCTGCTCCAGGTGGCCGACGCCCGGCCGTACTTCGACTGGCTGTGCGGACTGTCCGCCGTGGAGAGCGGGCTGCGCGGGGTGCATCCGCACGACCTGGTACGGGACGCGCTGGACGCGGAGCTGCGCTGGCGCGATCCGGAGCGCCGGGCGGCGCTGCACCGGCGGGCGAGCGCGTACTACCAGCGGCTGTTCACCCAGGAGGACGACCGGGCGCGGCAGCGGGCGGTGCTCGCGGACTTCGCGTACCTGCACCGGGACAGCCCGGTCGTCGGGCCGCTGCTGGAGCCGGTGGCGCGCGGCGCGGCCGGTGCCGCCCGGCTGGACCGGCTGACCGTCTCGCCGGGTCCGGTCACCGGCGGCGAGCTGGTGGAGGCGTGCACGATCGCCGCGATCCACGAGGGCATCGAGGCGGCGCGGCTGGTGCACGACTGGTCGCGGTGTCCGGAGGCGCAGACGTACACCGTGCGTGGACCGGACGGGGTGGCGGCCGGGTTCTACACGCTGATCGAGCTGGGCGCCGCTCCCCCGGCGGACGCACCGGACGATCCGGCGGTACGGGCCGCCCGCGGCTGGCTGGCGGAGCACGGGGAGCTGCGCGGCGGCGAGACGGCGCTGCTGGTGCGGTTCTGGATGAGCCGCGACGAGTACCAGGCCGTGTCGCCCGTACAGACCCTGATCACCCTGCGGCTGACCCACCACTACCTGACGGACCACAAGCCCGCAGTGACGCTGCTGCCGTTCGCCGATCCGGAGTTCTGGGAGCCGGGCTGCGCGTACGTGGACTTCGCCCGGCTGCCCGCGGCGGACTTCACGGCGGCGGGGCGCCGCTTCGGGATGTTCGTGCACGACTGGCGGCGGGTGCCGGCGCTGGCGTGGCTGGCGATGCTGACCGAGCGGGAACGGGCCGAGGACCCGTTCGCGGTCACCCCGCCCGTCGCGTCGGACCCGCTGCGGGTGCTGGACCGGGAAGAGTTCGCGGAGGCGGTGCGGGACGTGCTGCGTGGACTCGTACGGGCGGACGGGCTGCGGGACTCGCCGCTGCTGCGGACGCGCCTGGTCGCCGGGCGGTGCCCGGCGGGTGAGGCGGGCCAGAAGGAGCGGGTGGCGGCGCTGCGGGAGGCGGTGCGCTCGGCAGCGGCGGCGCTGGAGGCGTCGCCGCAGGACCGCCGGGCCTTCCGGGCGCTGCACCACACGTACCTGCGCCCGGCCGGCACCCAGGCGCGCGCCGCGGAGCTGCTGCGCCTGCCGATGACGACGTACCGGCGCCATCTGGCCGCCGGGATCGGCCGCCTGACGGAGCTGCTGTGGCAGGAGGAGCTGGAGGGCGGCGGGCCGGACGGGGGCGAGGGCGATCACTCCGGCGGCCCGCCGGAGGTCAGCCGTCCAGAATGAACCGGCTCCGCTCCCGCATCGCCGCCGTGATGCCGGCCGGTGCCTTCTCGGGCGAGCCCGCGTCGTACGGCGGCTCCGGGTCGTATTCGATGCCGAGCTGGACGGTTTGCGCGTGGGCGTCACCGGCGATCCGTCCGACCAGCGCAAGGCCCATGTCGATGCCGGAGGACACGCCCGCGGCGGTCACGTACTTGCCGTCGAAGACGACGCGCTCGCCGGTCGGCTCGACGCCATGGGCGGGGAGCCGGTCCAGCGCGAGCCAGTGGGAGGTGGCGCGGCGGCCCTTGAGGAGGCCCGCGGCGGCGAGGATCAGGGAGCCGGTGCAGACGGAGGTCGTCCAGGTGGTACGGGTGTCCACGGCGCGCAGCCAGTCGTGCAGCGGCCCGTCGTCCATGAGCGCGGCCTGGCCGGTGCCGCCGGGCACCACGAGCACGTCCGGGGCGGTGACCTCGGACAGCACGGCGTCGGCGGTCAGCGCGAGGTCGCCGCGGCCGGTGCGGTGCTCGCCGGTGCGCTCGGCGACGAAGACGGTCTCGGCGCCGGGGATGCGGCTGAGGGTTTCGTACGGGCCGATGGCGTCCAGGGCGGTGATGCGGTCGTAGAGGAGGACGGCGATCTGCATGCGGGTGCCTTTCGGTGATGGGGCGTGGTGAAGCGGCCTGGGCGGGTGGTCAGGAGAACGGCGGCGGGGCCGCGGGCCGGAAGCGGCGGCGGTATTCGGCCGGTGCGGCGCCCAGCGTGCGCAGGAAGGCGCGGCGCATCGCCTCGGGAGTGCCGTAGCCGCAGCGGCGGGAGATGCCCTCGACACCGTCGGCGGTGTCCTCCAGGAGGCGGCGGGCGGCCTCCAGGCGCACCCGGTCGACGTACCGGCCGGGGGTCATGCCGACCTCGTCCCGGAAGGCGCGGGCGAAGTGCCGGGGCGACAGGCCCGCGCGGCCGGCGAGGGTTTCCACGGACAGGTCGGCCGCCGGGTTCTCGGCGATCCACTGCTGTACGTCGCGCAGCGGGCGCCGGTCCGCGGTCTGCGCGGCGAGCTGGGCGCTGAACTGGGTCTGGTTGCCGGGGCGGCGCAGGAAGACGACCAGGTGGCGGGCGACGGCCAGCGCGAGGTCGCGGCCCAGGTCCTCCTCCACCAGGGCCAGCGCGAGGTCGATGCCCGCCGTCACGCCGGCCGAGGTGGCCACGTCGCCGTCCCGTACGTAGATCGGCTCCGGATCGACCCGTACGGCCGGGAAGTCGGCGGCGAGCTCGGCACACCGGGTCCAGTGGGTGGTCGCCCGGCGGCCGTCGAGCAGTCCGGCGGCGGCGAGCAGGAACGCGCCGGTGCATACCGACACCTTGCGGCGGGCCCGCGGCGCGTGCAGCCGCAGCCAGTCGATCAGCCGGGGGTCAGGGTCTCGGGTGCCCCGCCCGCCGGGCACGAGCAGGGTGTGCGGCGGTCCGGCGTCGGGCAGCGCGAGATCGGGGGTCACGGCCAGTCCGCTGCCCGTGCGCACCGGGGCGCCGTCGAGCGAGGCGGTGCGGACCGGGTAGGCGCCGGGCGTCCGCAGGGCCGCCTGGGTGAAGACCTCCAGCGGGCCGGTGACGTCGAGGCTCTGCACGCCGTCGAAGAGGACGACCAGCACGTCGCGCTGTTCCATGGCGTTCATCCTGCGGGGGCGCCCGCGGTGGCGGCAATGACGAATAACCCACCTTTACTGCCATCGGCCGGCGTGGCCGGGTGGCGGTCGCCGGGGTCTGCCCGGCCCCCCTCCCCTCCGTACCGACGGGTCGGTAACCTGCGGGCATGACCACCACGACCCCGCTCCCCGAGCGCGCCGGACGGCATTGTCACAACGTCGTCAACCCGCTGCACTCGACCGTCTACTTCTCCCCCGACTTCCCCGCCGAGTTCGCCGCCCTCGGCATCGAGGACCGCAGCGCCGCCTACTTCGCGAGCCGGGCCGCGGCCCTGGGCGCGGTCGGCCCCGGCACCGTCACGGCGACCTTCTACAACTTCAGGCACGACCTGGTCGCCCGGCACATACCGCAGGTGTGGAAGGTGGCCCCGCCCGAGGAGGTGCTGGCCGCGCGGCTGCGGGCGGCCGACCGCACGCTGCGGCGGCTGCTCGGCGACGCGGCGGTGGAGTCGCCGGAGATGGCCGAGGCGGCCCGGCTGGCGCTGCGCGCCGCCGAAGCCTGCGCGCGGCACGCCCGCCCGCTGTTCGCCGCGCACGCCGACCTGCCGGTCCCCGACGCGCCGCACCTCGCCTTCTGGCACGCGGCGACGCTGCTGCGCGAGCACCGCGGCGACGGCCACCTCGCGGCGCTGCTGGACGCCGGGCTGGACGGCCTGGAGGCGCTGGTCACCCACACCGCCAGCGACCGCGGCGCGGCCCGATCCTGGATCCTGGAGACCCGCGGCTGGTCCCCGGAGGACTGGGAGGCCGCGGAGGAGCGGCTGCGCGGGCGCGGCTTCCTCGACGCGGTGGGCGCGCTGACCGAGGCGGGCAAGCAGCTGCGCGCGGACCTGGAGGACACCACGGACCGGCTGGACCTGGCGCCGTACGAGCACCTGGGCGCGGCGGACGTGGCCCGGCTGACCGAACTGGCCGGCGGCTTCACCCAGGCCGCGCTGGCGGCGGGCGCGTTCCCGAAGGCGCTCTTCGGCAAGGGCTGAGACCGCGCGGGCTGAGACCGCGAGGGGTGAGACCGCGAGGGGTGAGACCGCGAGGGCTGAGGCCCGCGCCTTCCGGGCGCCCTGCGGGGGCCCAACCCCCGGGAGTGTCGCGGTAGTTGCCGGCCCTCCCGGAACGTCCCGCGCACCGAGAAATCGGGTGCGCGGGACGGACCGCCGCTGCCACGCTGCGCCGATGAACCGTCAAGAGATCTCCCGGATCGCGCACACCGGCCACCCGATCGCCGCGCCGCTCGACGACGCGTCGGTGCGGCAGTTGCTGGACCACGGCCTGCCGCGCGGCGACGAGCGCGTGCTCGACCTCGGCTGCGGCGGCGGGGAGTGGCTGCTGCGCGCGCTGGCCCGGCATCCGCGGCTGCGCGCCGAGGGCGTCGATGTCAGCGCGGAGGCCCTGGCGCACGCCCGTACGGCCGCCGCCGAGCAGGACGTCGCGGGCCGGCTCGTCCTCCACCACGAGGACGCCGCCGGCTTCCGCTCCCCCCACCCGTTCGGCCTGGTGCTCAGCGTCGGGGCCGCGCACGCCTTCGGCGGCCTGCTGCCCACCCTGGCGGCGGCCCGCGAACACCTGGCTCCGGGCGGGCGCGTACTGGTCGGTGACGGATTCTGGGACCGTACGCCGTCTCCGGAGGCCGTCGAGATGCTGGGCCACTTCGCCGATCTGCCGACCACCCTGGAACGCGTCGCCGCCGACGGGTGGACGCCCGTCCACGGACACATCAGCACCCGCCGCGAACTGGACGCCTACGAGTGGTCCTGGACCGGTTCGCTGGCCTCCTGGGCACTGGACCAGCCGGGCGGCCCCGACCGCACCGAAGCGCTGGCGGCGGCCGGCACCCACCGTACGGAGTGGCTGCGGGTCTACCGGGACTGCTGGGGATTCCTGAGCCTGGTGCTGCGGCGCACCGACGGCTGAGAGCAGACGTCCCGGGCGCGGGCACCGGTGCGTGCGGCTTCTCACACCTGGCGACAGCGGCGCGGGGGGCGCGACAGTGCGGCCCGGCAACCTGCACAATGCAGGCTCAAGCAAACGCTGGAAGGCGGGGCAGGAAACAACGTGACGGCATCCACCGAGGCCAACGGGGCGTCCGGGACCATCGGATCCATCGAAGCGAGGATCGCCGGCGAGCTCGGCGTCAGGGAGCGGCAGGTGAAGGCCGCGGTCGAACTGCTCGACGGCGGCTCGACCGTGCCCTTCATCGCCCGGTACCGCAAGGAAGCGACGGAGATGCTCGACGACGCGCAGCTGCGCGCGTTGGAGGAGCGGCTGCGCTACCTGCGGGAGCTGGAGGAGCGGCGGGCCGCGATCCTGGAGTCCGTCCGGTCGCAGGGCAAGCTGGACGCCGCGCTGGAGGCGCAGATCCGCGGCGCCGAGTCCAAGGCCCGGCTGGAGGACATCTACCTGCCCTTCAAGCCCAAGCGGCGCACCAAGGCGCAGATCGCGCGCGAGGCCGGTCTGGAGCCGCTGGCGGACGGCCTGCTGAGCGACCCGTCGGTGGAGCCCTCGGCCGCCGCGGCGGCGTTCGTGGATGCCGACAAGGGCGTGGCGGACCCGGCCGCCGCCCTGGAGGGCGCGCGGGCCATCCTGACCGAGCGGTTCAGCGAGGACGCCGACCTGATCGGCGAACTGCGCGAACGCATGTGGTCGCGGGGCCAGGTCGCCGCGAAGGTGCGCGAGGGCAAGGAGGAGGCGGGCGCGAAGTTCGCCGACTACTTCGACTTCGCCGAGCCCTTCACCGCGCTGCCGTCGCACCGCGTCCTGGCGATGCTGCGCGGTGAGAAGGAGGAGATCCTCGACCTCGCGCTGGAGCCGGAGACCGAGCCGGTCGAGGGCACCACGTCGTACGAGCAGTCCATCGCCCACAAGTTCGGCATCGCCGACCGCGGCCGGCCCGCCGACAAGTGGCTGAAGGACACGGTCCGCTGGGCCTGGCGCACCCGCGTCCTGGTGCACCTCGGTATCGACCTGCGGCTGCGGCTGCGGCAGGCCGCCGAGGACGAGGCGGTACGGGTCTTCGCGGCCAACCTGCGCGACCTGCTGCTGGCGGCACCGGCCGGCACCCGCGCCACGATGGGCCTGGACCCCGGCTTCCGTACGGGCGTCAAGGTCGCCGTCGTGGACGCGACCGGCAAGGTGGCCGCGACGGAGACGATCTACCCGCACGTGCCGCAGCAGAAGTGGGACCAGTCGCTGGCCACGCTGGCGCGGCTGGCCCGGGAGCACGACGTCGAGCTGATCGCCATCGGCAACGGCACCGCCTCGCGCGAGACGGACAAGCTGGCCGCCGACCTGATCGCGGCGCAGCCGGAGCTGAAGCTGACCAAGGTGATGGTCTCCGAGGCGGGCGCCTCGGTGTACTCCGCCTCCGCGTTCGCCTCGCAGGAGCTGCCCGACCTGGACGTGTCGCTGCGCGGTGCCGTCTCGATCGCGCGCCGCCTCCAGGACCCGCTCGCCGAACTGGTCAAGATCGACCCGAAGTCGATCGGTGTCGGCCAGTACCAGCACGACCTGGCCGAGGTGAAGCTGTCGCGCTCGCTGGACGCGGTGGTCGAGGACTGTGTGAACGGCGTCGGCGTGGACGTCAACACCGCGTCCGCGCCACTGCTGTCGCGCGTGTCCGGCATCGGCTCGGGCCTGGCCGAGAACATCGTCGCGCACCGCGACACCAACGGCCCCTTCCGCACCCGCAAGGCGCTCAAGGACGTGGCCCGGCTCGGCCCGAAGGCGTACGAGCAGTGCGCGGGCTTCCTCCGTATCCGCGGCGGCGACGACCCGCTGGACGCCTCCAGCGTGCACCCGGAGGCGTACCCGGTGGTCCGCCGGATGGTGAAGACGGCGGGCGGCGAGGTGTCCTCGCTGATCGGCAACACGGCGGTGCTGCGCTCGCTGAAGCCCGCCGACTTCGTCGACGACTCCTTCGGCCTGCCGACCGTCACCGACATCCTCCAGGAGCTGGAGAAGCCGGGCCGCGACCCGCGCCCGGTCTTCAAGACGGCCACCTTCAAGGAGGGCGTGGAGAAGATCGGCGACCTGGCGGCCGGGATGCTCCTGGAGGGCGTGGTGACCAACGTCGCCGCCTTCGGGGCATTCGTGGACGTCGGCGTCCACCAGGACGGACTGGTGCATGTGTCGGCAATGTCCAAAACGTTCGTCAAGGACCCGCGCGACGTGGTCAAGCCGGGTGACATCGTGCGCGTGAAGGTGCTGGACGTGGACATCCCGCGCAAGCGGATCTCGCTGACGCTGCGCCTGGACGACGAGCCGGGCAAGGGCGGCGGCGCGGCCGACGGCGGGCAGCGCCCGGGCGGACAGCGCGAGGGCCGTCGCGGCGGCGACCGGCCGGAC